>CBIHPH010000122.1:0-12588 GCA_966212105.1 uncultured Rhizobacter sp.
AGCGAGCAAAGCGAGCAACGCCCCGAAGCGCGAGCGACAGGCAGGCAAGCGAAGCCGCAGATCAAGCGAAGCCGCAGATCAAGCCACACGCGAGCCCGGCTTCGCCGGGCGACCCGTGGCGCCCCTCGGGGGCAGGAGGCGTTAGCCGACTGGGGGGCCCTATTTCTTTGGGCGAGACCACCCTTCGAGCACAAACTGCTTGCCACGTGCCACTGCCAAGGAACCGGCCGGAACGTCTTTGGTGATGGTTGAGCCACCGCCGATGGTGGCACCTGCGCCAAGCGTCACAGGGGCCACGAGCACGGAATTGCTCCCGACGTGGACGTCGGCTTCGATCACCGTGCGGTGCTTGTTGGCGCCATCGTAGTTGGCGGTGATGCTGCCTGCGCCGTAGTTGACGCGTTCTCCCACGGTGGCGTCACCCAGGTAGGCGAGGTGGTTGGCCTTGGCGCCGTGCGCGAGCGTGCTGTTCTTCACTTCGACGAAGTTGCCGATGTGCACCTCGTCGCCCAGGTTGGCGCCGGGGCGAAGGCGGGCGAACGGCCCGATCAGCGAGCCGGCGCCCACCTTGACGCCGAGCGCTTCGCCGTCGATGTGGGTGAAGGGGTGGATCACGGCGTTTGCAGCGATGCGTGCATTTCGGAGCACGCAGTTGGCACCGATGCGCACGCCGTCACCGAGGCTGACATCGCCCTCGAACACACAGTTGACGTCGATTTCGACATCGCTGCCGCAGGTCAGCGTGCCGCGCAGGTCGAAGCGGGACGGGTCGGCCATGCGCACGCCCGCGTCCATCAGTTGCACGGCCTGTGCGCGCTGGTGCAGGCGCTCGAGTTCGGCGAGCTGCACGGGGCTATTGACCCCCAGCACTTCGACTTCGTCCGCAGGCTGTGCTGCTACCACAGGCACCCGGTCCGCGACGGCCAGCGCGACGATGTCGGTCAGGTAGTACTCACCTTGGGCGTTGTCGTTCTTGAGCTGCGACAGCCAGCGCCTGAGCAGCACCGTGGGCACGGCCATCATGCCGGTGTAGACCTCGCGGATGTCGCGTTGGGCCGGCGTCGCATCCTTGTGTTCGACGATGGCGCGCACCTCGTCGCCTTCGCGAACGATGCGGCCATAGCCGGTGGCGTCTGCCAGGTCGATGGTGAGCAGGGCCAGGCGGGTACCGCCGCAGGCCTCCACCAGCGCGCGGGCCGTCTCTGCGCGAATCAGCGGCACGTCGCCGTTGAGAATCAGGGTGGTGCCTTCAGCATGCAGCACGGGTGCGGCTTGCTGCACGGCATGGCCGGTGCCGAGTTGCGGCACCTGGCGCACGAACTGCAGATGTGGGGCCTGCACGGCCCCTTCCACCAGTTCGGCGCCGTGGCCGGTGATGGTGACGATCCGATCCGCTCCCAGCGTGGCAGCCGTGTTCAGGACATGTTGCAATAGACTGCGTCCAGCAAGCTTGTGCAACACCTTGGGCAGGCTGGATTTCATGCGGGTGCCCTTGCCCGCGGCCATGATCACGATGTCGAGTGCCATGCAGCATCCTTGTTCGAAGTCGGCCATTATCGGTGTGCTCGTGCTATTGGCCACCCTGCTTTCAGGGTGCAGCGCTCTCCGTCTGGCCTACGGACAGGCGCCGGATCTGGCGTACTGGTGGCTCGACGGGTACGCCGATTTCGACGAAACGCAGGCCGAGCAGGTGCGGGCCGAAGTGAGCGCCTTCTTCGAGTGGCAGCGCACCAGCCAGTTGCCCGACTATGCCCAGCTGCTCACCCGTGCCCGAACGCAGGTTCTTGCGGCGGAGCCGATCACGCCGGCGCAGGTGTGCCGATGGTATGAGGACATCCTGTCCCGCGCGGATCCCCTCATCGAGCGGGCGCTGCCGGCCGCTGCCACCGCGGTGATGTCGCTCACGCCGCACCAGCTGCAGCACGTGCAACGCAAATACGACAAGGTCAATGCCAACTTTCGCGACGACTACCTCCAGCCTGACCGCAAGGAGCGCCTGGAAGCAGCCGTCGACCGGGTCGTGGACCGCACGGAATCTCTTTACGGGCGGCTCGATGCGGCACAGAAGGAGCGCATCGGCCGGTTCGTCGCGGAATCGCCGTTCGATCCCGCCGTGTGGCTGGCGGAGCGCCAGGCGCGCCAGCGCGAGGCGCTGGCGACCGTGCGCGCCCTGCAGGCCGAGCGGGCATCGCCCGACAAAGTGCAGGCCGCGCTCCGCATCCTGGTGGCCCAAACAAAGCGATCACCGCGCGAGGCGTACAGACAGTACGAAGAAAAGCTGCGTGCCTACAACTGCATGGTGGGCGCACAGGTGCACAACGCAATGAGCCGGGAGCAGCGCCAGACGGCGGCCGACCGGCTCAAGGGTTGGGCAGACGACCTGCGGGCGATTTCGAAGCAGCGCTAGGTCGAAGCGACGAGACGAAAGAGCGGTTCACCCTCAGCCGCGTTCGCGGGTACTCCTGGGCGAACACGCGAAATTGCTGCATGCCGACGGGTGCAGCCTGTGGACGTGCCGCCCACCCCGACACGCCCTTCAAAGTCACCGCGGCAACGGCACCGACACCCGGCGCGGGTTCACCCCCGTATGCGGAAAATCGGTCATCGCCGCCTGGAACATGGCGCCGAGCAGCGCCTGGCCCCCCGGGGTGTTGCCATCGTTGCTGGCACGGGCCTCGTAGAGGGGTTCGCCCGAACGGGCGTCGCGGATGAGCACCACCACCTCGCGGTCGTAGCGAGGGTTGTCGAAGTGGTACAGCGGGTGGGGCCCGTAGTACGGATAGCGGCCGAAACGGGAGTAGTACGGTCCCCCACGCCACCACAGCGGGTCGTCGTACGGCGAGCGGTCCGCGCGGCTGGCGCGCGCTCCGATCTGAACGGTCACGTCGGCCTCCTTGGGGTCGGCGGCGAGTTTGAAGCCGGATGCCTCGACGGCCTTGCGGGCGGCGGCTTCCAGCCGTTGTTGTTCCTTTTCGCGGGCCTGTTGCGACGGGAGGCGCTCGAAAACATACGTGGCGGGCTGCCGGCCGGTGGGCCACTTGCTGTAGGTGGAGACGTCGCTCTCGACGTTGTTGAATGCCGCGCAGGCGGTCAGTCCGAGGACGACCGCGCCGAGCGCAGCGGTGGTTTTCCACATGGTCATTGCTCCTGTCGGGGCCTCATCGCTGCATCGTGATGACGGACGAGGGCGAGGGCGTCGCGCAACCCTCGTCTTCGTCGAATGCGCGGTCCCCCAACGGGTCGGCCACTCCGGACGCTTTGATCGTGGCGAATGGGTAGAGGTTCCGGTCCATCAGGTGGGACGGCACCACATTGCCCAGCGCGGTGAACAGGTTGTCGACGCGCCCAGGAAAGCGCTTGTCCCAGTCGCGCAGCATCTGCTTGATCTGCACCCGCTGCAGGTTGTCCTGGCTGCCGCACAGCGTGCACGGAATGATGGGGAACTTCCGATGTTCGGCCCAGCGTTCGAGGTCGGTCTCGGGCACGTAGGCAAGTGGGCGGATCACGATGTTTCGGCCGTCGTCGCTGACGAGCTTGGCGGGCATGCCCTTGAGCTTGCTGCCGAAGAACATGTTCATGAACAGGGTCTGCAGGATGTCATCGCGGTGGTGGCCGAGGGCGATCTTGGTGCAGCCGAGTTCGCCGGCCACACGGTAGAGGATGCCCCGGCGCAGCCGCGAGCACAGGCCGCAGGTGGTCTTGCCCTCGGGAATGACCCGTTTGACGATCGAGTAGGTGTCCTGGTTTTCGATGTGGAACGGCACGCCCCGGGCCGTCAGGTATTCCGGCAGCACGTGCTCCGGGAAGCCGGGCTGCTTCTGGTCGAGGTTCACGGCCACGAGCTCGAAGCGAATGGGGGCGCGCTGTTGCAGGTTCAGCAGGATGTCGAGCATCCCGTAGCTGTCCTTGCCGCCCGACATGCAGACCATGACCTTGTCGCCCTCTTCGATCATGTTGAAGTCGGCGATGGCCTGGCCGGCCAGGCGATGCAGGCGCTTGGAGAGCTTGTTGATTTCAAACTCCGCCTTGGCGCGGGCGGCCTCGTTGGTTGCGGTCGCGGCGTCGTTCATGGTCACAGGCCCTTCTTGAGTGCGAACACCTCGCAGCCCACGGATTCGCAGTCGGGGTACACGTCGGGCTTTTCAGTCGACACGCGGGCCGCCTTGACATGGGGATGCGCGAGCATCAGCGCGAGCACGTCGTCGCACAAGGTTTCCTGCAGATGGACATGGCCTTGCTGAACCCGCTGGGCGATGGAGCGGCGCATGAAGTCGTAGTCGACCACTTCTTCGAGATGGTCGTGCTTGGGCGTCGAATGCACGAGGGGGATGTACAGGTCGACGTTGATCAGCACGCGTTGCTCGCCCCGCTTCTCGTAATCGTGCACGCCGATGTTGATCCACACTTCATAGCGGCGCAGGAAGAGTCGCCGGCAGTCCATCAGGCTCGGGTGGCTCAGGAGGCTTTGCATGTCATTCTTTCGAGGGCGCCGCGTTCCTGGCGAGGAACATCACATCGCGGGTTTGAGGCTGCAGGTGCTGCTCCGCCGCCCGTGGCAAGCGTGGTGCGGGTGGCTGGAGATTGATCAGGAAGCAATTGTGGCGCAAACGCCCGCGCCGGCGTCACCGTGGGCGCCTGGGGGAGCGCGGTTCCTACAATGGCGCCATGCAATCCAATGAGTCCATGGGCGTGTCGGCGGTCCTCGCACGCCTGATCCACGAGGCCATCGCCCGCGCCGGGGGCTGGCTGCCGTTCGACCGCTTCATGGCCTTGGCGCTCTACGCGCCAAGGCTGGGCTACTACGCGAATGACAGCCGCAAGTTCGGTCACCTGCCGCAGTCCGGCAGTGATTTCGTGACGGCACCGGAACTGTCGCCCCTGTTCGGCCAGGCGCTGGCGCGCCAGGTGGCCGAGGCGCTGCTGGCCAGCGGCACCCATGAGGTGTGGGAATTCGGGGCCGGCTCCGGCGCGCTCGCCGAGCAACTGCTGGGTGCCCTGGGACCGGTGGTCGAGCGGTACACGATCGTGGATCTGTCCGGCAGCTTGCGGGACCGCCAGCGCGAGCGCCTTGCCCCTTTCGGCGACCGTGTCCGGTGGATCGATGCCCTGCCCGATGCGCTGGCGGGTATTGTGGTGGGCAACGAAGTGCTCGACGCCATGCCGGTGCAATTGCTGCATTTCGACGGGGCCGCATGGCAGGAACGTGGTGTCGTGAGCAACGGCACGGCCTTCGCATGGGCCGACCGCCCCACCGACCGCACGCCCCCGAGCGAAGGCCCGTTCGTGCCGGGCACCGTCACCGAAGTGCATCCGCAGGCCGAGGCCTTCATCGCCACGCTGGCCGAGCGCCTCGACCGGGGGGCCGTCTTCTTGCTGGACTACGGCTTTCCGGAGTCCGAGTACTACCACCCGCAGCGCGTGGGCGGCACGCTCATGTGCCACCGTGCCCACCGGGCAGACCCCGACCCGCTGGTGGACGTGGGCCAGAAGGACATCACCGCCCATGTGAACTTCACCGGCATTGCGCTGGCCGCACAGGACGCAGGGCTGGACGTCCTCGGATACACGTCGCAGGCGAATTTCCTGTTCAACTGCGGCATCCTCGACCTGATGAAGGACGGCGACTTGCGCACCAACCTGCCGGTGCAGACCCTGCTCAACGAGCATGAGATGGGGGAGTTGTTCAAAGTGATCGGCTTGGCCCGGGGCTGCGACCCCGCCTTCACCGCGGCGCCCCTCGGCTTCGCCCGCGGCGACCGGTCGCACCGCCTTTGAGCGCCAGCCGATGATCCGCTGGCTGATCGGTGTGTTCATCGTGCTGCTGCTGTTCGGCAACTTTCACCGCTGGCTGGAGCGCATCGGGCTCGGGCGGCTGCCCGGGGACCTCCGGTTCCGCCTCTTCGGGCGGGCGTTTTTCCTGCCGTTTGCAAGCAGTGTGCTCATCTGCCTGGTGATCCTGCTGGTGGGCAAGCTGGTGTGATGATCAGCTGCGCCGGGCCGCCAGCAGGCCGACGACCGAGGCCTACGACTGCAGGTATGCCCGCACGGCCGCCTGACGGGCGTTCCGAATGGCATCCGCGATGGCGACGCCCTGGCGCCCCTGCGCCATGGCCTGCTCGGCCACTGCCGCCGTGTCGACCCCCCGTGCCGCTTCGAACGCGCCGAGCAGACGCTCGCGCTGCGGATAGGGTTGATGCTCGAGCCCCAGCCGGCCCCGAGCATCGCATTCACAGGCCATCAGCACATGGGCGAAACGTTCGGGCCGGCGCCAGGCATCGCACCGGTCGAGCAGGCGCACGATGGCAAACGCATCCAGCGAGCCGCTCCGGTGCACGTTGCCGTGCTCGCGGGCGACGGTGATCGCGGTTTCGCGGCATTCGGTCGGCACCCGCAGGCGTTCGCTCATCGCTTCAACGAGCTCCACGCTGCGCGCCTCGTGGGCGATGTGACGGGGCCATTCCTCCGGCGGGGTGGTGCCCTTGCCGAGGTCATGCCCCAGGCAGGCGTACCGCACCGCCAGCGGCGCGTCCAGCCTTGCCGCCACATCGAGCACCATCAAGAGGTGCACTCCCGAGTCGATCTCGGGGTGGTGCGCCTCGGGCTGCGGCACGCCCCACAGGCGGTCCACCTCCGGCAGCAAACGCGCGAGCGCTCCGCACCGGCGCAAGACCTCGAACATCCGCGAAGGCCGCGCCTCCATCAACCCGCGCGCGAGCTCCTGCCACACGCGTTCGGCCACCAGCGCATCCACCTCGCCGGCCTCGACCATGCGTTCCATCAAGGCCTCGGTTTCCGGGGCGACGGTGAAATCTTCAAAGCGCGCAGCGAACCGTGCCAGGCGCAGGATGCGCACCGGGTCCTCGGCGAATGCCGGAGAGACGTGGCGCAGCACCCGTGCAGCGAGGTCGCCCCGGCCGTTGTAGGGGTCGACGATCTGGCCGTCGTCATCCTGTGCCATGGCGTTGATGGTGAGGTCACGACGTTGAAGATCTTCTTCGAGTGTCACGGCAGGATTCGCGTGGAAGGTGAACCCGTGGTAGCCCGGTGCGGTCTTGCGCTCGGTGCGGGCCAGGGCCACTTCTTCCCGCGTATCCGGATGGAGGAACACGGGAAAATCCTTGCCGACAGGCAAGTAGCCCAGCGCGAGCAGATCTTGTGGTGAAGCGCCGACCATCACCCAGTCACGGTCGTTGACCGGCCGCCCGAGCAGGGCATCGCGCACCGATCCACCCACGAGCCACTTTTTCATGTGCGTGCGGTGCGGTAGGGTTCCTCGAAAGCCAGGAAGTCGTGCTCGGCCCGCGCATCGGCGCACCATGCCGAAACGCTCCTCAGGGCCAGCACGCGGTCGACGTACCCCTTCACCGCGGCCTGGACCGGTGCGCCATACGTCACCAGACGGGTCACGACCGGTGCGAAGAAGGCGTCGGCGATGGTGAAGTGGCCGAACAACATGGGGCCGCCCGATTGCGCAAGCAGCTCCGACCACATCGTGTTGATGCGCTCCAGGTCGGCGCGCACGTCGGCGTGTTCGGCCAGCACCCGCGCGCCCACCTCGGCGAGGTTCGCCTCGATGTTCATGCCCCAGTGGCGGCGGAGCGCCGAAAAGCCGGAATGCATCTCCGCGCACACACTGCGGGCATGCGCACGCTGCCTGGGGTCGGCCGGCCACAGGTTCTTCTCGGGGAACCGCTCGGCCAGGTACTCGGCAATGGCAAGGCTGTCCCACACCGGGAATTCCCCATCGACCAGCACCGGCACGCGGCCCGTGGGGTTGTGCTTGAGGATCTCCGTCTTGAACACCGATCCGGCGTCGAACGAGTCGAAACGCAAGAGCACCTCCTCGAACGGGATGCCCGCTTCGGTCAGGAGCACCCATGGCCGCATGGACCAGGAGGAGTAGTTCTTGTTGCCGATGTAGAGCTTCATCGTGGGTTCTCTCCCTTGTGTGAATCAGATCAGCGTCCCGCCCCGCGCCGCCAGACATCGAGGCGCGCCACGCTGTCGCGGTGCGCCAGCAGCATCGGCATCACGGCTTCCAGCGCGGACGGGGTGATGCCGAGTTCGGCAAAGCCTGGCAGCGTGCCGGTGGCGATGTTGTCGACCCGGAGCGAATCGACGTTGTCGCGCGAAATCAGCGGTTCGCCGGGAAGGCATTCCATCACGAGCGCCTGCAGTTTCGCAAGCGCCGTGGGCAACCCGAACACCGGCCGAGGATGCCCGGACCATCGGCCCGCAAGCCGCACGAGGTCGGCGAGCGTGTAGATGTCGGGACCGGCCAGTTCGTAGACGCGGCCAATGGTTTCCCGTCGCTCCACCGCAACGGCCAGGGCCTCGGCGACGTCACACACCCACACGGGTTGCAGCCGGCAGGAGGCGCCGGCCAGCGGCATCACGGGAAACACGGCCTGCAGCCGCGCGAACAGGTTCATGAACCGATCGTGCTCGCCGAAGATGACCGAGGGCCGCATCACGGTCACGTCGAGTCCCGATGCGGTGAGCATGGCCTCACCTGCGGCCTTGGTGCGTTGGTACATCGATGGCCCATTCAGGGCCGCACCGAGTGCGCTGACGTGCACGACCCGGCGTACCCCGGCGCGTGCGCAAGCGTCGACCAGACGTCGCGGCAGCTCCACATGCGTGTCTTGAAATTCGGCCGCCGAGCCGTGCAGTCGGGCGATCAGGTTCACCACCACGTCGCTGTCGGCCACGGTCCGGCGCAAGTCCTCGTCGCGATTGACGTCTGAGAGCGTCACGTCGACCGTCGGCAGGTGCTGCAGCGGCCGGCCGCGCTGCAGTTGGCGCGTGGGCACCTCGATGCGCGGGCCCGCGCCGCCGAAGCGGGTGACGAGCTGCTCGCAAAGGCTGCGGCCGACGAAGCCTGTTCCACCGAGGACGACGATCTTGTTCACGGCAACTCCGCATCCGGGGCCGGCAGCCCCGCCTCACGTGGACCGATGGGACGGCCCAGCCGCGCCTTCAGCGATGGGGCCGTGGCGGCTTGGGAATCCTTCAGGAGCGCGGCATAGAAAGTGGCGTTCGACAGCACCTTCTTGACGTAGTCCCGCGTCTCGCTGAACGGCACGTTCTCGACCCAGATCGCCGGCTCCAGGCGCGGACCTTCGCGCCAGCGGCGCGGCCGGCTCGGGCCTGCGTTGTACGCCGCAGCGGCCATGGCCTGCGAGCCGCCCAAGTCGTCGAGCACGAGCTTGAGGTAGCTCGTGCCGAGCTTGAGGTTCACATCGCGGTCGGTGATCATGTCGGGCGTGAAGGGCATCCCGACCTTCTTGGCGGTCCAGCGCGCAGTGGCCGGCATCAGCTGCATCAGCCCGGCCGCGCCCACGCCGGAGCGGGCGTCCATGATGAAGCGCGATTCCTGGCGGATCAGGCCGTACACGTACGCCGGATCCAGGCCGATCTCCCGGCCGCGCGCCACCATCTCCCGGCGAAACGGCATGGGGAACCGCTGCGCCATGTCGATCTCCCCCTTGGTGCGGTCGCTCGTGTTGATGCACCGGTCCCACAACTGGCGTTCGCAACCCACTTCGGCGGTGGCGCGCAGGGCGCGGTCGTCCATGCCTCGCAATGTGAAGTTCCATTCGCGATTGGCTTCGCTGCGCAGTCCCGCCGCAATCAGCAGCAGCGCGCGGGCGATGCCGGGTTCGCGTGCGGCTGCTTCGCGCTCCGATGCCGACACCGGCGCGGGGACTGGGGGCATCGGGATGGGCTGCCCGAGTTCCTCGGCCGCGAGCGAACCGTAGAAATGGTATTGGCCGGCAATGGAGGCGAGCATCTCCTGGCTTTGCGCCGCCATCGCGGCGGGGTCGCTCGAATCCTTGGCGAGTGCCTGCAGCGCGCGGGCTTTCCAATAGACCCATGTGGAATCGCGTTGGGCGGCAGGCTCCATCGCGTTGATGGCCTGCACCACCTGTTGCCAGCGCGGGCCGCTTTCATTGCGCAACGCGGCGCGGGCCTTCCAGGAGAGCGTGTCATCGGCCCACACCAGGTCGCGGTCCGTCTTGGAGGCCATCAGCTCGGCCTGCTGGAAGTAGGCAGGAGCGCCCGACATGAGCCGCATGGCGGCCTGCTTGCCCACCGCGGACCAGGCCCAGGTGGCCTGTTCAGGCCGCAAGACCTCTTGCCAGGTTGTCTGGAGCAGGCTGGCGGCGGCATCGGGGTCGGTGGCGCTCAGGCGCACCAGCGCGAGCGTCGCCAGCTCCTGGGTCGTGCGCTCGGCCGAGGGCTTTTTCTTCGCGAGGAAGCGTGCCGGGTTGTCGACAATGTCCGGCACTTCCGCGGCGTACGACGGGGCCACGAGTTGCACGGCCGACCGGGCGACGCGCGGCTTGTTCGCGTCCACCGCCGCGCGGGCACGGCGCCAGGCGTCACCGGCGCCGAATTGCTTGGCCTCGAAGAGGGTGGTGGCCAACAGCGTGCAGCCGTCGTCGGCCTCCTTCTGGGCGAACCAGGCGGCGCGGGCCGCGTCCCGCACGTCCTTGCCCGCCAGGTGGTCGGCGAGCAGTGCGTAGCAGACGACCTGGCGGTCGTCGTTCATCTTGAACCGGGGATAGTCGGCCGACAGCGCCGTCCAGTCGCGGCGGCGGCCCAACTCGAGCAGCCAGTCGTTGCGCAGGCGGTCCTCGACGTAAGTACCGGGCCAGCGCTGGTAGAACGCCTCGATTTCATCGGCCTGCACGGTGTTGATGCGGCTGCTGAGTTCCCAGTAATCGACCCAAGGGGCCAGGGCCTGGCGCTCGCCCACCGCGGCGGCCCGCAACGCGGCCAGGCGCGCGCGATCGCCTTTGCGCCAGGCCTCGCGCGCTTCCAGGATGTTGCCTGTGCCATTGCCGTTCTGTGCCGCGGCCGAGGCCATGGGCAGCGCGAAGGCGGCTGCCACGGCCAGGCCCGCGATCGTGCGGCGCATCCAGGGCCGGTCATATACTCGATTGGAGTTCTTCAACGTGATTCTCATGGATTGGTCAATGGCGTCTCACAGCACGGCCCCGGAGCGAACTGCATTGCGCCAGCACCTGCTGGCCGAGCGTGAGCGATTTGTCTTGTCACCGCAGGCCGCAGATGCCGCCCGTGCGCTCGAAGACCGGTTGACCGAGGTGCTGGCCCAACTGGTGCCCGAATGCCTGGGGGTCTACTGGCCGGTGCGGTCTGAATTTAACGCAGCTCGCCCTTGGCGCGTCGACGAAGGGGGCAGGCCGGTGCCCCTGGCGTTACCCTTTGCACACCGCGAGCCGCCGTCGATGCGGTACCGCCTGTGGGATGGCGCTGAACCGACCGAACGCGACGGCTGCGGCATTCTGACGGCCACCGGTGCCCCCGCCGTGCCGGACGTGGTGCTGGTGCCCTGCGTCGGCTTCACCGACGATGGCTACCGGCTCGGCTACGGCGGCGGCTTCTTCGACCGCTACCTGGCGACGCATCCGGACACCACCGCTGTCGGCGTGGCATGGTCCATCGGGCGCATCGCGCCCGACGCCTTTGCGCCGGCCGGCCACGACCGCGCGTTGATGCTGGTCGTCACCGAGGCCGGCGTGATCGGCTGACGGCCTGTTTCGGCGCCTTGGCGGCGCGCGCACGCAGCCCGGCCTCGAACGCCAGGCGGGCCCAGGGCAGCATCAGTGCCGGCGATTCCAGGGCCTCGGCGGGGGCCGTCCAATAGCTCAATGTCACGGCTTTGCTGCTTGCTTCATAGACGAATGGCCGGCAGCCCACGACCTCGAAGCGGGCGCGTGTGATGTCATCTGTCTTCAGGTACAGCTCATCGCCGATGCCGATGGCCATGAAGACCTCATCGATGTAAAAGCCGAAGCCACCGAACATGCGCCGCACGCGCACCGGGCCGAGGGACGAAAGCAGTTCAATGCTGTGGAGGATGTGTTCGGGCAAGGGGGCGGGCATGGGGAGAGTCTTGCACAATGCAGGTCTGACGGACACAGGATGGCCATGACACCGAAGGAACGCGACACCCTCCGCGAAAAACTCATCAAGGACCGCCAGGCGCTGCCCGACCGCCTTGAACGCGCCGTGCAGCTCCAGCAGGTGCTGCGCTCCTGGCTCGTCAGCCGCAAAGAGTCATCGATTGGAGCGTACTGGCCCATCAAGGGGGAGTTCGATCCGCTGCCGGCGCTGTTCCGTTGGAGCGAAGGCGGCCCCGAGGGCGCGCCCCGCCGCATCGGCCTCCCGGTGACCGACCGCGTCACCGAATCGCTGAAGTTCCACGTGTGGTTCCCGGGCTGCCCCATGGAACTCGACGCCCACGACATCCCGAAGCCCAAGGACACCGACGTCTTCCAGCCCGGCATCCTGCTGCTGCCCTGCGTGGGCTACGGGCCGGGCGGTGTGCGTCTCGGCTACGGCGGCGGGTTCTACGACCGGACACTCGCATCACTCCAACCCCGGCCCTTCACGGTGGGCGTCGGCTATGCACACGGCTTCCTGCCCCTTCTGCGAGCACGACCCGACGAAACCCCGCTGGACGTCATGATCACCGAAGAGGGCGTGGTGTGGGGCCCCCTACGGCGCTAGCTGTGAAGGTTCAATAGGTTGTTGCGGGTGTTCACCCGGCAAGGTTTT
>CBIHPH010000123.1:0-12254 GCA_966212105.1 uncultured Rhizobacter sp.
CGGGAGCCTGCTGACGTTTGTTTTCTCCGGTGACGGCGGGACATACTCCGTTTATCCCGATTTTGCGTCCTTGCAAGCGGCGCCCCCAGGGTCAAAGGGCATTGTTGTTGAAAGTACCGTTGGCGTGTGGAGCAACACAGGATCCACCGTGTACAGAGCCAAGTCGGGCCAAGTCGAAATCACAAAAGACAGCGCCGGGATGTTTCACTTCTCGACGTCACAAGCGCTCCCAACAGTGAAAGCAAGCGACATCGAGGGCGGCGTCGATGGCGCGCCCGATGAAATGCTCTTGTCGATGAACGACGTCGTGTGAGTGCCCCGCCCTGGGTGGTCAGTCAATCACCAATCACGCATGCGCACCCGCAGCTTCGCAACGGTCGCCTGATGGATCTGTGATACCCGGGAGGCGCTGACGCCGAGCGCCTCCCCGATCTCGGAGAGGTCCAGTTCGTGGACATAAATCATGTCCATCACCGCCCGCTCCTGCGACTCGAGCGCATCGAAAGCGCGCGCCAAGGCCTCGTGGCGCTGTCGGCGCTGAAGCATGCGCTGGGGGTCTGCATGCTCATCGATGGCCGACAGGGCCGAGTCGCTGCCCGGCCGGGTGTGATCGTCCGATGGGGGCTCGAGCGCTTCATCTTCGAGCCGGGTGGGCGCCGCACCGGCGTCGAGCATCGCCCGGTAGAACACATCGAGTGTCCAGCCGAGTTCGTTGGAGACTTCCTTCGCGCGCGGTGCCCTGCCGAGGCGATGTTCCAGCGCCTGCACCGCCGCTCTGATCTGGCGCTGCTGATTGCGAACGTGGCGGGACAGTTCGTCGGCCGAACGCAGTGAATCGAGCATCGAGCCTTCGATGCGGCGTGATGCGTAGGTGTCGAAGGTTGCGCCTCGGCCTTCTTCGAATCGCGTCAGCGCCTCGTTGAGCCCGATCATGCCGGCCTGCACCAATTCGTCCATGCCGACGTTGGCCGGCAGCCGGGACAGCATGCGGTTTGCAATGCGACGAACCAGCGGGCGATGGGCCAGCAGGCGCACGTCGCGTTCGTCGGGATCGGGAGGGAGGACGTTCGGATTCAACGTGGATGACCTGTTGAGTGGAACGGGCGGCCCAGCATATCGCCCGCACCCCGGCCTCCAACAGACACCCCGCCGACGGGCAGGGAGTTTGGCGCGTCAAGACCTCGCTGGCGCGCGCCGTCTCACGACACACCAGCGACGACCCACGACATCCGGATCAGCTTCTGGGCCACAAGACCCAGAGTCGCAGCGGCTGCTTCATGCGGCCGGCCTGCTGCTCGGCGGTCGCGCCCCAGCCCCAGAAGAAGTCGGCCCGGACTGCACCCACGATGGCACTGCCAGTGTCTTGCGCCATGACGAGGCGCTGCAGCGGCTGGCTGGACAACGGCTCAGTCGTGTCGACCCACACGGGCGTGCCATACGGGATGCTTTGCGGGTCGACGGCGATGGAGCGGCCGGGCGTGAGCGGTATCCCTTGGGCGCCGCGTGGTCCGAGGGAGGGATCGGGCAACGCTTCTTCCCGGAAGAACACGGTGCGAGGGTTGCTCCAGAGCAATTCGTTGAGGCGCTGAGGATTCTTCTGTGCCCAAGCCTTGATGGCCGGCCATGATGCCTGGTCGGCTCGCAGCTCACCTTGCTCGATGAGCCAGCGGCCCACCGATTTGTACGGCTGATTGTTGTGGCCTGCGAACGCGGCCCGCAGCAGCCTCTGGGTGCCATTGGCCTCCTGCAATTGCAGCCGGCCGGAGCCCTGGATTTGCAGGATGAGGGCGTCGAGCGGGTCGGCCACCCAGGCAAGTTCACGGCCATGAAGCGCGGCCTTCGCGGCGGGCACCGTGTCGAGCTGCTGGCGGGTCCAATAGGGGTTGCGGGTGGCGAGGTCGGCCGGCGGGCTGTACAGGGGCACCCGGTAAGGCCCGCGGGCCACGCGGCTGGCCTCGATCAGCGGCTCGAAGTAACCCGTGATGAGCCCATCGGTGCCGCCCTCGGGCGTTTCGACCCGCCAGGGTTGCAGGCGCGCACGCAGCCATGCGCGGGCCGAGGCGTCCGTCATCGGCCCTGCAGCGCGCGCATCGATGCAGATGCGGACCCAGTCGAATGCGGGCTTTTCGCAGCCTCTCAGCAGCGACGGCCACAGCTCGGAGGTGGCGTCCTGATCCCAGCCGGGCAGGTCGGTCCATTGCGCCGCCACCCAGCGGGCGCGCTGGCGCATGATGGTGGCGGCTGGTTCGCCAGGGGGGCGGGCCGGCGCGGACGCGGCGCCCCGTTCTTCCACCGGGGCCGGTGGGGTGGAAGGGCCGGTGGCGCATGCGCCGAGCACGCCTAGAATGAAAGCGGCCAGGGCCGGCCGCATGCCGCGGAACGGGCGGGGGAACTGCATCATGGGTTTGATCTTGCTGGAAGCGCTGGGTGCGCTCCTCGTGTTGGTGTTGATCGTCTGGTGGACGATGTTCTCAGGTCGCCGCGGCGGTGAAAGGCATGACGGTGATCCGGATCACTGATTGCGGGGCAGCGCCTCGCGCGGCAATGCATCGCGAGGCGGAACGATGAAACTCATCGGGCTGCGCCGCAGGCGCCGCCCGATGGCACGGTAGATGCGGCTGCGGTCGCGAAGCCGGATGCCCCGCGAACGCAATGCCACCTTGAAGGCGAGCAGGAAACTCACGCTCAGGTTCAAGAGACCGGTGGCCACGATGCCGGCCACGCACCACCAGAATGCAGGCAACTGGAGGACGTCCATGCCCATTGCACCGGTGGCAGCGGCCAGCTGGCCGGTGGACAGCGTCACATGGCGCACATCGAGCGGCAGCCCGAAGAATGCGGCCACCACCGGCACGATGCCGAGCATCAATCCGAGCGAGATGTTGGAAGCGAAACCGGAGATGTTGCGGCGCCAGTACTCCGCCCACCGCTGCGCCCGGGGGCGCCCCAGCGCGGCGACGATGCGGGGGTTCCATGCAATCGCGCTGTCGAGGCGATGCCATACGAACCAGTTCTCCGCCCAGCCGGCGATCATCGAACTGACGAACAGCAGCACACCGGTGAAGGCCGCATACAGCGGCGTGCCGCCGAGCAGCGTCAGCGAGTCCAGCACATGAGTCCCCGCAGCGACGCCCACCAGCGGCTTGCCAAACAGCGCTTCGCTTGTCATCTGGACGCCCAGCACCAGCGGTGCAACGATGGAGAGGTTGCCCAGGATCCCCGCAGATTGCGAGCGGATCAAGTGCGCCACCTCATCGACGAACCCTTCCACCGCCTCGTCGTTCGACACATCGCGCAACTTCGCCGCCATGGCCGGTGCGGTCATGGCCGGTTGCTTGGTGGCCACCGTGAAATGCGCCAGGTGGATCAGCACGAAGCTGCCCGCGTAATTGACGCCCGCCCAGAATCCCGCCCAAAACGCGGTGAGGCCGAACGCGAGCACGAAGAACTTCATCAGCGTGGTGCCGGCGAGCACCGCACCGCCGCCGGCCGCGGCCTTCAGCATGCGCGTGTAGGTGCTGCGGTCGCGGGTGATGTAGTGCTCGCCTTTTTCGGCGCTGCGCTCGGCCACCTTGCGTGCAAGCATCGAATAGTGGCGGGCGAACAGCGCACGCACGCTCCGGCGTTCGTCGGCCGTGCGCACGAGCCCGGCGAGCAGCCGGGTGATTTCCGTGCCGGGGGTGGTGCTCATCACGCAGGTGAGCAGGTCTTCGATTCGCAAGATGCGGCGTTCGAGCTGATCGAGCTCGAACACCAGCCCCACGGAGACGCCGTGCTCCTCGAGGTGGTCGTGCACGCTCGCCGCGCAACGGCGGCAGGTGTCGAGCAGCGCGCGCAGGTACTGGGCCGACGTCAGGAGCAGTTCGCCGTTGCCCGCCTGGGCAGCTTCGCACACGTCCTCTGCTGCGCGTGCGAGCTGGCGAAATGGCCGGTCGACGAGCAGATCGCGGCTCATGCGCGCGCGCATGGACGGCGAGAAGCCGAGCGCACGCACCGATGCGGCGAGGAACATGATCGCATCGAGGAACGGGGCCATCCAGTCCACGCGTGCGTCGTCCCGCGGCGCCAGCAGTGCGACCAGGCGGTGCAGCGTGGGTGCATCGATCGCCTCGAGCCAGTCGGCATCGCTCGCCTCGGGGAACAGCAGGTAGAACAGTTCGGCCAGGTCGAGCGTGTCAGGCGTGCCCGGCAGCACGAGCAACCGCAGGCGCTGGCCGAGCTCTCCGATCAGTGCCATGCGCGGGGCGAATCCGAAATCGGCGAGCAGCGCCG
The DNA here is from genome assembly GCA_966212105.1 of uncultured Rhizobacter sp. Taxonomy (GTDB): domain Bacteria; phylum Pseudomonadota; class Gammaproteobacteria; order Burkholderiales; family Burkholderiaceae_C; genus Rhizobacter. The sequence goes on from CBIHPH010000123.1 coordinate 4,273, forward strand.
CGACGTCCACCTCGTTCCAGAACCGGCGCAGTACCGCGCGAACCCGGGCTTCATCTTCCGGGTTGCGTTCGAGCACATTGAGCAGGTGGCGCAGGCGCAGGACCGGCGTGGGCGTTTCCTTCTGCGGCAGGGGGGCATGGCGGAGCCATTCGAGCAAGCGAACGAGCCACAGATGGCGCTCGGGCTGGGATCCCTCCACGTCCACCGCGGTCAGCAACGCGCTCAAATCCCACGCGCCCTCTGCACCCGGCAAGGGGGTGCGCAGGTTCAGCTTGCGCATCAGTGCAGTGCAGAGCTCAGCGTGAGGCCGAACTCCGGTACGGGCGCGTCGAACGCGTGAGCGTCCTCCGTCATGCAGAAGAACGTGCCGCGCATGCTGCCTTGCGGGCCGGCAATGGTGGTCCAGCTCGTGTACTCGAAACGTTCGCCTGGCTGCAGCAACGGCTGCTGGCCCACGACGGCCAGACCCCGCACCTCATCGACATGGCCATGGGCGTCCGTGATGATCCAATGCCGCGCAATCAGCTGCGCCGCGACATCACCCGTGTTGCGGATGGTGATCGTGTACGCGAACGCATGCCGGCCGGTCTCCGGTTCCGATTGTTCGGGCAAGGGGCGGACGGTGGCGCTGCAGGTGAATTCGGGCTGACTCATGCGGAACATTCTAGGAGCGCGAGGAAAGCCGCACGCCTGAGCCCCGATGGCGCAGGTCGGGAATCCTAGAATGCCGGACATGAGTCAAACCACTTACCGCATCGCCCCCAGCATTTTGTCCGCCGACTTCGCCCGCCTGGGCGATGAGGTGCGCCAGGTCATCGATTCGGGCGCCGACTGGATCCACTTCGACGTGATGGACAACCACTACGTCCCCAACCTGACCTTCGGCCCGATGATCTGCGAGGCACTGCGCAAGCATGCGGTCACATCGGCTGGCGTCCGCGTCCCCATTGATGTGCACCTGATGGTGCAACCCGTGGACGCGTTGGCCCAGGCCTTCTGCAAGGCCGGCGCCGACCTGGTGAGCTTCCATCCCGATGCCAGCACCCACGTCGACCGCACGCTGCAACTGATCCGTGCCGAGGGCTGCCAGGCCGGACTCGTCTTCAACCCCGCCACGCCGCTCGACGTGCTGGAATGGGTCATCGACAAGGTCGACCTCGTGCTCATCATGAGCGTCAACCCGGGCTTCGGCGGGCAGAGTTTCATTCCGTCGGCGCTGAAGAAAATCGAGCAGGCGCGCCGCATCATCGACGCCAGTGGTCGTGACATCCGCCTGGAGGTGGACGGCGGCATCAAATCCTCCAACATCCGCGAGGTGGCCGCGGCAGGCGCCGACACCTTCGTGGCCGGCAGCGCGATCTTCACGCAGAAGGACTACAAGGCCGCCATCGATGCGATGCGCGCTGAACTCGCGCGTGCCTGAGCATTTGCGCATGCCCACCCTGAACACGCCCTTGGCATCTTCGCCCCGCTTCGCCGCAGCCATCATCGACCTCGATGGCACGATGGTCGACACCCTCGGCGACTTCCATGTCGCCCTCAACGCCATGCTGGCCGACGTGGGCGCCGGTTCGGTCGATCGCGCTTTCATCGAGCAGACGGTCGGCAAGGGGTCGGAACACCTCGTGCGCCAGACACTGGCTGCCGTCGGGGCGTCCGCAGGCTCTTACGATGAAGCCTTCTCTCGGTACCAGCATCACTACGAACACACCAACGGCAAGCACGCTGCCGTGTATGAAGGCGTGATCGAAGGGCTCAGGCGGATGCAGTCCCTCGGGCTCAAGCTCGCCTGCCTGACGAACAAGCCCCTGGCGTTCGCCAGCTCCCTGCTGGCCCAGAAAGGGCTGGCCCCCTTCTTCACCGTCTGTTTTGGCGGCGACAGTTTTGCCCGCAAGAAGCCCGACCCCCTGCCGGTCCTGCGCACCTGCGAGGCCCTCGGCGCAGCGCCTTCGCAGGTCCTGGTCATCGGAGATTCGGAAAACGATGCACAGGCCGCACGCGCTGCCGGCTGCGAGGTGGTGCTGGTGCCGTATGGCTACAACCACGGCCGGCCGGTGGCCGCGGTGGATTGTGACGGGGTGGTCGACCGGTTGGACGCGGTGAGCGTCTGCTAGCGCAGGCTCCTGCTACACTTTTTCGATGTTCATCGCGCGCAAACAAACCAAAGGGTCGCACGACCGGGGAGCCTGGCCCTGGCGGGGCCAAACCGCGCTGGTTTGAATTTGCCGCGGGCACGTCACGGGTTCCTTTGCCGGGCCACGGTGTCCTCCGGCCTCATCGGCAGCCGACGAGCTGCCCTTTGCCGAACAATCACACGCGGGTGCGCATGACCGCCCGCCGGGCCGTGGAGGGCCCTGAACCGTGATCACCTCATCCGAATTCGATCGCCTGGCCGCAGAAGGCTACAACCGCATCCCGCTGACGGCCGAAGCCTTCGCGGACCTGGAAACCCCGCTGTCCCTGTACCTCAAGCTCGCCCATGGGGTGGGCGGCGGCAAGCACAGCTTCTTGCTCGAATCCGTGGTGGGCGGCGAGCGCTTCGGCCGCTATTCGTTCATCGGCCTGCCCGCACGCACCCTGCTGCGCGCCAACGGCTTCAAGACCGAAGTGGTCACCGACGGCGTGGTCGTCGAATCGGCCGAAGGCAACCCACTCGACTTCATCGCCAGCTACCAGCAGCGCTTCAAGGTGGCGCTGCGCCCTGGCCTGCCGCGCTTCTGTGGCGGCCTGGCCGGCTACTTCGGCTATGACGCCGTGCGGTACATCGAACATCGCCTGGCAAACTGCCCTCTGCCCGATGGCCTCGGCACGCCGGACATCCTGCTGCTGCAGTGCGAAGAGCTGGCCGTCATCGACAACCTCTCCGGTCGCCTGCATCTGATCGTCTATGCCGACCCGTCCCAGGCGGATGCCTACGCCAACGCCCAGCGCCGCTTGGCGCAGCTGGCAGACAAGCTGCGCGACAACGTCGTCGTGCCGCCCGTCGAGGGCGGCCCCGTGCAGCCGGTGGAACGCAGCTTCGCCAAGGACGACTACCTCGCCGCCGTGCGACGTGCGAAGGAATACATCGCCGCAGGCGACATGATGCAGGTGCAGGTGGGCCAGCGCCTGGAGAAGCAATTCACGGAATCGCCGCTCAGCCTGTACCGCGCGCTGCGGTCGCTGAACCCATCGCCCTACATGTACTTCTACGACATGGGCGACTTCCAGATCGTCGGCGCCTCGCCCGAAATCCTGGTGCGCCAGGAGCACACGCCCGAGGGCGACAAGGTCATCATCCGCCCGCTCGCCGGCACGCGTCCGCGTGGGGCCACGCCCGAGGAAGACAAGGCCCTCGAGGTGGAGCTGCAGGCCGACCCCAAGGAGCGAGCCGAACACGTCATGCTGATCGACCTGGCCCGCAACGACATCGGCCGCATCGCCAAGACCGGAAGCGTCAAAGTCACGGAGGCGTTCGTCGTGGAGCGCTATTCGCACGTGATGCACATCGTGAGCAACGTCGAAGGCTTGCTGAAGGATGGCATGTCCAGCCTCGACGTCCTTCGCGCCACCTTTCCCGCCGGCACCCTGACTGGCGCGCCGAAAGTTCGGGCGATGGAAATCATCGATGAACTGGAGCCCGTCAAACGGGGCATCTACGGCGGTGCATGCGGCTACCTCAGTTTCGCAGGCGACATGGACGTGGCGATCGCGATCCGCACGGGCATCGTCAAGAACGGCCGGCTCTACGTGCAGGCCGCCGCCGGGGTCGTCGCTGACTCCGTGCCGGAGCTCGAATGGAAAGAAACCGAGGCGAAGGCGCGCGCGCTGCTCCGCGCCGCCGAACTCGTCGAGGAGGGGTTCTGACATGTTGCTGATGATCGACAACTACGACAGCTTCACGTTCAACCTGGTGCAGTACTTCGCCGAGCTGGGCGAGGACGTCCGCGTCTTCCGCAACGACGAAATCACCCTGGAAGGCATTACCGAGCTCCGGCCCGACCAGCTGGTGTTGTCTCCCGGCCCGTGTTCACCGGCTGAGGCGGGCATTTGCGTGTCGGCCATCCAGGCGTTCACCGGCAAGCTGCCCATCCTCGGCGTTTGCCTTGGGCACCAGTCGATTGGGGCTGCGCTCGGCGGGCGAGTGATCCGCGCCAAAAAACAGATGCACGGCAAGACCGACGTCATCACCACCGACCGCAAGGGGGTCTACACCGACCTGCCCGAGCGGTTCACCGTGATCCGCTACCACTCGCTCGTGATCGAGCGGTCGAGCCTTCCGTCGGTGCTCGAGGTGACGTCCACTTCCGAGGACGACGAAATCATGGGCGTGCGCCATACTGCGCTCGCTGGCACGGCGACCCCGCTCGAAGGGGTGCAGTTCCACCCCGAATCCATCCTGACCGATCACGGCCACGCGATGTTGAGGAACTTCCTGAACGGCACCCGGGGGCACTGAGATGGCGATCACCGACACCGAGGCTTTGCAGCGGGTCATCGAACACCGCGAGATCTTCCACGACGAGATGCTCGCGCTGATGCGGCGCATCCTGAAGGGCGAGATGTCCCCCGTCATGATCGCGGCCCTCGCGGTAGGGCTGCGCGTCAAGAAGGAGAGCATCGGGGAAATCGCTGCGGCGGCCCAGGCCATGCGCGAATTCGCTACCCCCGTGGCCATTGCCAACAAGACGCACCTCGTCGACATGTGCGGCACCGGGGGGGACGGCGCGCACACCTTCAACATTTCCACGGCGGCCATGTTCGTTGCCGCTGCAGCGGGTGCGCGTGTGGCGAAGCACGGCGGGCGCAGTGTGTCATCCAGCACGGGCAGCGCCGACGTGCTGGAGGCGCTCGGCGCCGCGGTCAACCTGGCCCCGGAGAACGTGAGCCTCTGCCTGGACGAGACCGGCATCGGCTTCATGTTCGCGCCCAACCACCATGCCGCGATGAAGCATGCGGCGCCGGTCCGCAAGGAAATCGGCGTGCGCACGCTGTTCAACATCCTCGGCCCGCTGACCAACCCGGCACAGGCGCCCAATCAGCTCATGGGCGTGTTCCACCCCGACCTGGTCGGCATCCAGATGCGCGTGCTGCAGCGCCTCGGTTCCGAGCATGTGATGATCGTCCACGGCACCAACGGCCTGGACGAAATCTCCATTTCCGGCGAGACCTTGATCGGCGAACTCCGTGACGGCGAAGTTTGGGAGTACACGCTGCACCCCAGCCAGTTCGGCCTGGCCACGGCAGACATCGATGCGCTGAAGGTGTCCGACAAGGCCGGCTCCGTGCGCTGCATCGAACAGGCGCTCGGCAACGAGGACGGCCCCGTGCGCGACATCGTGCTGCTCAATGCCGGCGCCGCGCTGTACTGCGCCAACGTCGCCGGTTCCGTTGCGGAAGGCATCGAGCGCGCCCGGGACGCGGTGGCTTCAGGCCGCGCCAGCGCGAAGCTCGCCCATTTCATCCAGACCACCCGCCGGCTTCAGCCGCAACCCACATGAGCGACATCCTCAACAAGATTGTCGCGGTCAAGCGCGACGAAATCGCCGGCGCCCGACGCCGCCGCGACCTGTTCTCCGTGCGGCGTGACGCCGAAGGCCGCAAGGACGTTCGCGACTTCACCGCCAGCCTGCGTGCGCAGATCGCCGCCGGCCGGGCCGGTGTCATTGCCGAGGTGAAGAAGGCGAGCCCCAGCAAGGGCGTCTTGCGCGAGCACTTCGTGCCGGCCGACATCGCCCGGAGCTACGCGCGCCACGGCGCAGCGGCGCTCAGCGTGCTGACCGACGTGCAGTTCTTCCAGGGCGATGCAGCCTACCTCGAAGAGGCCCGGGCTGCCTGCCCGCTGCCCGTGCTGCGCAAGGACTTCATGGTGGATGCCTACCAGGTGTTCGAAGCGCGTGCGATGGGGGCCGACTGCATCCTGTTGATCGCCGCGTGCCTGGACGATGCACTGATGGTGGATCTGGAAGCGCAGGCGCATGCCCTCGGCATGGCCGTCCTGGTGGAAGTGCACGATGGTGCCGAACTCGACCGCGCGCTCAAACTCAAGACGCCGCTCGTGGGCATCAACAACCGCAACCTGCGCACCTTCGAAGTCACACTCGACACCACGCTCGGCCTGCTGCCCCGGGTGCCATCCGACCGTTTGCTCGTGACCGAAAGCGGCATCCTCGGCCGCTCCGACGTCACCCGCATGCGTGAAGCCAGCGTGCATGCCTTCCTGGTCGGGGAGGCGTTCATGCGCGCCCCGGACCCGGGCCAAGCCTTGGCGGACCTGTTCGCTTGAGCAGTCTGCCGCTGTTCGAGCCCGGCCGGCTCACGGTACCGCTGTCGGTGCTGCTTGACCGCGTGCCGGACAGCTGGCGCCCCGTGACCGATCGCTGGCGTGCTTCAGCGGCCGGCCAGTCTCTCGTCGCGTTCATCGATGCGCGCATCGCTGCCGGCGCAGTGGTGTACCCCGTGGACGTGTTCAGGGCGCTGGAACTGACTGCGCTGCCGGATGTGAGCGTGGTCATCGTGGGCCAGGACCCATACCACGGTCCCGGTCAGGCGCACGGGCTGGCATTTTCGGTGCCGCCCGGGCAGAAGACCCCACCCAGTCTGCGCAATCTCTTCATCGAACTGCGTCGGGACCTGGGCGTGGCCCCTGTGGGCAACGACTTGTCCGGCTGGGCGCGTCAGGGTGTCCTGCTGCTCAACACCTGCCTGACGGTCGAGGACGGTCAGCCGGCGAGCCACGCTCGCCAAGGGTGGGAATCACTGACCGAGCAGCTGCTGCACGCCGTGGCGTCCCGACCGCTGCCTTGCGTCTACCTGCTCTGGGGGGGCCATGCCCAGCGGTTCGAGGGGATGATCCGCGCAGCGGTGCCCGACGGCGCGCCCGCCCCGCTGATCATGATGTCCAACCATCCCTCCCCGCTGTCGGCCCGGCGGCCCCCGGTGCCTTTCCTCGGCAATGGGCATTTCGGCGAAGCGGCCCGCTACCTGGCCGCGCACGGCCGGCACATCGACTGGGCCGCGTAGGCACCATTCAGAAGAAGTAGTACACCCCGTAGATGCCGCCGTGGGTGCCGTCGTAGGTCTTGCCACGGTAGACGCCGTTGCGGCCTTCGAACTTCTCGCTGACGGCGCGCACCTTGATCCCGAAGCGCTGCCAGGGGAAGTACTCGCCCTCGATCACGTAGGCCAGCTTGGAGCTGAAGCTGGAGTCGAACCCGCTCACCGCGCCGTTCGATTCAACATGCGTGTCCACCGACTTGCGCAGCCCGGCGCCGATGCGGAACTCCCTCGTGGGGCTGAAGTAGGCCAGCAGCTCGAGCGGCACGCGGCTGAAGGTGTAGTCACCGTTCGAACCGTTGGCCGAATCGAAGTGGTAGCCGATGCTGGCCTGCATGGACACCGGGCCGCTGACGATGAAATCCACGCCGCCCTTGAAGTCGGCGACCCCGCCGGCACGCACCTTGGTGCTCGTCCCGTTGCTGAAATCGAACGATTCGAGCGTGTCCCCGCCGAACGTCAAGCCGAAGCCCACGAAGGGGCGGATCGCCTCGCCGGGGCGTTGTGCCTGGGCCTGTGCGGCGCCGGCCACCAAGAGTGTGGTCACAAGGGTTGCGATGGTTTTTTGCATGATTTTCGCCTTCGTGGTGACGTGAAAGTGGTGCTGCGAATTATCGAGGCGCCCTGGGCAGTGGAGGGGCCGCAACCTGAGGGGAAGCGTCGAATGTGTGTGCGACTTGCGTCAATCGGTTGTCAACCAACTTCAGACGATGTACACTCCCGAGTTCGCTGCGGAGGGGTGGCCGAGTGGTTAATGGCAGCAGACTGTAAATCTGCCCTCTTTGAGTACGCTGGTTCGAATCCAGCCCCCTCCACCACAGCGCCGGTTTCAAGAGAGAGGTGTTCGGCTCTCGCAAGGTTGCCCGAAAGGGCGGTCGAGGCGAGGCTCCCGGGCGGGAGTAGTTCAATGGTAGAACCCTAGCCTTCCAAGCTAATGACGCGGGTTC
>CBIHPH010000124.1:0-12252 GCA_966212105.1 uncultured Rhizobacter sp.
CGCAGATCAAGCCACCCGCGAGGCCGGCTTTGCCGGCCGACCCGGGGTCGCCCCTCGGGGGCAGGAGGCGCAAGCCGACTGGGGGGCCTAAATCACCCCGCCACGACCCGAGCCATCTCGAGCACCTTGTTCGAGTAACCCCATTCGTTGTCGTACCAGGACACGAGCTTGACGAACGTGCCGTCGAGCGCAATGCCGGCTTCGGCGTCGAAGATCGAGGTGCGGGCGTCACCGCGGAAGTCGGTGGCGACGACCTTGTCTTCGGTGTAGCCGAGCACGCCCTTGAGCGCGCCTTCGGACTGGGCCTTGAATTCGGCGCAGATGTCCTTGTAGCTGGCTTCCTTGACGAGTTCGACGGTGAGGTCGACCACGGAGACGTCGGACGTGGGCACGCGGAAGGCCATGCCGGTGAGCTTCTTGTTCAGCTCGGGGATCACGACGCCCACGGCCTTGGCGGCGCCGGTGCTCGACGGGATGATGTTTTCAAGGATGCCGCGGCCGCCGCGCCAGTCCTTGTTCGACGGGCCGTCCACGGTCTTTTGCGTGGCGGTGGCGGCGTGGACGGTGGTCATCAGGCCGCGCTTGATGCCCCATTTGTCGTTCAGCACCTTGGCAAGCGGTGCCAGGCAGTTCGTGGTGCACGAGGCGTTGGAGATGATGGCCTGGCCGGCGTACGTCTGGTGGTTCACGCCGTAGACGAACATCGGGGTGTCGTCCTTGCTCGGGGCCGACAGGATCACCTTCTTCGCGCCAGCGGCCAGATGCTTCTCGGCGGTTTCCTTGGTCAGGAACAGGCCGGTCGATTCGACGACGATGTCGGCGCCGACTTCACCCCACTTCAGCTCGGCCGGGTCCTTGATGGCGGTCAGGCGGATCTTCTTGCCGTTGACGACCAGCGTGTTGCCCTCGACGGCCACCTGGCCGTCGAAGCGGCCGTGCACCGAGTCGTACTGGAGCATGTAGGCCAGGTAGTCGGGCTCCAGCAAATCGTTGATCGCCACGACCTCGACATCCTTGAAGTTCTGCACGGCAGCGCGGAACACCATGCGGCCGATGCGGCCGAAACCGTTGATACCGATCTTGATCGTCATGTCTTTCTCCTGGATAAAAAACCGTTGAAGCCCGTGGTGCGGTTCGGCTCAGCGCCCTTTGCCCAGCACGACACGGACCGTGTCCACGACATTCTCCGCCGTGAACCCGAAATGCTTGAAGAGAACACCGGCCGGCGCCGATTCGCCGAACGTGTCGATGCCGACCACGGCCGACACGCCGTACTTCCACCAGCCGTCGGTCGCCCCCATTTCGACCACGACGCGCGGCAGGCCCTTCGGCAGCACGCTGGTCTTGTAGGCAACGCTCTGGCGGTCGAACACCGAGGTGCTGGGCATGCTCACGACACGGGCGGCAATGCCCTTGACGGCCAGCAATTGCTGCGCATGCAGCGCCAGGCTCACTTCAGAACCTGTGGCAATGATCACGGCTTGGGGCTTTTTCTTCAAGCCCACTTCACTGGGTTCGGCCAGCACGTACGCACCCTTGGCGATGTCCTCGAGACCGGCCTTCGGGGCGTAGGGCAGATTCTGGCGCGACAGCAGCAATGCGGACGGACGCTGCTTGGTCTGCAGCGCCGTGGCCCAGGCCACGACCGTCTCGGCGGTGTCGGCGGGGCGCCAGACGTCGAGGTTGGGAATCAGGCGCAGCGAGGCGGCGTGCTCGATCGACTGGTGCGTGGGGCCGTCCTCACCGAGGCCGATGCTGTCGTGCGTGAACACATGGATCACGCGCTGCTTCATCAGCGCGGCCATGCGGATGGCGTTGCGGCTGTAGTCGCTGAAGGTGAGGAAGGTGCCGCCGTAGGGGATGTAGCCGCCGTGCAGCGCCACGCCGTTCATGATGGCGGCCATGCCGAATTCGCGCACGCCATAGTTGATGTGGCGGCCGCCGTTGGGCTTGCCGTCCGCATCGAAACGCAGGGCCGGTGTGCTGCTTGTGTTCGTGAGGTTCGAGCCGGTCAGGTCGGCGCTGCCGCCGAGCAGTTCGGGCATCGACGCCGTGAACGATTCGAGCGCGAGCTGGCTGGCCTTGCGGCTGGCCACCGTCTCGGCCTTGGCGTGGGCAGCCACCGCGGCATCCACCGCGACCTGCGCGAAGTTCTTGGGCAGCTCGCCTTCGATGCGGCGCACGAACTCGACGGCGAGCTCCGGATGCGCCTTGGCATACGCTTCGAAGGCATCCACCCATTCGGTCTCGGCTTGCAGGCCGGCGTGACGGCCGTCCCATTGTTCATAGGCCGCTTCGGGGATCACGAAGGGCTCGTGCGCCCAGCCGAGGGCTTCGCGCGTCAGCTTGATTTCCTCGGTGCCCAGCGCCTCGCCGTGGGCCTTGGCCGTGCCCTGGCGGTTCGGAGAGCCTTTGCCGATGGCGGTCTTGCAGATGATGAGCGTGGGCTTGGTGGCCGACTTCTTCGCCTCGGTGATGGCCCGGTCCACGGCATCGACGTCATGGCCGTCGACTTTGTCAATCACGTTCCAGCCGCAGGCTTCGAAACGCTTGGCGGTGTGGTCGATGAACCAGGGCGCGACCTGACCGTCGATCGAGATGCCGTTGTCGTCGTACAGCGCGATCAGCTTGTTCAGCTTCCAGGCGCCGGCCAGCGCGCAGGCCTCGTGGCTGATGCCTTCCATCAGGCAGCCGTCGCCCAGGAAGGCGTAGGTGTAGTGGTCGACCACCGCGTGGCCGGGGCGGTTGAACTCGGCCGCCAGCAGCTTCTCGGCCAGCGCCATGCCCACCGCGTTGGTGATGCCCTGGCCCAGCGGGCCGGTGGTGGTCTCGACGCCGGGGGTGATGTGCACCTCGGGGTGGCCCGGGGTCTTGCTGTGCATCTGGCGGAACTGGCGCAGGTCGCTCACCGCGAGGTCGTAGCCGGTGAGGTGCAGCAGCGCGTAGATCAGCATCGAGCCGTGGCCGTTGGACAGCACGAAGCGGTCACGGTCGGCCCACTGCGGGTTGGCCGGGTTGTGGCGCAGGTGACGTCCCCACAGGGCGACTGCCATGTCCGCCATCCCCATCGGGGCGCCCGGGTGACCGCTGTTGGCCTGCTGGACGGCATCCATCGCCAGGGCGCGGATGGCGTTGGCCATCAAGGTGGTGTCTTGGGCGGGAGCGGTCGTGGCCATGGTTCGTACAGCGGTCGGTGGGAAAAACCCGGCATTTTACCGACGACGCCGGATCGGCCGGTTTTTGCATTGGCATGGGCCGATAATCCCGCCGTCATGAACGGACTGCACCTGACCGCCGACCTCCGCGATTGCGCATCGACCTGCGCTGCGCTGACCGACATCGATGCACTGCGCGCGCTGTGCCTCGATGCGGTCCGGGCCGCCGAACTCACGCCCGTCGGAGAGCTGTTCCACCGCTTTCCCGGCGCGGGCGGTGGGACCGGCGTCGTGCTGCTCGCCGAGTCGCACCTGGCCGTGCACACCTGGCCAGAACTCCGTGCAGTGACCCTCGACGTCTACGTCTGCAACTTCGGCGCGGACAACACCGGCCGCGCCCACACGCTGATGAACCACCTGCAAGCCCATTTCGCACCTGGCCGTGCCGAGCGCCATGCCCTGCACCGCGGGAGTGCCGCATGATCCGCCCGCTCAAGGCCATTGTGCTGGCCGCCGGCCGCGGCAACCGCATGCGGCCGCTGACCGACCACACGCCCAAGCCGCTGTTGAAGGTCCACGGCAAGCCGCTGATCGAGTGGCATCTCGAAGCGCTCGCGCGCGACGGCGTTCGGGAGGTGGTCATCAACACGGCCTGGCTCGAAGAGCAGATCCCCGCAGCGCTCGGAGATGGCTCACGCTTCGGCCTGACCCTTCGCTATTCGATGGAAGGCCGCGACCACGGCGACGCGCTCGAGACGGCCGGCGGCATCGCGAAGGCGCTGCCCTGGCTGGCCGACGGTCCGGACAGTGCATTCTGGGTGGTCTCGGGTGACATTCACTGCCCGGGCTTCCGCTTCGATGCCGCCACCGGAGCGGCATTCGCGACAGGGGACCGCCTTGCACACCTCTGGCTCGTGCCCAATCCCCCGTTCCACGAGAAGGGCGACTTCGGCCTGGGCGCGGACGGCTACGGCCTCGCCGATGGCCCGGGCCCGGATGGCCGCCGGTGGACTTACTCGAACCTCGCCTTGTGCCGAGCTTCACTGTGCGCGCACCTCGCGCCCGGCACTCGCGCACAGCTCGGGCCATTGCTGTACGACGGCATGCGCCAGCGCCGCATCACCGCGGAGGTGTACCGGGGGACGTGGGAAAACGTGGGCACCCCGCAGCAGCTCGCCGCACTGAACGCTGCGCCTGTCGACTGCCAATGAAGCCCGTCCGCGCATGAAGCATCGATCGGATGATTCGGTGCGCGATCGCGCGGCTACACCTCGTTAAGAACTGAGCACCTTTGCTACACGCGCGACGGTGAATTCGGCACGACTGCGCAAGCAGCCCGTCCACGGCCCCGGCCTGCCATCGTCCCTCTTTCAGTTGGACGTCCTTCTTGGTACCGTCGCGCCGTGATGCCCCAACATGTCCTGACCCGCCGCCCCGTTGTACTGGCGTTGAGCACGGCCACCGCTGCGGGTGTCGCGGCCTTGACCGTGCTGCTGCCTGCAGCCCGCTCACGCTGGTGGCTGCCCGCCGGGATCGTCCTGACGGTGGCGGCCCACGTGCTGCTGGCGCGCGCGCTGAAGACGCTCCTGGCCGCCGTCACGCCCCTTGCCAGTGGTGCACCGGAAGCCGCCGGCTACCAGCGTTCCGTCTATGGGACGGTGAGTCGCCAGACGCTCGAGATCGTAGGGGCCGTCGTGCTGGCAGGCTTGCTGTGCGGGTGGGGCGTCATGACACGTTCCGGGTGGTTCATCGGCGCAGGCGTCATCGCCCTGATCGTCGCCCATGCGCTTGATGTGCACCGGTGGGAGCGCGTGGCCGCCAGCGCCGACTGGGTCTGGTTCCAGCGCGGCTTCGGGCAGAAGATCTACCAGGTGGCCATCGACAACATCCGCGACGTCTCCGTGCACGACGAGGAGGCCACCGGGTTCACGCTTCGCCACGGCCTGCGCAACCGCTTGTGCCGCCTCAGGTTGCGCATGGCCGACAAACGGGTCGTCGCCCTGCCCAAGACCGACGCGCTCGTCGACCTCGGACATGTTGAATCCGTGGCCAATCACATCCGCAGCCGCCAACAGCTGATGGCCGAACTCGCAGCGCGGCGCCAGGGTGGCATGGGCGTCCCGCCTTCACCCTCGGCCGATGAAAAAGCGATGTTGCGCGAACTGAAGAAACTGCGGCGCGCCGCAGCGAAGGGCGGCATACCCACATTGAAATCCGAAATCCGGCACGCCCCCCATCCCTAGGGCCTGTCCTGTCAACACAACACGGGTGCCAGTGTTACCGGCCTCCAGTGCAATGTTCCACACACCGCATTGGCACGCCCCCTTCCGAGGGGCTACCCGCGCCGGGAGCGATGGTGACAATCCTTCCATGAATGCTCGCATGAATGTTGATCCGTACAGCCAACGGCGCCGCGAGCTGGCCCTTCGGCTCCGCCTGGCAGGCGGTGGCATCGCCATTTTGGCGACTGCGCCCGAGCGCCCACGCAATGGCGACAGCGACCACCCTTTCCGCCCTGACAGCCACTTCCAGCACCTGAGCGGCTTTGGGGAGCCACACAGCTGGCTGGTGGTGCGCAGCGACGGCCACAGCGTGCTGTTCTGCCGCGCGTACAACGCCGAACGTGCCATCTGGGACGGTGCGAGGCTCGGGCCGGAACTGGCCCCGTCCGTGCTGGGGGTCGATGAGGCGCATCCGGTCGAACGGATCGACGAGCTGCTGCCCCAGTGGATCGCCGAAGCGCAGGCGGTGTGGAGCGTGTTCGAAGCGGCCGATCACGCCGGCGCGCCGCTGGCACGGTGGATGGAAGCCGCGACGGCACGGACCGGCACGCAGGCGCCACTGCCGCACCGGGACCTGGGACCGCTGCTCGGCGAGATGCGGCTCATCAAGGACGCGCACGAGATCACCACGATGCGCCGCGCCGCAACCATCTCCGCGGGCGCCCATGCACGGGCCATGCGCTACTGCGGGCAGCGGTTCCGGGAGGACCCCAAGGCCGGCATTCGCGAATACGAAATCGAAGCAGAACTGCTGCATGAGTTCCGCCGCAACGGCGCACAAAGCCCGGCTTACCCTTCCATCGTGGCAGCCGGCGCGAACGCTTGCGTGCTTCACTACGCCGCCGGTGACGCCATGCTCCGGGCCGGTGAGCTCTGCCTGATCGATGCCGGCTGCGAACTCGACGGGTATGCGAGCGACATCACGCGCACCTTCCCCGCCGACGGCCACTTCACTCCGGCCCAGCGGGAGCTGTACGAGATCGTGCTCGCGGCGCAGGATGCCGCAATCGCCGTGACCCGCCCTGGCGCACGCCAGCGAGATGCGCATCACGCGGCGGTGCGCGTGCTTGCCCAAGGCATGCTAGACACCGGCCTGCTCGACCGCACCGTGCATGGCGACGTGGAGGCGGTGCTGGCCACTGGTGCATACCGGCAGTTCTACATGCACGGCACAGGCCACTGGCTCGGCCGCGATGTGCATGACGTCGGGGAATACCTGGCCCTGGACGAGCCGCCGTGCGAGCAGCCCGACGGGAAAGGCGGCACCGTGGTGCGCCAGCCGTCGCGGCTGCTGCAGCCCGGCATGGTGGTCACGCTCGAACCCGGGCTCTACGTGCGGCCGGCCGAGGGCGTGCCGGACCGCTTCTGGAACATCGGCATCCGCATCGAGGACGATGCGGTGATCACGCCCACCGGTTGCGAGCTGATCAGCCGCGAGGTGCCGGTGACGGTGATGGAAATCGAGGCGCTGATGCGCGGCTGAACGCGCGGGCGATGTCCCGGCCAGCGCGCTGGCCGTGGAAGAAGGCTTCCTCGAACACCGAGTATCCCGACAGGTCACTGTGCGCGAAGGCCACACGCCCCTCCGCACGGGACAAGGACGCGAGCGCCGCGCTGCCTCGCACACCGGGCGCCGGGATGCTCATCGCGTGCCCGTAACGCATCAGGTCCACCTGCCGCACCTTGGCGGGCAGGTCGGGGTGGGCCACCGCCAAGTCGGCCACCACGGCCTCGGCCCATGGAGCCCATTCGGGCGACAGCAGGCGGGCGCGCTGTGCCTGCAGTTCGGCGAGCGAATTGCCACCGAGTGCCCAATAGGCCGTGAGCACGGTCGGCCCCGGATGCGGACGGGTGGACTGGTGCATCGCGTCGACGTATCCGAGCATCGCGCTGCCGTGGACGACGTTGTCCCAGGCGGGCGGCGCGCCCGGTGGATCGTTGAGCGCCTCGGCGACATGCAGGTTCGCGACGAGCCAGGGCGCATGGCGCATCTGCCCCACGGCCGCCGTCAGCCCGGGCGGCGGCGAGGCAAGCAGCCGCACGGACACGAACAACGGTGTGGCCAGCACGACATGCCGCGCGGTCCACCGCTCCACGGCCTGCGCTTGCGCATCCCATGCATCCACCGTCACGGCATCGCGCGACGGTTCGACCTTCATGGCGATGCGCCCGGCGTGCAGCCGGTCTTGCAACGGCGCGGCAAGGCGTTCGGTCAGCCAGCCATTGCCTTGGGGCCATGTCAGCACCGCATCACGCTCGCCAGCCTGATCGCCGGGCGCGTGAAAGCCGTGCCGGCTCCCGAAGTAGTGCAGCCCGGCCCAGGCGGACACCTGCCCGAGGCCGGCACCGTAGTCGTCCCGACAGCAATAGTCGAGGTACGCACGCAGCAGCGGGTGATGAAGCGAGCGCGCATCGAGCCACGCGGCCATCGTCATGCCGTCGAGGGCGTCGTGGGCAGCCGTCCATGGCACCCGCGACGTGGGCAGTGCGAACCCCGCGACCTGCCCGGCCAGGCGCACCTCGTCGCTGAAACGGCGGTACGCCGCGAGCGCAGCGGTGTCGTCGTCGGGCATCGGCAGCAGACCCTCGTGCCAATGGCCGCGGAAAAACAGCCGCTCCTGCGGGCTGTGGCACAGATGCCGTTCATCGAACACCCAGCGGCCATGCTCATGGCGGCACAGCCCGAAAGATTCCAGCAGCGCATGCAGCCCGGTGTCGTGGTCGGCAGCCGGTACCGGCAGGTAATGGGCGCCGAGCGGGCAATCGAATCCGGCCAGGCGGTGGCTGCGGCTGTTGCCACCGGCCTTGTCCTCGAGTTCGAGCACATGCACATCATCAATGCCCGCAGCCGCCAGTTCGCGGGCACAGGTCAGGCCGGCCACACCGCCCCCCACCACCAGCACTGCCGCCTGCCGATGCACGGCCGGCTCGGGCAGGCGACCGCTCTTGCCCAGGTCGCGCATTCGGTGCCCGCGCTCATGCGAGGCTCCCACCCACCCTCCGGTCCAGCGGGGGTGGCCTTTGGGCTTGCAACCCACCAGCGGCATGGCGGCTGCGGTGAGCACCGCGCGGCGGGTGAGCCCCGGCATCAGTGCACCTTGCCCCATTCCTGCTCGAACGTCTGCACCAGCACCTGGTTCGACAGGCGGTTCGCATCGGCAGGCACCCGCGACATGTCCGGAGGAAACTGGAACAGGGCCGGCAGGCCCTCCAAGGTGAGGAACCGCAGCCCGGCCGGGAGGACCTCAGGCAGCCGGAACGGACGCCGGGAGGCGAGGATGAAACCCCATTCGCCGAAGCTCGGCACGTGCGTGTGATAAGGCGTGGTGGTCAAGCCGGCAGCCTCCAGCGTTTGCACCACGGTCCAGAAGCTCTTGCGGGCGATGAGCGGCGATGTGGTCTGCACGACGGCATACCCTGCGGCCGACAGGTGCTGATCGATGAGCGTGTAAAAACTCGTCGTGTACAGCTTGCCGATCGAGAAATTGGTCGGGTCCGGGAAATCGACCACGATGACATCGAACGTGCCGGGGTTCTGCTCGAGCCACCCGAACGCATCCTGGTTGACGATGTGCAACTTCGGGGAGCGCAGCGAATCCCCGTTGAGCGCCCGGAGCATGGGGCGGTCGGCGAACAGGTGGGTCATGTGGGGGTCGAGTTCGACGAGCGTGACCGACTCGACCGACGGGTATTTCAACACCTCGCGCACCACCATGCCGTCGCCGCCGCCCAGCACCAGCACGCGCTTGGGCGCGCCCTGCGCGGCCATCGCCGGGTGCACGAGGCTTTCGTGATACCGGTATTCGTCCCGCGAATGGAACTGGAGATTCCCGTTCAGGAACAGGCGCACGCCGGCCTTGCTCGCCGTGACCACCACCCGCTGATAGGCACTCGTTTCGCTGTAGACGATGCGATCCGCATAGAAGCGGTCTTCCGCCCAGGTGCTGATGCGGTCGGCCCCGGCCATCGCCGCCACCAGCGCCGCCACCACCAGGACGCACCATGCGACATGCCGGCGCAGGCCACGCAGCTCGGCGCGGAACAACCACAGCGCCCACGCCGCCACGGCCGCGTTCATCAACCCGAACAACGCCCCGGTACGCACCAGCCCGAGCGACGGCACCAGAAGCAACGGAAACGCGACCGACACCGCCAGCGCACCCAGGTAGTCGAACGTGAGCACCTGCGACACCAGGTCCTTGAGCGCATAGCGCTCGCGGAAATGGCGCTTGAGGATGCGCATCACGAGCGGGATCTCGAGCCCCACGAGAATGCCCACGGCCAGCACCAGCCCATACAGCGCCACCCGAAACGATGGTGCTGCCGCGGTCTGCAGCGCGAACAGCGCCGCTGGCATCAACCCGCCCACGAGCCCCACCAGCAACTCGATCCGCAGAAAGTGCGCCACCAACTGCCGATCGAAAAAGCGCGACAGATACGAACCGATCCCCATCGCGAACAGATACGTCCCGATGACGGTGGAGAACTGAAGAATCGAATCGCCGAGCAGATAGCTTGCGAGCGCCCCCGCCGCCAGCTCATAGACCAGCCCGCAGGCCGCCACGACGAACACCGACACCAGCAGCGCAACCTCCGCGGGCCGCACCCGCACCGGCTCATCAGGAATGTTCATGGAAAACTCTGCATGTCATACCGGCGAACGCCAGTGCCCAGTGCCCCGGTGGACACCGGCTTCCGCCGGTGTGACAAAGATGGTGGGCGAGCGAGCAAAGCGAGCAAGCCCCGAGTCGCGTGCGACAGGAAGGCGAGCGAAGCGAAGCCGCAGCTCAAGCCACCCGCGAGGCCGGCTTCGCCGGCCGACCCGGGGTCGCCCCCCGGGGGCAGGAGCGAAGCGACTGGGGGGCCCAACCCTAATGAATTGCAGAAGCAACAATGAGCCCAATGGCAATGCACATGGCCCCCACCACGATGGCCAGCGCCACGTTCTTCTTCTCGACGATCTCCGCCCACAAATCGTACGGCGTCAGTTTGTCGACCACGATGAAGCTGATCCAGAACACCAGCACGCCAATCAAGGCGTACAGGATGGACCCGCCGAACACACTGGGCTTCAGCCATTCGATGCCGAACATGTGGAACTCCTCCAGGAAAACATGCCATTGAATGCGACGGTCGGCCTCACTTGTGGCCGCCCCCACTCGAGAATCCGCCCCAGGAGCCCCCGCCTGTGCGTCCGCTGCTGGAGTCGCTGCTGGCGCACTGGACCAGCATGAAGATCACGATGATGACGAACAACCAGAACAGCACATGCGCGATCCATCCCCCGCTGTCGGACGTGGGCGACGCGTCGCGTGCGAGCGCTTGCGCCGCCTCATCAGGAAGGTCGAAAGCCTTGCGCACGGCTTCGGCCGCCAGCGCCTCGCCGGCCGACCACACCACCTCGTGCGTGTCGCCGTCGCGGGTCTCTTCGCGGTTGAGGCAACGCGTGCCGCTCCGGTAGTCGGTATTGTCCGTGACCTGGTTGCGTTGCAGCTGCCAGTAGAACTCGCCGAGCACGTAAGTGACAGCGCCTTTGTAGCGGTAGAGCCGGCGGTACGCCTGTCCCCGGTAGGTGACCTTGTCGCCCTTGCCTTCCGGCACGCCGGTGATGGGTGCGGACCAGCTCCACCCATCCTCTGCATCGATCAGGAACGCAAAGCCGGCCGTGCGGTGGTAGAGGAGGTATTCGCGCCAGAACGACTGCTCTTCATCCTCGGCGTCCTCGGGCACTTCGCAGCGTTCCACATAGCCGACCACCTGCCACTGCTTGGCCTGCTTGCCGCTCAGCTTGAGCTTGCCGGACTTGCCCAGCGGAATCAGCGGTTCACTGCCATTCTCCTGCGCGTAGTGGGCGAGATCGCCTCCGACGCCCTTCGACACATCGACCACCGCATGGCACTGGTGGCACACGATGGACTGCGTGGTGGTGAGCTTGATTTCGAGCGCCGCGCCGCAGCTCGGGCATTCGACACCACGGGCCTCGAGCTTCTTTTCCGACCCGGTGCCATCGCCGCCTTCCTGCAGCCCTGCCAGGCGCAGGTCGTCCAGCTGGACCGACCGGCCCACGGACCACGCGGGCTTGTCCTTGCGGCTGTAATCCAGCGTGCCGACGTCGCCGCCGGCCGCGCGCAAGTCGGCCACGACGAAACCTCGGTCGAGGACGGGCGGCGCCGGAAGCTCACCCTGCGCCGCAATGAGCTTGGCCACCGTCACGGAGGCCACATGCCAGCGGCGCCCTTCGACCGTCAACGCATGGCCGACGAAGAGTTTGTCTCCCGCCGGCGGCGCATCGGTCAACGGTTGGTCGAAGGCCAGCACATAGGCGCCGTTGTCCTCGCTCAGCCAGCCGCTGCGGCCGTTGTCGAACAGCGCATGCCATTCATTCCACGTGCCTTGCCCGTAGCGATACTGCAAACGGCCGACCAGGGCAAAGGCCTCGCCCTGCGCCACCCCGGTGACGCCGAGCTGCAATGGAGAGTGGTCGTCGAACAAATCGGCGCTCTGGCCGATCTTTCGCAGCGCCTGGCCGTCACGCACCAGGGTGCTGCGGCAGAAAGTACAGACAGCGAACGCCGAAGCGGCAGAGCGGAAGTCAACGGGCGCGCCACAGTTCGGGCACGCCGCCCGGTAGGCACGTTGGTGGGTTGGTTCTGTCGTCAAAGGAAGGCGGTCCCGCCAGTGTGGTGTTGCACGCTATGAGGAACTTATAAAACCGATGGATTTGGCCGCGTGGCTAGGCGCAAACCGCAGCGATACCTCTGGTATCGCGAGGATTCGCAACGACGCCACGGGGCCAAAGACGCGGTTTTATGTTC
>CBIHPH010000125.1:0-11663 GCA_966212105.1 uncultured Rhizobacter sp.
AAACACATGCGGGGGGCCGCAAACAAATGTCACCCCGGCGAACGCCGGGGCCCACTTGGCCCGGTGAGCCAGGGGGCACGATGCGAAGCGAGCCGAAGCGGACCGGCACGGCCGTGTCTCGTACGGTCACGGTGGAGCTGGAGACAGTGGTCGTGCGGGGGATTCGTAGCCGAAGCGCCTGAGCCAAATGCGGGGAAGCTGGTGTTCCAAGCGCCTTCTTTGGCTTCCCTTTCTTGGCGCGACAAGAAAGGGAAGTCGACTGCCGGGCCGAGACCCGGCGCGGCCTCGCCAGAGAACAAGCTCCGCGCAAAGCAAAAGCCACCCCCCTAGCTTGAACCGAATCAAACAGCAACGCCCACCCAACGCAAGTTGAATGGGCGACCACCGACCGATACAGTCGCAAACATTCTCACGGCCCTCAAGTTATGAGCGAACAAAAGATCGAGTTCTATAAAGGACCCGCCGGCGGCTGGGGCGCACTCAAGAGCGTCGCGAAGCATTTGTTGCAGGAAGGCGCGCCCGCCAAGGGCGCCCGCACGATGCTGTCGGTCAATCAGCCCGACGGCTTCGATTGCCCGGGCTGCGCATGGCCCGATCGCAGCCACACGTCCACGTTCGAGTTCTGCGAGAACGGGGTCAAGGCCGTCGCGGCCGAGTCCACGTCCAAGCGCGCCACGCCTGAGGTGATCGGCGCCCAGCCGGTCTCTTGGTGGGCCGAGCAGTCCGATCACACGCTCGAGCAGCTGGGTCGGCTCACCGAGCCGATGGTCTATGACGCCGCCGAGGACCGGTACCGGCGCATCGCGTGGGACGATGCCTTCGCGCTGATCGCCCGTGAGCTCCATGCCCTGCCCGACCCCAACCTCGCCAGCTTCTACACGTCGGGCCGCACGAGCAACGAGGCGGCGTTCCTGTATCAGTTGTTCGTCCGCGAGTACGGCACGAACAACTTCCCCGACTGCTCGAACATGTGCCATGAGCCGAGCGGAAGCGCCCTCAGGCCCACGATCGGCGTGGGCAAAGGCACGGTCACGCTGCAGGATTTCGAGCAGGCCGACCTGTTCCTGATCTTCGGGCAGAACCCCGGCACCAACCACCCTCGCATGCTGGGCGAATTGCGCGATGCCGTGAAGCGTGGCGCTCGCATCGTGAGCGTCAATCCGCTGCGCGAGCGCGGCCTGGAGCGTTTCGCCAACCCGCAGAGCCTGGCCGAGATGGCCACGCTGGGCTCCACGCCCATCAGTTCGCACTATGTGCAGATCCGCATCGGCGGCGATCTGGCGTTCGTCAAGGGCCTGTGCAAATGCGTGCTCGAAGCCGACGCAGAGGCGGCCCGCAACGGCCTGGACCCGGTCATCGATTCGGTGTTCATCGCCGAGCACACCACCGGCGCCGACGCCTTCATGCGTGACGTGCTCGATGAAGACTGGTCATTGATCGAGCAGGAAAGCGGTCTGTCGAAGGCGCAGATCGAAGCGGTGGCCCGTCAGTACATCGCCGCCGAACGGGTGATTGCATGCTGGGGGATGGGCATCACCCAGCACCAGCATTCGGTGGCCACCATCCAGATGATCCTCAACCTGCTGATGCTGCGTGGCAACCTCGGGCGGCCCGGCGCGGGCGTGTGCCCGGTGCGCGGTCACAGCAATGTGCAGGGCGATCGCACCATGGGCATCATGGAAAAGCCCGCACCCGCGTTCCTGGACCGCCTGGGCCGGGTGTTCGGGTTCGAGCCGCCCCGGGCGCACGGCCTGGACACGGTGGGCACCATCGAGGCCATGCTGGACGGTCGCTGCAAGGTGTTTTTCGCGATGGGCGGCAATTTCGCCGCCGCCACGCCCGACACGGCGGCCACCTGGCGGGCACTGCAGTCGTGTGAGCTCACGGTGCACGTGGCGACCAAGTTCAACCGCAGTCACGTCATCCATGGCCGCCAGGCGCTGCTGCTGCCGTGCCTCGGCCGCACGGAGATCGACATCCAGGCCTCCGGCCCTCAAGGCGTGACGGTGGAGGATTCGATGAGCATGGTGCACTTGTCCGCCGGCATCAATGCACCGGCCTCCGAGCACCTGCTGTCCGAACCGATGATCGTCGCGCGCCTCTCCAAGGCCACCCTGCCGCACAGCAAGACGCCCTGGCTGGACCTGGTGGCGGACTATCGCTTGATCCGGGACCGCATCGAGGCGGTGTTCGATGACTTCGCCGGCTTCAACGAACGCATCGCCGTCCCGGGCGGCTTCCGTTTGCGCAACACGGCATCGGAACGGCAGTGGGCCACGGCATCGGGCAAGGCCGAGTTCCGTGCCCACCCGGTGCCGCGCGACAGCTTCGCGCACCGCGCGCGCGTGAACCCGGCCCATCGGGACACCGTCGTGCTGACCCTCGCCACCGTGCGCTCGCACGACCAGTACAACACGACCGTGTACGGCATGGACGACCGCTACCGCGGGGTGTATGGCCACCGCCGCGTCGTGTTCATCAACGAGGAAGACCTGCGCCAGATCGGCATGAAGGCGGGCGACTGGGTGGACATCACGAGCCTCTACGGCGACGGCGTCGAGCGCCGGGCCGAGAAATTCCTGCTCGTGGCGTACGACATCCCGCGCGGCAACATCGCCAGCTATTTTCCCGAGACCAATGCACTCGTCCCGCTGCAGAGCTTTGCCATCGGCGCGCGCACGCCCACGTCCAAATCGATCCCCGTCAAGCTCACTTGCCATGATGCCGCCAAGGCCGCTTGACGATGTCGAGGCCGCGGCGCTCGCGCTGCTGACCGAGCTCGATGCGGGGGACGGTGTGCCCCTGACCCGCCTGGCCAAACAGCTCGACCAACGCGTCAGCGTGCTGATGCGCGCGTTCACTCACCTGAGCGATGCCCGGCTCGGCGGCGTGACCGGCCCCGGCTTCGTGCGCATGGCAGAGACAGAAGGCCGCTGGCGGGCGTGGGTCACGCCCGCCGGCCGTGCGTTCCGGGAGGGCGGCCCATGACGGCACCCGTTCGCACCGTCGACGTGTGGCGCAACGGCGGCTCGGCCGAGACGGACGAGGTCGCCGTCGAGGCCCCGGTCGCCCTCGTCTTCAACGGCATCTCGCATGCCGTGATGATGGCCACGCCCACCGACCTGGAGGCGTTCGCACTCGGTTTCGCACTGTCTGAAGGCTTGCTGCAGACGCGCGCGGAGTGCTACGGCATCGACGTCCACCACAGTGAAGCGGGCATCGAGGTGCGGATGGACGTGGCAGCCGCGGCAGAAGTTCGGCTGAAGGATCTGCGACGTTCGCTCGCCGGCCGGACGGGCTGCGGCCTGTGCGGCATCGACAGCTTGATGCGCCTGGACCTCACCCCCGAAGCCTTGGCCCCTGCGCCATGGGTGCCCTCGTTGTCCCCGGCCATCGTGCAAAGCGCACTGAAAGCGATGACGAGCCGGCAGCCGATCAATGCCGCGACCGGTGCCTGCCATGCGGCCGGCTGGGCCGATGCCGATGGCCACATCGTCGACGTCGCCGAGGACGTGGGCCGGCACAACGCCCTGGACAAGCTTCTCGGGCGTCGCGCGGCCGCGGGCCTGTCGAACGCGGACGGGTTCGTCGTGATGTCCAGCCGGGCGAGCTACGAGCTTGTGCGCAAATGCGCACGCCTGGGCGTGCCGGCGCTGGCCACCGTATCGGCCCCCACCTCGCTCGCCATCGACATCGCCCGCCAGGCCGGGCTCGTGCTCTACGGCTTCGTGCGGCCCGGGCAGGCGGTGCGGTACGCCGGAGCCCCCTCGCCGGCGCGCGCCTGAGTTCCCCTCGGATCATCGATCCGCGAGAGGATGCACCGAAGCCGCAATTCGGCAAAGCTCGGGCATCTGGTTTCGAGGATTTCCGCGTGGCACGCATCGCACTGATGACCCTGCACGGGCAGGGTCTCATCCTGAAGGACTACGCCGACGACCTGCGCCGTCACCTGGCACAACGGCTCAAGGGCGCGTGGGAAGACGTCGCGTTCGAGCCCGTGTACTGCCAGGGCATTCTGCAACCCAGCATGCGGGCGGTCTGGCAGCGCACCCTGTCCGGCAGCCAGGTGCGCCAGCAAGAATGGCGCACCTTCATCCTGTTCGGCCTGGCCGACATGGTGGGCCTCGAGGCGCGCAAGGAGCTGCCGGGCTCCACCTATGAGCAGACGCAGCTCGAGATCGCCCGCAAGCTGCTTGCCGCCCGGGACCAGCTCGGCGGCAACGAGCCCGTGGTGTTTCTCACGCATTCCCTGGGCTGCCAGATCCTGTCGAACTACCTGTATGACGCGCAGCGCGCCCCGGGCCAGGTGACTGCCGGCATCTGGCGCGACATCGACGCCCATGCCATGGCCATCGCCGGGCATCCGCTCAATGATGACGAACGGGCCTTCCTGCGCGGCGAGAGCATCGTCTGCTGGATCACCACGGGTTGCAACATTCCCGTCTTCGTGGCGGCGGACAACCGCATGCGCATCCGCCCCATCCAGGCGCCCAACGAACAATTCCGCTGGCTCAACCTGTACGACCCGGACGACGCCTTCAGCTGGCCCCTGCAGCCCCTGGGCGCAGGCTACGATTCGCTCGTGCAGGACATGCGCATCAAGTCCTCCGGGCGCGGGTACCCGCTGAGCCGCCCGGCCGAACCGATGCGGCATTCGGACTACTGGGCCGATGAGGATGTGCTTCGCGTAGTCTCGGGCACCGTCGACGAACTGCTGGCCGATCCGGCGCTCGAGGCGTCGGCTTGGCCGGCGTGGGCGGCCAGTGCCGCCTCCAGCATGCGTGCGAGCTCTTCCTCGGTGGACACCTCCCCTCGGGACAACCACACCTGAATCTGCCCCCCACCGACCCCGATGCCCAGCAGACGCATCGCCTCGTCTCGTGCGCGCTGGCGCACGCCATCACGGGTGGTCTCACCGCGGCGGTGGAACACATCGGCCGCGCCCGTGAGTTGCGCTGCGATCTCGGCCCGGCCGATGCAGGCCATCAGCCATGCATACACATCGCAATGGGCGAGGAAGATGCCGCAACGGTGCAGCAGCGGCAGGTTCTGCAGGCTCACGGAGACGGCTTCGTCGAAACGATGCTGGGCCGTGAGCGCGGCGGTCAGGCCCGCCTGGGCTTGTGACAGGGTGAGGCCTTGAGCGCGACGGGAACGCGCCCGATCCGCCAGCAGGCGGAACTGCTCGCCGGCCCGCTCCGCATGCCCCAGTTGCAGGTGGACGCGCGCCATGTCGGCCAAGAGGATCAGGACGTAGCGCTCGATGTTGGCGGCCTGCGCCAGGTCGAAGGCACGCTGCGACATCGTGAGCGACGCCTCCGGATTGCCCTCGGCCGCATGCAGCAGGCCCTGCACGCGCAACCGGCGCATGCGGTCGGCCACGGGCCAGCCTGCACGTTCCATGGACGCTGCCTGAGCCAGGGCATCCCGGGCGGCGGGCAGCACGTTGCTGGCCAACAATGCCTCGGCGCGCATGCGCAGGCAGGCGTGCACCGGGCGCTCCAGGGACAGTGAAATGAAGAGGCCCTGCGCCCGCTCCAGCGCTTCGATGCAGCGCGACGTGGGCAGGCGCCCATCGATGCCGCCTCGTCCCAGCCATTGCCAGAACCTGGCGGCCAGGAGGGGGGGCGTGGCAACGGTCACGAGCGGTTCCACCTCGATCAGCCGTTGCATGGCTTCGCTGACCATGCCACCGACGGCCAGCACCATCGAAGACAACGTGGCGAGCGCCACCGCGATCTCGTCGTCCCCTCCAGGGCCGGTGGCCCACGAGAATGCTGCGCGGACATTGTTCATTTCCGCAAACAGCCAGTCGAGGTCGCGCTGCTTCACGGCCCGTTCGAGCAGCGCGCGCGTGGCCTCGGCATGCCGGCGCAACCAGTGGTCCATGCCACCCGCCTCGGCCAGGCGCTCGAACGCGTACGCACGGGTGGTCTCGAGCAGTCGGTAGCGCGGGCGGGCACCGCTGTCGACGAGCACGAGCGATTTGTCGACGAGGGCGCTGAGCAGGTCGAGCACGGCCCATTCGTCCACCTCGTCGTCGGCCGCGAGTGCCTGCGCGCCTTCGACGACGAAGCCGTCGGAGAACAATGCCAGCCGGCCGAACACCTTCTGCTCGTTCTCGCTCAACAGCTGGTAACTCCAGTCGAGCGCGGCGCGCAGTGTCTGATGGCGGCGCAACGAGACGCGCGCGCCTCCGGTGAGCACCCTGAACCGCTCGCCCAGCCGGTCGTGAATGCCGTACACGCCGAGCAACGGCACGCGCGCGGCCGCGAGCTCGATGGCCAGCGGCAGGCCGTCGAGCCGGGCGCAGATATCGACCACCGCATCGATGTTGCGTTCGTCGAGTTCGAAGGTGCGCTCGAGCGCGCGGGCCCGTTCGGCGAACAGCTGGACGGCGCCGAACTGGCGCGCCCGCTCGAGGTCTCGCTCGACCGGCACGGCCAGCGGCGCAACCTTGTAGACCCGCTCCTCAGCCACCCTCAGCAGCTCCTGGCTGGTGCCGAGCAGCCGCACGGACGGCGCGCTGCCGAGCAGGCGCAGCACCAATGCGCCCACCGCATCCACGAGGTGCTCGCAGTTGTCGAGCACGAGCAGCAGTTGCTGCTGTCGCAAGGCATCGGCCAGTTCGTCGACGGGCGGCCGCCCCCCGGACAGCGGAACGCCCAGGGTCTGGGCGACGAGCGGCACGAGCAGTTCCGGGTCGGTGACCGCGGCCAGTTCCACCATCCATGCACCTTGGGCGTGACGACCCCGCAGCGCATGCGCGACGGCCTGCGCGAGCCGGGTCTTGCCGATGCCGCCGGCACCGGTGATGGTGACGAGCCGCTGGGATTCGAGCATGGACATGAGCGCCGTCACGTCCTCGGCCCGGCCGATCAGGCCGGGCACGTGCGCCGGCAGGTTGCCATCGACCTGCGTGCCCGTGTCACCGGGCCAGGCCAAGCCGCCATTCGACGTTCCCGGCGCAACCGGCGGGGCCTGCGGAGCCCGCCCTGCCGGCTCGGCCGTGAAGCGGTAGCCACGCCCAGGCACGGTGGTGATCGCAGAGGGGCCAAGCAACTTGCGCAAGGCGTGGATGTGCACCTGCAGGTTGTTTTCCTCGACCACCAGCTTGGGCCAGACGAGATCGAGCAACTCGTGCTTGGACACGACGCGGTCCGCGCGCTCCACCAGGGCCACCAAAAGGTCGAAGGCCCGTGCACCGATCTGCACGGCCTTGCCTCCCACGATCAGCCTGCGCTCATCGGGCCGGACTTCGAAGTCGTGGAAGAGCCATGGCGGATTCATGACAAGACAGTTCACATTCTCAATGGCAAGCTTGCAAATCCTCTGAAGTATGGATCGGATTCACGCACGGGCGCGCGCGTGCCGAGCTGGAGGGTGGGCAGCGCTTCGACGATGCGGTCCATGAAGATCGGCATCACGTCGGCCACCACCGCAGTGCCGATGCACTGGTGGATGCCATGGCCGAACACTCGATTCTGCCCGGGCTGTGGCTCGCGATGGATGTCGAAGCGATCGGCCGTCGCACCGAACACGGTCTCGTCATGGTTGGCCGAGCCGTAGATGAGTGAAACCCGTGAACCGGCCGGGATGCGGCAACCGCCGAGGTGCACCTCCCTCGCCACGAACCGGTCGGCCACCTGGAACGGCGCGTCGTGGCGCTTCATCTCCTCGATGGCCTTCGGACGGATCTGCGGATCAGTCAGGTAGGCTTGGTAGGCACCCGGGCTGGTCAGCAGGTTGTGCAGCCCGGTGGTGATGAGGAACCGTGTGGACAGGTAACCCCCGAGCGCGAAATGCAGAGAGGTCCAGGTGATCTCCCGGCGAGTCAGGCCGGCCTTGCCGCCATCGCGCACGAGGCGCCCGAGCAAGCCCTTGGGTTGCGAATGCAGCGGGCACCCCTTGGCCAGCCTCGCGAAGTAGGCCATCAGCACGCCCGCGGCCACGATGGCGGGCACCCGGCGCGGCCATCGCAACATGTTGTCGTAGTGACCGAGCATCACCCTGACCCACCAGTCGACGAACTTCCAGTGTCGGCGCGGCACGCCGTAGACGGCCATGAACACGTTGCGCATCACCCGGTGGGCAAGCGCTTGCGTGCCATCGAATTCGCGTTCGCCGGCAAGGACATCGCTCAGTGCCTCGACGATCATGCGATCGGCCAGGTCGGCGACGTCGGCCGTGACCTGGGCGAACAAGGGGTCGAGGATATCGCGGGCCTGCGTATGGCGGGGCGGGTCCATCTTGAAGAGGCCGCTGTCGCCGGTTTGCGAAATGCGCTTGCGAAAGGTGAGGGGGTCGGCATTGGCCTCGTCGACGAGTGCATGGGTGAAGACCCAGTAGCTCGTGTAAGGACCGTGGCGCACCCGGCAGACCGGTGCATGACGCCTGAACTGCGCATAGTACGGGTACGGGTTCTCCTGGAACGCCGGGTCTTTCGGGTTGAACTTTCCGGGATCGAAAGCGGCCGGCGCCATGGACCAGCGCTCGCTGCCGAAGGGTGCCGCCGGAGGCCATGACGCGCTCATCGGGAGCCTCCTTCGAGCGATGCCAGATACCGCAGACCCGCATGGCCCGGCATCAGCAGATAAAGGCTGCCCCGCGTGGTGATCAGACGAGGCACCGACATGGTGGCCGTCCCGCCGGTTGTGGGAAAGCGGAACTGGCCGGTCCGGTTCTGCGCACCGATGATCGGATCCTGCGTGCCGCGCACGTTGCTCGCCGCGACGTCATCGTTGGCCCATGACTGCATCAGGAAGTCGAACTGGCGCGCGATATCGGCGCAGATGAACAGGCCGAAGAGGCCGCGGCGCGCCGGCGGGTGCTCGCCTTCCCGCCAGGCGGGCCCGTAGGCCATGCCTCGGCGAATGAGGCGCCGGCTGTGCGGCCGGCCCGCCACGACGGCGCTGCGCGGGTTCATTCGGCGCACGTGCGAGCCGATCGGGCACCGCACCCCCTCATGATCATCGAAGATTTCGGGGTTGGCATGCGTCGGCGCGTAGTCGAAGTCGTTGTCGCCACCGGACTCCGTGCGGTTGAGCGGCCGGCCGTCCCGCCATCGCCCCATCATCTTCGCAGCGAGCAATTCCGGGTCCATCCCGAGCCGGGCGCTCTCGTTCTTCAACAGCCGCTCGAAGCCGGCCACGTCCTGTTCCATGATGCGCACCACCGCGAACGTGCCGTTCTCGCACAGGTGCGCCGGCATGCCGTCGAGCGAGGGCCCACCGTACACGCTCGGGTAGTTCGCACCCAGCAGCACCTCGCCCACGCTGCAGCGCGGCTGCAGATCGGCCTTGCCGTTGTCAGGCACACCGGCGATGCGCGGGTTGGTCAGGCCATCGCGGTACCCGAAATGCACACGGCCATCGGGCAGCGCTTCCGCTCGGAAGGGGTCGCCCACCAGCCTCAGCCCAGGGCGCGTCCAGAACGACGCGAGCTGGGCCAGGCGCCGCTCGAATTCGGCGGCGCTGTCGCGCCGACCGAACAGGGACACCAACAGGTGCACCGGCCGGTCCGGGCGTCCCCACTCCCAGTGCTCCGGTGCACTCGCATCCACGTCACCGTTGGCCTGCGCACGCTCAGGCTCGGCGGGCCCTTCCAGAAAAGCGGTCGGCAAGGTTTCCAGCTCGTCGGCCGGCACCCCCAAGGCACGGAGCCCGTCCGCCGTGATGCCCAGGTTCAACAGGTACGAAGGCGGGTCGTCCCAACGTTCACTGTGGCTGAGCCGGGGGCTGTCACGTTCATCGCCGTCCAGGAGTGCACGGATCAGGGCACGCGCCGCGGCCGCACGGTCGATCCGAATCGCATGGTGCACCGCCATGTCCGCGCGGTACCCGCTCAGGACATTGCCCTGCACGTCCCCGAATGCGATCGGGACCGCTTTCGGTTCCACCACCGGCGGCGGCAACCCGTTGCGTCGCGCACCCACGATGTCGATCACCGTGCGCTTGGGATAGGCACTGTAGATGGGAAAGCTGCCCCACTCCCCCAGGCCCGGAAGCACCACGACGCGGTTGTTCCGTTCAATGAATTTCAGGAACGCGCGGGGATGGTGCTGCACCGGCAAGGGCGGCGCATCCTTGACGAACTGGAGAATGAAGGTGAACACATCGCCGATGGCCACGACGAAGTCCATCACGTACGCCTGCATCGGTCCGTCGAATTCCGTGATGACGAGCAGCGCCTTGTTGCCGCGCGTGGGCAGGAACCTCGCGAAGTGCACGAAGTGCAATTCATTCAGCGCCTGATACACCTTCTTGATGTGAAGCTTGATGCCCATCAGCAGCGCCGGCATGGCCAGCGGGCATTTGAGTTCAAGTGTCAAATTGAGGCCGCTGCTGACGGCCGCGTGCCCCTCGACGGCCACGCGGCCGCCCATGTTCCCTGGATGAAGCGACATTTTCCGATCCTCCCACTTTGTGGTACGAACGGTGCTCTCCGGCACCCTCCCCCTGTGTCCGCGGATCTTGGCATGCACCCCCTGGGGTCGCAAGCGACGGACGCACCGCGGCCTTCTGAATTCAGAACGCTTAAGGCGCGCGACAAGGACTTGAAGGCCGACACCGGACAAAGTTGGCGCACCTGCTTCGCCGGAGTCCACGCATCAGGCGCCCCCGTGGGCCCTGCCGCGAATCGACTGGAAATCGGCCTTGGCAAGCCCAACTTCGGAGGTCCTCATGTTCTCTGCCGTCGCTGAAGTCCAATCGTTCCGCCCCCCTGCCCGCGCGCCGCTCTATACCGCCTACGCCCATCCACAGCCCGCCCCCATGGCGGCGCCGCCGATGCTCCTGGCCGTGCTGGACGAGGTCAACCACGGCCTCGTGCTCCTCACCGAAGAGGCCGAGGTCACGTTCGCCAACCGGGTTGCCCGCCGCGACTGCTCGGCCGACCGGCCTCTGCACATCGACGGCTCACGGCTGCGACTGGCCCGCCCGGCCGACCGGGATGCCCTGATGCGCGCCCTGAGCGCAGCCCGTGCCGGCCGCCGCAGCATGCTGACCATCGCCTCTCCCGAGGGGGACATGCCCGTCGGCGTCGTGCCCGTGGGCGACAACGGTGACGACGACACCGTCGCGCTTCTCATCCTGGGCCGCCGGGTCCAAAGCGAACCGCTGACACTCCAGTTCTTTGCCCAGACCCACCGCTTGACCTCTGCTGAAAGCAGCATCGTCGGCGCCCTGTGCGAAGGCCTTCGTCCCACCCAGATCGCCGTCCGCAGCGGCGTGGCCATCAGCACCGTGCGCACCCAGATCAGCAGCATCCGCCAAAAGACGCAGGCCAAGAGCATCGGCGACATCGTCCGCATGATCGAGGCCATGCCGCCGATGTTGAAGAGATAGGCCCCCCAGTCGCTTCGCTCCTGCCCCCGAGGGGCGCCACGGGTCGCCCGGCGAAGCCGGGCTCGCGTGTGGCTTGATGGGCGGCTTCGCTTCACTTGCCTTCCTGTCGCGCGCGCTGCGGGGCGTTGCTCGCTTTGCTCGCTCGCCTCTCGCTCTCCTGTCACACCGGCGAAAGCCGGTGCCCACTGGGGCAATGGGTCCCGGCTTTCGCCGGGACGACGAGGGGTGGCGGCCGGACCGATGCGAAGCGAGCTGAGGCGAGCCAGCACGGCCGTGTCTCGTACGGTCACGGTGGAGCTGGAGACAGTGGTCGTGCGG
>CBIHPH010000126.1:0-11519 GCA_966212105.1 uncultured Rhizobacter sp.
TAGGCGCAAACCGCAGCGATACCTCTGGTATCGCGAGGATTTGCAACGACGCCACGGGGCCAAAGACGCGGTTTTATGTTCCTCATAGCGTGCAACACCACACTGACCAAGGTGAGATCGTCGGGCCGGGGCAATGCCCGGCAGTTGCGCGTCACACCAGCTTTTTCAGCAGTTCCGCCTTCTTCGCGTCGAATTCTTCCTGCGTGAGGATGCCCTTGGCTTTCAGATCGCCGAGCTTCTCGAGCGTGGCCATCACATCCTCAGGCCGTACCCCCGGGGCCGCCACCGGTGCCGCCGTGGCCGGCTGCTGAAGCCCCTGCGACAGCTGGCCGGCCAGCACCTGGCCGAGTGCGACGCCGGCCCCGAGGCCCATCGCATCGCCTGCGACACCGCCGCCCTGCCCCGCGCCCTCGGCGAGCTTCGGGATGGCCTGGGCCGTCTGGTACTGCATGAACTTGCCGATGTCATTGCCGACCATGCCCATGCCGATCTTCTGGTCGAGGATCTTTTGCAGCTCCTCCGGCAGCGACACGTTCTGCATCGTCACGCCGTCGAGCTGAAGGCCCATGGCTTCGAACGACGGCGCAGTGGCCTCGCGCAGCGCCTTGGCGAACTCGATCTGGTTGGCCGCGAGATCGAGGAAGGGCACGCCGCTGGACGCCACGGCGTCCGAGATGTGCTGCAACATCAGGCCGCGCAACTGGCCGTCGAGGTCGGCCACGGTGTACAGGTCACGCGTGCCGGAGATCTCCGTGTGGAACTTCTTCGGATCGGCGATGCGGTAGCTGTAGTTGCCGAACGCACGCAGCCGCACGGCGCCGAAGTCCTTGTCGCGCAGGGTCACCGGCTGCGAGGTGCCCCAGCGCTGATCGACCTGTTGGCGCACGCTGAAAAAGTAGACGTCGCTCTTGAACGGGCTTTCGAAGAGCTTGTCCCAGTTCTTCAGGTACGTGAGCACCGGCAGCGTCTGGGTCGTGAGCTTGTACGTGCCGGGGCCGAACACGTCGGCCACCTTGCCTTCGTTCACGAAGACGGCCATCTGCGACTCGCGCACCGTGAGCGACGCGCCGTACTGGATTTCGTTGCCCGCCATGGGGTAGCGCCAGACCAGCACCCCGTCGGCGGACTCGGTCCACTCCAGTACGTCAATGAACTGCTTCTTGATGAAATCCATCAGGCCCACGTCGCTCTCCGCCGTAAAGATGTGCGCATCATAGAGCCATCCAAAAACAGCGCCCCGCCCCTCTGAAGAGGGTCATGGGGCGGCAGCTTTGCCGATGACGCGCACGCGCAACGCCTCCGGCACGGCGGCCACGAGTTCGTTGGCAAATGCGAGCTGGCGTGCCCACGCACGCTCCGGGTTGGTGTCGACCGTCGAGATGCGCACGAGCATGCCGTCGAGGATCTGCCCTTGCAATCCGAACTTCAGCTGCCGCCAACGGAAAGCCCGGCTGTCGTTTTCGACCACGTCGCCGAGCACCGTCCAGTAGGTGATGGGCTCGGTTCGCCTGGAGTGGGTGGCCAGCAGGCGCGTGCCCGGCAAAGCCCGGCCGGCCACAGGCAGGTCGATCCGCTCCAGGCGACTCACGATGAAACCGCTCCCCGGGTAGCAGACCTCGGGCCGGTGGACCTGCAGGCCGACGGACTGCTCGGAGCCGTAGGCCACCGACAGCATCACGCGCTCGCCGCTTGGATGCACGTAAACCCGCTCCAGCACCTGATCGTAAATGCCGTAAAGCCGGCCCGTTTCATCGGCCGGCCGCACGAGGGCGCTGGCCACCGGGGCCAATTGCCAGTCGCCGAAACGCTCGGGAAACACGGCCTCGAGCTTGACGGCCGGCCGCTCATCAGCCAGCCGCCGCCTCGGTTTGGCGGCCAGGGCCAGGGCCGCCGCGCCGCCCATCGCGGCAGCCAGCACCAGCGCCTTGCGGCGGGCGGGAGACATGGTCATCGTGCCCACCTTTCCGGCAGCACCGCCCCGAGCAACCGGTCAAAGCCCATGATGAACCCGAGCGCCACGGCAAACAGCACCAGGCCGGCGAAGCCGTGCACGAAGCCTTGCCCCACCTCGTCACCGAGGTGGTACGTGATGAGCACGAGGATGATCACGCGCACGACGTTCGCACAGAACGCCACGGGCACCACCATCACGGCAAGAATCATGCTGCGCACCGCGGAGCGGTAGGCCATCAGGTTCGTGTACAGGAGGCCCATCGCCTCCAGGGTGAACATGGTCTGCAGTCCTGCGCAGGCTTCGGCCACCAGCAACTGGTACTGGCCGATGGTGATGACGACCCCGGAACGCCCGATGGGGTACCCGAGGGCCGACATGCCGTACGTCGCGACCACCGAGACGGCGGACTTCAACGGACCGGTGATCGCCATCACCGCGGAATACGGCAGCGGCACGACGAACAACAGGAAGAACAGCGGGAACCAGATGCACCGCACAGCGGCCCAGCCGCGGTAATACAGCGGGATGGCCGCGATCACGAACAGCTGCGGGATCAGTTCGAACCGCACGAACTGCTGGGTCCGGCCGAAGACATACAGCAGCAGCCCGAAGCCGAGCACCAGCGCCGTGCTGCGTGGCGCACCCCGGTGCTCGATGCGGGAGATGGTCTCGCGCTTGCGCCAGAGCAACCACGTGCAGATCATGACCACCAGCGGCTCATGGCCCTGGCTGTCGTGCGACCAGAAGCCGTAAAGCAGATCCCAGTAGGTGGGTCCGTACAGCAGTGCAACGCCGAACAGCACGACGGCCGCAGCCACGGGATCGAGCGGCGCGAACAGGCGGCTGACCCACCCGGCGGGCGGTGGCGCGGCGGCATGCGCGAACTGGGTCATGTCGGACTCAGGGCGCGGATGCGG
The DNA here is from genome assembly GCA_966212105.1 of uncultured Rhizobacter sp. Lineage (GTDB taxonomy): Bacteria > Pseudomonadota > Gammaproteobacteria > Burkholderiales > Burkholderiaceae_C > Rhizobacter. The sequence goes on from CBIHPH010000126.1 coordinate 2,872, forward strand.
CACTCGCCGCCTCCAAAGGAGCCGGCGCGCTGGCCGCTGCATTCAACAGCTCCGCGTAGCGGCCTTGATATTCGATCTTCGATTGCTCCCGCAAAGCCTTGACCCCTTGCTGGAGCGCGTTGCGCTGGCGCTCCTTGACGAGGTGCATGGCGATCAAACGCTTGGCCTGTGCCGGAGGGATGGGCGACAACTTCGAATTGATCATGGTCAGCACGCGGCCGGACCCCTCCTGCAACTGCACGACGGAGCGGCCCTCCTTGAGCGCGGCGAGCTGGTCGAGCAGCCCCAAGGGCACATCCTCGGCGGAAATGGAGAGTTGCCGGGTGTTCGACCGCACGGATTCGGCCTTGAGCACCTCGTCGAGCTTTTCCATGCTGGGGGTGGCCTCGAGCTTTTCCTTCAATTGCGCCGCTTTGTCGGCCGGCATCGCCACCGTGGTTTCCTGCAGGGAGTACAGGCGGCGCTGGCTGAACAGGTTCGGGTGCGAATCGTAGTAGCGGTCGACCTCGTCGCTCGAGGGTTCGGTGACCTTGTCACTCAGGCGCTCGAGGTAGGCGCGGGCCAGCACGTCCCGCTTGGCCGCCTCCATCATCTGGACAACTTGGGGATCCTGATCGAGTTTGTCCTTGCGGGCCGCCTGGGAAAGGATTTCCTGGTCCACGAGCGTTTCGACCACCCGGCGAGTCACCACATCCTGCTGGTTGGCCGGCACATTGGCCGCCTGCCGGCGCAGGATCAGGTCCACCTGGTGCACGGACACTTCATCGCCATTGACCTTCACCGCCACCTGGGACGAAGCCTTCTTGTCGCCTCCTTTGCCGCAGGCCACGGTCACGAGGGAAAGACACAACACCGTTGCCGCCAGGGCGCTGCGGCGGGCCACGAGAGAGATCTGCATGAGCATGGAGGTTCCTGAACGGGGGTTCGAGCGAGAGCCGGGAGGGTAGCGCCTGGGAGGGTGACTCGCATCCCGAATGTGAGGGGGAATGGAGCATGGCACAGCCCGAGGCCGCTCCTTCGAATTCACAACCAAGGCTCAGGGGCTGTGAGTGGCGCAAAAGAAAAGGAAAAGGGCAAAAGAAAAGGCGGATCGGTGATCCGCCCATTCTCATTCATGACCGGTGCCGCGAGCGGCACCGAGAGGATCATTGATCCTTCCGTTGGCGCCGACGCGCCACGAAGCCCACGGCGCCGAGCCCCAGCGCCATCATGGCGATGGATTCGGGTTCCGGCACGGGGGCGGCAACCGACCTCAGCGTCACCAGCGCACCGCCGTAGCCCGACGGCAACACGCCTCCGGTGCTGCCCGTCACCGTCCCGTTGACCACCAGGTTGTACGTGCCGGCCAGCAGGTTCTCGAAGGTGAATGCGTACGGCGTGTTGTCCGTGAGGGTCCCCGAGAGACCACCGCCTGAAAGAGACAGCGACGTCAGGGAGACGTCCCGGCGCGACGCCAGGTCAGCGTCCCACAGCACGCCGAACGAATCCGCACCGGCATTCAACGTGAACGTGAAGGTATCGCTGAACGACGCCTGAGGGCTGGTGAACGAGTTTCCAAAATACCTGATGCCCGGCGGACCCATGTCGCCCAGGTTGAAGGTGGCGGCCATCGAGGAGCCGGCGGCTGCCAGCGCCATCGATGCCACGAGCATTTTCAGTTTCATGATTGAACTACCTCCAGTAAAACAGAACTGCGGCAAAAACTGCCTAGCGGACTCTGCCAGAGAAGTTTCTGCACTCCGGGGACAATGCACCCTCACTTGCGGGAGCACGAAATGTGCCTCGATATCCAAAACGCAGCCATTCGTGCCAAGCTTCACACATGACTCCGAATTCGCCTGAACTGACCGTTGCGATCATCGGCGCCGGCCCGGTGGGGCTGGCGCTCGCGTTGCATGCCGCCCGGCAGTTGCCCCGCACGCGGCTGTGTGTCTACGACGCACGGACGGCCGAGGCGCCGGTCTCGGGCGATCCACGCACGCTCGCACTGTCTCTCGGCAGCGTGCAGATTCTCGAACGGCTGAAGGTGTGGCCGCAGGTCATGCCCCATGCCGAGCCGATCCGGGCCGTCCACGTCTCCCAGTTGCAGCCCGCGCTGCTCGGCCTGGCCGTGGGTTCGGACCGCGAGCCCGTGCTCCGCATCCGCGCCGAGGACGAACGCGTCTCCCAGCTCGGCGCCGTGACCTCATACGGTGCCCTGGTGGCCCCGTTGCAGGCCGCGTGGCAGGTGGCGTGCCAGGCTGAACCCGCGCGGCTCGCCGGCCGGTTCGGCGCGCGGGTGACAGCGCTCAAGCCCGTGGCAGGCGGCGTCGAGATCGACGCCGGCGTGGTGGAGCGCTTCGACCTTGCCGTGATCGCGGAAGGGGGCGTATTTTCCGATCAGGCCCGCAAGGGCGTCACCCACGACTACCACCAGACGGCCTGGGTCGGCACGGTGACGCTGGCAGGTGGGGAACGTGGCGTCGCCTATGAACGCTTCACACCCAATGGGCCGGCCGCGCTGCTGCCCCTGCCGGACGGACCCGACGGCGTCCAGCGAGCCGCGCTCGTCTGGTGCGTGCCATCGGACGATGATCCGGTGGCCCCGCTCGACGACACCCAACGGCTGGCCGTGCTGAACTCCTTGTTCGCACAAGGCACGGGGCGCATCATCGGGTTGTCTCCCCTGAAATCATTCGCGCTCGGCCTGAACGCCGAACGCAGCGTCGTGGACGGGCGGACAGTTCGCATCGGCAACGCCGCCCAGACACTGCATCCGGTGGCGGGCCAGGGCCTCAACCTGGGTCTGCGCGATGCCCACGACCTGGTGACCCTTCTGGCGCGCCATGCGGACGTGGACACGGCCTTGCGCCGCATCCAATGGCAACGTGCGCCCGATCGGTGGGCGATGATCGCCGCCACCGACTTCCTCGCACGCAGCTTCACGTGGCAATTCCCCGGCCTCAGCACCCTGCGAGGCCTGGGCCTCGCGGCGCTGCAGGCCGCGCCGCCGCTCAGGACGCTGTTGGCCCGCCGGATGATGTTCGGCCATCGGTGACCGGCCCGTCGAACGCGGCCCGCCGGTGCAACAGCGCCGGCAGTTGCGCCCGGACGGACCGGATGCGCTCGGGCGACAGCGTGGCCATCACGACCCCCTCCCCTTCCTCCCGCATGGCGAGCACTTCCCCCCACGGATCCACGATCAGGCTGTGACCGAACGTGCGCCGGCCGTTCTCATGCACGCCACCCTGTGCCGGCGCGATCACATAACACTGGTTCTCGACGGCGCGTGCACGCAGCAGCAGTTCCCAGTGGGCGCGGCCCGTCGTGTGGGTGAACGCGGCCGGCACGGCCAGCAGGTCGCACGGCGGCACCGTGAGCCTGCGGTACAACTCGGGGAAGCGCACGTCATAACAAATGCTCAGACCCACGCGCAAGCCGTCCGCATCGAAAGCCACCGGCTGGGCCCCCGCGTCGAGCACCTGGCCTTCGTCGTAACGTTCTCGGCCGTTGTCGTAGTGGAACAGGTGCATCTTGTCGTAGCGCGCCGCCAGGGAGCCGTCCGGCGCGAACACATGGCAACTGTTGAGCACGCGACCGGGCGCCGCGGCGCGCAACGGCAACGTGCCGCCGATGACCCAGACAGCATGTGTGCGCGCCGCTGCAGCCAGCGCTGCCTGAATGGGCCCATCGCCCGGCGTTTCGGCGATCCCGACCTTGTCGCGGTCACTGTGCCCCATCAGGCAAAAGTACTCGGGCAGCGCCACGAGACGGGCGCCTGCCCGGGACGCTTCGGCGATGAGCGCTCCGGCCCGCTCGAGGTTCCGATCCACATCGGGCGTGGACACCATTTGCAGTGCGGCAATTTTCATGAGCAACTCCCGGGACGCTGCCGACAGCTTACGCTGAACTGAAACAGCCCGCGAAAGCGTGAGGCAGGACACATCCCGTTGCATCGCCGTGCGTTTTCCCGGGTGTCCCCGCCCAGCAGAGGGATTGGTTGTGGGGCAGAATCCGGCGAAATCACTGGTCCAGCCCGCCCTAGTGTCCTGAGTTTTTCCGGCCGTGTTCGAGAGGGCATGTTTGCACCACCCCATGGTTACTGAGCCCACTTCCGTCGCGACATCCGCCCCGCCAGCACCGGCGGCGGCTCCCGGAACAGGCGCCCGAGCCGATCACAGCCGCTTCGTCCAACGCGTACGCCGCCGCTATGCGGCGGAACTGCCGCTCCTTCCCCCCGGTGTTCCTGATGCCGCACACATCGGCGCCCTGATCGACGCGCTGCTGGCCGGCGGCCGGCCGCTGGCGAGCGCCATGCGGGTGGCGCGGCACCTGGTGCTGGAACGCCTGGCTGTGCTGGACATCGAGCAGAACGCGGCCCTGGACGACATCACCCGCACGATGACGACGCTCGCCGAGGTCACGCTCGACCGCGCGTTGATCCAGGCCTTCGCCGACCAGGATGCCCGCTTCGGCCCGCCCCTCGACGCAGAGGGCCGCCGCATCGAGTTCTGGGTGGTCGGCATGGGCAAGCTCGGAGCGCACGAGCTCAACGTGTCCTCCGACATCGACCTCATCTACGTCTACGAAAACGCGGGCCAGACGACCGGGCCGCGCAGCGTGTCCGCTCACGAATACTTCAGCGAGGTCGCGCGCAGCCTTTATGCATTGATCGGCGAAGTCACGGAAGACGGCAATGTCTTCCGGGTGGACCTGGCACTGCGGCCCAACGGCAACTCCGGACCCCCGGTGGTCAGCCTGTCCATGCTCGAGGAATACTTCGTCGTGCAAGGCCGCGAGTGGGAGCGGTTCGCCTGGCTCAAGAGCCGCGTGGTGGCGCCGTTCGACAGCCTGCGCAGCGGACGCGCCGTCGCGCTGCGAGACACCGTCACCGCATTCGTCTACCGCAAGTACCTCGACTACGGCGTGTTCGAAGGGCTGCGCCAGCTTCACCGCAAGGTGCGCGATGAAGCGCAGCGCCGTGCCGCCGGCAGGCCCGAGCGGGCCAACGACGTCAAGCTGTCCCGAGGCGGCATCCGCGAGATCGAATTCATCGTGCAACTGCTGCTCGTCGTGCGCGGCGGCCAGTTCCCTGAAATCCGCACACGCTCCACGCTGCGGGCGCTGCAGCGGCTCACCGCGGGCGGCCTGATGAAACCGGCCAGCGCCGAACGGCTCGCCAAGGCCTACACCTTCCTGCGGCGGGTCGAACACCGCATCCAGTTCCTCGACGACCAGCAGACCCACCTGCTGCCCACCGCCGACCAGGACCTGGCCTGGATCGCCGCCAGCATGGGCCTGGCCGCCTGCGACGCCGACACCTGCGAACTGCTCGACACCCTGTGCGAGACGCGCGAATTCGTCGCCACGGAATTCGACGCCCTGCTTCACGACGGCCAGGCGCCATCCCCTGCGGCATCCGCGAACGGCTGCCGCAGCTGCCGAGCGGCCCCGCCACCGATCGACAGCGACGAGTTCATCGAGCAGCTCCCGCAACCCCTGGCCGAGCGGGTGCGGCCCTGGATCGATCACCCGCGCCTGCGCATGCTGCGCGACGAGAGCAAACAGCGGCTCGCCCGGCTCGTCGCACGCGCGGCCCAGGCCGTCAAGGCAGGCACGTGCAACATCGAGGCTGCCGTTCGCTTCATCGACTGGATCGAACCGCTTCTGCGCCGCGAAAACTATCTCGCGCTCCTGGTGGAGCGTCCCGAAGTGCAGATGCGGCTGCTGCGCCTGCTGGGCCTTGCCCGCTGGTCCGCGCAATTCCTGATGCGCCATCCCGGCGTGATCGACGAACTGGCCGATGAACGGCTGCTGCACGGCCGCTTCGATCGCGACAGCTACATCGCCGACCTCGAAGCCCGCCACGTGGCATGGGCCCGCTTCAACCAGGCGGACGAAGAATCGCTGCTCGACACGCTGCGCCGCGCGCACCATGCCGAAGTGTTCCGCACGCTGGTACGCGACGTGGAAGGCCACATCACGGTCGAACAGGTGGCCGACGACCTTTCCGCCCTGGCTGACGCGACGCTGCAGTGCACCGTGCAATGGGCGTGGAGCCACTTGCGCCAGCGCCACCGAGACCATCCGGTCTTCGCGATCATTGCGTACGGCAAGCTCGGCGGCAAGGAACTGGGCTACGGCAGCGACCTGGACGTCGTCTTCCTGTTCGACGATGCCGACGAACCTGATCGCGACCGCGTCCCCGAGATCTACACCGCGTTCGTGCGCAAGCTGATCAGCTGGCTCACCACCCGCACGGCCGCCGGCGAACTGTTCGACATCGACACCGCCCTGCGGCCGAACGGCAATTCGGGGCTGCTCGTCACCTCGCTGCACTCCTTCGAGAATTACCAGATCGGCCGCGGCAGCAACACCGCATGGACCTGGGAACATCAGGCCGTCACCCGCGCACGCTTGTGCGCCGGCGACACGTCGCTCGCCCCGGGGTTCGAGGCGGTGCGCCGCGCCGTCCTGTGCGCCCCGCGGGACCCTGCCGCCCTGCGCGCCGAGGTGGCCGCCATGCGCGAGCGCGTGCGCGCCGCGCACCCGGTCAAGCCCGATCTCTTCGACATCAAGCACAGCCCGGGCGGCATGATGGACGTCGAATTCGCGGTACAGGTGCTGGTGTTGGCCGAAAGCGCCAGCCACCCCGAACTGCAGGACAACGTAGGCAACATCGCACTGCTCCAGCGCGCCGAAGCGGCCGGGTTGCTGCCGCCTGGCGTGGGCGGCAACGCGGCCAACGCCTATCGCGAACTTCGCCGCGCACAACACCGGGCCCGGCTCGACGAAAAACCCACGCAGTTCGAGCCCGGGCTCCTTGCCGCCGAACGCGATGCGGTGCTGAGGCTGTGGGCCGCCGTGTTCCCGACGGCCTGATGCGCATCGATCCGCATGCGCCCGGCATGGCCTGGGCTGCGCTTGCCGCGCTGATGGCCGCCGGAGCCGTGCTTGTGCACTTCATCGTCACACCCACCGCCGTCGACTGGCAGCCCGCCCTCTGGCTCAGCGAACCGTGGCGCTGGTGGACAGGCGCCTTCGTGCACCTGAGCCCAACCCATTTCGCAGCCAACCTGTTTGCCACCGGGCTGCTGGCCTTGTTCGGCATGTTCGGCGAGGTGCCATGCCGCACGACGCTCGCGTGGGCTGCGGCCTGGCCGATCACGCACCTCGGTTTGCTGACGATGCCTGCCCTGCACCACTACGGCGGCTTGTCCGGCCTTCTGCACGCCGGCGCCGGTGCCGCCGCGCTGTTCCTGGCAGTGTCGGGACAAGGTCGCCAGCGGGCAGTGGGCTTCGCCGTCCTGGCGTTGCTTTGCGCCAAGGTGCTGTCGGAGACCCCCTGGGCTGCCGCCGTGCAGACGTCACCTCACTGGGACATCCCCGTCGCGCCCATCGCCCATCTGACCGGTGCGGTGGCCGGTGTCCTCTGCAGCGCCATCGCCGAAGTCTTGAACGGCCGCCGAAGCCCTCGGGGAACGGCGAACCCGGCAGCGTCAGCCCCGAATGCGCGTGACGAGTGACGTGGTGGAATAACCATCCACGAATGACAGCGCCCGGGCATCACCTCCCCAGCTGCGCACCCAGCGGGTTTCTTCGAGCGACTCGATGTCGTAGTCGCCGCCTTTCACGTAAAGCTCCGGGCGCACGCGCTTGAGCAGTTCCACCGGCGTGCGCTCATCGAACAGCACGACGAGGCTCACGCTTTCGAGCGCCGCCAGCACGCACGCACGATCGGCCTCGCCGTTCAGGGGACGATCAGGACCCTTGCCGAGCTGACGCGCCGAATGATCGCTGTTGAGCCCCACCACGAGGCTGGCGCCCAGTGCGCGGGCTTGCGCGAGGTAGCTGACATGGCCTCGATGGAGGATGTCGAACACACCGTTCGTGAACACGACCGGCTTCGGCAGCGCCGCAACCCGCGCGGGCACGTCGGCTGCAGTGCAGAGCTTGTCGAGGAAGCTGGACACGTCAGGCCGGCAACGGATCGGCACCGCCCGGGCGGCCCTTCGCTGCCGCGGCCATCACTTCCTTGCGGTAACGGTTGAGCTCCTGGACGCTCGCAAAGCTGCGTTCGAGCAGCAGGCTCATGTTGTGCAGGATGCGATCGACGACCTTGGTTTCCCACACGGCGTCGAACTGGATCTGCTTGTCCAGCCATTGCTCGAGCCATTGCGGGTTCGGCAGGCGGCTCTGGATCGTGTCCCGCGGAAAGAGCTTCTCGTTGACGTGCAAGTTCGTGGGGTGCAAAGCCTGCGCGGTGCGGCGGGCGCTGGCCATGAGCACACCGACCTTCGCGAACGCGGCGCGGGCCTCGTCGCCGAATTTCTGCATCGCACGCTTCATGTAGCGCAGGTAGGCGCCTCCATGGCGCGCCTCGTCGCGGGCCAGCGTTTCGTAGATGGCCTTGATGACCGGCTCGGTATGCCATTCTGCGGCGCGACGGTACCAGTGGTTCAGGCGAATCTCGCCGCAGAAATGCAGCATCAACGTCTCGAGGGCCGGTGCCGGGTCGAACTCGAAGCGAACTTCATGCAGTTCAGCCTCGGTCGGCACGAGGTCGGGCCGGAAGCGGCGCAGGTATTCGATCAGCACCAGAGAGTGCTTCTGTTCCTCGAAGAACCACACGCTCATGAAGGCGGAGAAGTCGCTGTCGTCGCGGTTGT
>CBIHPH010000127.1:0-11444 GCA_966212105.1 uncultured Rhizobacter sp.
GCCGCCCCGCGCTACCAGGAGGGCTACCAGAAAGGCGTGCACGACGAGGACGCCGCGCGCGTTCTCGCCGCGCTCGTCACCATGCAGCAGGCCGCCCGCCTCCTCGCATGGGGCCCGACCGAACGCGCGCTGGCCCGCCTGTACTGGCAGAACAGCCGCTTCGTCGAGGAGCGTGAATCGCTTCAGCGGCGGGCACGCGCCGCGATGCAGATGCACCAGCTCTTCGGCACGCATGAGGCCCTCGCGGCACTGGAGGCCGATGTGGCACTCGCGCTTGCCGCATTTGCGCGCGATGTCGTGCCGGACCTGCTGCCCGCCGATGCCGAAGATGGCACGCCGCACGCTGAGCGCCTGGACACTGTCACCCGCCAGGCTGCCGCCTACCTCGTGCGCCAGCTGGCCGACGACCGTGATGCGGCATCATGGGTCGTCAGCGGAGCCGGCCAGGACCTCGCCGCCGCATTGACGCGCGAACTCGAACGCACGGGCCGGCTCGCCGCTTGGCAGCAGGACCTCGATGCCGCCGCCCCGCCGGAACGCTGGCGGCTCGCACGCGACTGGGTGCGCGCCTACGCGCAGGCTCAGGCTCCGCAGGCGGTCGCATGGATCGACGATGCGGCAGGCGCCCTCTCGCTGCCCGGCACACGCCAACGGCTCAATGCCGTGCTGGACGTCGAACTCACGGGGCTGCTGGGCGAACACCCCCGCATCGCCAACGGTGCGATGGCCTTGAACCTGAACGACTTCTGGCGGCGCTACCTCCACCACCTCGAACACGACGTGCCGGGCTTCCAGGCGCTCCAGGCGTTGCGCCACGAATGCATCCAGCAGGAGAAGGCCCGGCTGCGGCTCACGCAATTCCAGGCCAAGCCCCTGTCCACCTTCGTGCGCAACCGGTTGATCGACGAGGTGTATTTGCCGCTCGTGGGCGACAACCTCGCCAAGCAGCTGGGCGCGGCCGGCGACAGCGCCCGCACCGACCGGATGGGCCTGCTGCTGCTGATCTCGCCACCGGGCTACGGCAAGACCACGCTGATGGAGTACGTGGCCGACCGGCTGGGCCTCGTCTTCGTGCGGATCAACTGCCCCGCGCTCGGCCACGGCGTCACGAGCATCGATCCGGCGACCGCGCCGAACAGCACGGCCCGCCAGGAACTCGAAAAGCTCAACCTCGGCCTGGCGATGGGCAACAACGTGATGCTGTACCTGGACGACATCCAGCACACGAACCCGGAGTTCCTGCAGAAGTTCATCGCACTGTCGGACGGCACGCGCCGCATGGACGGCGTGTGGCAGGGCGAGACGCGCACCTACGACCTGCGAGGCAAGCGCTTCGCGGTGGTGATGGCCGGCAACCCTTACACCGAATCGGGCGACGTGTTCAAGATCCCGGACATGCTCGCGAACCGTGCCGACATCCACAACCTCGGCGACGTGCTGGCCGGCCGTGAGGCCCTGTTCTCGCTGTCCTACATCGAGAACGCGCTGACCGCCAACCCGGTGCTGCTGCCCCTGTCCTCGCGTGACCCGCAGGACGTGCACCGCCTGGTTCGCCTGGCCCAGGGCGAGGAGGTGGCCGCAAGCACGTTCAGCCATGCCTACAGCGGGGCCGAGCTGGAGGAACTCACCGCGCTGATGCAGCGGCTGTTCCGTGCACGCGACCTGCTGCTCAAGGTCAACCTCGCGTACATCGAATCGGCCGCGCAACAGGATGCGTACCGGGAAGAGCCGCCCTTCAAGCTGCAGGGCAGCTACCGGAACATGACCAAACTCGCGGGCCGGATCACCGCGCTGATGCGCGACGACGAACTCGACGCGCTGTTGCGCGACCACTACCGTGGCGAGGCACAGACGCTGACCACCGGCGCCGAGGAGAACCTGCTCAAGCTCGCCCAGCTGCTCGGCCGCCCGACGCCGGAGGAAGACCAGCGCTACCGGCAGATCCGCGAGGAATATGTGCGCATGCGAAAGCTCGGCGGCGCCGACACCGACGGCAGCACCCGCATCGCCTCCACCCTGCTCGACGTGGCGCGGGCGGTCGACGGTCTCAAGCCGGCCGAGCCGAACGACGAGGGCCGCCGCATGGCCGAGGCCCTGCTGGAACTGTCGATCACCTACCGCAAGATCATGGTGCCGCTGATCGCCGCCACGGAACAGCGGCTCAAGCTCGACAGCAACATCCGCGATGAAGTGGAGCGCGTGGGCAAGGCGCTCGAAGAGGTCAAGCGAGGGAAGAAGCCATGAACGACCTCCTCACCCAGCTGGGCGACACCCTCGCCGATGAACGCTTGAGCGACGACGAAAAACGCGGCCTGGTGCAGGCGCTGCGGGAAGCATCCCCGCCCGAAGAAGGCCTGCGACAGTTGCGCAATCGCGCGTTCGACCTGGTGCGCGACCGCCTCGCGGCCGGCAGCGATGCCGATCCGCTGGGCCTGCTGCGCTGGCTCGAAGGCGTGGTGCGTGCCCTCGACGTGGGCCGCACGGGCGAAAGTGGCAAGCCGCATGCAAGCGCGAGCTTCAGCCCGGGGCCGGCCTGCCTGCAGGCCATCCAGGGCCAGCTGCGCGCCGCCCGCCGCTGCGTCGACATCTGCGTGTTCACGCTGTCCGACGACCGGATCACCGACGAGGTGCTGGCGGCCCACCGGCGCGGCGTGGCCGTGCGCATCCTCACCGACAACGACAAGGAATTCGATGCCGGCAGCGACATCGCGGCGCTCCGCGCGGCCGGTGTCCCCGTCGCGGTGGACCGGACCGATGCCCACATGCACCACAAATTCGCGATCGTCGACGGCACCTGGCTGCTCAACGGCAGCTACAACTGGACCCGAAGCGCCTGCTTTCACAACGAGGAAAACGTCGTCCTCTGCAACGACCCGGGACTCGTGCGCCAATTCCAGGCGCAGTTCGATGCCCTGTGGTCCCGACTCCGCGACACACCATGACCCGACCCGACTACAACTGGAAGCTCCCGCCCGAGATCACGCGGCGGCTGGGCCACGACACCTACGGCGCGCAACGGTCCATCCACGAGGCCGGCCACCAGCTGGTCATCCTCCACGAACCGCCCACGAGCGAAAGCCACGCACGCGAGCACCGCGTCTTCCTGCGCACGCCCGAGGGCAAATGGCTGTGCCATGGCAACGACCACGGCGAGCACATGATGACCGACCTGCTCGACCGCTATGAGAGCGCGTTGTCGCGGGAGGAGACGCGTTACGCCCGCGCCGAGACCGCCGACGACCTGTTCCCGCTGCTCGACACATTGTTGCCCCTGGCCCGGGCGGCGACCAATCTGCGCGAAGCCCTGCAACAGGCGCGAGACCAGGTCAAGGAGGACACGCGGCTGATCACCTGGCGCGACCGGGCGGTCGATCTGGCCCGCGGCCTCGAACTGCTGCTGGCGAACGCCCGCATCGCGCTCGAGTACCGCCTGGCCCGCCAGGCGGAGGAACAGACCCAGGCCGCGCTGCTGACCACGCGCGCCCAGTTCAAGCTCAATACCATCGCCGCGCTGACCGCGCCGCTGATGGCCATTGCCACCGTGTTCGGCATGAACCTGCACCACGGCATGGAGACCTGGCCCACATGGGCATTCTGGGCCGTGTTCGCCGTCGGCCTGCTGATCGGGGTCTGGGTCAAGGGGTGGGTGCAGGCGATGCCACCGCCACCCGAGGCACCGCGCGGCAAGCCGGGCGGCCGGCAGGCGGGCAAGTCGACGACCAAACGAAAGACCGCCTGAAGCCAGGGCGGATGCCCGATCAGCGCATCCGCCGTTCAAGCGGCCGGGAGCCTCCGTGCGGCTCGATCCATCGAGCCAGCTTGGCAAACATGTCGTCGACATCGATCGGCTTGGCGATGTGATCGTTCATGCCCGCCGCGAGCGCCCTCTCCCGGTCGCCCACCATCGCATTGGCGGTCATGGCGATCACCGGCAGATCACGCCATTGGGTTTGCTGACGCAGCCGCCTCGTCGCCTCGAATCCGTCCATCCGCGGCATCTGGCAATCCATCAGCACGCCGTCGTAGCGCGCCGCGTGCAGCATCTGCAGCGCCTCATGGCCATCGCCGGCCACATCGACTTGCACGCCGGCTTCCGTGAGCAGCACCAGGGCGAGTTCCCGGTTGATCTCGTTGTCCTCGACCAGCAGCACCCTGGCGCCCCGGATTCGTGAACGGTGGTCGGCCGAGGCCTCCTCCCGCGCTGCGTGACGAGGATGGGGCACCGCCTGCCCCATCGCCTCGGTGCAGGCCTTGAACAACGCGGAGCGCGTCACCGGCTTGGCAAGCACCCCTGTCACTCGCACACCCCTGGCCTCGATGGCGTTCCGGGCTTCTTCCACGCTGAAGGCCGTGAGCAGCACGATGGCCGGCTCGGTGCGTCCGGACTGTGCCTGGCCGATGATCTGGCGTGCGCACTCGATGCCGTCCATGCCCGGCATTTTCCAGTCGATGACCACCAGATCGCAGGGTCGTCCCCGGGCGTCTGCATGCGCCGCGAGGGCGATGGCGTCAGCCCCGTTCGCAGCTTCATCGACCTGCAGGCCCAGTTGCCGGAGCATCTCGGCCAGCAGGCCTCGCGCCACCTCGTTGTCGTCGACCACGAGGGCCCGTCGGCCGGCGAACAACCGGGCATGCACCGGATCGGCATCCTCAAGCACGGCCTGCAGCTCGAACCGCAGGGTGAAGAAGAACCGGCTGCCCTGGCCCAGGCCACTGGCCACGTCGAGCTCACCGCCCATCAGCCGAACCAGCTGGCGACTGATGGCGAGCCCCAGTCCCGTGCCGCCGAAGCGCCGGCTCGTGGAGGCATCGGCCTGCTCGAAGGGCAGGAAGAGCCGTTGCTGCTGTTCTGCGCTGATGCCCATGCCGGTGTCGCGCACCTCGAAACGCAGGCTCGCCCAGTCGGGTCCGCGTTCGATTACCCGCACTGACACCTGCACTTCGCCCCGGTCGGTGAATTTCACTGCGTTGTTGCCCAGGTTCAACAGCACCTGGCCGAGGCGCACAGGATCGCCTATCAGATGGAGCGGCACGTCGGAGTCTTCCGCATACAGCAGCTCCAAGCCCTTTTCGTCGGCTTTCATGCCGAGGACGCTCGTCAGGTTCTCCATGACATCGCGCAGGTCGAAGTCGACCGATTCGATCTCCAGCTTGCCCGCCTCGATCTTCGAGAAGTCGAGGATGTCGTTGATGATGTTCATCAGCGATTCGGCCGAGATGTGCACCTTCTCGATGTAATTGCGTTGCTTGGCGCCGAGTTCGGCATGGAGGGCCAGCGCCGACATGCCGATGATGGCGTTCATCGGCGTGCGGATCTCATGGCTCATGTTCGCGAGAAAGGCGCTTTTGGCGAGGTTGGCCGCTTCGGCCGCATCACGTGCGATGCGAAGTTCCTCGGTGCGCTCCTGCACAGCGCGCTCCAGCTCATCCTGCTGTCGGCGCAACGCCGCATCGCGTTGCTGCAGCGCCTCCATCATGGCGTTGAAGGCCTGGCCCAGCCGGCCCACTTCGTCGGCACCTTCTGCAGGAACACGGCGCGAGTAATCGGCTTGCGAGCGCACCTGGGCCACGGCTTCCACCAACTGGGCGATCGGCCGACCGATGGAGCGCTGCAGCGCCCACAGCACCCCCAGCGTGACCGCCGTCAGCAGCACGAGCACCGAAGCGCCGAACGCGAGCAGCGTCTCGTGCGTCTGGCGCTTGAGTTCCGACAGGCTCATCACCATCTCCAGGCGCGCCCCCTCCTTGAGCAACGTGACGAACTCGGCCGCATCCGCATCGGGCAGCAGGCGCAGGGCCACCGGTTCATCGACGGGCGGCAACACGGGCTTTTGAAGTGGCGAGCCGTGCCGGGCGAGCACGCGTCCGTCCGGCATGACGATCTGCGCCTGAAGGATCTGGGTGTTCTTGCTCAGCGTGTCGAGAATCTCCTGCGCGCGCGCGGAATCGCCGAACGCCACGGCAGCCTCCGCACCGACCGAGATGAGCTGTGCATACGGTTCGATGAAGGCGCGTGCGCGTTGCTCCAGGGAGAGGCGCTGAGCCAGCAGCAGTCCCCCGCCGGATGCCAGGGCGAGCACCGAAGCCACGAAAAGGATCAGCACCAGCCGTCCCCGGATGTTCTGCGGACGCAGCATGCTCACCGCAACCTCCTCACCGTTCCGTTCTCGACCACTTCGCGCGAGACCTCAAGCAGCTTGGCCGGAATGCCGAGCGAGGCGACACGGGCCTGGTCGAGGTTGATGCTCATCTCCATGCGTTCACCCGCGACAAGCCGGATCACACCGCCTTCCTTGAGGAAGTCCGGCGCATTGCCCACCGTGAGCACCGGCCGATTCTTCAGCCGGCCGAGAATGGAACGGCGGAGCTCGGCGTTCTCGACGGCGACGAACACGATCTGGCAAGACGTCAGTTGTTCGACGCCGGCGCTGCGCACGATCTCGAACGGCCTGCCCTGCTCCTCCCGGCCCCGGAAGGTATTTTCCAGCGCTTCTCCGAAGTGGTTGCCGCCCATCACACAGACCGTCCACGGCGAGCGCTCGTTCGCGAAGGCCTCGGCCGGCCAGGAAACATAGTGCGCGAAGTTGCGCAGGAACGCCGCCTCCACCCTGGATCGCTGCACCACCACGTTGTCCTGGCCTGCGGCCTGATGCAGCAGGGCCAGCAGCATCGCACCCGCAAGCGCGCGCCTCCACGCCCCATCGACGGGCCTTCGTCCAGAGGCCGGCGAGCCTCTCACAAGGCGACCCTGAGCGTCAGCACCAGCTCGCGGGGACGGGCCCGGGTGCTTTGCGAGGGCCGGTATTGCTCGCCCGTGAGGTTCTTTCCCATGAGCTCCAGGCTGACGCGACGCCCGCCCCAGTCCCAGGCGCGGCCCGCCAGCGCATTCACGAGCATGTAGCTCTGGCGCGACGAGGCGGGGCTGTCGGCGAGGAGGGTCTGGTTGCGAACCACGTTGACCCCGCCCGCCACATAGGTGCCACGGGGAGCGTCGTAGCGGGCCCACAGATTGAACAGGTGCGGTGCGCTCATCGGCAGCCGCGCCCCATGCAGCAGGTAGGCGCTCTTGTAGTTGGCCCGGCCGGAAGCATCGAGGGTGGATGGATCCTGGGCAAGAAGCGCGGCATCGTTGCCGCTGAATTCGACGATGCGGGCGTCGATGTAGCTGTATGAAAGGTAGACCTGCAGCGATTTCGTCGCGGTGATCGTCGTGTCGATCTCCACGCCTTTCGAGCGCTGTTCTCCGCTCTGCACGTTGTTGATCACCACCGCACCGGCCGCATTGGTCGACGCCAGATCGTTGACCACGTTGCGATTGCGCAAATCGAAGAATGTCAGCGTGCCCGAGACACGGCCATCGAGCAGGTTGGCCTTGATGCCCACGTCATAGCCCTTGCCTTCGGTGGGCCGGGCAGGTACGACCGTACCGTCGGGCTGGTTGAGCGTCTGCTGCGCCGGCACGAACGACTCCGCATAGGACGCAAACAGCGCCAGTTCGGGGTTGAGCTTGTACAAAATGCCGTACTGCGGGGTCAACTTGTGCGTTGCGAACTGGCGCACCGTGCCATCCAGATGATTGGTGGACCGGGCTTTCGATGAGGTGTAGCGCAAGCCGGCAAGCAGCCGCAGCCGCTCGTTGAACAAATCGAAGGTGGAGCCGGCATAAAGCGATCGGTCCCTGGAACTCGTGCTCGCGTCGGCGGCCGATACGTTGAGAGAGGACAGCGGAATGTTCACCTCCCGGTTCCAGGTGGACGGGTCACGCAAATCCCACAATGGCAGCGGAGAAGCCGTGGGGTCGCTGCCCAGCGCCGGATCGTTCGGTGCCTGTCCGGCGCGGTTGTCAAAGCGTCTGCTCACATGCTGCACGCCCAGCAACATTCGCAGGGTCGCATCGCGGAACTGGTATTTGCCCACGGCCTCCACCGAGCCGGTCTGGGACCGGTTGTCGTAGGTCTGCGTGCGCAGCCGCCGGCCCTGCAGGAACGTCGTGTTGTTCGCCATGCCGAAATTGCCCGAGAACAAGGCATCCACCTCGTAGCTGAGATGCGAGTACCCGGCGCGCAGATTCCAATGGTTGTTGGCCGCCAGGTCCAGCCATGTGCTCACACCGTCGGCATTGCTGCGCCGGTAATCCACGTTGGACATGCTGTTCCAGTTGTCCGGTAAACCGGGCACATCCACACCCGACAAGTTCGGGTCTCCCGGCGTGGGGACGACCCCCGCTTGTCGCCCGTACCCCGGCTTTTGCATCAGCTGGGGAGATTCGGTCTTGCGGAAACCTTCGTACTTGAGCGTCACGCTCATGCGGTGGTCGGGCTGCCACAGCAGTGACGGCGCCAGGGTGTAGGCCTGGGCGTCATAGGGTTCCCAATAGTGCATGTCACGGTCGTACGCGGCCACCAGCCGGTACGACAGCGTGGGGGATGCGGGGCCGGTCAGGTCGGCCGTGGCACGATGCTGGCCATAGGAGCCATAGCTCAGGTCGGCCTGGGCCGCGAAGCGGCGCTGCGGGCTTTTGGTGATGACATTGACAATGCCGCCAGGCGCCACTTGCCCATACAGGAACGACGACGGGCCCTTGACGATTTCCACCCGGGACACGTTGGCCATGTCGAAGATGGATGGGCCGTCGAACCCGTCGCGCAGCACCTGATGGGCGCCCGCCCGCTGGCCCACCACGAACCCTCGGATCGACAGGTTGGCATTGCCTTCGTTGAAGTCGTTGCTGCGGTACGTCACCCCGGGCGAGTAACGTGCGACGTCGAACAGGTTGACCGGCTTTTGGTCCCGGATGAACGACTCCGTGAAAGCCTGGATCGCGAACGGCAGCTCCCGGATGGGGGCGTCGAAGCGTGAGGCGGACACGGCGTTCGACGCCTGGTAGCCGCGGTCGAGCCGTGCGGCCACTTCGAAAGGCGAGATCGGCAGGTTGACCAGCTCGGCGATGTCCATGTCGGCCACGTCGGTTGGCTGCCTGGGGGGCTCGGCGGCGGACGCGAACTCGCCCGAAGCCAGCGTGGCGCAGGCCGCTGCGCCTGCGATGGCTCCCTTCCTCCACCTGTTGCTTCGAAGCTCGCCCCAGTTCATGAGCCACCTCCGGTCAAGCTGGCTGAACTGAACCAGTCTACCGCTGCGGCCCATGGCCTCACCCGGCGATTCCCCGTACTTTTCAGCCGGCCGTTCACCGGCCGTGTTGCCCCGGGCCGGGCGCTAAGGCCGGCGCCGCCGCATTCGCAAGCGTATGCCGCCCTCCGGCCGAACCGTCACATGCATCACCGGCCGCACCGGGCGTGCATCGGCAGGCGGTTCCAGCGTGTATCGCTGCAGCAGCAGCGCAGCGATCATCGTCATTTCGAGCATCGCGAAATACTGGCCGATGCACACGCGCGGGCCCACGCCGAACGGCATCCAGGCCCCTCGCGGCGGCGGTGGCGCGTCCGGCATGAATCGCTCGGGCCGGAAAGCTTGCGGCTGCTCGAACACGCGGGGATCGCGCTGCAGCACCCAGGGTGTCACGCGCACCAGCGTGCCACGTGGAATCATCCAGCGCCCCATCCGCAGGTCCCGCGTCGCGCGGCGCGTCAGGAGTGCGGCGATCGGCGGGTAAAGCCTCATCGCCTCCTTGAGCGACGCGGTCAACCGCGGCAGCGCCGCCATGTCTTGCGGGACCGGGGCCCGGTCGCCCAGCACGGCGTCGACCTCCTGCCGCACCTTCTCCGCCTCGGCCGGGTGTTCGGCCATGAGCCAGCTCCACCACAAGAGCGCGGTCGCGCTGGTCTCGTGTCCGGCCTGGAACATCACCATGCACTGGTCGAACACCTCCTGCCGGGACAGCGGCTCACCGCTGCCCTCATCCCGCAGCGACAGCAGCATGCCGAGCAAGTCGCCACCGGGCTGCGCCGCCGGCGAAGCCATGCGGGCGGAGATGTGCCGGCCCACGACGTCGCGCAGGGTGCGAAGCGCCCGGCGCTTGGCCGCCTTGCCCGGCAACGGCAGCCAGTCCGGCAAGGTCATGGGCCAGAACATTTCATTCAGGGCGCATTCGGAGACCACCTGGACCGCATGCGCCGCATCCCGCGCATCGCCGGGGGCGCGGCTGCTGAACAGGGTGCGCATGATCACGTCCATCGCCAGGTGCGAAAACAGATCGCCCATGTCGACTTCAGCCCCGCCAGCCCCTGGTGGAACGGCCGCGTCGAGCGCCTCCAGGGCCGCCTCGCGCATCAATTCCGCATACCCGGCCACGCGTGCCGGCGCGAATGCCGGCTGCAGCATCCGGCGTTGGCGCTGCCAGGTGGCCCCTTCGGTCACCAGGACGCTCTGGCCGAACAACTGCTCAAACACCTCGATGCCCCGCTCCCATCGAACCAGGTGATCGGCATGGTCGATCAGCACCTGGCGCGCCAGCCCCGGATCGAACACATCGATGCCCTGCTCCTTCCCGAGGCGGAGCAAGGTCACGTCACCGTGGTCGCGCTGCAGGCGCTCGACGAACCCCAGGTAATCGGCCCGCATCTCGCGCAAGAAAGGCAGGCCCCACCAGCGCATGCGTGGCCCAGGGGGCAGTTCGCCCGTGACGGGGGGAGAGGAATCGTGATCGGCGAAAGTGCTCATGTCGACATCGTGCCGCGCGTCGCCGCGTCCGTATTGAACGAAACCGACACACCGGGTTGATTGTGCGCCATGGAATGGCGCCGTCCTAAACTTGCCGGATGCACGCCCGCGAGCCCTTGTCGACTGCCCAGGACCAACTCTGGCCGCCCCGCCTTTCCCTCACGTCCTGCGTGCGGGGCGTGATGGTGCGCAACACCATGGGCACGAACCTCTCACCCGCCGAGCGCTTCAACTATTTCCCTGCCACGCCGCTGTGCAGCATCACCTGGCTGTTCACGGGCCGCAGCGAATGCGTGACCGCCGACGAATTCCCTGTCTCGCTGGATGCACCGCGTCGGCCGCTGCCCGAGGGCGCGCTCTTCGGGGGCCCTCATGAACGCCCCTCCGTGTCGTGGAACCCCGGCCCGGCGCACGGGATGATGCTCATGCTCATGCCCGATGCCCTTCGGCTGCTCACCGGCATCGATCCGTCCCGTTGGCTGGACACGCTCACCAGCGTGCGCGACGTGCTGCCGGCCGACTGGGTCGCCCTATGCGACACGGTGCAGCAGGCCGCCGACGACCCCACCCGAGTGCAATTGATCCAGGATTTCCTCGAACCCCGCTGGCAAGCCGCCCGGCCCACCACCCCCCTGAGCGCGGCCCGCTACCTCGACTGGGCCCAGGGCCTGGCCATGCGCGCGGCCTTGTCCGCCCCTGGCCGCAGCCTGCGCCAGGTCGAACGACGCATCAAGCAGTGGGCGGGCCAGCCGATGCGCGAACTCCTCGGCGTCGGCCGTGCAGAACGAGCCTTCTTCGCTGCCATGACGGCGGAACGCCAAGGCCGC
>CBIHPH010000128.1:0-11427 GCA_966212105.1 uncultured Rhizobacter sp.
GAGCTGGAGACAGTGGTCGTGCGGGGGATTCGTAGCCGAAGCGCCTGAGCAAAATGCGTGGAAGCTGGTGTTCCTGCGCCTTCTTTGGCTTCCCTTTCTTGGCGCGACAAGAAAGGGAAGTCGGCTGCCGGGCCGAGACCCGGCGCGGCCTCGCCAAAGAACAAGATTCCCCAAAGCGAAAAGCCCCCAGGACGGCAAGCCCGTCCCAAGATTGACAATCTTCAACCTTGCGAAGGGGGCACCGTATCAATGAAACTCTGCCGAAGCGCCAACTTGGCACTCAGCTTGGCAAGGTTCGGGTACCTCTCCCGCCAGGCAATATCGGGGAATCGAAAATCGAGGTAGCCCAGGGCACATCCCACCGCGATGTCAGCCAAGGTGAAATGAATGCCGGTACACCACGGCTTGTCGGCCAGCCCCTGGCTCATGGCCCCGAGCGATGCATGAACCTTGGTCATCTGGCGTTCCACCCAGGCCTCGCAGCGCTCGGCATCACTGCGGCCAGCCCAGGTGCGTTCAAGGCGGATCAGGATGGCGGCATCCAGGACACCATCGCCCAGCGCCTCCCACGTGCGCACTTCGGTGCGCTCGCGGCCACGCTCAGGGATGAGTCGGCCCACGGGCGACAGGGTGTCTACGTATTCGACGATGACCCGTGAATCGAAGACGGCTTCGGCACCGTCCATGACCAGGCAAGGCACCTTGCCGAGGGGGTTGGACTTCAGGATCGCGTCGTTCGCCCACACGTCCTCGAGCTCCAACTGGTAGTCGAGCTTCTTTTCCGCCATCACGATGCGGACCTTGCGCACGTAGGGACTGGTAAGCGAACCGATGAGTTTCATGGTTGTGGTTTTCCCTGGATTCGAACGATTCTATCGAACGCGAAGCGTGACAAAGGGCACATTGCAGGTGATAGAGTTTTTCGGACGCATGGTTTCATGCCCTCGCCGGCATGGACGTTCCCACTTTTCCAAGTCTGTGATGACCCTCGACCTGCCCATCGATTACCTCGAAGGCAAAGGCGCGAAGCGCTTGCCGGCGACGCTGCGCATGGGGCAGCAGCGCCTGCTGGTGGCCGGGCAAGGCCTGGCGCGCAGCCTGGCACTCGATGACGTGCTGACGCCCGTCCGTACCACGGATGGCGGCCGCTCGCTGCCCTTGCGGGACGGCGGCGCGCTGTATTGCCGCGACGGCGAGGCCTGGGACCGCTGGGCCGCCGCAACGGGCCACCGGCACCAGCTGGTTCCCCGAACCAATCCGGCATGGCCATGGTTTGCCGTGGTCGTGGCCATGATCGCGATCGTGCTGGGCGTGGGCGCGGCCTTGTATGTCTGGGCGTTGCCCTGGGCATCCCGCACGTTCGTTGCGGCCGTCCCGCTGGAGGTGGATCGGGCGCTCGGCGATGCGGCGCTCAAGTCGATCGAAGCCGAGGCCTTGGCCCCCAGCGAACTTCCCGAGGCCCGCCAGGCCCGGCTTCGCCTGGCTTTTGCCGGCATCGTGCGCAAATCGCGCGGCGGGCAGGCCGTGCCGGTGGCCCACCAGGTGATTTTTCGCAAGGCGCGTGAGAACACGATCGGGCCCAACGCCCTGGCGCTGCCGGGCGGCACGATCGTGGTCACCGACCAGCTCGTGGAGTTGCTGGCCGACAACGAGGACGCCATGTTGGGCGTTCTCGCGCATGAATTCGGCCACATCGAAGCGCGCCACGGCATGCGGCTTTTCGTGCAGGAGAGCCTGCTCAGCATGGCCTACGGTTGGCTCCTCGACGATTTCAGCCGCGTCCTCGGCGCGGCGCCGGTGTTGCTGGGCCGTGCGGCCTATTCGCGCGACGCGGAACGAGAAGCCGACGCCACGAGCGTGCAATTGCTGAAGGCGAGCAATATTTCACCGCTCGTGATGGTGGTCTTCTTCGAAAAGCTCGCTGCGTTGCCGCAGCGGCAGGAGGCCGACGCGCAAGCGCCACGGTGGCTGGGGTTGGGCGTCGGGTCGCATCCGGAGGATGCTGAACGCATTCGGTTCTTCCGAGACGCGGCGCAGTCGCGCCGCCCTTGAGACTGTCAATGCCGGCGCGTCCAATCGACCGCGGGCGGTCGTCCCGGTAGATCCAGAGCGGCCACGGCAGGTGGCGTGCGGGCCAGCACGCGGCCATCGCGCACCACCAGCAGCCTGACGGCCCGAAGCCGAATGGCCTCGACGGGATCACGCGCCTGCAGCAGCACCATGTCGCCCCGGCGGCCCGGCGCGAGGCCGTAATCTGCAAGACCCAGCACGGCAGCATTGTGGCGGGTCACCGCGTCGAAACACGCACGCATTTGCGCTTGGGACGTCATCTGCGCCACATGCAGCCCCATGTGGGCCACTTCGAGCATGTCACCTGAGCCCAGCGCATACCAAGGGTCCATGACGCAATCGTGGCCGAAGCCCACGTTGACGCCGGCGGCCAGGAGTTCGGGCACGCGGGTCATGCCGCGCCGCTTGGGGTAGGTGTCGTGGCGTCCCTGTAGCGTGATGTTGATCAGCGGATTGGCCACGACGTGAACCTGAGCCTCGGCGATCAACGGGATCAGCTTGCTGGCATGGTAGTTGTCCATCGAGTGCATCGACGTCAGGTGCGAGCCGGTCACGCGGCCCTGCAGGCCGAGGCGCACCGTCTCCGCGGCCAGGGTCTCGATGTGGCGCGACAGCGGGTCGTCGCTTTCGTCGCAATGCATGTCCACGGGCAAGCCGCGCTCGGCGGCCAGCTCGCACAGCAGGCGCACACTTTCGGCGCCCTGCGCCATCGTCCGTTCGAAATGGGGGATGCCGCCCACCACGTCCACCCCCAGGTCGAGCGCCCGCTTGAGGTTGGACAAGGCCGTGGATGAGCGCAACAGGCCGTCTTGCGGGAAGGCGACGAGCTGCAAATCGAGGTACGGGGCCACGGTGCGCTTGACGTGCAACAGTGCCTCGACGGCAAGCAGGCGGTCGTCGCAGACGTCGACATGGGTGCGGATGGCGAGCAAGCCTTTGGCGACCGCCCAGTCACAGTAGGCGAGCGCACGCTCCACCAAAGCCTCTTGTGTCAGCGTCGGCTTGAGCTCGCCCCACAAGGCAATGCCTTCGAGCAGGGTGCCGCTTGCATTGATCCGCGGCAGGCCGTGACTCAGCGTGGCATCCATGTGGAAGTGGGCGTCCACGAACGGGGGCGACAGCAACCAGCCGCCTCCGTCGATTTCGGGCACCGCTTCCGGCACGGTCAACCGGGGCCCCACTTCCCGGATGCGGCCCGACTCGACGAACACGTCGTGTCCGGTGCGTCCGTCGGGCAGCACCACGTCGCGCAGGCAGAAGGTGCGGTCAGCGGCCATGAACGCTCACTTCGTGCCGAAGATGCGGTCGCCGGCGTCACCGAGGCCCGGCACGATGTAGCCGTGTTCGTTGAGCCCGCGGTCGATGGCCGCCGTGTAGACCGGAACGTCCGGATGGGCGTCGACGAACTTCTGCAGGCCTTGCGGCGCCGCGAGCAGGCAGACGAATCGAATGGACTTGGGGTTGGTCGCCTTGAGCCGGGTGACTGCCGCGATGGCCGAGTTGCCTGTGGCGAGCATCGGGTCGAGGACGATGGCATCGCGCTCGTCCATGTCCTGAGGCATCTTGAAGTAGTACTCGACGGCCTCCAGGGTTTCGGGATCCCGGTAGAGGCCGACGTGGCCCACCCGCGCGCCCGGGAGGATGCTCAGCATGCCGTCGAGGAAGCCATCGCCAGCCCGCATGATGCTGACGAGCACGGTCTTCTTGCCGTCGATGACGGGGCTTTTCATGGGCTCGAGCGGGGTCTCGATGTCGATCAACTGGGTCGGCATCTCGCGGGTGACCTCATACGCCATCAGCATGCTGATCTCTCCGAGCAGGCGCCGAAAGCCGCTGATGCTGCGGTCTTTCTGGCGCATCAGGGTGAGCTTGTGCTGGATCAGCGGATGGGTGATGTGGTGGACGGTGGTCATGGGATCGGTCCTCGGAACATGCCCCACTGTAGGGCAAGGTGTCGTGCACCGCACAAAAAATGCCAGCGAGCGGGCGGGGCGCCACGGGGTCCCCTAAAATCGCACTTCCCTGCGCCCGCGCGCGGGCATCGTCGGATCCTCCTTTTTTCGCGGCCTCCGTCCCGGCCGCCCCCGTCATGAATCTCTCCGCCCTCACCGCCTTGTCCCCCCTGGATGGCCGCTACGCCCCGAAGGTCGCCGCGCTGCGACCGTTGTTGAGCGAGTTCGGTCTGATGCACCGGCGCGTGCAGGTCGAGGTGGAGTGGTTCATCGCACTGTCCGACGCCGGGTTCAAGGAATTCAAGCCGTTGTCCGAAGCCGCCCGGGGCCTGCTTCGCGGCCTGGTCACCCGCTTCTCGGAAGCCGATGCGCAGGCCATCAAGGACATCGAGAAAACCACCAACCACGACGTCAAGGCCGTGGAGTACTGGCTGAAGGACCGCTTCGAAGCCAATGCCGAACTGAAACACGCCGGCGAGTTCGTGCACTTCGCATGCACGAGCGAGGACATCAATAACACGAGCCACGGCCTGATGCTCAAGGCGGCGCGGCAAGACGTGCTGCTGCCGGCCGTCGACAAGATCATCTCCAAGCTGACCGGGCTGGCCCGCGACTTCGCCGCCGTGCCCATGCTCAGCCGCACGCATGGCCAGACGGCCAGCCCCACCACGGTGGGCAAGGAGGTCGCCAACGTCGTCGCCCGCTTGAAGAACGCCCGCGAACGCATCGCCGGCGTCAAGCTGCTGGCCAAGATGAACGGAGCGGTCGGCAACTACAACGCCCACTTGTCCGCCTTCCCCGATCATGACTGGGAGGCCTTCAGCCAGCGCGTGGTGGAAAAGCAGCTCGGCTTGACCTTCAATCCGTACACCATCCAGATCGAGCCGCACGACTACATGGCCGAACTGTTCGACGCGGTGACCCGCACGAACACCATCTTGATCGACTGGTCACGCGATGTGTGGGGCTACATCAGCCTCGGCTTCTTCAAGCAGAAGACGAAGGAAGGCGAAGTGGGCTCGTCCACGATGCCGCACAAGGTCAACCCCATCGACTTCGAAAACGCCGAGGGCAACTTCGGCCTTGCGAACGCACTCCTGACCCACCTGAGCCAGAAGCTTCCGATCAGCCGCTGGCAACGCGACCTGACCGACAGCACGGTGCTGCGCAACATGGGCGTCGCGCTCGGCTACGCGGTGCTCGGCTACGACTCGCTGGCGCGAGGCCTCGACAAGCTGCAGCTGAACGAATCCGCGCTCTCAGCCGATCTGGATGCCGCCTGGGAAGTGCTCGCCGAGCCGATCCAGACCGTGATGCGCCGGTTCGGCCTGCCCGAGCCGTACGAGCAGCTCAAGAAGTTCACCCGCGGCCAGCCGATGACCCGCGAGCTGATGCAGGGCTTCATTGCCAGCCTGGCGCTGCCCGAGGCGGAGAAAGCCCGCCTGCTGGCGCTCACGCCGGCCACGTACACCGGGTTGGCCACGGCCCTGGCCCGCAAGATCTGAAGGGGCGCCCCATGGACTTCATCGCCCGGCTGCGGCACGCCGAACGCCAGAACCAGTCCATGCTGTGTGTCGGGCTGGACCCGGAGCCGTCGAAGTTCCCCATCGGGATGCGCAACGACCCGTCGCGCATCTTCGATTTCTGTGCGCGCATCGTCGATGCCACCAAGGACCTCGTGATCGCGTTCAAACCGCAGATCGCCTATTTCCATGCGCACCGGGCCGAGGCCCAGCTCGAGCAGCTGATGGCGCACATCCGCCGAGTGGCCCCGGACGTTCCGGTGATCCTCGATGCCAAGCGCGGAGACATCGGCTCCACCGCCGAGCAGTACGCCCGCGAAGCCTTCGAGCGTTACCAGGCCAACGCGGTGACGCTGTCGCCGTTCATGGGGTTCGATTCGATCGAGCCGTACCTGCGGTACCCCGGCAAGGGCGTGATCCTGCTGTGCCGTACCTCCAACCCGGGTGGCAGCGACTGGCAGTTCCAGCGCCTGGCCGATGTGCCCGGGCAGCCGCGCCTGTTCGAACACCTCGCTCATCTGGCTCAGACCGACTGGAACCGAAATGGCCAGCTCGGGCTCGTCGTGGGCGCCACATTCCCCGCGGAGATCGCCCGGGTGCGCGAGCTGGCACCTGGTTTGCCGTTGCTGATCCCCGGCGTCGGGGCCCAGGGAGGCGATGCGGTAGCCACTGTGAAGGCCGGTTGGCGCCCTGATGCGCCCATCGTCGTCAATTCGTCGCGTGCCGTGCTGTATGCGTCCGAAGGCGAGGATTTTGCTTCGGCCGCCCGGCGCGTCGCGCTCGAGACCCGCACACTGCTGAATTCCGCACGCGACTCGGCCTGACGAGCCCATCGCAGGGGAAAACGAGAGGCCCCTCCGGGGCGGAGCCAATGACACACTGAGCGGCTCCGCTCCACCGTGTGACCCCGTCGAATGCGCTCCTTGCCAGCCCCTGCCCCGCGCACCCAGGTTCGCCGGGCACCGCCCGGCCTCAAGCCCCAGGCTGCTCAAGTGTTCTTCTGCGCGGCAGCGGTGATCGCATGCGGCAACGCCGTCATGTATGCGGTCGTTCCACTGCAGATCGAGCCTTCCGCGCAGGCCTTGCTCGTCACGGCCTGCCTGCTCCTGTCCGCAGGGTTCGCCGGGGCCACCTGGCAGGCACACGTGTGGCCCGTGGGCACGGTCATCAATGTGGCCGGCTGGTGCGCGTCCATCGTGGCCGTGCTGTCTGCCGTCGTGACTGGCCAAGGGCTGCACATGCCCAACCTCGCCTACATGGGGCTGTTTGTCTGCCTCGTCTCGGTACTCTCCGGAATACGGGCAGGCTTGATGCTCGCGCTTGCGGGGCAGATGGCCATTGCCGCGCTCCACGTGGCCGCGGCCTTCGGTCATTTGAACGCCGAACCGAATGCCCTGTACACGGTCTCCCACAGTCTGATGCTGGCCGCCTCGCTGGTCGCCGGAGCCTTGATGGCCCGCATGGTGAACCTCGCGCTGCGGCAGGCCGACGAGCGGGAACAACGTTTCCGCGGGCTGCTGACCATCGCCGCGGACATGTACTGGGAGGTGGACCAGAACCTGCGCCTGGTGGATGTCTCGGATGATCTGACGACCGGCCTCCTGCATCCCAACCGCACGCAGGCCGGTCAGCTGCCGTGGGAACTCGACCTCGGCATCAACGAACGCGACCGCCTGATCGCCCGGGCGGCGATGCAGGCCCATCACCCCTTCTCCGACGTGCGCCTGCAGCGCGTCGACAGCGAAGGCCGCCTTCGGCAGTTCGTCATCAGCGGCCGGCCACGCTTCGACGACGATGGCCGCTTTGTCGGCTACTGGGGTGTCGGCAAGGAAATCACCGGCGAGTGGATGGCGCAGCAGGCCGTGCGCGCCAGCGAGAGCCGATACCAGGAACTCTTCACACGATCGCCCACGCCGCTGCTGCTGCATCGGCATGGGTTGGTGCTCGATGCCAATGAGGCGGCTGCACGCATGTTCGGTCACGCCTCGCCCGCCGCGCTCGTGGGCACGAACCTGCTGGAGCGTTATGAGGACGGGCCATCGCGCGAGCTGCAAACACAACGCCTGGCCGAACTGGATCACATGCCCCTCGGCAGCGCCCTCGAAATGGTGGACTTCCAGCTCACCTCGCTCGAAGGCAAGCGCCTGACCGCGCAGGCCACCGACGTGCGCGTCAAGGAGGTGAACGGCCCGGCCACGTTGTCGATCTTCTATGACATCACGGCGCGGGTGGCCGCCGAGAACGCGCTGCGCCGTTCGGAGGTGCTGCTCACGCACATGTTCGCGACCAGCCCCGACTTCATCACCTTGAACGCCCTCGACACAGGCCGCTACCTGATGGTCAACGAAAGCTTCTTGCGCATCTTCGGATACACCTCCGAGGAGGTCGTGGGCAAGACCGCGATGGAGCTGGGCATCTGGTACAGCGTCGAGGATCGCCACCCGCTGATCGAGGCCCTCGAAGCCCACGGCAAGGTCCATGAGATGCCCGTCACGCTCGCCACGAAGGCAAAGCAGCCTGTGTCGTTGCTGCTGTCGGCCGCGCGCTTCGAACTCGACGGCCGCGCCTACATGGTGGTCAACGGCCGCGACGTGACCGAGACTCAGCGCGTGCAACGGGAACATGAGGCGATGTTGCAGAACGCCCTGATCGGCATCGCGCTCACGCGCGAGGGCCGTTTCGTGCAAGTCAACGACCGCTTCGAGCGCATGTTCGGCTGGGCTCCGGGTGAACTCGTGGGGCAGGACGAACAGGTGGTGTGGCTCCACGGCGAAGACCGGGCCGAAGACCGCACCGATGCGCCGCTCGAACTGGAGCGCGTGATGCGCCGCCGCGATGGCAGCACGTTCATCGGCCGCGTGATGGCCCAGGCCGTGTCGGCATCGCACCCCAGCCTCGACGGAACGATCTGGATCGCCGAGGACATCACCGAACGCCACCAGATCGAGCAGGCGCTCGCCGAAGCACGTGACCGCGCCGAGGCCGCCAACCGCGCCAAGAGCGCATTCCTCGCCAATACGAGCCATGAGATCCGCACGCCGCTCAACGGGCTGCTCGGGCTCGCCCGCCTGGCCATGCAGCCCGGGCTGGAGGAGCGCCGGCGCCAGCAGCACCTCGCCCAAATCCATGACAGCGCCCAAAGCCTGGCGGGCATCATCTCGGACATCCTGGACCTCTCCAAGATCGAGGCCGGCAAGTTCAGCGTCGAATCGGTGCCTTTCGATTTGCGGGCGCTGCTGGGCGCGGTGCACCATGCGTACCAATCGCTCGCGCACGCCCATGCACTGGCACTGCATCTCCACATCGATCCATCGCTCCCGGCGATCGTGCGAGGCGACCCGCTGCGGCTGCGTCAGATCCTCAGCAACTACATCACCAACGGGCTGAAGTTCACCTCCGAAGGGCATGTGCGCATCGAGGCCTCGCCCGCGGCCGGCGGATTCATCCGCTTCAGCGTGCGCGACACCGGCCTGGGCATCGATGCCGCCACGCAGCGCCGCCTGTTCCAGCCCTTCACACAGGCCGATGAATCGACCACGCGCCGCTACGGCGGCACCGGGCTCGGGCTGTCCATCTGCAAGGAACTCGCGAACCTGATGGGCGGGCGCATCGGCGTGGAAAGCCGCCCCGGCGAAGGCAGCCACTTCTGGGCCGAACTGCCGATGGCCGAGACCGCGGTGGCCGCCGAGGACACCGACGACGAAGCGCAGGACATCGTTCAGCTGCAAGGCATCCACGTGCTGCTGGTGGAGGACAACCCCGTCAACATGCTGATCGGTGTGTCGACACTCGAGCAGTGGGGCGTGGACGTGGTACAGGCCGACGATGGCCATGAAGCCATTGCCGCCGTGGAGCGGGCCGTGGCGGCCCGGCGACCGTTCGACGTGGTGCTGATGGACGTGCAGATGCCACGCCTGAGCGGCTACGAAGCGGCGCGCCGGCTGCGCAGGGTGCATTCGGCCGAGGCCCTGCCGATCATTGCGCTGACCGCTGCCGCCCTGGTCTCAGAACGCGAAGAAGCGATGGCTGCCGGCATGAACGATTTCCTCACCAAGCCGCTCGACGCGGTGAAGTTGCGGCAGGCGCTCGTGCGTGTGGTCGAGGAACATTCGAGCTTCCGAGCACTGTTGCCCCTGGACCACGGGACCGAAGACCGCACCCGCCGTTGTTGACCGGACACCCCTGGCGCCGCCGCTGCGCCTTGAAGCATTTTTTGCACGGCGCCGCCAAGGCAGGCACACTTTGGTTTTGCCTTGGTTTGAACAATGAGCGCCACCGTTGAAATCCTGCCCGCATCGGGCGTCCCGCAACTGCTGTTCCTGCTGTTCCACGGCGTGGGCCTCAGCGCCGAGGCCATGAAACCGCTCGCGGACGCACTGGCTGCCGAATACCCCCAGGCGGCGGTTGTCTCCATCAACGCGCCACAACGCTATGAAGGCCCGACGTCGGGCCGCGCCGGCTACCAATGGTTCTCGCCCGAGGGCCTGACCGAAGACCTCCGCCGAGAGCGCGTGGCCGCCGCCCTGCCCGAATTCACGAGCGTCGTGCGTTCACTCACGCGGCGCTTCAAGCTGCCGTGGCAGCGCACCGCCCTCTTCGGGTTTTCGCAAGGAGCCATCCTGTCGCTGGAAGCGGTGCAGGCTGAACCGCGCCTCGCCGGCCGGGTCATCGCATTCGGCGGTCGCCACGCCACGGCACCGGTGCACGCGCCGGAAGACACCACGGTGCACCTGCTGCACGGCATGCTGGACCAGGTGGTGCCGCCCGGCCCGGCCATCGATGCTGCCGAGCGCCTTGTCGCACTCGGCGGCGATGTGACAGCAGACGTGCTGCCCGGCATCGCACACGAACTGCACCCCTTGCTGATCGCCAAGGCCATCGAGCAGCTGCGCACGTTCATCCCCAAGAAGGTGTGGCGTGAAGCCATGAGCGAAGCGCCCGTGCTGCCTCGGCAGGCGTCGAGCACCGAGCTCGGGAACGACAAGTAGACAGCGCGGGCACGGGCGCTCCTTGCCGGGCACAGCACCGGGATGCATTCAAGCTGTCACACGGCGCCGGCTGCCACGTCTTTGCTGGATCATGGACGCCACCCATCTCTTCACCACCCACCGCCCGCGGTTGTTCGGCATCGCTTATCGCATGCTGGGCACCCGCGGCGACGCCGAGGATGTTCTCCAGGATGCCTTCGTGCGCTGGCAGAGCGTCGAACATGCGGGCCTGCAATCGGCCGAGGCCTGGCTGGTCACGGTGGTCACCCGTCTCTCGATCGACCGGCTCCGTGCCGCCAAGACCGAGCGCGCTGCCTACGCCGGGCTGTGGCTGCCTGAGCCGCTCGTGCAGGCGCAGCACCCCGTGCCGCCGCCAGAAGCCATGCTGGAACTCCGCGACGACCTGTCGATGGCCTTCCTGCTGTTGCTGGAGCGCCTGGCACCCGAAGAGCGCGCCGCGCTCCTGATGCGCCAGGTGTTCGACCACGACTATGCCGACATCGCCAGCTTGCTGAACAAAACAGAAACCGCTTGCCGGCAGCTGGTGCACAGGGCCCGGCAGCGAGTGAAGGACGGCCGGCAGCGCTTCAAGGTGAAGGCCCGGGACCACCGCCAACTGCTTGAGAAATTCGTTGCGGCTGCCCGAAGCGGCCAGCGCAGCGACCTGATGGCCTTGTTGGCGGCCGACGTGCAATTGATGGGGGACGGTGGGGGCAAGGTCATCTCGGTGCGCAAGGTGCTGCATGGCCCGGATCGGGTGGCTCGCCTGTTCCATGTGGTGCAGCGCAGCCATGGCGCCAACCTCCAGTACAGCTTCGCGGCCATCAACGGAGCGCCGGGCCTGCTTCGCTGGTACGGCGGCGCCGTCGAATCGGCCTTGTCCATCGTGACCGA
>CBIHPH010000129.1:0-11300 GCA_966212105.1 uncultured Rhizobacter sp.
AACCCTGCCGAGCCGCGCCTGTACGAGCCCGCCTTGCGGCATGTGCTGAACGACAAGGAAATTCGCCGGCAGGCCAAGACCATGGGCGAGCGATACCGCCACATGCGCGCACAGCCAGGAGCCGAGTTCCTGGCCGCAGTGGAGGCTGCGATGGAACAGGCACAAAAGGAAACCCGCCAATGACCCACACCGATCCTGACGCGCAGACCTCGGGGCGCCATGATCTCCTGATCCTGCACGGCGCCAACGGCTGCCGCGCCGAGATGAAGCCCTGGCGCGATGCGCTTGGCGCCGACTTCAAGACGCACACGGTCAACCTGGCAGGACACGGTGGACGTGAGTTGCCCGAGCGCTTCACGATGCAGGCGTACGTGGATGACCTGCTCGGCCAGATGGATGCGCTTGGGCTGCGGCACCCGGTGGTCTGGCTCGGTTACAGCTTCGGCGGGGTCGTGGCGCTGTATCTGGCGCGCCACCATCCGCAGCGGGTGGCGGCCGTGGTGGCCGTCGCCACGCAATGGATTTACGACGACGAAGCCGTACGTCATGTGACGCACCTGCTGCAGGTGCCCCGGCTCACCGCGCTGGCACACCGGCGCGAGCACCTGAAGCGCGTCCAGTATCCGAACGACTGGCGCGTGCTGGTGGAGAAGCTGAACGCCATGTTCAGCGGGTTCCGCGACGCGCCGCCGTTGACGGCCGCGGATCTGCAGCAGATCGACTGCCCCTGCCTGGTGTTGTCCGGTTCTTCCGATCCACTGGCGGGGCCGGACGAGATGGTCGCCCTGCATCGCCACTTGCGCGGCAGCGAGATTGCGCTGTACCAGGGCCCGGCCCATCCGGCCGACAGAATTCCGGTCGGCGGTCTGCAGCGGGCAGTGGCGAAATGGGCGGCGAGGCGCTTGCCTGCTTAGGAGGATGGCATGGGTTGAACCGAGCTCAGCGTGCCCAGCGGAGATGGGAGCCGCTCCCCCCGTTGAGGCGCGGCCGGCGCATCCCGGCCGGCATTCTTCCCCGTTCGATTGGGGCCCTCAATGCGGTGCATTGAACCTTTGTATTGGCATGGGAGAAGGCGTTGGACTACGGTCCATGTGTGCTGCCTGCGGCGCGGGCGGCCATTCCCTTCCTTCTGCGAACAAGGAGAGTGTGATGGGCTTGAAAGGATCCAAGACCGAGCAGAACCTGAAGGACGCGTTCGCGGGCGAATCCCAGGCCAATCGCCGGTACCTTTACTTCGCGAACAAGTCAGACATCGAGGGGCAGAACGACATCGCCGCACTGTTCCGATCCACGGCGGAGGGCGAGACCGGCCACGCCCACGGTCACCTGGAGTTTCTCGAGGCGGTCGGTGACCCTGCCACGGGTCTGCCCATCGGCGGTACGCGCGACAACCTCAAGTCGGCGGTGGCGGGCGAGACGCACGAGTACACCGACATGTATCCGGGCATGGCCAAGCAGGCGCGTGAGGAGGGTTTCGACGAGATCGCAGACTGGTTCGAAACACTGGCCAAGGCCGAGCGTTCACACGCCAACCGCTACCAGAAGGCGTTGGACGCCTTGGTCGACTGAACGGCGCACGCGCTGGTCCGAGAGGGGCTTCTCGCCCCTTTCGTTCATGGAAGCCGGATTGCCACGCCGGGGGTGCCACGTTCGCCTGACCGACCGTAGGGGACACCATGATCCGTGAAGGCAGCCTCGAAGCGCCCACGCGCCACGCCATCCACTGGAGAAGCCCCAGCTATCACGACGAAGCGGAGTGCTTCAAGGATCTGGAGCGCGTGTTCGACATCTGCCATGGCTGCCGGCGGTGCGTGAGCTTGTGCCATGCCTTTCCGACGCTATTCGACCTGGTGGATGCGACGGCGGACGGCGAAGTGCACGGGATCGACAGCAAGGACTACTGGAAGGTCGTCGACCAGTGCTACCTGTGCGACCTGTGCTACATGACCAAGTGCCCCTACGTCCCTCCGCACCCTTGGAACCTGGACTTCCCGCACACCATGCTGCGGGCCAAGGCCATCAAGTTCAAGCAGGGCGGCGTGAGTACGGGGGAACGGCTCCTCGCCTCCACCGACAGGCATGGACAGTTTGCGGGGATTCCGGTCGTTGTCCAGGTGGCCAACGCTCTGAACCGGACCAAGCCCGTGCGCATGCTGCTCGACAAGGCGCTGCATGTGCATCCTGACGCATGGCTGCCGGAACTCGCAACCCGGCGCTTCCGCTGGAGTGCTCAGAAGAGCGCTGATGGTCCTGTGAAGGACGGCGAGCGCACGCCGGGCAAGGTGGCGATCTTCTCCACCTGCTACGTCAACTACAACGAGCCGGGTATCGGCAACGACTTGATCCGGGTGCTCGAACACAACGACATCCCTTACACGATCGTGGAGAAGGAAAAGTGCTGCGGCATGCCGAAGTTCGAGCTGGGCGATCTGGAAGGGGTGGCATGGCACAAGGAGGCCAACATTCCCGTCCTGGCGCGCTACGCGAGGGACGGCTATGCGATCTTGTCGGCGGTTCCAAGCTGCACTCTGATGTTCAAGCAGGAACTGCCGCTCATGTTCCCGGAGTGCCCTGACACGCAGGCGGTTATGGCTGCAATGTTCGACCCCTTCGAGTACCTCGTGGCCCGCCACCGGGACGGCCTGCTCAAGACCGACTTCAAGAACGACCTGGGCAGGGTGAGCTACCACATCCCCTGCCATGGCCGCGTGCAGAACATCGGCCGCAAGACGGAAGAGATGCTCAAGCTCATCGGACAGAAGGTCACGGTGCAACTCAACACGGTGGAGCGCTGCTCGGGTCATGCGGGCACCTACGGCGTAAAGACGCCCACGCACCCCATTGCCATGAAGATCGGCAAGCCGGTGTTCAAGGCCATGGCCAAGGACCAGCCCGACTACATCAGCTCCGACTGCCCGTTGGCCGGCCATCACATCGTGCAGGGCCTGCAGGCGAACCAGCTACCGGCGGCAACGCTGCAGCACCCGTTGAGCCTGGTCCGATTCGCATACGGTCTTTGAATCACGGGAGTGACCCATGGCGACCATCACCCGCGACAGCCTGATGTCGCTGGAGGCCTACGCGCGAGTGCGCAAGGTTGAGCGAGCCAAGGTGATCGAGCACCGGCGGCTTCGCACGGTGCGCCTGGGCGAACACGTCAGCGTGCAGTTCGAGGATGAGCAGACCATACGGCGGCAGATCCAGGAGATGCTGCACATCGAGAAGATCTTCGACGAAGAAGGCATCCAGGGTGAAATCGACGCCTATGTCCCGCTGGTGCCCGACGGCACGAACTGGAAGGCGACCATGCTGATCGAGTATCCCGACGTGCACGAGCGCCGGCGGGAACTGGCGCGATTGATCGGCGTGGAAGACCACATGTTTGTCGAGGTGGAAGGCCATCCCCGTATCTACGCGATCGCCGACGAGGACCTCGACCGTGAGACTGACGAGAAGACGTCGTCGGTGCACTTCCTGCGCTTCGAGTTTCCGCCCGCGGCGCGAGGGGCCGTGCGTGCCGGGGCAGCGGTCAAGCTGGGGTGCGACCACGCCCACTATCCGGCGCACGTGAACATTCCGCCTGAGACACTGGCCATCCTGGCGGGCGACCTCAACCTCAGGTAGCTATGCCCTGCACGGGAGGCCGCGATTTGGCACGCAGGGCGTGTGAGGTGTACTCCATGGATTTCCCTGCCCCTCATGCAAGGGAAGCGGGCTTGCTGCCTCCATGGCGGCCTCTCGACAATCGACGGCACAGAGGGTGCTGATGCCCGTGCCGCCGGAGGTTGTCGTCATGCCACAGACCATCAATGTCGGAGCCCGTTCGCTGTTCGTGACTGCCACCGCATGGGCATTCATCGTGCTGGGCATGCTGGCCAGCACTTGGTCGCTGGTGCAGAACGCGCACATTTTGTCGCTGCTGCCCAGCATGGTCGAAGCGCAGGACCAAGGTTCACTGCCACCGCTTACTGGTCTGCTGATGGCCTACCTTCCCTGGGTCGCGGCGGCGGGTTTCGCCATGTCGTTGTCGACCTTGGCTTCGGCCGTCGGGTTGCTGATGAGGCTGAACTGGGCGCGCTGCATATTCATTGGCCTGCTGGCGCTGGCGATCGCGCTGAATTTGGCCGGGTTGTGGTTGCAGCATGAGTTGGTTCAATCTGTGGTGGAAAGCACGCTGGCCCGCGGCACCCTGCCACCACAGGTACTCGATGTGTTCGGTGGCTTCGTCACCGCCGCGCGTGTGATGGCTGTGGTGATGACGCTGGGCGGATGTGCGGTGCTGGGCTGGATCATCCGTTCGCTGATGTCACCGGGGGTCCGTCAGGAGTTCGCCTGACCTCCTGAGCGATCACAGCCGGCGTAGTCATCTTCCTTCCACGGCCGCTTTTCTACACGGGGACTGCCGAGGTTGAGCCGGGCAATTCAGCACGCGGAGTCCGGGGTTTTGGCGCCTGGGCTTTCGCGGCATCGATTGATACTGTATAAAAATACAGTCATCGAATCGGGCCAACATGTCTTCCGCAGTCTTCTCGTCCTTCCCGGCAGCCAGTACGGCTGGTCCGGCCCAGGCGCTGCCACCGTCTGCTGCAGCTTCTCGCGAACGCATCTCGCCCGAGAGCTTGCACCCTGATCTCTGGTTGGGTCACCAGCTGGGCCGCCATGCCGAGCATGCTGTCCCCAGCGGCTTTGCTGCGCTCGATGCCCAGCTGCCCGGCGGAGGATGGCCGCGTCGGGTGCTTACCGAACTGCTGTTGCCGCATGCGGGTGTGGGGGAGATCCGGTTGCTGGGAGCATGCCTGGTCGCTTTGCAGCGAACCGGTCGGTTGGTGATGATGTTCGATCCACCTCAGCCGCTGTCCGCCTGGGCGCTGTGGCAGCTGGGGCTGGACCTGGAGCAACTGCTGGTGATCCACACCCAAAGCCAGTCCGTAGCCAGTGGCAACCCCTTGTGGGCGCTGGAGCAGGCGCTCAGGAGCGGGCATGTGGGGGCGGTGCTTGCCTGGCTTCCGCCTCGCTTGAGAGCGGCGCACCTGCGTCGCCTGCAGTTGGCGGCTCAGGCCCATGACGGGCCAGCCTTCGTGTTCAGGGAGCTGGCTGCTCAGGGGTGTCCTACGGCCGCATCGCTGCGCGTGTCGCTGCATCCTGGCGGTGCTGACACACTGCAGCTTCGCCTGTTGAAACGGCGTGGGCCGCCAATGGAGGCGCCCCTGCACATCGACCTGCCGCCGGTGCTCCCGGCTGTGGCCCGCGGGCGGGCGCTGGCCGCAGTCTCTCAGTCGCAGCGTCGCGAGCCGCAGATGCTGCATTCGGCGACCTTCATCAACTTGGCAGCATGAACACGCGGGACCGCCATGCGCTGGATTGCATTGCACCTGCCTTTGCTGTCGCTGGAATCCTTTACCGAGACCCTGCCGGTGGAGGTGCAGGCCGCTGCGGTGACAGGACAGCTTCCCGTGGCATTGGTGGAGGCGCACTACATCACATGCGCCAATGCAGCTGCGCAGGCGCGGGGCGTGAAATGCGGCGTGAAGCGCGCCACCGCACTCGCCCTGGCGCCCGACATTGTGCTGGGCCAAGCCTGTGCCTTGCGAGACAGGCTGGGCATCACCGGCGTCGCGCATGTGGCACTGGCATTCACACCGTCGGTGGCGCTGGATGCGCCTGCCGGTGATCCGGCCGATGCGCCGCACACCGTGCTGCTGGAAGTGCAGGCCAGCCTGCGTTATTTCGGTGGGCTGCGGGCGTTGCTGCACCGTCTGCATCTGGCACTGGCGCCGTTGAACCACGCGGTTCATTTCGCGAGCGCGCCCACGGCAGCGGGCGCGGCGCTGCTGGCACGCATGCCTCAGACGCCCGAAGGCCGGCACGCCGATGACCTGCCTGCGCTCCATCGCCTGCTCGATGACGCGCCGTTGTGGCTGCTGGGGCCGGCACGAGAACATTGGGATAGGTTGCAAGGCATGGGCTTGCGCACGCTGTCCGATCTGCGCAGCTTGCCGCGCAGCGGCTTGGCGCGGCGCTTCGGCGAACCACTGCTGGAAGCCATTGACCGTGCGCAAGGCTCACAGCCTGATCCGCGAGGGTTTATCGTCCTGCCCGAGCGCTTCGAAAGCCGGCTCGAGCTTTTCGCGCGCGCCGACACCACCGAGCAGGTGCTGCATGGTGGAGCCATCCTGGTCGCTCGCCTGGTCGCCTGGGCATCGGCCCGGCATGCGCAAGTGCGCCGCTTCACGCTGCGAATGCATCATGAGCCGCGTCATCGTCGTGATGTCGATGTGCAGTCCGAGACCCGGCTGGAAATCATGATGACCCAGCCTACGCGTGACGCGTCGCATCTGCTGGTGCTGCTGCGGGAGCGTTTGGCAAGGCTCGTGTTGCCGGCCCCCACGCTGGAACTGAGCCTGGATTGCGAGGATGTTTCTTGCGGAGCACCACCCCATGGCGAACTCTTCCCAACGGCCCGAAGCGATCGCGAAGGTCTGACCCGGCTGATCGAACGCCTGCAGGCGCGACTGGGCAGCGAGCAGGTGCAGCGCCTGGCGTTGATCGAAGACCATCGTCCGGAATGCAGCACTGCCCAGCGTTCGATAGGTGCATGGGCCAGTCCCGCATCGTCCGGGCAGAAGTCGCTGCGCCAGCAGGGCGCGCCTGTCTTCAAGCAGCGCCCGCATGCCCCCTTGGCCAAGGTTTCCACGCAGAAACGGGTGCAGCCTGATGGGGGGCACCCGGTCTGGCTGCTGGCCGAGCCCGAGCCGCTGCAGGAGCGCGGGACACACCCTTTGCTTGATGGACGACCGCTACGCCTGCTGTGCGGGCCGGAGCGCATCGAATCCGGCTGGTGGGACGGGTCGCTGGCCGAACGAGACTATTTCATCGCCCAGGCAGGCGATGGCTCACTGGTGTGGATCTATCGTGCGCGGGTGCCCAAGTCGAGCTGCGGGTGGTTCCTGCAGGGACGGTTCGGATGAAGACCAGTCCCTCATTCCTTTCAATCGGCGTGCAAGGGCTCAGGCAGGGCCTCAGGTGGCGTGGCGCGCGACCCACGCGCTCATACTCCGAGATCACTTGTGCGCCGACCAGCTGTTGTGGCGAAGTACCCCATCAACAGGTGGCGCGTGATCTCCCACAGCACCGTTGCTGCCAAGCACCCGGTCATCGCGTGGTGCATCGAGAACCGGCCAACGGCATGGACCTGTAGATCAAGGGGGGGAAGCCGCCAGGCGGGGGGCATTGGATGCAGGCTGCAACCTCGAGGCGGCTCACTGTGCCGTGCAGCGACGGGTCATAGGCGTGCCGTCGCGTCGGCACGTGAATCACGGGTTTGCAGCAGGCGGTTCGCCAGCCCCGTAGAATCGCGCCCCCGGCTCAAGTCAGGCAATCGGCACAGCGAAATTGGAAACGACGACCAAGTCGAGCAGGCGACAAGACAAGATGGCAGACCCAAGCTGCGGAAGAGGCAGCCCCAAGGGCCAGACCAACCTGCCCCCCGCACGATTCAAGACGGTGCTCGTTCCGGCATTCGGCTGGCCCACCGAAGCATCCGTGCTCGCTCGGCGTCAGCGCGGCACGAAGCGCTGAATGAGTGCGTGTTGCGGCGATCGTGGACCGCGATGCATTGATCGATTCGGCGGCGCTCGCGTTGTCGCAGCGCAGCGATGAGTTGCGGCATATCGCGGGATCAGCGCAGGTCTCTGAAGCGCTGGCCCAGCGGCCCAGCGTCGCTGAGTTGGCGTCGGCGACCCAAGCGCTGCGCAATGCCCGTGCCACCGCGCTGACACATAGATCGTTGTGGTGTTGACCACGCTGGCGCGCGCACCGGCGCGAAGGCCCGGGT
Organism: uncultured Rhizobacter sp.; assembly: GCA_966212105.1. Classification (GTDB taxonomy): domain Bacteria; phylum Pseudomonadota; class Gammaproteobacteria; order Burkholderiales; family Burkholderiaceae_C; genus Rhizobacter. Next base: position 7,835 of record CBIHPH010000129.1, read on the forward strand.
GCGCCGCGCGAGACACCTGAGGAGAGATCCTGCGCCGCCGATTGGCGGCAGGCGAGATCTCCGTGCAGGAGTTCGAGGAGCGCAAGGCCTTGCTTGACCGGGATCCGAGGTGAAAGCTCAACGCCCGCAACCGGAAGGGCCGGTAGCCGGAGCACAGCCACAGACGCTCCGCTCTGCCTGTACCTGCATTGGCGGGCACTTGACGCTGCCGAACGAGCAGAACACGCAGCAGTCCCCGGGCCGGGGGCGCAGCACGGCGTGGCAGTTCTCGCAGTCGTAGAAGAACTGGCAGGCGTCCGACGGCATCTGTTCGACCTTGGCGTGGCCGCAGTGCGGGCAGGTGAGGACGGACAGGGACTCGACGCTCATCTCGCCTCCCGCACGCCTGTCGCGCATCCCTCGCTGCTGCACCGGGGTCGGCTCTTCGACAGCAGGTCCCACAGCGACACGGCCACCAGCAATGCGAGGCCGGCGTAGAGCGGGTAGGCCGTCCACCAATGGCCGAAGAACAGCAGCATGGCGGCCAGCACCAGCGCCGGCCCCACCCTGCCGAGCAGGCTGCGCCACCATTGCCGGTGCCGGAACCAGCCCACGGCGTTGGCGACCAGCGCGATGCCGGCGAACAGCGGCAGCAGCTTCGTGATGAACAGCCCCTCGTACTCGCCGAGAAAGCCGAGCCCCGCCGCGGCCCCCAGGCTCGCCAGCGCAGGAAAGCGGGCTGGGCAACTGGCAGCCGCGATCAGGCTGCCAAGCGCCCCGGTCTTGTCGGCCGCGCGGGAAATCCATTGCATCGTCGGTGCTCCAAGTCTCGTTGTTCGCACGATAGGTCCGTACCCGACTACGGAGTCAAGCCGCAGGAACGGACCTCACTCGACAAGATCGGCGAGTGCGCGCAGGTTGTGCGCCAGCACGGGCCCGGCGCGCACCGCGAACACGCCCGACTTGGGGCGCGCGTGATGCAGCGCGGCGATGTCCCCGGCGGCGAACACCTGCGGATGGGACACGCTCTGCAACGTCGGGCCCACGCGGATGAAGCCACGCTCGTCGGTGGCCAGGCCGCTGGCACGCGGCCACTCGGGCGCGGCCGCGCCGGTGGCGAGCAGGCATCGAAAGCAAGCGTCTGCCCGTCGTCGAAGGCCACATGGCCGGGCTCGATGCGCGCCGCGCGCCGGCCGCCCAGCCATGGCACGCCGCGTTGCGCGAGCAGCGCCGCGGCGCGATGCCGAAGCCGCAAAGGCGCGCCGGGCAACGGCAACGCCTCGGCACCGGCCAGCGCCAGCCGCAGGTGGGACCAGCCGTCGGTGCATGCGCGATGCCGGATCGCGAACGCCAGCTCCACGCCGGCCGCGCCGCCGTCCACGATGAGCAGGTCGAAGCGCCGGCAGCGCGCCAGCATGCGATCCACCAGCGCCGGCCAGGCAGCGACGAAGCGTTCGACGGGCCGCACGCGCAGCGCGTTCTCGGCCGCACCGGGCATGTCGGGCGGCGCCGGGCCGGTGTCGATGGACGGCACGTCGTAGTGCAGCGCCGAGCCGTCGGCGCCGTGCAGGGCTTGGCGTGCGGGATCGAGGCCAACGCCCAGCGTGGGGTGGAAGGCGGCCGCCGCGCGGTCCGCCAGTGCGTCGAGCGCGATCGCGCCGGCGGACCGCGGGTGGCGGCCGGCGATCCAGCCGGGCAGCATGCCGGAGTACAGCTGCCGCCGGTGCGGCGTGACGAGGTGCAGGTCCCAGCCGGGCAGCGGCTGGTCGGCCAAGGCCTGCACCACGCGCTGCACGCGTGCCATCACCTCGGCGAAGTCCGCATCGGTGGTGGCCGGACGCAGGCCGAGTTCGCCGACCCGCCGCGCCTGGGCGAGAAAGCGCGCGCTGCGGATCAGCGCCTTCGAGGGCACGCAGCCGGTGTTCAGGCAGTCGCCGCCCATGCGGTGCCGCTCCACCAGCGTGACCTGGGCCTTCAGCGCCGCGGCCACGTAGGCGGTGACCAGCCCGGCCGCGCCGCCGCCGATCACGACCAGGTTGCGGTCGAAGCGCCGGGGCCGCCGCCATTGCGAGTGCTGCCGGCGCGACAACAGCGCCGGCACCAGCTTGCGCGCGGCCAGCGGAAACACCCCCAGCAGCGCCAAGGCACTCCACACCGCCGGCGAGGCCGCCTCGGCCAGCGAGCCCAGGCTCGCGAGCTGCGTGCCCGCGTTCACATAGACCAGCGTGCCCGCCTGCATGCCGAGCTGGCTGGTGACGTAGAAGGTGCGCGCCCGCATGGGCGTCAGGCCCATCGCCAGGTTGATCGCGAACAAGGGCAGCACCGGCACCAGGCGCAGCCCGAACAGGCAGAACGCGCCGTCGCGCGCGACGCCGGCGTTCAGCGCCGCCAGCCGCTGGCCGAAGCGCGAGCGCACCCAGTCGCGCAGCAGCCAGCACGAGCCCAGGAACGCCAGGGTCGGGCCGAGGGTCGAGGCGACCGAGGCGATCAAGGTGCCCCAACCCAGCCCGAACAGCGCGCCGGCGCCCAGCGTCAGCACGGCGGCCCCGGGCAGCAACAGCGCCGTGCCGACATAGACGGCAAAGAAGAGCAAGGCCGCGGTCAGCGGCTGCGCCGGCTGCCAGGCCTGCCACTGCGCGCGGCTGGCGCGCAGCGTTGCCAGGTCGGGCAGCGCGTCAGCGCCCAGGGCGTGGACGCCGAGCGCGGCCAGCGCCACCAAGCACAAGACCATCCACCCCCGCTTGCTCACCGGGCCGGCTCCATGCGGTTGTTCCTGCGGCGATAGACGGCGGCGGCCGGCCACTTCTTACACGGCGGCTTACATACCCCGGCACCCGCCTTGCCTGTAAGAGATTTCGCGCTGGTTCGTCTATGGTCGACATGAACCCCATCCGCATCGGCATCCTCGGCGGCAGTGGCCTGTACCGCATGGAGCGCCTGACCGACGTGCGCGAGCAGCGCATCTCCACCCCGTTCGGCGACCCGTCCGACGCGCTCGTGCCGGGCCGGCTCGACGGCGTGGACGTGGCCTTTCTCGCGCGCCACGACAGGGGCCACGGCTTGCTGCCCAGCGAAGTGCCGTACCGGGCGAACCTCTATGCAATGAAGTCGCTGGGCGTGCAGTACCTGCTGTCGGTGTCAGCCGTAGGGTCGCTGCACGAGGACATCGCGCCGCTGGACATGGTGCTGCCCGACCAGTTCATCGACCTCACCAAACGCCGGGAGGGCAGCTTCTTCGGCGGCTGCGCGGTGGCCCACGTGGCGCTGGCCGACCCGGTGTGTCCGGGTGCTGCGCGGCGTGCTGGCCGGAGCGGTGGCCGACGCCGGCTTCGACGGGATCCGCTGCCATGACGGCGGCACCTACGTCTGCATCGAAGGCCCCGCGTTCTCTACCCGCGCCGAGTCGCGCTGGTACCGCAGCCTGGGCGCCGCGGTGATCGGCATGACCAACATGCCCGAGGCGCGCCTGGCCCGCGAGGCCGAGATC
>CBIHPH010000130.1:0-11137 GCA_966212105.1 uncultured Rhizobacter sp.
ATCGCACCGCCGGCTCACTGGACACGGTGGGCCCCGGCGGTCGCCGGGGTGACATTTGTTTGAGGCCCCCACATGTGTTTGGGCCCCCCGTGTGTTTGCGCCCCCCGCATGTCATACCGGCGAACGCCGATACCCACTGTTCCGAATGGCCACGACAGCCGCCGGAGCCATAAAAGAGCGAGGGGCGAGCGAGCAAAGCGAGCAACGCCCCGAACCGCACGCGACAGGAAGGCAAGCGAAGCGAAGCCGCCCATCAAGCCACCCGCGAGGCCGGCTCTGCCGGCCGACCCGGGGTCGCCCCTCGGGGGCAGGAGCGAAGCGACTGGGGGGCCTATTTTTTCTTTGGGAGCGCCACGATCTTGCGCAGCCGGGTCGGCGACGTGACCAGGTTGTTGGCCACAAACCCCTGTGCGGAGTCGGGCTCGAGTGCCGCCACGGCCAGGTTGCCCCAGACCTGGCTCAGGGGCACGTAATAGCTGCCGGCCGGTGCCTTGAATTCCATGATCTCGCGTTCGCCCGCCACGGCTGCGCCGCCGTTCGCGTCTGCCTGCATGCCGTCGATGGCTTGGCCGAGCTGATCCACGCGCAATCCGAGGGCGCGCAGGCGGCTCACTGCATTCGACTGGTCGGCAGCAAGCCAATAGCCACAAGGCCGGTTGCGGCGCTTGGCCTCGCGCAACACCAGCGAGGAGTCCCAATTGACCGCCACTTGTTTGTCGACACCGGTCTTGGGGTCGAGCAGGAGCAGCGTGTGTTCGGTGGAAGACAGTTGTGCATCGACCACGGCCGTGCCTTTGCAGAGTTCGGCCCGGACCGAGGCGTCAACATATTTGCGCAGCTTCACGAGGTCGCCGGCACGCTGAGCGCTGCTCTTGAGCAGCGCCGTGATGGCCGCCACATGGCTGTGGACCCTTCTGCCCAAATGCACCCGGCCAAGGTTTCCACCTCGCGATTCGAGCACCACGCTGACCGCGTTGCGCAGGCCATTGACGTTGCGTGCACTGTCCGGCCGGGCATTGCCCATCGATGCACGCTGACCGTCTGCCGCGATCCGATGGGCCCATTCCACCGTCAGCCCGTCCTGCTTGAGCGCCGCCAGCAGGGGCTGGCGAAACCATTCCTCGGATGCCTTGACGATGAACTCGGGGACGCCAGCCGTGCCGGCGTACTGAAGCTGGATGTCGGCCCTTTGCGCGCCTCCCATGCGTTCCGCGTAAGCGGCATCGATGGGGTATTCATGTGTGTCGATCACGACCATCGGACGGTAATCCGATGCGAGGCGGGCCATCGCGCGCGCCTCAGGTGTGCTGAGCAGCAGGTGATCGGTGTCGAGGTCGGTGCCATTGGTCAGCGCCGCCTGCCCACGCGCCGCACCGTCCGGATTGGCCCGAGGGTAGATCACCACATTGATGCGATCCAGCAGATCCTGCAGATTGCCGGAGGCCAATGCGTCGGCAATCAGCAGCAGCGCTTCGGTGCCGGCCGGTTCATCACCGTGCTGCTGGCTCACGATCATCACGGTGGGACGCCCGCCTCGCTCGAGGACGGCCGGCACGGGTGACGGATGCCGGGTGAACAAGATCGCCTGCAAGGGCGCACCGTCCTGCGAGTTGCCGAGCGGCAACAGCGTGACGCTGGTGGAATTGTTCGCAGGCTGTGCCGACGCGACGAGCGCTTGAAGCCTGGCCTGAAGTTCGGCCGCGGTCGTGAAGTTGTCGCGGCCGGACTGCAACGAGGGCAGCGGATACGTTACGGCCGGTTCGGGAAAACGCGCGGCGACTGCCGGGGTTTCCAACGGATGGACAGAAGGAGATGGAACCGGCACCGGCACGGGCGCAGCCGCCGGCGCAGAGGCGGACGGGGCGGGACGCAACGCGCGCGCTTCCGGGAGCACAGGTCCCCGGGTCGTCGGATTCGAACCGCACCCCACCATCAAGAGCGCCGGCACGAGGACCGCCATCGGCCCCCGCAAACGATGAAGAGATTGGGGACAACGGCGGCGCATGGAAAGATTCTCCGGGAATGAACGCCTGGACTATAAACGTCCACCCGGAAGGCACCAATCCCTCCTTCGGGGCGCAAAGCGCCGCTTTCGCCGCCGGAGTCAGCCCGTGGATCGCGCCCTGAAGGGGGAGATCAGCGGACCGCCCCCGATGAAGGCGATGCCTGTCTCAGCGGTCGTACCCGTAGTGGCCGCCGCGGCCTCGGCGATGGTCCCAGTTGTCGCGGTCATCCCAGTCGCGGCGGTGTTCTCGCCAGTGGTGATGGCGGTGATGCCGCTCCCAGGAGCCACCGACGATGGCCGGCGGGCCGGGCGGGTACACAACCACCGGCGGCTGAACCACCACCGGACGCGGCCGGTAGTACACGGGCGGCGGCGGGGCGTAGTACACCGGCGGTGGAGCGTAATAAACAGGCTCCGCGTACACCGGCCCCGGCACGTTGATGTTGACGGACCAGCGCACGTCGGCCGCCTGGGCCGCGCCGCCGGCGAGCAAGCCGCCGGCCAAAGCCAGCAGCGCCAGGAAGGGGGTCTTTCGGACGGACATCTCTTGCTCCTTTCGAACTGCGTCTTGTGGCAGCTCCTTGCAAGCAACAACGTACCGCGATCCCGTTCAGTGGACACGAAGTTGACGCGAAAACCGGCCTTTTCACACGTGATTGTTGCCGTCTGTAATGCGGCCGGCCGATTGGGACCAGCCGCTAATGGGGCCGCTGCGGAGCCTGGGACTGCAGGTCAAGCAATTCGGTGAGCACGTCAAAGGTAAACCCCCGGCGCCCCTCACGGCGGCTGAACAGAAGTTCACGAAAGTAATCGGCCAGCTGATCCGGCATCGGCCAGAGCTCCGCCAGGCGGTTCACGATGTGCGGATGAGCCCGGGCCGTGGCGAGCGGCTGGAACCGGGGCGGAAGCCGGGCGAGCCATACGTGGGCCTGGTCCGTGAGGAAACGGCGCTGTGGCGCCCTTCTTCGGTGCCCTGCGATGGGCGGTGGGGGCAGAGGCGCCGTGGGCAATCCGGCCGGGGCGGTCGGTTGCCAGCCGGGCAAGTTGCTGGATTGAAAACCGGAATCGGGCGCGCGGGTCATCTGTCGATTTTTGCACCTCCATGAGCAGCGTCCCTCGCGCAGGCCCCCTTCAGGCGCGGGGGGCACGGCGGGCGCTGATCACTGCAGCGGCCAATCCCGTGAGAACCGTCACACAGCAGGCCCGTCCGCCGATGCAGCATGCGCGGTGGGCTCGGTGCAAACCCGCGGTCTACAATGGATCGACACGCGCCAGAGATGGCCCAACCCATTGAATTTCAAGCGGATTTCATGAGCGACGACAAGAGCCCCCCCTCCGGCGCCGACACCAAGCCCAGCAACTTCCTCCGCCAGATCATCGAGCGCGACCTGGCCCAGGGCACGTATGCGTCGCGCCGCTTCGGAGGCAGCCCGGGAGACGCCGCGCACCACGCCGCCGGGCAACCAGACCCTGCCCGCATCCGCACCCGCTTCCCACCCGAGCCCAACGGCTATCTGCACATCGGCCATGCGAAAAGCATCTGCCTGAACTTCGGCCTGGCCCGTGACTACGGCGGCGCCTGCCATCTGCGCTTCGACGACACCAACCCCGAGAAGGAAGAGCAGGAGTACGTCGACGCGATCCTGGACGCGGTGAAGTGGCTCGGGTTCGACTGGACGTCCCATGGCACCGAGCACCTCTACCACGCCAGCAATTACTTCGATTTCATGTACCGCGCTGCCGAAGCGCTCATCCAGGCGGGTCTGGCCTATGTGGATGAGCAATCGGCTGACGAGATGCGCATCAACCGGGGCGACTTCGGCAAGCCGGGGGTGAACAGCCCGTTTCGCGATCGCACGCCGGCCGAGAACCTCGCACGCTTTCGCGAGATGCGCGATGGCCTGCATGCCGACGGCGCGATGGTGCTGCGCGCGAAGATCGACATGGCGAGCCCGAACATCAATCTGCGCGACCCGGCCATCTACCGCATCCGCCGGGCCACGCACCACAACACGGGCGACACCTGGTGCATCTACCCGATGTACACCTACGCGCACCCCATCGAGGATGCGCTCGAGAACATCACGCACAGCATCTGCACGCTGGAGTTCGAAGACCAGCGACCGTTCTACGACTGGCTGCTCGACCACCTGGCCACCCTCGGCCTGCTGGCACAACCCCGGCCGCACCAGTATGAATTCGCACGTTTGAACCTGACGTACATCGTCACCAGCAAGCGCAAGCTGCGCCAGCTCGTGGCGGATGGGCATGTCGACGGCTGGGATGATCCGCGCCTGCCGACGCTGGTGGGTCTGCGTCGCCGGGGCTACACGCCCGAAAGCCTGCAACTGCTGGCCGAGCGAAGTGGGGTCAGCAAGGCCGGTGGCTGGCTGGACTACAGCGCCCTGGAGATCGCGCTGCGCGACGACCTCGATGGCAAGGCCGCCCGCGCCTGCGTGGTGCTGGACCCGGTCAAGCTCAAGTTGACGAACTTCGCCGATGTGTTCGGCAGCGCGTCGCACCAGGAGCCTTGCCACGCGCCGGTTCACCCCGGCCACCCAGAACGCGGCCACCGCGATTTCGTGCTGACGCAGGAGCTGTGGATCGAGCGGGAGGACTTCCTCGAGACCCCTCCGAAGGGCTACCACCGCCTCTATCCCGGCAACAAGGCGCGGTTGAAGTATGGCTATGTGATCGAATGCACCGGTTGCGAGAAGGACGATGCTGGCAACATCACCGCCGTCCTCGCGACGATCGTGCCCGACACGAAGAGCGGCACGCCTGGCGCCGATGCGGTGAAGGTCAAGGGCGTGATCACATGGGTCAGCGCCACCAACGGCTTGCCGGCCGAGGTGCGGCTGTTCGACCGCCTGTTCACCGTGCCTCAGCCGGACGCCGGCGGTACGGACTTCCTCACCGTGCTGAACCCGAACAGCAAGAAGGTGGTGCAGGCGTTCGTGGAGCCGTCACTGGCGTCCGCCAGCGGCGACGACAAGTTCCAGTTCGAGCGCCATGGCTACTTCGTGGCCGACCGGCACGACAGCGCACCGGGGCGGCTCGTCTTCAACCGCACCACGACGCTCAAGGACACCTGGGCGTCGAAGTGAGCACGCCGGGCGCCGCCCAGGCGCCCGGCCATCACCGCTGACTGCGCGCCTTGCGCTTGTCGACTTCGGCCAGTTGGGCCTTCAGGAGTTGCTGCAGGACGCGGGCGTTGTCCTCCGTCATGCTGAGCCATGTGGTGGGGGTGCGGTCCTCGGTGGGCTTGAGCGGCAGCACGAGCGCGTCGATCTGCGCGGTGATCAGGCCATTGCCGTTGCCCATGGATTTGAACCGCTGGATTTCGATGTTGTAGGTCTTCATGACACTTCTCCGGAACAACGCGGAGCGTACCGCAGCGCGGTGATGCCTGCGTGGCCCTGTTCAACCGTGGCGGACCGTCCGAACAGGCCTTCGGCCAACAGGGCCGGATCGTTGACGGTGCGCAGCCGACCGTAGGCCTCCTGGGCCTCGGGGTAATGACGGCGCAGGTAGTTCAACCATTGCTTCAAGCGGCCGGCGCGGGCCCTGGGTTCCACCTTGTCGCACACGAGCGCCCAGAACCTCGCCATCAATGGCATGAGATCGGCCCAGGCCAGCGGCGGGAGTGCGGGATCGGCAATCGAGCATGCGAGCCCCGGGTACGACACCATGCCGCGGCCGAGCATCAGGTCTTCGCAGCCGGATTGGCGGCGACACTCCGCGGCATCCGCGACGTTCCAGATTTCCCCATTGGCCACCACCGGCACGCTGACGGCCTCGCGGATGTCGGCAATGCAGGCCCACCGGGCCGGCGGCTTGTAGCCATCGGCCTTCGTGCGCGCATGCACGACGAGTTCACCCGCGCCGGCCCCTGTGATGGCCAGCGCACATTCCACAGCGCGTGATGTGTCGTACAAGCCGAGACGCATCTTCGCGGAAACAGGCACATGGGCCGGCACGGCGCGGCGCACCGCTGAGACGATGCGGGCGAGCAGGTCCGGATCGGCCAGCAAGGCCGCGCCGCCGCCATGGCGGTTCACCACCTTGGCCGGGCAGCCGAAATTCAGGTCGATCCCGGCGGGCCCGAGTCCGGCAAGGCGGGCCGCGTTTTCGGCAAGGCACACCGGGTCGGACCCCATCAGCTGAGCGCGCACGGGCACGCCGGCCAGGGTGCGGCCGCCGTGGTTCAGTTCGGGCACGATCCGCGTGAACACACGCTCGGGCAACAGCGTGCCGGTCACGCGGATGAACTCGGACACACAGCGGTCGATGCCCCCCACTCGGGTGAGGATGTCGCGCAGGGTGAAGTCGAGCAGCCCTTCCATGGGCGCGAGCAGAATGGTCATGGGGCAGCGGAGCGAAGTTCGCAATTGTCCCCGATGCCGCACACGAAGTCGCATGGTGCGGACAGGCCTTGATTTGCATGAAGGCGCATGAGCGGACATCATGGCGCCCTTTCGACTGGAGACTTCCCATGAAAAAACTGCTGTGCCTCGCCACCCTCGCCTTCGCACTGCCGCTGGCCAACGCCCAGGCCGCCAGCGCCCCGACGGCCGCGGCCGCCAAGGAAAAGGGAGCGGTGACGACCCCGAGCGGCCTCGTCTACCTGTCGCTCAAGGAGGGGACCGGCGCGAGCCCCTCGGCCACGGACACGGTCAAGGTCCACTACCGCGGCACCTTCCTCGACGGCAAGGAGTTCGACAGCTCGTTCAAGCGGAACGAACCCACCAGCTTCCCGCTGAACCGCGTGATCCCGTGCTGGACCGAGGGCGTGCAGCGCATGAAGGTGGGCGGCAAGGCCAAGCTGACCTGCCCCCCGTCCATCGCCTACGGTGAACGCGGCGCAGGCAGCGTGATTCCCCCGAACAGCACGCTGCAGTTCGAGATCGAGCTGCTTCAGGTGGCTGGCAAGTGAACTTGGTCCTGCGGTCGGAGACACGGGGCACCCCGATAATTCGCGGGTGAGTCCCGTTCCCCTTTTCCTTCGCGCCCTGTTGCGGCGTGTCTTGTGGTTGTTGTTGGCGCTGATGATCGCCGGCGTGTTCGCCGCCGCCATCGGCGCCACACTGCTGTATCAGCGCCAGCCCGACCTGGGCGCCCTGACCGACTACCGACCGAAACAACCGCTGCGCGTCTTCACGGACGAAGGCATCGAGATCGGTCAGTTCGGCTCCGAGCGGCGTTACATGATGCCCATCGGGCAGATTCCGAAGCAGCTCCAGGAAGCCGTGTTGGCGGTGGAGGACAAGCGCTTTCGCGACCACTTCGGCGTCGATGCCAGGGGCGTCGTGCGCGCCGTGCTCACGAACCTCTGGCACTCGCGGCGCAGCCAAGGCGGCTCGACCATCACGCAGCAGGTGGCCCGCGCGTTCTACCTCTCGTCGCGCAAGACCTACGTGCGCAAGATCAACGAGATGCTGCTCGCGGTGAAGATCGAGCGCCAGCTCAGCAAGGACCAGGTGCTCGAGCTGTACATGAACCAGATCTTCCTGGGCCATCGTGCATACGGCTTCGAAGCGGCCTCGCAAGCCTACTTCGGCAAGACCCTGTCGGACCTGTCGCTGGCCGAATGCGCGATGCTCGCCGGCCTGCCGCAAAACCCCGTCTACGCGAACCCGATCACCAATCTCGAGCGTGCCCGCCAGCGCCAGTGGCAGGTGCTCGCCCGCATGCGGGACGCAGGCCTGATCACCCCCGAGGCCGAACAGGCGGCTCGCGACGAGCCGCTGCACATCCACAGCGACCGCGATGCCGTGCTGCATGCCGAACACGTGGCCGAGATGGCGCGGCAGGCCGTGTTCGCCCGTTACGGAGAGAGCGCGTACACATTGGGCTTGAAGGTCACCACCACGCTGCATTCGCAGGACCAGCAGGCCGCCTACCGCGCGCTGCGAAAAGGCGTGCTCGATTTCGAACGTCGCCAGCCTTACCGCGGGCCGGAGGATCAGGAAGACATGCCCGACGGCATGGGACCGCGCGACCCCGGCGTGGCCCAGCTGCTGGCCGACTACCGCGATGACGATGACCTTCGCGTGGCCATCGTCAACGAGGCCAGCCAGCAACGGGTCGTGGCGACGCTTGCCACCGGCGAAGTCATCCAGGTGCAGGGCGACGGGCTCAAGCAGGCGCAACCCGCGCTGTCGCCGCGCGCCAGAGGTGTGGAACCCATCCGGAGAGGCTCGATCATTCGCGTCGCGCAGGACCTGGGCACCGAGGGCCAATGGGCCATCCGGCATTGGCCGGAGGTTGAAGGTGCGCTCGTCGCCACGGAGCCGGCCACCGGTCGGGTGCGAGCGCTGGTCGGCGGGTTCGATTTCGCGCGCAATCAGTTCAACCATGTCAACGGCGCCTGGCGCCAGCCCGGTTCGAGCATCAAGCCGTTCCTGTACTCCGCAGCCCTGGAACAGGGCGTGATGCCAGCCACCCTGGTCAACGATGCGCCGCTCTTGCTGCCCGACGATGTGCAGTCCTCCGGGTGGGACCCCAAGAACTCGGATGGCAGCTTCGATGGCCCCATCACGCTTCGTCAGGCGCTCGCCCGTTCGAAGAACCTCGTGACCATCCGTCTCGTGAAAATGCTCGGCCCCGATGCGGCCCGGGAATGGGTGGGCCGCTTCGGCTTCGACCCATCGCTCCAGCCGGACAACCTCACGCTGGCGCTCGGATCGGGGCAGACGAGCCCGTTGCAGCTCGCCTCGGCCTACAGCGTGCTCGCCAACGGCGGCTACCGCGTCGCCCCGCAACTGATCCAGCGCATCACCGATGCGAAAGGCAATGTGCTGTACGAGGCACCCGCCCCCGAGCTGGACGACGATGCGCGGGTGATCACCCGGCGCAATGCCTTCATCACGAACAGCCTGCTCAATGAGGTCACCCGCACCGGCACCGCGGCCAAGGCGCAGGCGCTGCTCAAGCGGCCCGACCTCTACGGCAAGACGGGCACGACGAACGATGCGGTCGACGCATGGTTCGCTGGCTTCCAGCCCAGCCTTGTCGCCGTGGTCTGGATGGGTTACGACACCCCGAGAAGCCTCGGCGCGAGGGAGTCCGGCGGCGGTCTGTCGCTGCCGGTGTGGATCGATTTCATGGGCCAGGCGCTGCGCGGCATCCCGGTGGCCTCGCCAGCCGCTCCCGACGACGTGCTGAAGGTCGGCGGCGACTGGGTCTACACGGATTGGGCCTTGGGCGGCGCCAAGACCCATCTCGGTTTCGACGACGCGACCGAAGCCTTGGGCGCGCTCGGCGCCCCATCCGCGCCGGCCTCGGGCCCCACCCTCAAGCCAGCCGAGCCCCCGCTGCCCGGCTCCGTGATGGGCCCGAACTAGGGCCCTGGTGTTGCACGCCACATTCCTGTTGTATGCTGGCCCCGTGAACGCTTCTCTCACCTCGCCTCACGTCCGGGCCACCGCCCGACGATCCGCTCGACGTCGACGTTGAGCGGTTTCGTCCTGCCCGAACGCCCTTGGCGGCGCGTTCACCCTCCAGGCCACGAGACCCCTCGTGGCCTTTGTTGTATTTGAAGGTGCTGCTGCAGTGCCTTTGCCCGAGGGGGTGTCGTTCCGGTCTGGAGTTTCCTTCCTCCAACCTCCAGGAAACCACCCGATGAACCTGAACTCCCGCCCTCCCATCGACGCGCTGATGACCGTGAACCATCGCCCCGCCGCCGTCTTCACCCGCGGCAGCGGCAGCTGGCTCTGGGACGAGCACGGCCGCCGCCATCTCGACCTCGTGCAAGGTTGGGCCGTCAACACGCTCGGTCACGCCCCTTCGGTGATTGCAGCCGCGCTCGCCGACCAGGCCGGGCGGGTGCTGCAGGTGGGGCCGGGCCTCCACAACAACCGCGCCATCGCGCTGGCTGCCCGGTTGACGGCGTTGAGCGGGCTCGATCGCTGCTTCTTCACGAACAGCGGCGCCGAGGCCAACGAAGGCGCCATCAAGCTGGCCCGCAAATTCGGCCAGGTGCACCGTGGCGGCGCGTTCGAAATCATCACGTTCGAGGACAGCTTCCACGGCCGCACGCTTGCGACGATGAGCGCCAGCGGCAAGCCCGGCTTCGACACCATGTTCGCGCCTCAGGTGCCCGGTTTTCCGAAGGCACGTCTCAATGACCTGGCCAGCGTCGAGGCGCTCGTGACCGAACGCACAGTGGCCGTGATGCTCGAGCCCATTCAAGGGGAGGCGGGCGTGGTGGAGGCAACGCCAGCATTCCTGCAGGCGTTGCGCAGCTTGTGCGATGCGCGGGGCCTGTTGCTGATCCTCGATGAAGTGCAGACCGGCGTGGGCCGCACCGGCAGCTGGTGGGGGCATGAGGTGGCGGCCATCCAACCGGACATCATGACGCTCGGCAAGGGCCTGGGCGGCGGTGTGCCGATTGGCGCGCTGCTGGCGCGCGAAGCGATCTGCTGCTTCGCTCCCGGCGATCAGGGTGGCACGTACAACGGCAACGCGCTCATATGTGCCGCCGCGCTGGCGGTGGTGGAGGCTGTCAACGCGCCGGGGTTCCTAGCCCATGTGGCCGAACGTGGAGCGCAACTGCGCGCAGGGCTCGACCGCATCGGACAACGTGTGGGCAGCCCGCCCGTGCGTGGCCGTGGACTGCTGCTCGCGCTCGACCTCCCCGGACCCGGGCAGGCCGTGCATGTGGCCGAAGCGCTGCGCCTGCGCGCGGATCCTGGCGTGCTGGTGAATGCGGTGCGGCCGCAGCGCCTGCGCCTGATGCCGGCGCTCAACATCTCGGAAGACGAAGTGGCCCTGGCGTTGGAAGCGATCGAAGGCGCCGTCGTCTAGCGCGCCGCGTGGCGTTCTGCAAAGACGCCACGGCCCAGCGGGCCCGCTGGGCGGCCTTCAAGCCTTCGCATCGGTCAATGCCCCAGCAAAAGCCCGCGCCCACTTCACGCAGGCTGGATGCATCCTGGCACCCGATCGAGGGGTTGTTGCCCGTGCAGCGGCGGGCGAACATGCCCGCGTTTGAAGGTCTCTGCCATGTCCAGCCTGCCCGCCGATTTGCCTCCCGGCCAAAACCAGCACCCGACACCCAACCTCAATACGGCCCGCTGGGCCGAGTTGCTGGCCGAGATGTCGGCGCTGCACGCCAAGCTCGAATACCTCAAC
>CBIHPH010000131.1:0-11134 GCA_966212105.1 uncultured Rhizobacter sp.
CTGCTGCGGCGAGCGCACGTTGCAGGCGTCCTTGAACGTGATCCAGGGATGGCCGGTCTCGAAGAGCATCGAGAGCATGCGGCGCCACAGGTCGAGGGCGCGCATCTTCTTGAAGAGCTTGATCTCGCCGCGGGCGACCTTGTCCTCGTAGGCGGTGTAGGCCACCTCGAAGTCCTTGCCGAACTTGTCGTGCAGGTCGGGGCAGGTGCTCGGCGAGAAAAGCGTCCACTCGCCGTTCTCCATCACCCGGCGCATGAACAGGTCGGGAATCCAGTTCGCCGTGTTCATGTCGTGCGTGCGACGGCGGTCGTCGCCCGTGTTCTTGCGCAGCTCCAGGAATTCCTCGATGTCCAGGTGCCAGGTTTCCAGGTATGCGCAGACGGCGCCTTTGCGCTTGCCGCCCTGGTTCACGGCGACGGCCGTGTCGTTAACCACCTTCAGGAACGGAACAACGCCCTGGCTCTTGCCGTTCGTGCCCTTGATGTGCGAGCCGAGCGCACGCACGTTGGTCCAGTCGTTGCCCAGGCCGCCGGCGAACTTCGACAGCAAGGCGTTTTCCTTCAGCGCCTCGTAGATGCCATCGAGGTCGTCTGCCACGGTGGTGAGGTAGCAGCTCGACAGCTGCGAGCGGCGGGTGCCTGAGTTGAACAGCGTGGGCGTGGAGCTCATGAAGTCGAACGTGGACAGAACTTCATAGAACTCGATGGCGCGGGCTTCGCGGTCCACCTCGTTGAGGGCCAGGCCCATCGCGACGCGCATGTAGAACGCCTGAGGCATTTCAATGCGCTCGTTGTCGATGTGCAGGAAGTAGCGGTCGTACAGGGTTTGCAGGCCGAGGTAGTCGAACTGCAGGTCGCGGTCGGCCTTGAGCGCCTGGCCGAGCTTGTCCAGGTCGTACTGGAGCAGCTTGTCGTCCAGCAGCTCCGCCTTGACGCCCTTCTTGATGTAGCTGGGGAAGTATTCGGCGTATCGGGTGTGCATTTCCGAATGCAGCAGCTCCTCGCCGATGATCTCCTTGCGGATCGTGTGCAGCAGCAGACGGGCTGTGGCGCGCGTGTAGCCGGGGTCCTTTTCGATCAGCGTGCGGGCCGCCAGGATGGCGGCCTTGTGCACTTCGGCGATGGGCACGCCGTCGTACAGGTTGCGCTTGGTTTCCGCGAGGATCGGCTCGGGCCGCACATCGGCGCCGAGGTTCGCGCAGGCGGATTCGATCAGCTGCTGCAGGCGATCCAGATCGAGCGGGACGCGAACACCGCGGTCGGTCACCATCAGCGCCGGCTCTGCGGCGCGCTCGGGCTCGCCGGCCTTGGAGCGCTCTTGGGAGCGGCGCTCGCGGTACAGCACGTAGGCACGCGCCACTTCATGGTGGCCGCCGCGCATGAGGCCGAGTTCCACCTGGTCCTGGACGTCTTCGATGTGGAAGGTGCCGCCACCCGGACGCGAGCGCAGCAGCGCACGCACGACCGCTTCGGTGAGGCCGTCGACCGTCTCACGCACGCTGGCCGAAGCTGCGCCCTGCGTGCCGTGCACTGCCAGGAACGCCTTCATCAGCGCCACGGCGATCTTGCTCGGCTCGAACGAGACGACCGCACCATTGCGGCGGATGATCTGGTAGCCCTGGTATGCCGACGCGGCGTGCGACGGGTTTTCGGCCGGGCGCAGCGAAGAGGCAGCCGGGGTGACGGTAGGTGTGACGGTTTGCATGGATTTACCTCTTGTCAAAGTCAACAGCGGGAATCGGGATGAACTGGATCAGCGGATGAAAGCCCGTGCGTGCCAATGCGCAGCCTCGGCCGGTGTACGTCGACAGCTGGCCGCAAGACGGGATGGACCCGCAACGGGATGTGGAATGAGCAAGGAAAGAACGACTGGCCGGGGCCAATGGGACAAGCGGGGCGCACACTCCACCGCCGTCCTCGTGCCCGGAAAAAACGCTTCTGCCGTGTCTGTCAGACTCGAACCTCGCATTGAGGTTCTGTTCCCGCGAGGTGTCACGCGGCGAGCGCTGAGCGACTGCATGGAGGGGCGTTTCCCAGAGACGAAGAATAACACGAAGGACACTATATCTGGGGGCCCGGCACGCCACAAGCACTACAGATAGCGTTACCGAATACAGAACCGATCCAGCCGGGAAGCATGGAATCACGGATCGTGCACCGCGAGGCCATGCAAAAACGGCGTCGCGACGCGATGGCTGCGAGGCCCGCTGATCTCCATCGGCGCGCCTGCTGGTTCACCGCGCGATTTGCAGCGCAAGACCGCATGGATGAAGGGGCCGCCACGACGGCTCCGAGCCGCGCTGGGGGCCGATATATCAGCGTGGCCCGCGCACCGCCTCGGGAAAACACCGACCCGGCCAGCCGAGCCGATCGATGAGGCCCGGCCAATCGAAACCGGAGCCAGGATCTTGCTTGCGACCCGGCGCCACATGCTCATGCCCGACGACGGACCGAAGCGGCAGCCGGCGCAGCAATGCGATCAGCAATTCAGCCAGGCGAGCGTACTGTTCCGGTTCGAACAAGCCGCCTTCGAGTCCTTCGAGTTCGACGCCAACGGAATAATCGTTGCAGTTCTCGCGCCCCAGCCAGCTCGACCGGCCGGCGTGCCATGCACGGTCGAGCGTCGAGACGAACTGCACGATCTCCCCGGTGCGGCGCACGAGAAAATGCGCGGAGACCTCCATGCCTCGAATCTCCCCGTAATAGGGATGTTCGTTCCAGTCGAGCCGGTTCGTGAACAATCGCTCGATGGCGTCGCCGCCATACACACCCGGCGGCAAACTGATGGAATGGACGACGGCAAGATCCACCGTCGCGCCGGCAGGACGCGGCCCGAAGTTCGGCGACACGCAGTGCCGCACACCGCTCATCCATCCCGAGTCGTCGAGGATCAACGGGGCCATCGCAAGCCCCCTGGTGCAGCGCGGATGGGCATGCCGGATGCGCTCACGTTCGCTCAGCCTTCGTCGTTGCGGTCAGGCTCGGTGCCGTCGGCATCACCGCCGACATTCACGCCGAGCCGTGCCATGCGGTATCGCATCTGCCGCAACGACAGCCCGAGGCTTGCACCGGCCGCGGTGCGGTTGTAGCGATGGCGCTCAAGCGCGCGGTCGAGCACATCGCGTTCGATTTCATCGAGGTACGCGGCAAGGTTGGTGGGCAGCGGCGCCTGCGCCGGCACGATGGGCCGCAGCGGATCCAGCCGTGGTGGTTCGACCGCGACGGCCGGCTGCGCTGGAGCAGACTCCTGCGGTCGGAGCGACAAGTCCGGGATGCCCAGGTCCTCCACCCCGATGGTCTCGGCACCCGTCAGGGCGACGGCACGGTGCAGCAGGTTCTCGAGCTCTCGCACGTTGCCCGGGAAGGCATACCGGCTCAAATGCAGCAAAGCCTCCCGGGTCACCCGTGGTGGTGGCGAAACGCCCGCATCGCGAGCGATGCGCTCAAGCACCCGCTCACAGATCGCGGACAGATCTTCCAACCGCTCGCGAAGGGCGGGCACGCGGATCTGGATCACATTGAGGCGGTAGTACAAGTCCTGCCGAAAGCGACCGCTGTGGACCTCGGCGCCCAGGTCCTTGTGGGTGGCGCTGACGATGCGGACATTGATCGCCTGCTCCACGACCGCGCCCACCGGCCGCACGGACCGCTCCTGGATCACGCGCAGCAGCTTGCTTTGCATGGCCAGCGGCAATTCGCCGATTTCATCGAGGAACAAGGTGCCACCGTTGGCTGCCTGGAAGAACCCTTCGCGGTCATCTGCCGCACCGGTGAACGCACCCTTGCGATACCCGAAGAACTCGGCTTCGAGCAGGTGCTCGGGAATGGCGCTGCAGTTGACCGCGATGAAGGGCTGCGCGGCGCGCGGGCTCACTTCATGGATGGCGCGGGCCACGAGTTCCTTGCCGGTGCCCGATTCGCCATTGACCAATACCGGCGCCATGCTTCGGGCCACCTTCTCGACGAGTGCCCGCACCTGCTGCATGGCAGACGACTGCCCTGCCATGCGGGACAACGCGACGCTCATCGCAGAAGGCAGCGGCGCCGGGTCAACGACCGATGGCGGCATGCCGCCCTGCAGCCCGGGGGCGGTGCTGGCCACGGCGGCCGTGCCGCCTCCGGACGGCAGGCTCGCCGGATTCACCGTGGGAGAACCCGCCCCTCGCCCGAGCGCCGAAGCAACGACGGCGCGGAACTGCTTGAGGTCCACGGGTTTGGTGAGGTAATCGTAAGCACCGGACTTCAGCGCCTCGACGGCGTTCTCCGCGGAACCGTAGGCGGTGATCACGATCGCCTTTTCCCGCCGGCCGGCCTCTTCGAGCCGGCGCAGCAGGTCCAGCCCGGTGCCATCGGGCAGGCGCATGTCGGTGATGACCGCGCTGTAGGTGCGGTCCTTGAGCTGCAGCCAGGCGTCTTCGACCGTGCCTGCGGTTTCCACGTCATAGCCTTCGCGCAGCAGCGTCAGCTCATACAAGGTGCGCAAGTCGGGTTCGTCGTCGACGACGAGCAGACTGAAGTGCGAGGGAGAACTCATTCGAATCTGGGCCTGTTGAAGTTTCGTCGCAGCTCAAGAAGTCAGGTGCAATCGGGCTTCCAGGGCCCCGCTGTTCGGCAGTGGCTGCCGGCGCATGGCCACGAAAAACTCATTGCGATTCGGATCGGTTGGGGGGCGGATGCGATAGTCGATGCGGGCGCCATACCGCTCACACAATTCGCGGCAAATATACAGGCCAAGACCGGTCCCCCGGCTGCGCGTCGAGAAGAACGGCTCGAACAGATAGCGCTCCACATCCGGCGGAATCGGCAGACCGTCGCTCAACACGCTGACCACCGCGCGCACATCGTCTCGCACGCTCAAGCGCACCCGCACCGCGCCGGCCACGTTGCTTGCATGCCGGCGTGCGTTGTCGAGCAGGTTGACCAGCACCCGGCGCAGATGCTCCGGATCGAACAGCACGCCCACCGGCTCATGGGGCAGGTCCACCCGCAGCACGCTGTTCTCGCCAAGAGGCAGCTCCACCGTGCGCGCCCATTCGCTGCAGACCGATGCCACCAGCGCCGTGACGTCGATCACCTCCGGCTCGCGCACCTCGCCGGGGGCCACTTCCATCACGTCATCGACGATGCGCTTGAGGCGATTGACGTTGTCAGACACCATGCGCGTGAGCTGCCGCTGGCTGGGCGTGGTGGCATCTTCGGCCATCAGCGCGTTGGCCTGCGAGATGGCCGCCAACGGGTTGCGGATCTCGTGCGCGATGCCCGCGGACACTCGCCCCATGGCCGCCAGCTTTTCCTGCCGCATGCGTGCCTGCACGCTGCGAACGTCTTCGAGGAAGAGCACGCACAACTCCTCAGTGGCCTTCGTATCACGGCGGCGGGTGAACCGCACCCGAAGGCGCAGCGTGCGGGTGGCCCCGGAGTCGAACGTGAGCACCACGTCACGCCCCCCCTCGGGCCAGCGCCCGTCAGAGAATGCGCGCTCGACCGATTTCACCAGCGCCGACCACGCCCCCACACCCCACAACGGGAATGGCGCCTCCGACGAAAGCCCCTCGGTGACCAGGAGGCCGCGCGCCGCCGGGTTCGCCGCGCGCACGCGGCCTCGGCGGTCGACCACGAGCACACCTTCGGTCATCTCCTCGATCACCAGGCGGTTGAGCTGCGCCTGCTGCCGCGCGAGTTCCAGGCTGCCGCGGGCGGTCAACTCCTCTCGGGCAAGCCGCCCGGCCAGCTCGCCCACGAGGATCGCGATCACGAACAACCCGGCGCCCGCAAGCCCCGCCTGCGTCAGCAACAAGGTCAGCTCACCGCCCTTGGTGACACTGAAGACTGCGAGGGCCAGCAGCGCGATCGTGATCCCGGCTGCGGTGCCGAGCGCCATCATCCGCGGCGTCAACACGCCGGCCATCAGCACCGGCAACACGAGGAGCGCAACGTAGTTCAGCGTGGCCGGTGGCGACATCGCATGCAGCGCGATGAAGCAGACCACATCGACGCCGATGGTGGCAAGCCATTGCGGACTTCGCAGCCGTGCAAGCGTGCTGGGTCGCATGTTCGGCCGCACCCTCGGGAACAGCCACATGGAGCAGGCCAGCACCGCGTACCCGACGCACACCAGCGCCACCCCGAGCGGCGGCCGCGTGCCGAACATGCTGCTGACCGCCACCGAAGCGACCAGCGCCACCCCCAGCGTGGCACGGGCACTGAGGAACGCAACATACAAGCGACGAAACGCGGACTGGCCACTGCCGACGATGCGCCAGGCCTGGCGGCTCAGAAAGCGGGATTCCGTTTCCTTCGCGCCGACGGCCTGCCAATCGCCGTCGTGACGAGATTCGGGCGCATCGGACCAGCCGTCTTCGGGACCTGGGGGAGCGCTCACGCCGAGCGCGCCGAACCACGATTCCACCCGCGCCGTTCGCCGCGGTGCCCTGCGCCGTTCCTCGCGGGGTGAGCGTTCAGCGTTCATCGCGACACCGGACCCGCCGCACGGTGGGCCTCGCAGCAAAAGACGCCGCCCGGGCCGGACAGCGCTTCAGCGCGGGGCAGATGCACGCCGCAATGCGCGCAGACGACCATCACCGCCGCCTTGTCTGGCGGCTCGGGCGACTGCACCTGCGGTTTGCCGGCGCGGCGCGCGCCGCGCAGCAGCCAGACGATCACGCCAAACAGCAGCGCAAGCAGGAGGTCCTTCAACACACCCAACTCACTTCATCAGGCATAAGGCGCACGCTGCAGCACGACTTCGAGCATGAAGCGCGAGCCGACGTAGGCCAGCAACAACAGCACCGCGCCGGCGTAGAGCCAGCGCACGGCCGGCCTGCCACGCCATCCGAGCTTGCTTCGCCCGACGAGCAGCGCGGCGAACACCAGCCAGCCGAGCACCGAAAACACCGCCTTGTGGTCCCATCGCCAGGGGTTGGCGAACCACCAGCCCAGCAGCAGCGTGGCCGACAGCAACGCGAACCCGGCGGCCACGAACTGGAACGTCAGACGCTCCAGGCGCAGCAGCGGCATGCCCATCGGTGTGGCAGCGGGCACTTGCCGCTTCAGGCGCAGGCGGCGCTCGGCCGCATCGAGCATGGCCGCATGCAGCACGGCGGCACCGAAAAGTCCGTACGAGGCGATGCCCAGCGCCCAGTGCACGGGCGCCCATGGCGAGGCGATCTGCGGCCGGAATTCACCGGGAAACAACGCGGCCAGCACGACGGCAATCACCCCGAGCAAGGCGAGCGCTCGACGCACACCCGGCAAGGGCACCCACTGGCTTTCGATGGCATACACGGCGAGCACGAGCCACAACGTGGCCGACAGCGCCGGCGCGAATCCGAAACGGGCCCCGGTGATGCCCGTGCCGATCCCGGCCATGTCGACCACGATGGCCACCGCATGCGCGGCCCAGCCCATCAGCAGGGCGCGCCGGGGCCAGTCGCCGACCGACTCGCGCCGCCACACGGCCGCGCCATAGGCCACCAGCGCCAGCAGGCTGGGTACCCACAGCGCCAGCGTGGCGGGGTTGGCGAGAGAGGCGGGCAAGCCCGACGATAAAATCATCGCCACAGTGTACTTTCGCGTGCCCCCTTGACGGGCTGCGCCCTCCTCCATGGCATCCACCCTCACCGACCGCCTGAGTCGCCTCGTCAAGACGATGCGCGGGCAAGCCCGAATCACCGAAGGCAACGTCCAGGACATGCTGCGCGAGGTGCGCATGGCGCTCCTGGAAGCCGATGTGGCCCTGCCCGTGGTGCGCGACTTCATCGCCCGGGTGAAAGACAAGGCGCTGGGCGCCGAGGTGGTGGGTTCCCTGTCACCCGGCCAGGCGCTCGTCGGCATCGTCAACCGCGAGCTCACGGCCACGATGGGCGAAGGGGTGTCGGACATCAACCTCGCGGCGCAGCCGCCCGCGGTGATCCTCATGGCCGGCCTGCAAGGCGCCGGCAAGACCACCACCACCGCCAAGCTCGCCAAGCACCTGATCGAGCGCCGCAAGAAAAAAGTGCTGACAGTCTCGGCCGACGTGTACCGCCCGGCCGCCATCGAGCAGCTCAAGACCGTCACCCGACAGGCCGGCGCCGAATGGTTCCCCTCCAGCGCCACCGACAAGCCGGTGGACATCGCCCGCGCCGCCCTCGACCACGCACGCCGCCACTACTTCGACGTGCTGCTCCTCGACACGGCCGGCCGCCTCGCCATCGACGAGGCGCTGATGAAGGAAATCGCCGAACTGCATGCCGCGGTGAATCCGGTGGAGACCCTGTTCGTGGTGGACGCCATGCAGGGCCAGGACGCCATCAACACCGCCCGCGCCTTCAAGGAAGCGCTGCCGCTGACTGGCATCGTGCTGACGAAGACCGACGGCGACTCCCGGGGCGGCGCCGCCCTGTCGGTGCGCCAGGTGACCGGCGTGCCCATCAAGTTCGCCGGCGTGAGCGAAAAGATCGACGGCCTGGAGGTGTTCGATGCCGAGCGCCATGCGGGCCGCGTGCTCGGCATGGGCGACATCGTCGCCCTCGTCGAGGAAGTGCAAAAAGGCGTGGACGTTGCTGCGGCGCAGAAACTCGCCGAGAAGCTCAAGTCGGGCAACAACTTCGATCTGAATGACTTCCTCGCGCAGATCTCCCAGATGAAGAAAATGGGTGGCCTGGCCGGCCTGATGGACAAGCTCCCCACCCAGTTGACCGCCAAGGCCGGTGCGGCCGACATGGATCGTGCTGAGCGCGACGTGCGCCGCATGGAAGGCATCATCAATTCGATGACGCCGCTCGAACGCCGCAAGCCCGAACTGCTCAAGGCCACCCGCAAGCGCCGCATTGCCGCCGGCGCGGGCGTGCAGGTGCAAGAGGTCAACCGGCTGCTCAACCAGTTCGAGCAGATGCAGGGCATGATGAAGAAGATGAAAGGCGGCGGCCTCATGAAGATGATGAAGCGCATGGGCGGCCTCAAAGGTCTCGGGGGGCTGCCCGGCATGCGTTGATGCACTGCATCATTGACCCGCTCGGCCGGGCCCGTTAAGGTCCACGGTCTCCCAGTACTCCGAGAAGCAGTGCCATGGACCCGTTGATCTTTGCAGTGATTGCCTCCGTGGCCTTGTTCGCCTGCATCTGCCTGCGCTTTCGCAAGCCCGCCGCCGAACAGCAGCGCAAGCGCAAGGCGCGCGCCCTGAGTGCACTCGATACCGTGGCCGCATGGCCCCCTCAGGCCACCCGCGTGATGACATCGGGAGAATGCAAGGCGTGGTCTGTGCTGCGCACGGCCCTGCCGGAGCACATCATCCTGGCCCAGGTGCCGCTGTCGCGCTTCATGAAGGTGCCCACCCGCAACTCATACTCGGAATGGTTGCGGCGCGTCGGAATGATCTCGGCGGACCTCGTCGTCTGCGATGCCCAATCCCAAGTGATCGCGGTGGTCGACGTGCGTGCGGCAGACGGCAAGGAACACGGGCGGGCCCACCACCGCCATGCCCGCATGGACCGCGTGATCGCCGCCGCCGGCATCCCCATGCACATCTGGCACGAAAACACGATCCCAACGCCTGCCGTTGCCCGCGAACTCGTGCTCAGCAAGCTGGCCGGTGCCGTGAACGCCGACGCGGTCGCCGCGCCGCCGTCACCGCAGCCCGACGAACCTGTGCAAGCCAATGTGGCGCCGGATGGCGAACTGGCACGCCGCGATCCGCCACCGTCCACCTGGTTCGATCACCTCGATTCAGGGGCCGTGCCGCTTGGCAATGTGCCAGCCGCCTCCCCTGGGCCGGCCAACGCCGCTTCTGCGCAGAACGCCTGAGCCAGGCGGTTTCCCGCCCGCCGGTCAGGTCAGCACCGCCTGCGCGAACTCGCGGGCATCGAAAGTCTGCAGGTCTTCGAGCTTCTCGCCCACGCCCACGAAATACACGGGCACAGGCCTCTCACGCGCGATGGCCGCCAGCACACCGCCCTTGGCCGTGCCGTCGAGCTTGGTGATGATCAGGCCGGTCAGCTGCAGCGCATCGTCGAACGCCTTCACCTGTGCCAATGCGTTCTGCCCCGTGTTGCCGTCCACCACGAGCAGCACCTCATGCGGCGCGCCATCCTGCGCCTTGCCGATCACGCGCCGAATCTTCTTCAGCTCCTCCATCAGGTGAAGCTGGGTAGGCAGGCGCCCGGCGGTGTCCGCGATCACCACATCGCAACCGCGCGATTTGCCGGCCACCACCGCATCGAAGCTCACCGACGACGGGTCGCCGCTTTCCTGCGACACGATCTCCACCGCCACGGCCTTCGCATCCGGCCGATCGGCGCGGTCGGCCCACACCGCCAGCTGCTCGCGTGCTGCGGCGCGGAAAGTGTCGGCCGCTGCCAGCAGCACCTTTTGGCCGTCATCGGCCAGGTGTCGGGTGAGCTTGCCGATGCTCGTCGTCTTGCCGGCCCCGTTGACCCCCACGACCATCATCACGGTGGGCGTGGCTTCGCCGATCTCGAGCTGCTTCTCGAGCGGCCGAAGCAGATCCGTGATGGCGTCGGCAAGCAAGCCCTTCACCGCGGCCGGATCGGTGGCCTTGGCCTCCTTCACGCGAGCCTTCAAATCCTTCAACAGGAACTCGGTGGCCTTGACGCCCGCGTCGGCCATCAGCAGCGCCGATTCAAGGTCCTCATACAGCGCGTCATCGATCTGCGTGCCGGTGAACACCTGCGCGATGCTGGAGCTTGTCTTGCGCAGGCCATTGCGCAGCTTGTCCATCCAGGAGCGGCGCTCGGGCTCGACTGCCGCTGGCGCGGGGACGGGCGTGGGCACGTTGACGGGTACCGGCACGGCCTGCGCCGCAGGCGGTACAGCTGCGGGCGATGCGCTGGGAAGGACGGGGGCCGACGGTTCCGGCTGGGCCGGCGGGGCCTCGACGGGGGCATCACCCAGGCCGATGCCGTTGCGAAGCCGATCCATCCAGCTGCGCCGCTCCTCGACCGGCGCCTCGGCGGGTGCGGGCGCAGGCGCCTCGGTTGGAGGGGACTTCTTCTTGAAAAAACTGAACATTGTGAGTCGTTGATGGCAGGGCGAACCGCAAGAGTAGCGCAGTTGCCAATTGCATGGTTATAATGTGAGGCTTAGGCGCTTTAGCTCAGTCGGTTAGAGCGACGGAATCATAATCCGCAGGTCCGGGG
>CBIHPH010000132.1:0-10970 GCA_966212105.1 uncultured Rhizobacter sp.
GGCGCACAAGGTGACTCGGCTGCCGGGCCGAGTCCCGGCGCGGCCTCGCCAGAGAACAAGATCCACGAAAAAGCGGCGCTGCCACCGGAGACCAGAGCTCACCGCGCCCCCAACGCCCAGGCCTGAAAGTCGTCCGCCTCCAGGGCCCCACTGATCAACAGCCCCTGCAGTTCGTCACAGCCGGCCTCGGTGAGGAACGCGCGCTGCGGCTGTGTCTCGACACCCTCGGCAATCACTTTCAGGCCCAGGCCGAGGGACATCTGGATGATGGCCCGCGCAATGGCCTCCGATTCTGCATTGCCGGGCAGGTCCTGCACGAACGCGCGATCGATCTTCATCTTGTCGATCGGCAGTGCCTTCAGATGGGCAAGCGATGAATAACCGGTACCGAAGTCGTCCACCGCGATCCGCATGCCCAGCGCTTTCAGTTCGGAGAGCTTGCGGCGAACTTCCGGCAGGTCGTCCATCAGCATGCGTTCGGTCAGCTCGAGTTCGAGGAGGCTGCCATGGATGCCCTCCTCTTGCAGCATCTGCTCGACCAGTGCGGTAAAGCCGCTCGTCTGGAACTGCACGGTGGAGAGGTTCACGGCCACGGGCACGTGACGCACACCGGCATCGGACCAGCGGCGGGCAGACCGAGCAGCTTCACGGAGTGCCCACTGTCCGAGTGGGAGCATGAGGCGCTGTTGCTCGGCCAGTTCGATGAATGCGTCGGGCAACAGCAGGCCGCGTTCGGGATGGTTCCAGCGTATCAACGCCTCGGCGCCGACGAGTGCACCGCTTCTGGCGTCGACCTGGGGCTGGAAGTGCAGCACGAATTCGCCGCGCGCCAGGCCCTGGGACATCTGGCTTTCCATCACCAGCGCATCGAGCGCGGAGTGCGCCATCTCGGGTGTGAAGAATTGATGGTTCGCGCGCCCGCGGGACTTCGCAAGGTACATCGCCGTGTCGGCATTCTTGATGAGGGCATCGGCCGTGCCGGCATCGTGCGGGTACATCGAGATGCCGATCGACGGGGTGACCGAGATCAGGCGGCCATCGACGTTGACCGGCACTTCGATGGCCGTGAGCAGCTTGTTCGAGACTTCTTCGACATCGATGCGCTGCAGCATGTCCGGCAGCAGCACGATGAATTCGTCACCGCCGAACCGCGCTACTCGGTCGGTGGTGCGCAGGCTGGCGGTGATGCGCCGGGCGATGGTCTGCAGCAGGGTGTCGCCCACGAGGTGCCCGAGGGAGTCGTTGACCCGCTTGAAATGGTCGAGGTCGATGAACAGCAGCGCGAACTGCGAATCGGCCCGGCGCGCGGCAGCAATATGGTGCGACAGGTCCTCCATCAGGCTCACGCGGTTCGGCAAGCCGGTGAGGGCATCGTGGTGGGCCAGGTGGCGGATGTGCGCCTGCGTGGCGTAGCGCTCCCGGATGTCGCGCACGATGGTCATGCGCACGCGTTCACCTTTGTGCCACATGCTGCGCCCCATCAGTTCCACCGGAAGGCGGCGGCCGTCCTTGTGCAGCAGCACGCTCTCGTACGGCACTTCTTCCGATGCGCCGATCATGTCAGCCACCTTGGCCCGCTGGTCGGGCGCCACGATGTCGAGCGTGCGCATCCCCACGAGCTCCTCTCGCGTGAAGCCCACGAGCTGGCAGGCCGCAGGGTTGGCGTCCGTGATGCAGCCATCTTGCAGGAAGGCCAGGCCCTCGGCGGAGGCTTCCAGGAATTTCGACAAGCGGTCCTGCGTTTCCCGCAACGCGCGCTCCGCGGCGCGGTGGCGCGAGATGTCGGCGATGAGCACGAAGGCGGCGTCCGGCTCGCCGTCCGGCCCCATGTGCGGCACGAGGTTCACCTCGAGCCAGTGCATGCGGCCGTCCTCGGTGGTCAGCTCGCGCACATAGGACGCGGACGTCTTGTCGCGCAGCACGGTGTTCACGTAAGGCCTGATCTCACGGGCCGCGGCATCGCCGATGATCTCTGAGAAGGTACGGCCCACGATGGCGCGCTCATCCCATCCGAACGTTTCGGCGTAATGCCGGTTGGCAAAGCGGCAGGTCAGCGTGCGCGCCTCGAAGCAGGCGATCAGCACGGGCACGTTGTCGGCGAGCAGCCGCAACTGATCGGCCCTGTCGCATGCCGAGGCCTCGCTCCGCACACGCGCCGACACATCATGGAAGACGCAGCAGTATCTTGCGGCCCCGTCGTCCCATCGGGCCCGGCCGTCGAGCCAGAGGCCGCCCGACTTGAAGGTCAGTGTGATGTCGAAGTCTTGCCGGCACGCCAGGCGGGCATGCAGTTCGTCGAGCGACGCCGGCGTGAGGAGCGTGGACCATATGGCCGCGTCGCAAGCGGTGTGCGCCATGCCGAGCAGGTCTTTGAACGCCTGGTTGGCCTGTTGCAATGCCCCATCTGCCCCAAGGCAGGCCAGCAGGCAGGGCCAGGCTTGCGGCCCGGGCAAGTCACGGTCGAGCAAGCCTTGCTGATCGTTCATCGTCGTGTGATTCGGTTGGCGCACGAGATGGACCCGGGACGCACCCAACCCGGCCCCTCGGCCGCCCATGATACCGGCGGGTGTCACCCTGCCGCTTCGAGCACCTCGCGGGCCAGGCACAGGTCTTCCCAAGCCCGGCCCTTGTCCTCCGGGTTGCGCAGCAGATAGGCCGGGTGATACGTGACGACCAGCGGCACGCCCTCGTACGCATGCACCCGTCCCCGCAGCCGGCCGATGGGCTCATTGCTGCGCAGCAGGCTTTGCACGGCGAAGCGCCCCATCGCGAGAATGACGCGAGGCTGCACCAACGCAATTTGCCGGATGAGGAACGGCTCGCATTGCGAAAGCTCCTGCGGCTCCGGGTTGCGGTTGGCTGGCGGGCGGCATTTCACCGTGTTGGCGATGTAGACCTGTCGCTCGGGCGATTCGGGCTGACGCGTCAATCCGACGGCGCGCAGCATGTTGTCCAGCAGTTGGCCGGACTTGCCGACGAAGGGCTCACCCTGGCGGTCTTCCTGCTCCCCAGGTGCCTCCCCCACGATCATCCAGTGTGCACGCTCATGGCCGACACCGAAGACCGCCTGAGTGCGCCCTTCGCACAGGCGGCACGCGGAGCAGTTCATCGCGGCCTCGCGCAACGCGGGCCAGTCCATGGTTTCGACCCCCAGGGGGCGGCTGCCGCCTGATGCGCGCGGCGGGACCTCGGCCACCGGCGAGGCAGCCGCGCGAGCCATCATGGGGGCGGGTGCAGGAACTGGTGCCTGCGCAGGGCGCGCGGCAGGGGGAGACGTCATCGCGGGCGCAGCCGCGGCCGTGGACGGCGCAGGCGCAGCCACCGCCACAGGTGCAGGCCGCGCCCAGACGCGGATGCCCATTTCCTCCAGCATCCTGGTCTGGCGTTCGCTGAAACCCATCACTCCGACTCCACCTTCAAACTCATCACGGCCGCGTCCTCCCGGCCCGGCTGCCCGGGTGGCAACGGGTAATAACCGCGCCGCACCCGCACAGGCTGGAAGCCATAGCGCGCATACAGTGACTTCGCGCGCACATTGCTTTCCCGCACCTCGAGCCACAACTCATGGGCATGGCGCTCCCGGCACAACGCCACCAGCCGGTCGAGCATCATCCGCGCGAAGCCTTCCCCCTGCCGCTCCGGGGCCACCGTGATGTTCAGCAGGTGCATCTCGTCCACCCCGTCCATCGCAACAAAGTAGCCCAGCAACATTTGCTGCCCATCCATCAGCAGCCAGGCGTCATAGCCGGCCGCGATCGAATCGATGAAATTGCCGCGTGTCCAGGGTACGGGGTAGGCCACATTCTCGATGGCAAGCACGGCATCGAGATGCCCCACCGCCATCGGCGCCCATTGTCGTTGATCGTCGAGCAGGGCATTCACCTTCCCGCTCCCTCGCCTGTGCCACGCGCGGCTTCCCGTTCCGCGGTCGTCTGGGCCACCTTGTCGCGCACGTAGACAGGCAGAGCGAGCGCGGCATCCACCGCCACGCCGGCGTGCCACTGCTGCAACGCCACGCGCAGGAGCGCCCGCACCCTCGACATGGCTTGCGGTAAACAACGCGTGCCCGGCCCTGGCGCGAGCACATCGCTGAATGGCGCGAGCGCCGACCCCGCAACGATGGCGGGCGGCGCAGCGCGCCAGCGGTCCGCCAAAACCGGCGGATCGATGAGTTCAGGCGCCTCGCGCACGGACCAGCGGTCACCGGCCCAGTCGTACACCGCGGCATAGATTTGCTCCATCCGGGCGTCCATCGCGACATGGACCGTGTCCCCACCGCCCAATGCCGCCCGCGCGTCGTCGGCCACGAGCATCAGGCTGTCGACCGGCACCACCGGCTTGCCGGCGCCGAGCGCGAGACCCTGCGCCACCGAACAGGCCGTGCGCAATCCAGTGAACGCGCCGGGACCGGCCCCGAAGGCAATGGCATCCACGTCTGCGAGTGCGATGCCGGCCTCGGCCAGGAGCGCCATCACGTCGGGCACCAGGCGCGCGGACGCCAGCGCACCGCCGGCCGACTCGCGCACGGACACGCCCGACGGGGTGCTCAGCGCGATGCTCATCAGGTCGGTGGACGTGTCGAAGGCAAGCAAGGTGGTCATCCCAGGAGTCTAACGACGGAGAGGATGCCCGGCGCACGCCTCATCGCATGAGATCATCGCGGCATGCCGATGTCGACTTGCCTGCGGGCCTGTACCCTTTCCCTGAGCCTGCTGTCTGCCGTGCCTGCCCTGGCCGGCCCCACGCCACTCCCCCCGGAAGTCGAAGCCGCCCTCGCCCGCGCGCAGGTGCCCAAGGAGGCGCTGGTCGCACTCGTCCAGGAAGCAGGCCAGCCCGCCTCGCGGCTCGCCTGGCAACCGCACCGGCCCGTCAATCCTGCGTCCCTGCAAAAGCTGCTGACCACGAGCGCGGCGCTCGATCTGCTCGGTCCTGCCTGGACGTGGTCCACGCCGGTGTGGCTGCAGGGAGAACTGGCCGACGGTGTGCTCAAGGGATCGCTCGTGATCAAGGGCTCGGGCGACCCGAAGCTCGTCATCGAACGGCTGTGGCTGCTGCTGCGCCGGGTACAGCAACTGGGCGTGCGCGAGATCCAGGGCGACATCGTGATCGACCGCAGCGCCTTCAGCGTCCCACCGCACAATCCGGCCGCGTTCGACGACGAACCGTACAGGCCATCGAATGTCGGCCCCGACGCGCTGATGCTGAACTACAAGTCGGTGACCTACACCTTCACGCCGCAACCTGCGCGTGGGGTGGCCACGGTAGGGACGGACGTACCGCTTGCGGGCGTGCGGATGGACGCCACCGTGCCGCTGCTCAAGGGGCCATGCGACGACTGGCGCGGCGACCTCCGCGCTGACTTCACCGACCCCAACCGGGTGCGCTTCACCGGCGGCTACGCCGCAAGCTGCGGCGAACGCCAATGGCCCACGGCCTACGCCGAGCCGAGAACCTACAACGAGCGCGCCATCGCCGGTCTCTGGCGCGACCTGGGCGGCCGCCTGACCGGCCGCGTGCGCGAGGGCAAGGCGCCCAAAGAGACACCCACGTTCGAGGTGTCTTCCCCGTCCCTGGCCGACACCATCCGCGACATCAACAAGTTCAGCAACAACGTGATGGCCCAGCAATTGTTCCTGACGCTTGGGGCCACCCAGCGAGGCGTGGGCTCGCCGGAGCAGGCGCGCGACGTGGTGCGCCAGTGGTTGCTGGACCGCTTCGGTGACAACGTGGCCGGCACCGTGATCGACAACGGATCGGGCCTGTCGCGTGACTCCCGAGTCACCGCCCAATTGCTGGCCCGTGTGCTGCAGGCGATGTGGGCCGGCCCGGCGATGCCGGAACTGATGAGCTCGCTCCCGGTGAGCGGCATCGACGGCACCATGCGCCGCACGCGCAACGCCAGCACCGGCCGGGCCCATCTGAAGACGGGGACCCTGAACGACGTCACTGGCATCGCCGGCTACGTGCTTTCGGCTTCCGGCAAGCGCTATGTGCTGGTAGGGGTGATCAACCACCCCAATGCGGCTGCGGCCCGCCCGGCGCTGGAAGCGCTGGTGCAATGGACCGCGGCCGACTGAAAAGCATCAGAGCGGGTTGGCGCGCAGACGGGCAACCGCATCGTTGCCCAAGTACCCGTGGGTAACGAGCCCGAACTGGATGCGGCCGGCCCACAGGTAGGACGAGTTCGCTATGGCCGTGCATGCGGGCAGGTCGGCGGCGTCGGACGGCGCGTTTGAAGTGATGCAGGCGGCCGTATAGTAATTCGTGAAGTTGCCGTACGCCCCGTTGAGGTTGCGGCGGTACTTCTCGAACTGCTGGTCCACCTCCAGGATGGCGCCGCTGCGGCCGCCACCATTCGGGTCTTCGCTCAGGCGGTCGTTCAGGCCGTCGTTGAAGGACACGGTGAGGGCCGACAACACGGCGGCATTGAGCTCACCGGTCACACCGATGGGGGCCTGGCCCAGATCGGGCACGGTGGTGATCAGCACCTTGGCCCCGCGGTTCGTGGCCTCGAACACGACCGACCCAAGCGAGCGGCCCCGCTCGAACGCGGCGGATTTCAACGCCGCGAGTTCGGCGTCATTCGGCGAAGGGTGTCCGGTGGCGATGTCGATCAGGTCATACGCCCCGACCATCAGCGTGACCAGGTCGCCCGCCTTGAGGGGCGCGCCAGCGGCATTGAAATCGGCCATGGCCTGGGACACCGTCACCACCCTGGATGCCACCGCCGCCCGCATGACCGCGTTGTCGCGGGCGGCAGCGCCCAAGCATTCCCCGAACGTCAAGCCGTACTCGACGGCAACGTACTGAACCCAGATCGGGCTGGTGGAGCAAGGCGTGGCACCCGTGGTGTTGTTGACGGTGTACTGGGTGCCGTCCGCCCGGATCAGCGTGTTCTCATCGCCGAAGGTGACGATGCGCGAGGCCCGGAATTTTTCCTTCTGCTCGCCCCCCCCGCAGGATGCCAGCAGTGCAGCCCCGATCAGGGCAGCGGCAAGACAGGTTCGGCCGGAGACCTTCGACAACTCACGCGCAAACTTCATGAACACTCCAGAAACAATTCGACAGACAGGCGCCTTCCGCGTGACCTCGGGGTCACGCCGCAGCAGCCCGGGATAAACGGTCGCGCACACCGTCCCATTCGGGGCCGGGAGGGGGCGCTTCGACCCAGATCAGATGCACGCCATGGGCATCGAGTTCGCGCAGTACCGCAAATAATTCATGCGCAACCTTTTGGGGGTCATCGGGCATGGCCCGGTACAAGGCGGTGCCGGGGGCCTCTTGAGGCACAGTGCGGCAATATACCGCCAGCTTCAGTGACACCCCGTCGAGCATTTCGAGCGCCGTCTTCAGCATGGGGCCATCCATGAGCCTCAATTTGGCACGAGGGGCATAGTGGGCCTCCAATGTGCCTGAGGCGCGCGGCGCAGCCTCGTCGCGGTCGCGCAACGCCTCACCGGCAGCGGCTTCGAGCTGGGCTCGCGACAACATGCCGGGCCGCAACAGCACGGGCCGGCCCCGCGAACAATCGACGATGCTCGATTCGATCCCCACATCGCACGGCCCGCCATCCAGCACCAGCAGCCCGGCGTCGAATTCATCGATCACGTGCTCGGCACGTGTCGGGCTGATCCGGCCGAACCGGTTGGCGCTGGGCGCAGCCACGCCGGTCACGCCGCGCTCGCGAGCCGCCACGAGGAGCGCATGCGCCACGGGGTGACCCGGGCAACGCAGGCCGATGGTGTCCTGGCCGCCAGCGGCTGCCGCAGCCATGCCGGGAGCGCGCGGCACGATCACCGTGAGCGGTCCGGGCCAGAAGGCCCGCGTGAGACGGTCCGCCACGGCGGGCCACCCGGCGGCGAAGCCTTGCGCATCGGCCGCATCGGCCACGTGCACGATCAGCGGATGATCGGCAGGCCGGCCCTTGGCGGCAAACACCTTGGCCACCGCGGCATCGTCATCGGCACGTGCCCCCAACCCATACACCGTTTCCGTGGGCATGCCCACCAGATCGCCGTCGGCAAGCTTCTGGGCGGCGCGCGCCACGGCATTGGGGTCCCGACCATCGAGCAGCACGGCAGCGTCTCCCGTCACCAGGGCGCCAGGCCCAGAAGGGCCGCAGCCCGCAGCGCAACCTCGCGCGCCGATGCCGGCGTGGCGGCGGTCACATTGAGGTGTCCCATCTTGCGGCCCGACCGCGCGGACGCCTTGCCATACAGGTGAAGGTGCACACCGGGCAGTGCCAGCACCTCGGCCCACGGGGGTTCCACCGCATCGGTTGCCCCTGGAGGGAACCACAGGTCGCCCAGGAGGTTGAGCATCACCGCGCTCGAATGCAGCCGGGGCGCCACGAGCGGCGTGCCTGTGAGCGTGTGCACCTGCAGGTCGAACTGGGAACGATCGCAGGCGTCCATCGTGTAGTGCCCCGAGTTGTGCGGGCGCGGCGCCATCTCGTTGGCCACGAGGCGGCCATCGGTCAGCACGAAGAATTCAACGCAGAGCACGCCCACGTAGCCGAGCCGGGCGGCGATCTTCTCGGCCGCGGCGATGGCTTGCAGCTGCACATCCGGCGTGACATCGGGGGCAGGCACCTGAGTGACCGCCAGGATGCCGTCACGATGCAAGTTCTGTTGCAGCGGGTAGTGCACGACGTCACCCGATGCGCCCCGCGCCACGATCACGCTCACCTCGTACGCCAGCGGCAGGCGCTTCTCGAGCACGCAAGGCACCTGCTTCAGCGCAGCCCAGGCCGCGGCCAGTTCCTCGCGCGTGTCGACCCGGGCCTGGCCTTTGCCGTCGTAGCCGAGCCGGGCCGTTTTCAAGATGCCCGGCAGCAAGTCGCCGTCCACGGCGGCCAGCTGCGCAGCGGTTTCGATCACCGCATGAGGCGCGCACGGCACGCCACAGGCGACGATCTGGGCTTTCTCCACAGCGCGGTCCTGGCAAGCGGCCACGGCATCGCCCGACGGGGCGACCGGCCTCGTTGCCGCCAGCCTGCGCAATGCGTCGGCCGGCACGTTCTCGAACTCCGTGGTCACCGCGGCCGACAGCCGGGCGAGTTCGGCCAGACCGGTCTCGTCGCCGTAGCCCGTCTTGACGTGGTGCTGGGACACCGTGCCCGCAGGGCTGTCAGCGTCGGCGTCGAGCACGGCAGTGGCGTAGCCGGCGCGCTGCGCGGCGTGGACAAACATGCGGCCGAGCTGGCCGCCGCCCAGCACGCCGAGCGTGGCGCCGGGGGCGATGTAGGAAGTCTTGGACACGAACAGCAGGCTTATTGGAGGTCGGCGGTCATGGCGCGGGCCACCTCGGTCTGGCGGGCGCGATAGGCCTCCAGCGCGGCACGCAATGCGGGTTGGTCGGTCGCCAGCATGGCCACGGCGAACAGCGCCGCGTTCGCGGCACCGGCCGTGCCGATCGCGAACGTGGCAACCGGGATGCCCTTGGGCATCTGCACGATCGAATGCAGCGAATCGACGCCATGCAGGTGTCGGCTGGCCACAGGCACGCCGAGCACCGGCACGGTGGTCTTCGCGGCAATCATGCCGGGCAGGTGCGCGGCGCCGCCGGCACCGGCGATGATGGCGCGCAGCCCGCGGCCGGACGCCGTCTCGGCGTACGCGAACATATCGTCCGGCATCCGGTGGGCCGAGACCACGCGGGCCTCGAAGGGAATGCCGAACTCGGCGAGAATCTCGGTGGAAACGCGGAGGGTGTCCCAGTCGCTGCTGGACCCCATTACCACGCCCACCACGGGGGCGCTGCTCAAGGCTCGCTCCAAGTGCTGAACAGACCTGGATTGTAGGCGGCGCGCGCCCACCTTCCTCACGGCCCACGGCTGAGACACCATGGACATCACCATTCAAAACTTCGAGACCGACCTGATCAACGCCTCCCTCGAGCAGCCGGTGCTGCTTGACATCTGGGCCCCCTGGTGCGGGCCGTGCAAGCAACTCGCCCCCGTGCTCGAAGCCCTCGAAGTGGCCTATGCCGGCCGGTTCAAGCTCGCCAAGCTCAATGCCGACGAACAGCCCGAGATCTCCGGCCAGCTGTCACAGATGTTCGGCGTGCGCAGCATTCCGTTTTGCGTGCTCTTCAAGGACGGCCAACCCGTCGACGGTTTCGTGGGCGCACTGCCGGAGGCCAAGCTGCGCGAGTTCCTCGACAAGCATGTGCCCACCACGGAAGCCGCCGAAGCCGGCGAGGAGGCCGCGCGGGCCGGTGAACTGATCGCCGACGGCAACCCGGAAAGTACCCTGGAGCGGCTCCAGGAAGCCGTGGCCATCGACCCGGGCAACGACGCCATCCGCTACGACTACCTCCGCGCCCTGCTGACGAGCGGCCGCACCGCCGAGGCGCGCCGGGCCTTCGAACCGGTGGCGAGCAAAGTGCTGCTCGATGCCCGCCTGGCCGCCGCCGGCCACTGGATCACCGCCCAGGAACAGGCGGCCACCGCCCGCCCCCCCGAGGCCCTGGCCGCCGCCATCGCCGCCAACAAACGCGATTTCGACGCCCGCTTCGAGCTCGCCCAGACCCACTTCGCCGCCCAGCGCTTCACCGAAGCGATGGACGAACTGCTTGAGATCCTGATGCGCGACAAGACGTGGAAGGAAGAACTGGCCCGCAAGACCTACGTCGCCATTCTCGAACTGATGGTCAAGCCTGCCCCTGCCCCGAAGGCCGAGGCGGCGCCCAAAAGCGCGGTCGAAGTCACTGGCAAGGTCAACACGGCCCCTGCCGACCCGGTCGTTGATCAGTATCGGCGGCGGTTGAGCATGACCTTGTTCTGATCTGATCCGAACGCGCCTGGCTTGTTTCTTGTCTGGCGCGAGGCTTGTTCTCTGGCGAGGCCGCGCCGGGTCTCGGCCCGGCAGCCGAAACACCTTTCTTGGCGCGCCAAGAAAGGTGTTCCAAAGAAGCGCTTTGAACACCAGCTTCCACGCATTTTGCTCAGGCGCTTCGGCTACGAATCC
>CBIHPH010000133.1:0-10719 GCA_966212105.1 uncultured Rhizobacter sp.
AATTCGGCTGCCGGGCCGAGACCCGGCGCGGCCTCGCCAGAGAACAAGCCCCGCGCCAAGAAGAAAAAGCGGCCCGCGAGCCCAAGAACCGCAGCCCCCCCATCACCCATCCTCAGCCGCCTTCCTGAAGGCCTTGATGAAATCCGCAGCCGCCCGCGGCGACCGAATCCCCTGAGGCAACAGCGCCTTGACCTCCACGGGCACTTCCGGAAGCAAGGTGCGCACATGCAGATCGGCGGCCGAGGCGGCGCGCGCCGTGAACGAATCGATGATGGCCGGCCCGAAGCCCTCTTCGGCCAGCACCATGGCAATGTGGTGCGTCTGGACCGTGATGCCGGGCTGCGGCACGAGACCCAGCCGGGCCCACTGGTCGGCGAGGATGGTGCCGATGGGGTCGCGCTCGTCGATGTGAATGAATGGCGTGCGAAGCACCTCGGCGAAGGTGACCGTCGTGCGGCGGTCAGCGCCCGGCGTACCGGAACGTGACACGCAGACGAGGCGACCCGTGGCGAGCTTCTCCTCGGACAGCGCCGGATGGGGCATGCTGCCGTAGACGATGCCGACATCGGCCTCGTGCAGTGCCATGGCTCGCGCGATGTCGTTGGAATGCAGCGTGCGGATGGACACCGCCATCTCGGGATGCTTGCGCTTGAAAAGGCGCAACGCATCGGGCAAGGCACGCACCGCCAGTGACGGCACGATCATGATCCTGAACGTGCTCTGCCCGCCCTGCCCCAGGGCACTGGCCATGCGTCGCACCGACTCCAGCTGTGCCATGAGCCGCTGCACTTCCGGGTAGAGGGACTGCGCCTCGGCCGTGGGCACCAGTCGGTTGCGCTGGCGCGTGAAGAGCGCATAGCCGAGCTGGATCTCCGCATGACCCAGGGTCTGCGTGACCGCCGATTGGGTCACATGCAGCAGCCTTGCAGCGGCGCTGACGGAGCCGGTGAGCATCACCGCATGAAACGCTTCGATGTGTTTGAGCCGCATGGCGCCTGAAATTCCCCGGAAGACAAACCATTAGTTCATCTAATGGTATTCGGGCGAAACGGCGTGCACAACGACGGAGGCAATTCATACGATGCCTTCGTCACGTTCGACAGTGTTTTGCTTCATGGGAATCACCGATGTCTTCGATCAACAAGCTCCTGCCGCTCATCCTGTCTGCTGCCGTCAGCAGCACGCTCGCCCAGCAGTCCTCCACGCTCGACAAGGCCAGGGCGAGCGGTTCCATCACGGTTGGCTACCGCGAATCGTCGATCCCGTTCTCCTACCTGGCCGGTGAAGGCAAGCCGACCGGCTTTGGCTGGGAGATCTGCGGAAAGATCGTCGAGCAGGTGAAGAAGGCCACCGGCCGGGCGGATCTGCAAATCGCAGCACAGGCCGTCACGGCGCAGAACCGAATACCGCTGATCCAGAACGGCACCGTGGACATCGAATGCGGTTCGACCACGAACAACGTCGAACGCAACAAGCAGGTGGCCTTCAGCACCAACTACTTCTACACGGGCACGCGTTTCCTGGTGAAAGCCGACGCCCCGATCAACGGCGTCAACGACCTCAAGGGCAAAAAGGTGGTGTCGACCACCGGCACGAGCAACGTCCTGGTGCTGCGCAAGCTGATCCGTGAACAGAACCTGGGGTTCGACCTGTTGTCGGCCAAGGACCATGCGGAGGCCGCACTGCTTGTGCAGACGGGCCGGGCCGATGCCTTTGGAATGGACGACATCCTCCTCTACGGGCTACGCGCCAGCGCGCAGAACCCGGCGGATTTCCGCATCATCGGTGATCCGATCCAGGTGGAACCGTACGCCATCGTGCTGCGCAAGGACGACCCGGCCTTCAAGAAGTTGATCGACGACACGCTGGCGGCCCTCATCCGAAGCGGTGAATTCGAAGCCCTCTACAAGAAGTGGTTCCAGTCGCCCATTCCCCCGCGCGGCATCAACCTCAATGCGCCGATGAGCAAGGAACTGCGCGACAACCTGAAGGCGCTGTCGGACAAACCCGCCGTCTGACCCGGCACCTGATTCCAGGCAACCAACGTGATCAAGGATCAATCAGCTCCCGTTAGCAGAAACTTCGGTGTGGTGGGCGTTCTCGGCGGCATGGGGCCGCTCGCCACCGTCGATTTCATGCACAAGGTGCTCGAGGCAACGCCCGCTTCCACCGACCAGGAACACATCCCGGTCATCGTGAGTTGCATCCCTCAAGTGCCTGACCGTACCGAGGCATTCCGTGGCCACGGCCCATCGCCGTTGACTGCGATGGTCGAGAGCGCCCGGCGACTCGTGGCCGCCGGTGTCGGCAACATCGTCATGCCCTGCAACACGGCGCACCTCTGGTTCGATGAGGTGCAGGCGGCCATCGACAGGCCGATGATCCACCTCGTGGACGCGGCACTCGAAGAAGCGATGGACGCCGGCGGCGACAACGGCCGCATCGGGTTGCTCGCGACCGATGCCACCCTGGCGTCCGGGCTCTACGTGAACCGCGCTTCGCCCTGCAACCCTGCTCACAAGGTGCAGTGGGTGCTGCCGACCGCAGGAGAAATGCTCGAGCTGGTCATGCCGGGCATTGCCGCGGTCAAGGCCGGCAAGCTCGGCATGGCCGCGGACTTCCTCTTGAACGCCGCGCAGATGCTCCAGCGCAGGGGCGCCACGGTGGTCGTCCTCGGCTGCACCGAGATCCCCGTGGTGCTCCACGCGGCCAACTCACCCTTGCCGGTCATCGATGCCACCGCCTCGCTGGCGCGCAAGGCCGTCGCATGGTCCATCGGCCCTGGTCACACCGTTCCCGACTGAGGCCAGCAAGACCCGCCAGCATGCCCAGAGCGTGATCGATTCCGCCTGCCGGGCCATCCAGCGCAGCACCTGATCGGTGCGCGGCATTCAACTTCGACGATGATACGGACCGGCCGCGACACTCCATCCGTGTCGCCGTCTTGGACATCGAGAGAATGACTGCCCCCACCCCACGTCATTCAAGTGTTTGGGTTGCTGGAGAACAACAAAGTGAAATATTCGCTCTTTGGGACGGCCTGCGCGACCGCCTGCCTCGCCTTGGCCTCGACCGGCGCGGTGGCCGGAGCTGCGCTGGACCGGATCAAGAAGACAGGCAAGGTGGTCATTGCCTACCGCGACAGTTCAATCCCGTTTTCCTACTTGCCGCAACGCGACGGCCAACCGGTGGGCTACGCCATCGATCTGTGCACCCGTTTTGCGAAGGCGATCGGCAAGAAGCTCGAGATCGGCAACATCCGCATCGAACACCTGCAGGTCACCACCGCCACCCGCATGGCCCCCATCGTGGATGGGCGTGCCGAACTCGAATGCGAGTCGGTGACCAACACCGCGGAACGGCGAGAAAAAGTGGCCTTCACGATCCCGCACTACGTGACAGGCGCACGCATCGTTGTCCTTGCCAACTCCAGCCTGCAGGAAATCAAGGATTTCCGCGGCAAGAAGCTCGTCTCCACGGCGAAGACGAACCCGTTGAAGGTCCTGGAGCAGACCAACCGCCTTTACAACTACGGCATCACGACTGGCGAGGTGGCCGATCACCTCCAGGGCATACAAGCCGTGGAATCGGGCGCCGCGGACGGTTTCCTGATGGATGAGGCGCTGCTCAACGGCCTGATCGCCGCGCGCCCCAATCCGTCGAAGCTCAAGATCATCGGCCGGTACGTGACCGTGGAACCCTTGGCGGTCATGCTGCCCCACGATGATGCCGACCTCAAGCGCATCGTCGACGATGAGATGCGTCGCCTCATCCTGTCTGGCGAAGCCACCGCGCTGCACGACCGGTGGTTCCTCCAGCCCATCCCGCCCGACAATCGCACGCTCAACCTGAAGATGCCCTACCTTCTCAAGGACTTCTGGAAATACCCGAACGACTGGGTGCCCAACTGATCCGGCAGGGCATCGGCCTCGCTGTGGCCAGTGGGAACGGGACGATCAGGTCCTTTCCCGGCCATTCGACATCAGGGTGCAGGCGGTGTGCAGCAACACCCCGCCGAACGCCAGGTAAATCGCCAACCGGGCGTGGGGACGGGCCAGATTGGTGAAGGCCGATTCCATGAAGAACGAATAAAGCAGCAAGGGCGGTCCGGCCAGGACGGCCAGGCTCGCCCCGCCTTGCAGCCAGCGAAGTGCCGGGCGCCCACTGAACCGGACATGGCAGCCCAGCACCAGGTTGAGCAGAGAGGACCAAAGAAAATAGATGTGGGCCGACCGGTAAAGCAGCCGGGGGCCATCGGGCATGTGTCGAAGGTGCGCGAGCACCTGATCCATGTACTGGCCGGTGAGCACAAACGCGATCAGGCCCACCATGCCGAGGACGATGTGGGCGATGCGCAAACGATTCATGTGCGTGTGTGCCTCCGTTCATGTCGTCCCCCAATGTCATGCCAGCGGACGCCGGGCCCACTGGCCCCGGTGGGCCCCGGCTTTCGCCGGGGTGACATTGGGGGGAACCTCAGTCTGCAAACATCCCGGACCGCTGGCCAGGCTCGACGACCGGCCGTTCAGTGGAGCGCAGCACCCGGGAGGGCACGCTCGACGGCTGCACCGGACAAGAACCGTTCTGCAGGTACGACAGCGCAGCAGCCGTCAGCGTCTCAGAGGCATCTCCGAGGGCCCGCGTGAAATCCTCCTTCACGGTGCAGGTGAGCGGCAGGCCGGAGTAGTACTTGCCCTGCCCGTTGGCATTGAGGCTTTCGAAGTTCACGAGGCTGTAGACCTTGTCGCAATGCTTCTGCGGCGAAAAGCCAACCGGCTTGCCGCAGCTCGTGCCGCCGATGGTCACCACATCCGCATACGGCTTGAGGCCGTTGGCCACCATCTCGCTGGCCGAACAGGTGCGCGAACCGGTCAGCACCACGACGCGAGGAAACGCGGTGCCGGGCTGTGACGAGAGCCGGTAGGTCGTGTTGTAGCGCTGCTGCTTCGGGTTGAAAACAAGGCTCGTGAACAGCTTGCCAGCCTGCGTGGCCCCGGTGACCAGCGATGCCAGATGCGTGGCCGTCGACACCCGCCCGCCGCCGTTGTAGCGCAGGTCCAGGATCAGCTCGGTAGCGCCTTGCGCGCGGATCTGCGCAATGGCGTCTGACAGCGGCCCCTCGGCCTGCGTGATGAAGTCCTTGAGCGACAGGTAGCCGGCCTTCTTGCCGTTGGGCAAGGTGAACACCGTGGTGGCCGTCACCGGCTTGAGCGAGAACGTGGCCGCCGTGACCTCCACCGTGCGGGCGCCGCTGCCGCTGTCGACGACGAGCGTGAGCTTGTCCCCTTCGTTGGCCGCCGACAGCACGCTGAAATCGCCGGACGAGACCAGCTGAGCCGCGGCGGTGCCGTTGGCCGAGACGATGGTGTCGCCGCGAAGGAGTCCGGCCGCGGCTGCCGGGCTGTTGGGCTCGATGTAGCGGATGCGCAGTGGCAGCGTTCCTTCTACGCCATTGACGGCCACACCGTACCCCAGCGTCTTGCCTTCCTCGAAGAATTGGCTGAACGCCGCGGCGCCTTCGATGTAGCTGAAGCGGTCGCGCGGTTCATCCGCATCGCCCTGGAAGCGCAGGGCGTCCAGGTACTCGTTCACATCGGCATACGTTTCGGGCGATGGGTCGGGCGATCGGCCGGACCAGAAATAGAAATCGAACATCTCTTCGCGCAGCCAGGCCTTGTCGCTGGACACGCTGCAGACGAACGAGGGGTCTTCATTGCTGGAACCGCCCCCGCAACTCGCGAGCAGGGCCAAGGCCGCCAAGGCGGTGATACGGCGCAGAATTTTCATTGTGTGATCCTCCAGAGCAGCCGAGACGATAACAGGCCCGGTGCGGCACCTACAATTCGCTCCTTTCCCGCTACATCGTGCCGCCCC
Source organism: uncultured Rhizobacter sp. (assembly GCA_966212105.1). Lineage (GTDB taxonomy): Bacteria > Pseudomonadota > Gammaproteobacteria > Burkholderiales > Burkholderiaceae_C > Rhizobacter. Next base: position 5,875 of record CBIHPH010000133.1, read on the forward strand.
CGCCCACAGGGGCCGTTTCGCCCATGACCGAACTCGCCAAATCGTTTGAACCCGCCGCCATCGAAGCCCACTGGGGCCCGCTGTGGGAGCAAAGCGGCCTGTACGAACCCACGCTCGATCCCGCGAAGCCGTCGTTCTCGATCCAGCTGCCGCCGCCCAACGTGACCGGCACGCTGCACATGGGGCATGCGTTCAACCAGACGATCATGGATTCGCTGACCCGCTACCACCGGATGCGCGGGCACAACACGCTCTGGCTGCCGGGCACCGACCACGCCGGCATCGCCACGCAGATCGTCGTCGAGCGCCAGCTGCAAGACCAGGGCCAGAGCCGCCACGACCTCGGCCGCAAGAACTTCGTCAGCCGGGTGTGGGAGTGGAAGGAACAAAGCGGCTCCACCATCACGCGGCAGATGCGCCGCCTGGGCGCCTCCGTGTCATGGCAGCACGAATACTTCACCATGGACCCCAAGATGTCGGCCGTGGTCACCGACACCTTCGTGAAGCTGTATGAAGAAGGCCTGATCTACCGGGGCCAGCGCCTCGTCAACTGGGATCCGGTGCTGCGTTCGGCGGTGTCGGACCTGGAAGTATCGAGCGAAGAGGAAGACGGCTCGCTGTGGCATATCCGCTACCCGTTGGCCGACGGCTCGGGCGACCTGGTGGTGGCCACCACCCGGCCCGAAACGATGCTGGGCGACGTCGCCGTCATGGTGCATCCGGAAGACGAGCGCTATGCGGCGCTGGTGGGGCGCCAGGTCACCCTGCCCCTCGTGGGCCGCCAGATCCCGGTGATCGCCGACGCCTACGTGGACCGCGAGTTCGGCACCGGCGTGGTCAAGGTCACCCCGGCCCACGACGCCAACGACTACGCGGTGGGCCAGCGCCATGGCCTGCCCCTCATCGGCGTGCTCAACCTGGACGCCACGCTCAACGACAACGCCCCGGAGGCCTACCGCGGCCTCGACCGCTTCAAGGCCCGCAAGCAGATCGTGGCGGACCTCGAGGCCCAGGGCTTCCTCGTCGAAGTGAAGAAGCACAAGCTGACCGTGCCGCGCTGCGAGCGCACCGGCCAGGTCATCGAACCCATGCTGACGGACCAATGGTTCGTCGCCACGACCAAACCGGGCGCGGACGGCACGAGCATCGCCCAGAAGGCCATCGACGTGGTCGAACGCGGCGAAGTGAAGTTCATCCCCGAGCAGTGGGTCAACACCTACAACCAGTGGATGAAGAACATCGTCGACTGGTGCATCTCGCGGCAACTGTGGTGGGGCCACCAGATCCCGGCATGGTACGGCGCAGGTGGCGAGCTGTTCGTCGCGCGCGACGAAGCCGAGGCCCGCGCGAAAGCCACCGCCGCCGGCTACACAGGCGAACTGCGCCGGGACGAGGACGTGCTCGACACCTGGTTCTCCGCGGCCCTCGTGCCCTTCTCGTCGCTCGGCTGGCCCGGAAAGACCCCGGAGCTGGACCTTTTCCTGCCGTCGACGGTGCTCGTGACCGGCTTCGACATCATCTTCTTCTGGGTTGCCCGGATGATCATGATGACCAAGCATTTCACCGGCAAGGTGCCGTTCCGGCATGTGTACATCCACGGCCTCGTGCGTGATTCGCAGGGCCGCAAGATGAGCAAGTCCGAAGGCAACGTGCTCGATCCGGTGGACCTGATCGACGGCATCGAGCTCGGCCCGCTGCTCGACAAGCGCGTGGTGGGCTTGCGCCGGCCCGAGACCGCGCCGCGCGTGCGCAAGGACACCGAAAAGGAATTCCCGGAGGGCATCCCGGCGTTCGGCGCCGACGCGCTGCGCTTCACGTTCGCCTCGCTCGCCAGCCTCGGCCGCAACATCAACTTCGACAGCAAGCGCTGCGAGGGCTACCGCAACTTCTGCAACAAGCTCTGGAACTCCACCAAGTTCGTGCTGATGAACTGCGAGGGCCAGGACTGCGGAACCGATGAGTCACTGCCTGTGGAACTGTCGCCGGCCGACCGCTGGATCGCCGGCGAACTGCAGCGCGTGGAAGCCGCCGTGGCCAAGGGCTTTGCGGAGTACCGCCTCGACAACGTCGCCACGGCGCTCTATCAGTTCGCCTGGGATGAATACTGCGACTGGTACCTGGAAATCGCCAAGGTGCAGATCCAATCGGGGAACGCCGCCCAGCAGCGCGCCACCCGCCGCACGCTGATTCGCACGCTGGAAACCCTGCTGCGGCTGCTGCACCCCGTCACCCCGTTCGTCACCGCCGAATTGTGGGAGCACGTCGCACCGCTCGCCGGCCGCAAAGCCCCGGGCGCCAGCATCGTCAACGCCGCCTACCCGGAGGCCGACCTGTCGCTCGTGGATGCCGAGGCGGACGCCTGGGTGGCCCGGCTCAAGTCGCTCGTGAGCGCCTGCCGCGTGCTGCGCAGCGAAATGCAGCTTCAGCCCGGCAACCGCGTCCCGCTGAACACCTTCGGCGATGGCGCTTTCATCGCACAGGCCGCCCCGGTGCTCAAGGCGCTGGCCAAGCTCTCGGAAGTGAACGTGCTGGCCGACGAAGCCGCCTTCATCGCCGCCACGCGCCTGTCGCCCGTGACCAACGTGGGCGAAGCCCGCCTCGCGCTGCACGTCGAGATCGACGTGGCCGCCGAGCAGGCCCGGGTGACCAAGGAAATCGCCCGCCTCGAAGGCGAGGTGGCCAAGGCCACGGCCAAGCTCTCGAACGAGAATTTCGTGGCCCGGGCCAAGCCCGAGGTGGTCGATCAGGAGCGCAAGCGCATCGCCGATTTCACGGCGACTCTGGTTCAGCTGCGAGATCAAGCGGCACGCCTGGCGCAGTCGACCTGAACTCGCTGAGGGCCACCGAGGTGGCCATCAGCAGCTCGTCGATGCGCCGGGCCACGGCCCAGGCGCTGCGCAGGCGCGACTCCCGCGTGGTGCTGGCCAGGCGGGGCGTGATCTGCAGGTTGCCGACGCCACGCAGCGGGCGGCCTTCGTCCAAAGCGCCTGGTTCGAGGCTGTCCAGCCATGCGGCGGCCATGCGGCCGCTGCTCAACACCTCCGCGAGTGCGCGTTCATCGAACACCCCGGAGTGCGACACGCTCACCATCACCTGGTGCGGCTTGCAGTGCGACAACAGCCGTTCACCCAGCAGGCCCTGGTAGCGGCTGAAATAGTTCAATTGCACGGCCAGCGCGTCGGTCGTCTCGATCAGCTCGCGCAGCGGCATGGGCACCACCTTCCAGCGATCCCACACCCCATCGCTGGCATGCAGCGACGGTTCATAGCCAACCACCCGGCAGCCGAAGCCGCTCAGCATGGATGCCATGGCCCGCGCAGCCGGTGGCATGCCGATCAGCCCGACCGTGGCCGCGCCCAATTCGCGCCCCACCCGCATGCCATCGGGGCCAGACACAGGCACCCTGCGCAGCATGGACAGCAGCGCCCCGATCATGAACTCGGCCTCAGCCTGTGCGGTGGCGGTGGCGCTGCGCACCACCTCGATGCCGGCGCGTGCGCAGGCATCGGCATCGATGTTCTCTGCGCCGCCGTTGATCCGTCCCACGGCACGCAACATCGGCGCGAACGGAAGCACCGGGGGCCCGAACGACACCGATGCCGGCAGGATCAAGGCCCGAACGTTGTAGAGCGCGGCACGGAATTCACGCGCGTCGAGCGCCAGCTCGGGCGCGTAGCGAACCGAATGCCGTGATTCGAGCCAGTGCACGACCTCCGCATCCAGCGTGTCGATGATCAGCAGGTCCATAAGGTTGTCACACGGTTTCTTTGGAATGGTCAGGAGCAGGGGCCCCATGACACAATTGTTCTGGCATTACCCTCACGAACGCTGCGTACCATGTCAGTGACCAAGGCGATCTTCCCTGTGGCCGGCCTCGGCACGCGGTTCCTGCCAGCCACCAAGGCGCAGCCCAAGGAAATGCTCCCTGTGGTGGACAAACCGCTGATCCAGTACGCGGTGGAGGAAGCCTACGCTGCCGGTGTGCGCGAGATGATCTTCGTGACCGGCAGGCACAAGCGCCCCATCGAAGATCACTTTGACATGACTTTCGAGCTGGAGCTAGCCCTCGAACAAGCGGGTAAGCAAGAGCTCCTCGACCTGGTGCGCAGCGTCAAGCCAGACGACATGACCTGCATCTACGTGCGGCAGCCGCAAGCGCTGGGCCTTGGACATGCCGTGCTGTGCGGCCGCCGGCTCGTGGGCCAGGAACCGTTCGCCGTGCTGCTTGCCGACGACCTCATGGTTGGAGAGACTCCAGTGCTGGCCCAGATGGTCGAGCAATACGACGAATGGCGGGCCTCGATCCTCGCTGTGCAGGAGGTGCCTGCCGAACACACCCGGCGCTACGGCATCGTCGCGGGCACGCCCGTCGGCGAGCGGCTGCTGGATGTGAACCGCATCGTGGAGAAGCCCGCTCCCGAAGCGGCGCCCTCCCTTTTGGGCGTCGCCGGCCGCTACATCCTGACCCCAGGAGTCTTCTCCGAAATCGCCAGCCAGCCGCGGGGCGTTGGGGGCGAAATCCAGCTCACCGACGGCATTGCCGGGCTGCTGCGGCGCGAAAAAGTGTTTGCGTACCGGTACGAAGGCAAACGCTACGACTGCGGCAGCAAGGAAGGCTTTCTTCAGGCCAACGTTGAGCTTGCCCTGCAGCACGCGGAACTGGGTCCGAGGTTCCGGGAATACCTTCAGACGTTGAAGCTGTGAGTCTTCTCGGGCGAGCTTGATTTCGCTTGGCGCGGAGCCTGCTCTCTGGCGAGGCCGCGCCGGGTCTCGGCCCGGCAGCCGAGGCAAGGCGCTTCGGCTGCGAATCCCCCGCACGACCACTGTCTCCAGCTCCACCGTGAC
>CBIHPH010000134.1:0-10626 GCA_966212105.1 uncultured Rhizobacter sp.
GGTCCGCTGGCTGCTGCACAAGCCGGGGTTCCACACAGGCCGGGTCAACTTCGGGCCTGACGACAAGTTCTTCTTCTTCCAGGCCGCCTTCAACGACCCGGCGCTCAACCCGCACCCCGACAACCTGCTCAAGACCGTCTACATTCGTGACGACATCTACCAGCAGACGAATGCCGGCCCGCGTTCAGGCACGTGCTACATCCTGCGCAAGGGCAAGGGCCGGCCCATCGAGCACTCCCTGGAGAACTCGGTGCTCGTCGACGACCTCTCACACCGCGAACTGGCGGCCGTCTTCAACCGGGTGGAGACGTGCATCTCCTACGACACCTACACCTTGTACTCGGCGTTCGCCGCGATGTGTGGCTGCACGTCGGTCGTGGTGCCGCAGCCCGGCATGACGAAGGAAGACTGGTACCCTGACGAACGCGACCGCTACGGCCAGGCCTGGGGCTTCGACGACGTGGATTGGGCCCGGCGCACCGCTCCGCTGTTGCTGCCCCACCTGAAAGCCCAGGAGCGCGAGGCCAACGCCAGCGTGGGGCAGTTTGCCGAGAAATGCAGGCAGTACTTCCCCTGAAGAGGGCCCGGCTCAGATCTTCGTCTTGCTGAGCACCAGCTGGCGGCGCGAGAACGGCAGCTTCATCGAAGCGACCACCTTCTGCCGCCGCTGCGCATCAAGCACACGGCCGAGTTGCACCAGGTGATCCCTGAGGAAGCCGCTGCGGCCCAGGGCCGCGAACCACACCTCGCTGCGGGTGCACGCCGGGCTGTTCCAGGGCTTGTCCCGGCCGGCGTAGTGCAATTGGACCGGGTTGGCCATCGCCTGCCGCACCTCGCCGGCACTGTAGTGCAGGTCGAGGTGCAGGTCGGTGTCCGTTCGGTAGTAGTCGTACGCGTAGGTGCAGACCATGCTGTCCGCGGGCAGCAGCGTGACGTGAGGATGGCAGACGAGGTTCAACACATCCTGTTCGGGCTGCCGGAGGCGATGCGCATGGTCCTGCGCATACTGCACCAGCCGCGCCTCCAGGCCTTCGGCCCGCATCCGCGCCAGGTTCACGACGTAGTAGCCGGCCCCCACTTTCAGGCGACTGCGCTCCTCCTGGGTGAAGTGCTCGACGTACAGGTCGGCCACCTGGTGGACCCATGAACCGCGCTTGACGAGGCTGGGCGACCCGGCCAGGTAGGCGTCGCCCTGCGCATCGAAGGCGAGGAAGTCGCGCGAGACGTCGCCCGTGAACACCACATCGACGTCCGTCACGAGCATCTTGTCATGCTGCGGAAACAGGGACGGCGCCAACAGCTTGTAGAACATCTCCTTGCTGTAGTGCCCCTTGGTGCCCGTGCGCTCGAACAGGTCTGCCAGCCGATGCTGCATGTCCATGAACACCAGCGACGCCGACGTGCCGTGGGCCGCCACCTCCTCCGTCAACCGGGCTTGGTGCTCGGGCGTGATGTCCGAATGCGCTACGTAGATCAGGTAGTGGTGGGCCGGGTCGGCATTCTCGACCAGCGTCCGGAAGGCCACCGCCGCGGGTATGACGTAGTTGTCGTCGAAGCAGGTGAGGATGGGAACCGTCTGACGGGCCATGTTTCTGGGCGGAACCGCTTGGGAATGGGAAAGTGGAGGCCCTGGCATCGGGCCGGCGGAAGGTCGTCGTGCGCTGCTACATCAGCACGATGTCGTACGCCTCCGGCGAGCCAGTCGCCTCCGCCCGCAGCGAAATCGGCTTGCCGATGAAATCGCTGAGCGCAGCCAGGTGCTGGCTCTCTTCGTCGAGCAGCATTTCGATGACGGTGGCCGAGGCGATCACGCGAAATTCCTTCGGGTTGAACTGGCGCGCCTCCCGCAGGATTTCACGCAGGATGTCGTAGCAGACCGAGCGCGCTGTCTTCACCTGCCCCTTGCCGCTGCACACAGGGCAAGGTTCACACAGCATGTGCGCAAGCGATTCGCGGGTGCGCTTGCGGGTCATCTCCACCAGGCCGAGCTGGGTGAAGCCGCTCACGGTGACCTTCGTGCGGTCACGCGCCAGCTGCTTGCGCAGTTCGGCGAGCACGGCGTTCTGGTGATCCTCCCGCACCATGTCGATGAAGTCGATGATGATGATGCCGCCCAGGTTGCGCAGCCGAAGCTGCCGGGCGATGGCCTGCGTGGCCTCCAGGTTCGTCTTGAAGATGGTGTCGTCGAAATTGCGCGCACCCACGTAGCCGCCAGTGTTGACGTCCACCGTGGTCAAGGCCTCGGTCTGGTCGATGATCAGGTAGCCGCCGGACTTCAAATCCACCCGGCGCCCGAGCGCCCGGGTGATTTCATCATCGATGTTGTACAGATCGAAGATGGGCCGCTCGCCCTTGTAGTGCATCAGCTTGCTGACCGACGTGGGCGTGAACTCATTCCCGAACGCCATCAACTGCTCGAACTGCATGCGCGAATCGATGCGGATGCTCTGGGTGTCGTCGCTCGCCAGGTCGCGGAGCACGCGTTCAACCAGGCTCAGGTCCTGGTGCAACAGCGCGCCGGGCGGCGTCTTGAAGCTTCGTTCACGGATCAGCCCCCAGGTCTTGCGGAGGTAGGCGATGTCATCGGCCAGTTCCTCGTCGGTGGCATCTTCCGCGTTCGTGCGCAGGATGAAACCGCCGCCGTTGTATGGCGTGGCATCGTCGGACGGCTTGCCGGCGAGCAGGTGCATGCGGGTGCGCAGCTGCTCGCGCAATTCATGTGACCCGATCTTCTGCGAGATGCCGATGTGATCGTCCTGCGGCAAGAACACGAGCAGGCGGCCGGCGATGCTGATTTGCGTGGACAGCCGGGCCCCCTTGGTGCCAATGGGATCCTTGATGACCTGCACGGTGAGCGTCTGCCCTTCGAACACCAGGCGTTCGATGGGCGGCGGCGGCACGGCGCCAGGCCCGTGGTCTGGGCGCGATGGGCCGGCCACATGAACGTCTGCGACATGCAGGAACGCGGCGCGCTCCAGACCGATGTCGATGAAGGCGGATTGCATGCCCGGCAACACGCGGGCCACCCGGCCGGCGTAGATGTTGCCCACGAGACCGCGTTCGAGGGCGCGCTCCACATGGAGTTCCTGCACGGCGCCGTTCTCGACGATGCCGACACGCGTTTCCTGAGGCGACCAGTTGATGAGGATGTCTTGCATGGGGACGGGGGTCCGGTGGGGCCGCGTCAGAGCGACGCGGCGCGGAATTGCAAGCCTGCCTGCCGAAGCAGTTCTGCCGTCTCGTACAAAGGCAAACCCATGATAGCCGAGTAGCTGCCCTCGATGCGCGAGATCCAGGCCGCAGCTGCGCTCTGGATGGCGTAGGCACCTGCCTTGCCGAACGGTTCGCCGCTCGCCACGTACGCGGTGAGTTCATCGATCGGCACGGGGGCCAGGTGCACCTTCGACACATTGACCGCCATGGCTTCGAACGCCCCATGGGCCACCGCCACGGCGGTGATCACGCGATGCGTCCGGCCCGACAGCATGGTGAGTGTGCGTTGCGCGTCGGCCGCATCGGCAGGCTTGCCGAGGATGCGGTTGCCGAGGGCGACCGTGGTATCGGCGCACAGGATGGGGGCGACCGGCAGGCTCCTGGCCTGCCAGCGTGCCCGCGCCGCCTGGAGCTTGGCGCGAGTGACCCGGGCCACATAATCTTCCGGCCGTTCGCCCCCGCACTCGGCTTCGAGCGCTTCGGCATCCTCCTCGGGCCCAGGCAGCAACAGCTCATGGCGCACACCGATCTGTGCGAGCAGCTGGCGGCGCCGGGGGCTTTGGGAGGCAAGGTAAATGAGGTCGCACATAGGGGCGCCGCAGCGCATCACTCCCGGTGATAGGGGTGGTTCACAAGCACAGTCCAGGCGCGGTACAGCGCCTCGGCGAGCAGCACCCGCACGAACGCATGCGGCAGCGTCAGGTCGGAGAGACGGAGCGTTTCGTCGGCCGAGGCCTTCAAGGCCGGGTCGAGCCCATCGGGCCCGCCGACCAGCAGCGCCACATCGCGGCCGTCTTGCTGCCAGGCCGCCAGGCGTGCGGCGAGCTGCACGGTGGTCAAGCGGCTGCCGCGTTCGTCCAGCACGACGCGCCGCACGCCCTTGGGCAATGCAGCCTCCAGGCGGACGGCTTCCGCGGCCATCAACTGCTCCGCGGTCTTCGAGCCACGCGTTTCCGCCTTGACGGCCTTCAGTTCGAGGCGCATTTCCGGCGGAAAACGTTTGGCGAAGTCGTCGTAGGCGGTCTCCGCCCACGACGGCTGGCGCTGCCCGACGGCGGCAAGCAGCAGCTTCACTTGCGCGCTGCGGTCTTTTTCGCCGGCGCCGCTGCCTTCTTGGCCGGCGCCTTCTTCACCGCGGACGGTGTGGACTTGACCCCCGTGGTGCGCGTCACGCCGGCCTTCGGTGCCGCGGCCTTGCGGGCCACGACCTTCTTCGCCGCGACCTTCTTGGCAGGCGCCTTCTTTGCGACCGGTTCGTTGACCTTCACCGTGCGCACTGGCGCAGCGGCTTTCTTCGCGGCCACCTTCTTCGCCGCGACTTTCTTCGCCGGCACCTTCTTGGCAGGGGCCTTGACAGGCGCTGCCTTCTTGGCTGCGGCCTTCTTGGCCACCACCGGTTCGGCTGCCTTGGCCGCTGCTTTCTTGGCAGCAGGCTTCTTCGCCGCGGGCTTCTTGGCGTCCAGCGCAGGTTCCTCGGCCTTGACGAGCCTGGTGCTGCGCTCCGCCTTCAGCCTGACCGGCTTGTCACCCCAGATCTCCTCGAGGTGGTAGTACTCGCGGATGGTGGGCTGCATCACGTGCACGACGGCAGCGCCGCAGTCCACGATGATCCATTCCCCATTGACCTCGCCTTCGGTGCGCTGCACCTGGAAGCCTTCGGCTTTGACCGCATCCCGCACGCTGGCAGCAAGTGCCTTGGTTTGCCGGTTCGAAGTGCCCGAAGCGATGATCACGCGCTCGAAGAGCGGAGACAGGTGTTCGGTGTCAAAGACGGCGATGTCCTGGGCCTTGACGTCTTCAAGGCCATCGACGATGGCGCGCTGCAGTTTTCGGATGTCCATTCAGCTCCCGTGAGTTCCCCGATAGAGGTGGTGTTGGTCAATATAGCGCGCCACGGCTGGAGGCACCAGCGCATCGATGCGCCGGCCCGCCGCCACTTCGGCGCGGATGTGGGTGGACGAGATGTCCATCATGGGCAGCGCCACCGCCTGGTGCGCCACCTGCTCGACGGACGGACTTGCCCGCAGCGGCGCACCGGGACGGTTCGCCACCGCAAGCGTCACGCGCTCGAGCAGCTCCTGCCAGCCGAGCCACGTGTGCAGCCCTGCGTACTGGTCCTGGCCGATGATGAGGAACCATTCGCAGCCGGGCTCGGTGGCCTGGAAGTCGCGCACGGTGTCATAGGTGTAGCTGGCGCCGCTGCGTTCGAGCTCACAACGGTCGAGCGTGAAACGCGGTTCGTCAGCGATCGCAAGGCCGATCATCGCGGCGCGGTGGGCCGCCGGCGTGAGCAGGCGCGCCTTCTGCCAAGGCCTGCCCGCGGGCACCCATCGCACCTCATCGAGCTGCAACTGGTCCAGCGCCACCCGTGCGAGCGCCACGTGCGCCAGGTGAACGGGATCGAACGTGCCGCCGAAAAGGCCGATGCGTTTCAACGTGTGCCCTCATCGGCCCATGGGCGAGGACGCAGGAAGTCTGTGTACAGGCGCGCTTCCGGCGTGCCCGGCTCCGGTGTCCAGTCGTAGCGCCAGGTCACGACCGGCGGCATGGACATCAGGATGGATTCGGTGCGGCCGCCCGACTGCAGGCCGAACAGCGTGCCGCGGTCGAAGACCAGATTGAACTCGACGTAGCGCCCGCGCCGGTACGTCTGGAATGCCCGCTCGCGTTCGCCGTGCGGCATCGCCTTGCGGCGTTGCACGATGGGAAGATAGGCGGCCAGGAAGGCATCCCCCACGGCACGGGTCAGAGCGAAGCCGTTGTCGAAGCCACCCTCGGTGAAATCGTCATAGAACACGCCGCCGATGCCGCGCGGCTCGTTGCGGTGCTTCAAGAAGAAGTATTCGTCGCACCACTGCTTGAAACGCGGGTAGAGCGCCTTGCCCAACGGAGCCAGCGCATCGCGGTTCACCTGGTGGAAATGCGCGGCGTCTTCCTCGAAGCCATAGTAAGGCGTGAGGTCCATGCCGCCGCCGAACCACACGACCGGCTCCCGCCCGGCTGGCAGCGCGGCGAACATGCGCACGTTCATGTGCACGGTGGGAACGTACGGGTTGCGCGGGTGGAACACGAGCGATACGCCCATGGCCTCGAATGGCGCCCCCGCGAGCTCGGGCCGATGCGCCGTGGCCGACTGCGGCATCGTGCGCCCGCGCACATGCGAGAAATTGCAGCCGCCGCGCTCCAGCAAGCCGCCCCCTTCCACGAGGCGGGAACGGCCGTCTCCCTCCAGGGCTCCGCCCGGCTCGCGCACCCAGGCATCGGTGGCGAACGCGTCCCCCCCTTCGGCTTCGAGGGCTGCGACGATGCGCTCCTGCAGGCCCAGAAGGTAGTCACGGACGAGGGGGAACTGCATGCGGCGATCAGCGCGGCTTGATGGCTCGGTGGCCGATGTCGCGGCGGAACTGCGCGCCGTCGAAGCGGATGCCGTTCAACACCTCGTACGCCCGCTGCTGCGCCAGTTTCACCGAATCGCCCAGCGCCGTCACGCACAGCACGCGGCCGCCGGAGGTCACCGTGCCCTTGCCGGCCTGAGCGGTGCCGGCGTGGAACACCATCGCATCTGCAACGGGCGACGGCAAGCCCGTGATCTCGTCGCCCTTGCGCGGCGACAGCGGATAGCCCGCGGCGGCCATTACCACGCCGAGTGCCACGCGGCGGTCCCACAGCAGCTCGACCTGATCGAGCGTGCCATCCGTGGCCTGCAGGAACACATCCACCAGGTCGCTCTTGAGGCGCATCATGATCGGCTGCGTCTCTGGGTCGCCCATGCGGGTGTTGAACTCGAGCGTCTTGGGCACGCCTTCGTCGTCGATCATCAGGCCGGCATAAAGGAAGCCCGTGAACGGGACGCCGTCGCGCGCCATGCCGGCCACTGTGGGCAGGATGATGTCCTGCATCACACGGGCGTGCACATTGGGGGTGACCACGGGCGCGGGCGAATAGGCGCCCATGCCGCCGGTGTTCGGGCCTTCATCGCCATCGAGCAAGCGCTTGTGGTCCTGGCTCGTGGCCAGCGGCAGCACGTTCTTGCCATCGCACAGCACGATGAAGCTGGCTTCCTCGCCTTGCAGGAACTCCTCGATCACCACGCGGGCGCCACCGGCGTTGTGCTGCACGCCCAGCTTGTTGTCTTCACCGGCGAGCATCCAATCGACGGCTTCATGCGCCTCGGCCAGCGTCATCGCCACCACCACGCCCTTGCCGGCCGCAAGGCCATCGGCCTTCACCACGATCGGTGCGCCGATGCGGTCCACATAGGCGTGCGCCGCGACCGGATCGGTGAAGGTGTCGTACGCCGCGGTGGGAATCGCATGGCGCTTCATGAAGTCCTTGGCGAAGGCCTTGGAGCTCTCGAGCTGTGCCGCCGCCCGCGTGGGGCCGAAGATGCGCAGGCCGCGGGCCCGGAATTCGTCCACCACACCGGCGGCCAGAGGCGCCTCGGGGCCCACGACGGTCAGGCCGATCTTCTCGGCCTCGGCGTAGTCGGCAAGCGCCTTGACGTCCGTGATGGCGACGTTTTTCAGGTTCGGGTCGAGCGCCGTGCCGCCGTTGCCGGGGGCCACATGCACCGCCTGCACACGAGGCGATTGCGCCAGCTTCCAGGCCAGCGCATGTTCGCGGCCACCCGAGCCGATCACGAGAATTTTCATGGAGTCACCCTTGTGTCCTGCTGGGTCGATCGGTGTGCCGTCTGCCATCATGGCAGCACGGCGTTGTGGAACACGTCCTGCGTGTCGTCGAGTTCCTCGAGCATGTCGAGCAGCTTCTGCATGCGGGCGGCGTCCTCACCCTCCAGTTCAACCGTGTTCTCTGCCCGCATCGTGACCTCGGCCATCTCCGCCTTGAACCCGCCGGCCTCCAGAGTGGCCTTCACGGCTTCGAACGCCGCCGGCGCGGTCAGCACCTCGATGGCACCGTCGTCATCGGTGATGACATCGTCCGCCCCGGCCTCGAGCGCGACTTCCATCAGCTTGTCCTCATTGGTGCCGGGCGCGAACACGAGCTGCCCCACGTGCTTGAACTGGAACGCCACCGAGCCTTCGGTGCCCAGGTTGCCGCCGTACTTGCTGAACACATGGCGCACTTCCGCCACGGTGCGGACGCGATTGTCGGTCATGCAATCGATGATGACCGCGGCGCCGCCGATGCCATAGCCCTCGTAGCGCACTTCGTCGTACGACATGCCTTCCACGTTCCCGGTGGCCTTGTCGATGTTCTTCTTGACGGTGTCCAGCGGCATGTTGACCGCCTTGGCCTTTTCGACGGCCAGGCGCAGCCGCGGGTTGTCCTTCGGATCACCGCCGCCTTGGCGGGCGGCCACGATGATCTCGCGGATGACGCGGGTCCACAGCTTGCCGCGCTTTTCATCCTGCCGCCCCTTGCGGTGCTGGATGTTGGCCCATTTGGAATGTCCGGCCATGAAGGCTCCTCGTGCTGGCCGAGCCGGCGGGTGCTCCCTGCCGGCGGCCATCTTGGTGTTCTGAGAAAAGGGGCTAGTGCCGCGTGCACTGGTGCTCGCACTAGCGAATAGACTGTGATTTTATAGCCGCCGCACCAACCTCCTGGAGCATCCCCATGGCCGAGCCCATCCTCATCGCCCGACACGGCACCAAGGAGTGCCACCTGCTGCCTGCGCTGGCCAACCGCCACGGGCTCATCACCGGCGCCACCGGCACCGGCAAGACCATCACCTTGCAGACCCTCGCCGAGAACTTCAGCCGGCGAGGCGTGCCCGTGTTCCTGGCCGACATCAAGGGCGACCTCACCGGCATCACGCAGCCCGGCCGCATCGGCGACAAGCTGGCCGCGGTGCTCAAGGAGCGCGGCATCGAGCCGCCCGAATCACGCGCCTGCCCGGCCACGCTGTGGGACGTTTTCGGCGAACAGGGCCACCCCGTGCGGGCCACCGTGAGCGACATGGGGCCCCTGCTGCTCTCGCGCATGCTCTTGTTGAACGACACCCAGGCCGGCGTGCTGAACCTCGTGTTCAAGGTGGCCGACGACAACGGCCTGCTGCTGCTCGACCTCAAGGACCTCCGCGCCATGCTGCAGCACGTGGGCGACAACGCCGGGGCCTACACCACCGAATACGGCAACGTCAGCGCTGCGAGCATCGGCGCCATCCAGCGCGGCCTCCTCCAGATCGAGGAACAGGGCGGCAACCGGTTCTTCGGCGAACCCATGCTCGACATCGCCGACTTCATGCAGACGGTGGCCGGCCAGGGCGTCGTGAACGTGCTCGCGGCCGACAAGCTGATGAACGCGCCCCGGCTCTACGCCACCTTCTTGCTGTGGATGCTCTCCGAACTGTTCGAACAGCTGCCTGAAGTGGGCGACCCGGACCAGCCGAAACTCGTGTTCTTCTTCGACGAGGCCCACCTGCTGTTCAAGGACGCGCCCGCTGCGCTCGTCGAGCGCATCGAACTGGTCGTGCGGCTCGTGCGCAGCAAAGGCGTGGGCGTGTACTTCATCACCCAGAACCCGCTCGACATCCCTGACACCGTGCTCGCCCAGCTCGGCAACCGCATCCAGCATGCGCTGCGTGCCTACACCCCGCGCGACCAGAAAGCCGTGAAATCGGCGGCCAGCACGATGCGCGCCAACCCCGGCCTCGACATCGAATCGGCCATCACCGAACTGGCCGTCGGCGAAGCGCTCGTCAGCCTGCTCGATGAAAAAGGCCGCCCGAGCATCACCGAACGCGTGTTCGTGATCCCCCCCGGCAGCCAGATCGGCCCCATCACGCCCGAGCAGCGCAAGCACCTGCTGGCCCATTCACTGGTCGCCGGCACCTACGACCAGGCCGTCGACCGGGAATCCGCCTACGAAAAACTCAAGGGCCGCGCCGCCGAAAGCAGCGAAGCTGCCGACACGGCTGCTCAGAAGCCCCCCTCCAACGCCGGCCCCGACGACGGCGGCCTCATGGGCAAAGTCAACGACCTGCTCTTCGGCCACACCGGCCCCCGCGGGGGCCGGCACGACGGGCTGGCGCAAACCTGGGCGAAATCTGCTGTTCGCACCATGGGGTCGAGCGTCGGTCGAGAGATCGTTCGAGGGGTGCTCGGGACCTTGTTTGGTGGGGGGGCCGCTGGCAAACGGCGTCGCTGAGGAGCCGGCGGCGGCCGGTTTCGCTGTTCTGCATCTCTTTTAGAAGAACTTGTTCTCTGGCGAGGCCGCGCCGGGTCTCGGCCCGGCAGCCGAACTACCTTTCTTGCAAGAAAGGTAGTCCAAAGAAGCTTTAGAACACCAGCTTCCCCGCTATTTTGCTCAGGCGCTTCGGCTACGAATCCCCCGCACGCCCACTGTCTCCAGCTCCACCGTGACCGTACGAGACACGGCCGTGCAGGCTCGCCTCGGCTCGCTTCGCATCGCACCTCCGGCTCACTGGACACGGTGGGCCCCGGCGTTCGC
>CBIHPH010000135.1:0-10529 GCA_966212105.1 uncultured Rhizobacter sp.
TCAAGCTGTTGAAGGTGGCCGAGCAGAACTATCTGAAAGCCGAGAAGACCCTGATCGAGAACATCGGAAACGCAGGCGCTACCGAAGATGAACGCCGGCTGATGGATGAGATCACCACAGCGGCGAAAGCCACGCTGCCCCTGGTGATGCAGGCCGCCAAGCAGGGCCAGGAAGGGGCCAACATCGAAGCTGCGACCACGCTGATGGAAGCGGTGCGGCCCAAGGAATCCATCTGGCGCCAGAAGGTGGGCGAGATGGTGGCCGCCGAAGTGACCAGCAACGGCGCGGCATACGAACAGGCCCTCGCTGGCCAGCAGCGTGCGCTCGGGGTCGCCGGTGTGGCCGTGAGCGCCGCGGTGATCGCCGGCGTGCTGCTCGGTTGGCGCACGACCCGCAGTGTCACCCGCCCCATCGACAGCGCCATCTCCGTTGCAGAGCGCATCGCCGCGGGCGACCTGAGCTCGGAGATCCAGATCCAATCGAGCGATGAAATCGGCCGCCTCTTGCTCGCCATCAGCGCGATGCAGGACCATCTCTGTTCGCTCGTGGGAGAGATTCGTGCCTCTGCGGAACACATTCGCGCGGCAAGCTCCGATGTGGCAAGCGGAAACCTGGACCTGAGCACGCGAACGGAAATGGCCGCGGCCAACCTTCAGGAGACCGCCAGCTCGATCAGCCAGCTGACTGATGCCGTGCGCCGCAGCGTCGAATCGTCGCTGCAGGCCAGCCGCCTCGCCTCATCGGCCTCGGACGTCGCCACGCATGGCGGCAAGGTCTTCGGCGAGGTGGTCTCGACGATGGAGGAGATCAATTCAAGCTCAGGCCAGATCGCGGACATCGTCGGCGTGATCGACGGCATCGCCTTCCAGACGAACATCCTCGCGCTCAATGCTGCCGTCGAGGCCGCGCGGGCGGGCGAACAGGGCCGTGGTTTTGCCGTCGTGGCCGGCGAGGTGCGTGCGCTGGCGCAACGCAGCGCCGAGGCGGCCAAGGCCATCAAGGTGCTGATCGGCAATTCGCAAACCAAGGTGGCCGCCGGTTCAAAGCGTGTGACCGAAGCGGGCCTCGCAATGACCGAGATCGTTGAAAGCGGGCAGCGCGTGTCGGACATCATCGGCGAGATCAGGTCCGCAGCGACCGCTCAGCTGGACGACATCGTCAAGGTGAGCGACGCGGTGACCCAGCTCGACCAAATGACCCAGCAAAATGCCGCGCTGGTGGAGCAATCGGCTACGGCCTCAGGGGACCTGAAGGAACAGGCTCACAAGCTGACCAGCACGGTCTCGACGTTCCGTCTGAGGCCCGCGTTGGACTGAAGGATCCCAACGGGATTCAATCCGAGCGCCAGCCCACACACCCGGCCCCTTGCGGAGCTGAGCAGTGGGATCAACTCTGCCGGGCGATCGCGCCGACGGGAGCCTTGCGCCCGTTCAGGGAAGGGCTGAGAGCGTGGCTCGTGACCCCTCGTCACATGAGGCGGCAACGTCAGGCATGCGAGATGCGCATGCGCCCAGTAATCGATGGGATCCGCGTTCATAATTTGCGGCGCTCTTCATTGCAGTACCGATCGAGTCGTCCACAGCATCCATTTGCCCGTGCAAGCGTGATTGGGCATACCGACAAGAAAGTCTCTCAATGCTGCTCAGCGCCACTGAGATAGTGAAGATTTCACCGCACACGGTACACAAGGAGTTCGAGGAGGATGTCCTTGTATGCAATCAACGCGCTCCGATTCCCGCATTCTTCGATCAGAAGCTGTTGCAGAGCCCGGAACTCGGCCCATCAGACCGCGCCGCACTGCGCCGTTTCTACAGGGCCGGCACAAAGACAGCGGGGAGCATGCATCCGGACCGCCTATACCTGTGCAGTCTTCCGGCGTGCCTGGACAAGTCCATCTTGTCGGGCAGTGTTCAGGTAGATGGCTCGGTTCTGGAAAGGCTCTATACCGATCAAGGCAGCTCACTGGTCCTGCATGCCGACTTCGTGGACGAGGTCGACGAATTGCAACTGATGCGGGCCTTCGTGGAGCGGTCGAACCACCTGGCGGACACCGACCGCGTCGCCATTTCGATCATTTTCGAAAAGCTGCCTTGGTTCAACCGCCCTCGTACCGTGTACGTCAATCTCCTGATCGACACGGCGAACTACTTCTTCTTTCGCAAGCACCAGGAACACGTCCCGGGCATCATGCTGATCGAAGCGGCTCGCCAGGCGATGTATGTTCAATTTCATCACCACAGTCGATGGACACGCTCGCAAGCGGCCTTCGTGATCGATACGCTGAACGTGGATTTCCACAACTTCGTCGATCCCAACTACCCGGTGCGCATTCGGGTAGAAGATGCTGGATCAGCCAAGGCGCGGAGTTCCGGCGAAAAAGTGTCGCGCGTCGCCTCCTTTTATCAGTCGAACAAGCTGGCCGCGGTGGCGACCATGCGTGCGAGCGTCATCAAGAGCGAGCTCTTCAAGCGCATGCGCAACGTCAAGCCGTTGACCACGTGCAACCGCTTCCTGCCGGTGAAAAACATCGCCAAGACGGCAGCTTTCGTGGCGACCAGCGGCCAGTGGCTGGAGGGAACGATCGGCGACATCTCCACCGACGGGATCAATGCGAGCTTTGATCAAGACCGCTTGCTGGAACCCAATGCGAAGTTCGATTTCGTGATGTTCGTCGACACCATTGGCCTCGTCCGTGCCACGGTAGAGCTCCGCTGGATGCGACTCCTCGAAGCCCGCATCGTCGCCGGGTTCAAGATCGTCGCCATCCAGACTTCATGCGAGAAGCGGCTTCGCGAGACGATCAAGAACTTCACGTTCCTGCTCATGCGGCGGGAGGTGGTCTGACGCCACATTCTGCGCCCAGCCGGGTCATGATGTCATCGGGCCGCCACTTCAGTGAACGTGGGGCGGCACGCTTGTCGATCAGGTCCGGCGCTGCCGCGCCCTGGACGCAGGCAACGCGCTGTTGGCAAACAGCTGCCGCCCGCTGGCACTGCGCTCCAGTTGGCGCGCGATGCTGCCGCACACGAGGTCGCACAGCGCATACACCGATTCATCGGCGATGCGGTAGTAGCCGCTGGTGCCGCGGCTTTCACGCGCCACAAGCCCTTGACGGGTCAGAAAGGCGAGGTGGCGCGAGATGTTCGCCGACGTGTAGCCGCACAGCTGGGCGAGTTCGCCGACGCTGCGCTCGCCGCCGCGCAGCAGGTTGAGGATCTGCAGGCGCGTCGGTTCCGACAGCGCCTGGAAATACGCCGCGACCTGTTCAAGCGCCTCGGGGGGCAAGCCTTCCATGCTCATGCACGCACTGGGTTGTTGGACCGACATGATGCCTCAGAAATCCCCCCGATTGGATGACCCGGTCGAACATCTACTTGACTATTTAACTATGTAGCTAATAATACAGTCAATCGACCATATTTCACCGACAGGGCATTCCGATGGCATTCCAGGCAACCCGAACCGTCGCAGGGAGCGCCCTGCTGGCCGTGGCACTGGTCGCATCGGCCGGCAATCCCCCCCTCCCCTCGGCAGCAACGCCGCAGGCCATGGCCACCACGCCCGTCACATCGAGCGGTGCAGGCGACACCATCGGCTTCGATGGCGTCGTTCAGGCCGTGCGCCAGACCGTCATCGCAGCCCAGGTGGCGGGCAGCGTCGTGTCGCTGGAGGTCAAGGCCGGCGACACGGTGAAAGCCGGTCAAATCCTCGTGCGGCTCGACGCCCGGGCGGCAGAACAGACGGCTGCCGCTGGAGCTGCCCAGGTGCAGGCCGCACGCGCAGCCCAGGAGGCAGCCACCCGCGATTTCGAGCGCCAGAAGCAGCTGTTCCAGAAGAACTACATCAGCCAGGCGGGGCTGGACCGCGCCGAAGCACAGTACAAGGCGGCGCAGGCGGAGGCCTCGGCGCAACTCGCCGCTGCGGGCGCCGCCCGCACCCAGTCCGGCTTCTATGTGCTCAAGGCCCCTTACGACGGCATCGTGTCCAACGTGGCCGTCGTGCTGGGTGACATGGCCATGCCGGACCGCCCCCTGCTCACGGTCTACGACCCTCGGGCCCTGCGGGTCAGCGTCCCGGTGCCGCAATCCGTGGCAGCCCGGCTCAAGCCTGGCCAGCCGATGCAGGTGGAGCTGCCCGGTGCACTGACCGGGCGCATCCCGCCGGCGAAGGTGCAGTTGCTGCCCACGGTGGACGCCACCACGCACACCCTCGAACTCAGGCTGGACCTGCCCGCCGGCCTGGCCGGCGCAGTGCCGGGCATGTTCGCGCGCGCCTGGCTGGGCGTTCCCGTCACTGCGGAGACACGGCTTTACGTGCCGGCCACGACGGTCGTGCGCCGCGCCGAATTGACCGGCGTGTACGTGATGGACAAGGACGGAAAAGCCATGCTCCGCCAGGTGCGGCTGGGCCGCATCCAGGGCGAGATGCTGGAAGTGCTGGCCGGCGTGTCGGCCGGCGAGCGGGTCGTGCTCGATCCCCAGGCAGCAGCCCGCCTGCACTGAAGCAGCGGCGATGACTCCTCCAGCTTCGCTCGGAATTTCCGGGCGCATTGCCGCCTTCTTCCAATCGGCACAGATCACGCCGCTGCTGGCGCTCGTGGCCCTGCTGCTGGGTGCGTTTGCGGTGATGGTGACGCCCCGGGAGGAGGAACCGCAGATCAACGTGACGATGGCCAACGTCGTCATCCCGTTTCCCGGCGCCTCGGTACGAGACGTCGAGCAAATGGTTGCCACGCCCGCCGAGCAGGTGCTGTCACAGATCTCCGGCATCGAGCATGTGACATCGGTATCGCGTCCGGGCCTGGCCATGGTGACGGTGCAATTCAAGGTGGGCGTGCCGCGCACGGAAGCCTTGGTGCGCTTGTTCGACACGGTCAACGCCCATGCGGACTGGTTGCCACCCGGCCTCGGGGTGGGCACGCCGCTCATCAAGCCCAAGGGCATCGATGACGTGCCCATCGTGACCCTCACCTTGTTCGCAAAGAACGAATCCGCGGGCCCGTTCGACCTCGAGCGCGTCGCGCACAGCATGGAGGCCGATCTGAAGCGGGTCCCCGGCACCCGGGAGGTGACCACCGTCGGCGGTCCTGGCCGGGCCGTGCTGGTCGAGATCGACCCGGCAAGAATGGCTGGTGCGGGCACGACGGTCGCCGACCTCCGCAACGCGCTGCAATCGGCCCATGCCGGAACACCGGTGGGCGAGCTGCTGGGCGGCAACCGCTCCGTGGCCATTGAAGTGGGCCCGTTCCTGCAGGATGCGCGCGACGTCGCCGACCTGGTGGTGGGCGTGCACGACGGCAAGCCGGTGTTCCTGCAGGAGGTGGCCACCGTTCGCGACGGCCCCCTGCCCGCACGGCGGTATGTGTGGCACGGCGTGGCCGGGCCGCACGGCGCGGAGTACCCGGCCGTGACGCTCGCAGTGACGAAGAAGCCCGGGGAAAACGCCATCGACGTGGCCCGCGCGGTGATGCGCCGCGTGGAGGGGCTGCGCAACACGGTGATCCCGGACGGGATCGAAGTGGCAGAGACCCGCAACTACGGCAACACGGCCAACGACAAGGCCCAAAAGCTGATCCAGAAGCTGCTGTTTGCCACGGCTTCGGTGGTGGCGCTCGTCTTCATCGCGCTCGGCCGCCGGGAGGCGGCGATCGTGGGCGCCGCGGTGATCCTGACGCTCACGGTGACGCTGTTCGCCTCATGGGCCTGGGGTTTCACGCTCAACCGGGTATCGCTGTTCGCGCTGATCTTCTCCATCGGCATCCTGGTGGACGATGCCATCGTCGTGGTGGAGAACATCCACCGCCATCAAGCCTTGCACCCCGGCCGGACGCTGGCCCAGTTGATCCCCGCTGCGGTCGATGAAGTGGGCGGGCCCACCATTCTGGCCACGCTCACGGTGATCGCCGCGCTGCTGCCCATGGCCTTCGTCTCGGGGCTGATGGGCCCGTACATGAGCCCGATCCCGATCAACGCGAGCATGGGCATGGTGCTGTCGCTGGCGATCGCGTTCATCGTGACGCCATGGCTTGCACGCCTGTGGATGAAGCACGCGCCGAATGCGGGTCACGCGTCCGCGCCCCACGGACTGGCGGCAAAGCTCGGGCCCTTGTTCGAACGCATCTTCCATCCATTGCTGGCCGAACGGAACGGCAGGCGCAATCGCACCCTGCTTGGAGCCGGAGTGGCGGCCTTGATCGTGCTGTCGCTGGCGCTCCCGGTGCTCGGCGCGGTGGTGCTGAAGATGCTGCCCTTCGACAACAAATCGGAGTTCCAGGTCGTCGTCGACATGCCCGCCGGCACGCCGGTCGAGCAGACCGCGGCGGTACTGCGCGAGCTGGGCGCCTACCTTGCACGGCAGCCGGAAGTGACCGACTACCAGGCTTACGCCGGCACTTCCGCGCCGATCAACTTCAACGGCCTCGTGCGCCAGTACGACCTGCGATCCGGCGGCGAAGTGGGCGACCTCCAGGTCAACCTGGTCGACAAGCACGCGCGCAGCGAGCAAAGCCACGCCATCGCGGCGCGCCTGCAGCCCGAGCTGCAGAAGATCGGCCAGCGCTTCGGCGCCAACCTCAAAGTGGTGGAGGTGCCGCCGGGACCACCGGTGCTGTCGCCGATCGTCGCCGAGGTGTATGGGCCAGATGAGGACGGTCGGCGAGAGGTCGCCAAAGCGGTGCGTGCGGTGTTCGAGAAGGCACCAGGAATGGTCGGCGTCGACGACAGCAGCATCGCCGCCGCGCCGAGAAAGCTGTTGCTGGTGGACCGCCGCAAGGCGGCGCTGCTGGGCGTGACGCAAAGCGCGATCGTCGCCACGCTGCGGGCGGGCCTGGCCGGCGACCCGGCAGCCTACCTGCACGACGCGAGCAAATACCCGGCACCCGCCATGCTGCAACTGGCACCGTCTTCGCACGGCGACCTGGATGTGCTGCTGCAGCTCACCGTGCGGGGGGCAGGCGGACAGCTGGTGCCCATCCGCGAGCTGGTCACCATCAGCGACACAAAGCGCGAGCAACCCATCTATCACAAGGATTTGCTGCCCGTGAGCTTCGTCGTCGCCGACACGGGCGGCGCATTGGACAGCCCGCTGTACGGCATGTTCGGCATGCGCAGCGCACTGCATGACATCCGCACGCCGGACGGCGGCCCCCTCGGCGAATACTTCATCCGTCAGCCCTACGATGCCTGGCGCGGCTATGCCATCAAATGGGACGGCGAATGGCAGATCACCTACGACACCTTCCGCGACATGGGTGCAGCCTACGCCGTCGGCCTGGTGCTGATCTACCTGCTGGTGGTCGCCCAGTTCGGCTCCTACCTCACGCCGCTGATCATCATGGCGCCGATCCCGTTGACGATCGTGGGCGTGATGCCGGGGCACGCCCTCCTGGGGGCACAGTTCACCGCCACGAGCATGATCGGGATGATTGCCCTGGCCGGCATCATCGTGCGCAACTCCATCTTGCTGGTCGATTTCATCCGGCTGCAGACCGCCCAAGGCGTCGCATTGAAGGAGGCGGTGGCGCGCTCGGCCGCCACGCGCGCACAGCCCATCGTGCTGACCGGGCTGGCCGCGATGATGGGCGCCTTCTTCATCCTCGATGACCCGATCTTCAATGGCCTGGCCATCTCGATGATCTTCGGGATCCTCGTCAGCACCGTGCTGACGCTGGTCGTGATTCCGCTGCTGTACTTCATGGCCTACCAACGGTCTCCCGCAGCCCACTCCACTGTCTTCCCACATGAAAGCGCATCGGCATGACCTCCTGGCAAATCGTCCGCCTGTTCGCAGGCACATTGATCCTCGTCTCGCTCGCGCTCGGCACGCCTGGCAGCCCGCTGTATGCGAGCAGCTGGTGGCTGGCCCTGACCGCGTTCGTCGGCGCCAACTTGGTGCAAAGCGCATTCACCTGCTGGTGCCCGCTGGAGATCATCCTGCGCAAGCTCGGCGTTCGGGGCGGATGCTGAAGGCAAGCCGCACGGTCCGCCACCTCCGATGCGATCACGTGCAATCAGAAAAACACCCACTGTCCGATGCGCATGCCGGTCTGCACAATGTTTCATGCCCCTGCATGCGATGAGGCCCGACGAGACCGATGTGCACAGCACCGGACTGCCACCAGATGCCGCTGCACGACGAGTCGCCTGCGGCATCGCCTCCATCCCGACGAACGCATGGGCCATGGTTTCTCAAGTCGACCCACGCTCGAGCGTCCAACGATTTCAGTCAAGCGATTCGGCCAGACGCTTTGACTTCATCGCCCCCACCAACGAGGAGACACCATGGCCCACATCATTGTTCTGGGTGCCGGCATCGGCGGCATGTCAGCGGCCTATGAGTTGCGTGCCGCGCTGCCCCGCACTCACCGCATCACGGTCGTCAATGCGCTGGAGTACTTCCAGTTCGTGCCTTCGAACCCATGGCTGGGCGTGGGCTGGCGTGAGCGGGATGCGATCACCTTTCCGATCCGTCCGTACCTCGAAAAGAAGGACATCGAATTCGTCGCCCAGCGCGTGGATCGCATCGACCCCGAGGCCAATGCGCTCGAACTCCAGAATGGCACGCGCCTGACCTACGACTACCTCCTCATCACGACGGGGCCCAAGCTGTCGTTCGATGAGGTGCCGGGTTCAGGGCCGGAGCACCACACGCAGTCCATCTGCGCTGTCGATCATGCCGAGAAGACACGCGATGCCTACGAACAATTCCTGGAGGAACCGGGGCCTGTCCTCATCGGCGCGATGCCTGGCGCATCGTGCTTCGGCCCGGCCTACGAATTTGCGTTCATCGTCAACAGGGACCTGCAGCGCCGCAAGCTGCGCCACAAGGTGCCCATGACCTTCGTGACCAGCGAGCCCTACATCGGCCACCTGGGGCTCGGGGGCGTGGGGGATTCGAAATCCATGCTGGAAAGCGAGTTCCGCAACAACCACATCAAATGGATCACGAACGCCAAGGTCACCCGCGTGGAAGCGGGCAAGATGTTCGTCAGCGAGCTCGATGAAGACGGCAGCGTGAAGAAGGAGCATGAGCTGCCCTTCAAGTTCAGCATGATGCTGCCGGCGTTCAAGGGCGTGGATGCCGTGGCGGCCGTGGAAGGCCTGTGCAACCCGCGCGGCTTTGTGCTGGTGGATGAGCACCAGCGCAGCAGGAAGTACAAGAACATCTTCGCAGCCGGCGTCTGCATCGCCATCCCGCCGGTGGAAGCCACGCCCGTGCCCACGGGCGCCCCGAAGACCGGCTTCATGATCGAAACGATGGTGACCGCCATCGTGCACAACATCGCCGACGAGCTGGCGGGCAAGGCGGCCACCCACGAGGGAAGCTGGAATGCCATCTGCCTGGCCGACATGGGCGACACCGGCATGGCGTTCGTCGCGCTCCCGCAGATTCCCCCGCGCAACGTCAACTGGTTCCGCAAGGGCAAGTGGGTGCACCTGGCCAAGGTGGCCTACGAGAAGTATTTCCTCTTCAAGATGAAGACCGGCAGCTCCGAGCCTGTGTTCGAGCGGCGGGTGCTGAAGTTGCTGGGCATCGAGCGGTTGTCACGCTGAGGCTGGCTGCAGGCGTCAGGGACGCTACGGACTGGCGTCACCCTCCCCAACGAACCGCCGCAGCACGACGATGGGCGGTGACTCCAGGCGTCGGCGCATTCCCACATGGCAATGGGTCGGCGGCGGGTTCCCCCGGGCAGCGCCTTGGCGGTTAATGGGAATTCCACCCGAGGAGTTCCAACATGCTCGAACACCTGCCCGATGCCGTGGGCCTTGCGTTGCGCGACAAGCGTGCGGGCCTCGACAAGATCGCCTTCAACCAGGTGGACCTGCGCCAGGGCGCAGGGGCCCTCAGCGTGGCGAGCCTCGCCTTCGCGGACCATGCCACGATCCCGGCCGACTACACCGCTGACGGCGCAGGGGTGTCGCCGCCGTTGCAATGGTCCGGTGTGCCACCGCAGGCCGACTCCGTGGTGGTGATCGTCGAGGATGCCGATGCGCCCACGCCGCAGCCGCTCGTGCATGCCATCGTGGTGGGCCTGGAGGGGGCGAACGGCTCACTGGCGCCCGGCGCATTGCCAAGCCCTGGCCATGACCCGATTGCCGACGTCACGGCCGGCCGCAATTCCTACCTGAGGGCGCGCTGGCTGCCGCCCGATCCGCCGCCCGGCCACGGCACGCATCGCTATGTGTTCCAGGTGTTCGCGCTGGAGGCCGGCGCCCAGCTCGGTGGCACGCCGGGCCGGGGGGCGGTGCTCGATGCGCTGCGGGCGCACGGCATTGCGGGAGGCTATCTCGTAGGCACTTATGCGAGGCCGGACGGGATGGTGCGCACCACGGAGGCCGCGCGGGAGGCGCGGCGCGCCTGAGGCTCTTTGGTGCGCAGCGCCTGGTGTTTTGTTTAAGTTCATCTTGTTCTCTGGCGAGGCCGCGCCGGGTCTCGGCCCGGCAGCCGAGTCACCTTTCTGTCGCGCCAGAAAGGGCACCAGCTTCCCCGCTATTTTGCTCAGGCGCTTCGGCTACCAATCCCCCGCACGA
>CBIHPH010000136.1:0-10295 GCA_966212105.1 uncultured Rhizobacter sp.
GCCGCCACAGCGGTTTGTACCTGAATGCGACCGCCTCCTGTGAGGACGGGACCGGCTCGGGACCGTGTCCCAGCATGCGAACATAACCGCCGAGAGGAAACGCCGAGACCACGAATTCGGTGCTGTCGGGCGTGCGCTGGTAGCGCCAGACGACCGGTCCGAAACCGAAAGAGAACCGCTCCACCTTGACCCCGCACGCCCTGGCCACCTGGTAGTGACCGTATTCGTGGAACACCACGAGAACACTGATGGTGACGAGGAAGGCGAGCAGTGTGGTCATGGTGTCAACGTTCCAACGATGGCGCCGGCGTGGCGGCGCACCTGCGCATCGAGTTCGAGCAGGCCGGCCACGCTGCGGCAGGCCGCTGGGTCGGGCGAGATGTCATCGAGGCAGCGTGCGTTGACACTGTGAATCTGATCGAAACGGATGGTTCCCGCAAGGAACGCGGCGACGGCCACTTCGTTGGCGGCATTGAGCACCGCGGTGCTGCCTTCAGCGGCCCGCAAGGCCTGCCATGCAAGGTGCAGGCTGGGGTAGCGGTCGGCCGTCGCAGGCCGGAAGGTCAAGGCGGACAACGCGGTCACGTCGAGCAGCGAAGCGCCCGATTCGATGCGCTCTGGAAACGAGAGCGCATATGCGATGGGCACGCGCATGTCGGGCGTTCCGAGTTGTGCGAGCACGGAATGGTCGCGGCACACGACCATCGAATGGATGATGCTCTGCGGATGAACGACCACCCGGATCTGCTCCGGGGTCAGGTCGAACAGCCAGCGCGCCTCGATGACTTCGAGTGCCTTGTTCATCATCGTGGCCGAGTCGACCGAGATCTTGCGACCCATCACCCAGTTCGGATGGGCACAGGCCTCGTCGGGCGTGACGTGGGCGAGCGTGGCCGGGTCACGGTCGCGGAACGGGCCGCCTGACGCAGTGAGCACGATGTGATCGATGCGCCGCGCCCAGGTGGTGCGGTCCTCGGGCAGGCATTGGAAGATGGCGGAGTGTTCGCTGTCGACGGGCAACAGGGTGGCGCCGCCCTCGCGCACGGCCTGCATGAACAGCGCGCCGCCCACCACGATGGCCTCCTTGTTGGCCAGCAGCAGTCGCTTGCCTGCCCGCGCGGCGGCAATGCACGGCGCAAGGCCAGCCGCCCCCACGATGGCGGCCATCACGACGTCCACATCGGCGTGTGACGCCACGTCGGACAAGGCGGCGCTGCCGTGCAGCACTTCCGTGCGCAGTCCGGCGGCACGCAGCTCACGCTGGAGCATCTGGGCCGCATCGGGCTCCGCGACGACGGCAAACCGCGGCTTCCATTTCAGGCACTGGTCGCGCAACTCCGCCACGCGGCCATGTGCCGTCAACGCAATCACCTCGAACCGATCCGGGTGACGCGCGAGCACATCGAGCGTGTTGGTGCCGATGCTGCCGGTGGCACCGAGGACACAGACCCGCTGGCGGGCCGAAGACGACTTGGACATGATGGGGAGCACCAGGGGGGTTGGCGGCGCCGCAACAGGCGGTCGATGTCAGAGCGAGCTGAGCGCCATCGCAATGGGGAAGACCGGCAGCAGCGCATCGACCCGGTCGAGCACGCCGCCATGGCCGGGCAACAGTTGGCTGCTGTCCTTGGCGCCGGCCGCGCGCTTGACCAGCGACTCGACGAGGTCACCGAGTACGCTCATCGCGCAAAGAAACACCAGGGCCAGCATGAGCCCGAGCGCCTCGAACCGCTGCCACAGCAGCGTGAAGACGCTGGGCGAACCCAATGGCCAGGTCTTGTCGGCAAGAATCCAGACAACAGCCAGCATCATCACGCCCAGCATGCCGCTCCAGACGCCCTCCCAGCTCTTGCCAGGGCTGATCGTGGGAGCGAGCTTGCGGCGCCCGAAGGTGCGCCCACCGAAATAGGCGGAAATGTCGGCCATCCAGACGAGGCAGAACACCGACAGCAGGTAGTTCAGGCCCACCACCTTGGCGCTCGCCAGGGCCAGCCAGGCCGTGAACAGCATGGCCACACCCAGCACCCAGCGGGCCGCCTTGGGCAAGGCGGGCCATGCGGCGGGACCGACCTTGAGCGCCATGGCACCACCCAGCACCCACACACCGCAGGCAAGCCACCATGCGGGGCTGGCCCCCACGCCGACCCATCCCGCCCACAACGCAGCCGCGCACAATGCGCCCACCACCGCCCCCATGGCGAGCGACGTGGTGCTGCCCGCGCCATTCAGCCGCCCCCACTCCCATCCTGCCACGGCGACCATCGCGAGGGTCAGCAGCGCAAACGGCCACGCCACGTGTGCAAACACCGTGGGCAGCAGGACGAGCAACATGACCACCGCAGTGATGACGCGCTGCTTGAGCATGGATCAGGCCTTTTCGACGAGGTTGTCGGCCGCGTTCACTCCGCCGAAACGGCGATCGCGGCCGGCGTAGTCAGCCAGTGCGGCGTCGAGCTGGGCATCGCCGAACTCGGGCCAGAGGCAGTCGCTGAAGAACAACTCAGCATACGCCACCTGCCACAGGAGGAAATTGCTGATGCGCACCTCGCCGCCGGTGCGGATGAACAGATCGGGGTCCGGGGCGAAGTTCATCGCCATGTAGCGCGAGAGGCGAGCCTCGTCGAGGGCATCGGCCGGCACGCCGTCACGGATGGCCTGCTGGCACGCCTGGACGATGTCCCAGCGCCCGCCATAGTTGAAGGCCACCGACAGCGTGATGCGTCGGTTGTGTTCCGTGGCACGCTCGGCCTGGTCCCAGGCGTTTCGCACCTTGTCGGAGACCTGGGAGCGATCGCCGACGATGCGGATCCGCACGCCTTCGCTGGCCAGCTTGGACAGGTACTTGGACACGGCGACCAGCACCAGGTCCATCAGGCCCGACACTTCCTCCGTGGGGCGCTTCCAGTTCTCACTGGAGAACGCGAACACGGTCAGGTATTCGATGCCACGGTCGGCGCAGGCCTGCACCGTGCGAACCAGGGCATCGACCCCCTGCTTGTGGCCGAAGAACCGCGGCATGAACCGCTTCTTGGCCCACCTGCCATTGCCGTCCATGACGATGGCCACGTGACGGGGAATACGGGGCTGCGATTCCAATGGTGTTTTCGAGAAGAACAAGCGGTCGATCCGGACGGCGGCCATCAAACGGCCATGATTTCCGCTTCCTTGGCGGCGGTCAGGCGATCGACTTCGGCAATGTACCGGTCGGTCAGCTTCTGCAGGTCTTCGAGCGAACGACGCTCATCGTCCTCGGAAATCTGCTTGTCCTTCGTGAGCTTCTTGGCCTGTTCGTTGGCATCGCGGCGCAGGTTGCGAATGGCAACCTTGCTGTCTTCGCCGGCGTTGCGCACGACCTTGGTCAGCTCTTTCCGACGCTCCTCCGTCAGCGGGGGCATGGGCACGCGCAGCAGATCGCCTTGGGCCGAGGGGTTCAGCCCCAGGTCGGATTCGCGAATGGCCTTCTCGATCTTGGCGCCCATGCCCTTTTCCCAGGGCTGCACGGTGATCGTGCGGGCATCGAGCAGGGACACGTTGGCCACCTGGCTGATGGGGACCATCGAGCCGTAGTATTCGACCTGAACCTGGTCCAGGATGCCCGGATGGGCACGGCCGGTGCGGATCTTTTGCAGTTCGTTCTTGAAGGACTCGATCGAACGCGTCATCTTCGCTTCGGCGTTCTTCCGGATGTCTGCGGTGCTCATGGCTGTTTCCTCAACTCAAACGTGGACGAGGGTTCCCTCGTCTTCGCCCATGACGACGCGCCTCAGGGCACCTTCCTTGAAGATGCTGAACACCTTGATCGGCAGCTTCTGGTCGCGGCACAGGGCGAACGCCGTGGCGTCGAGCACCTGCAGATTGCGGCTGATGGCTTCGTCGAACGTGATCTTGCTGTAGCGGGTGGCCGATGGGTCTTTCTTCGGGTCGGCGGTGTACACGCCGTCGACCTTCGTGGCCTTCAGCACCACCTCGGCGCCGATCTCGGCGCCGCGCAGCGCGGCGGCGGTGTCGGTGGTGAAAAACGGGTTGCCGGTACCGCCGGCGAACACGATGATTTTGCCTTCTTCGAGGTACTGCAGTGCCTTCGGGCGCACGTACGGCTCGACGACCTGGTCGATCGCGATGGCGGACATCACGCGGGCGGTCATGCCTTCCTGGCGCATGGTGTCGGCCAGGGCCAATGCGTTCATCACGGTGGCAAGCATGCCCATGTAGTCGGCCGTCGCGCGGTCCATCCCGACCGAGCCACCTGCGACACCGCGGAAGATGTTGCCGCCGCCGATCACGACAGCCACCTCGCACCCCAGCCGGGTCACGTCCTGGACCTCACGCACCATGCGCACGATGGTGGCGCGATTGATGCCATAGGCATCGTCGCCCATCAGGGCTTCGCCCGAAAGTTTCAGCAGGATGCGCTTGTACGCCGGCATGCGGGGATCTCCCTGTGATCGATGAACACGGGCACGTGTGCCGTGCCGCGTGGAAGTCTATCCGTCTGGATGGAACAAGAGGCGTTCGGCCCCTTGTTCCGATGGGTCGCCTGAAGGTCAGGCGCTCTTCGCGGCAGCCACTTGGGCAGCCACTTCGGCCGCGAAGTCGTCGACCTTCTTCTCGATGCCTTCGCCCACGACGTACAGCGTGAACGCCTTCACCTCGGTCTTGACGCTCTTGAGGTGCTGCTCGACCGTGGCCTTGCCATCGGCGGCCTTCACGAAGACCTGGTTGTACAGGCTGACTTCCTTCAGGTACTTCTGCACCGAGCCTTCGACCATCTTGGCGACGATGTCGGCCGGCTTGCCGGATTCGGCAGCCTTCTCGGCGGCGATCTTGCGCTCCATCTCGACCTTCTCGGCCGGGACCTGGGCGGTGGACAGCGCCAGCGGCTTCATCGCCGCCACGTGCATCGCCACGTCCTTGGCAGCGGTCTCGTCGCCGGTGTACTCCACCACCACGCCGATGCGCGTGCCGTGCAGGTAGCTGGCCAGCTTCTGGTCGCCGGCGTAGCGCTTGAAGCGGCGGATCGACATGTTCTCGCCGATCTTGCCGATCAGGCCCTTGCGCACGTCCTCGACCGTCGGGCCGAAACCGTCTTGCGACAGCGGCAGGGCGGACAGCGCCGCCACGTCGGCCGGGTTCTGCTTGGCCACCAGTTCGGCGCAGGACTTGGTGAAGGCCAGGAAGGAGTCGTTCTTCGAGACGAAGTCGGTCTCGCAGTTGATCTCGATGATGGCGCCGGTGGTGCCTTCGACCGCCGCGGCGATGACGCCTTCGGCCGTCACGCGCGAGGCGGCCTTGCCAGCCTTGCTGCCCAGCTTGACGCGCAGGATCTCTTCCGCGCGGGCCATGTCGCCATCGGCCTCGGTCAGCGCCTTCTTGCACTCCATCATCGGCGCGTCGGTCTTCGCGCGCAGTTCGCCGACCATGCCTGCAGTGATTGCTGCCATTCTCAAATCTCCACTACTCGGTTGCGAAAAAGGGGCTGAATCAGCCCCTCGTTCAAGGCTCTTCAGACCGCGGATCAGGCGTCTTCGCTGACTTCCACGAACTCGTCGCCACCCGAGGCAGCCTGCACGACTTCGTTCACCGCATTGGCCTTGCCTTCGGTCACGGCGTCGGCCACCGCGCGGGCATACAGCGCCACGGCCTTGGCCGAGTCGTCGTTGCCGGGGATGACGTAGTCGATGCCGTCGGGCGAGTGGTTGGTGTCGACCACGCCGATCACCGGAATGCCGAGCTTCTTGGCTTCGGCCACGGCGATCTTGTGGTAGCCGACGTCGATCACGAACAGCGCGTCAGGCAGCGCGTTCATGTCCTGGATGCCGCCGATGTCCTTCTCGAGCTTGGCCAGCTCGCGTTCGAACATCAGGGCTTCCTTCTTGGTCAGCTGCTCCAGGCCGGTTTCCTTCTGGGCCTGCATGTCCTTCAGCTTCTTCAGCGAGCCCTTGACCGTCTTGAAGTTGGTCAGCATGCCGCCGAGCCAGCGCTGGTCGACGTAGGGCATGCCGGCGCGGGCGGCTTCGGCGGCGACGACTTCGCGCGCCTGGCGCTTCGTGCCGACCATCAGGATGGTGCCGCGCTTGGCGCTGAGCTGGCGCAGGAATTTCAACGCGTCGTTGAAGAGCGGCTGCGTCTTCTCGAGGTTGATGATGTGGATCTTGTTGCGATGGCCGTAGATGTACGGGGCCATCTTCGGGTTCCAGAAGCGGGTTTGGTGGCCGAAATGAACGCCGGCTTCCAGCATTTCACGCATGGTGACAGACATGTGAACTCCAAAGGTTGGTTCTAGAATCCGGCTTGAATTGAAAGCCTCTGTTTCAGCAGCGCCATGGAAGACACAGCCGCCGCACAGGGTGCGTTCAACACCTTTCAACAACCGGATTCGCGATTTCGCAGGATTGCGGTTTCCCCGGGGCGCCCAACATGAACGCCCTCAGATAAACCCGTAGAGTGTAGCACGCCCTTCCAGCCTTTCTCCATGACCCATGACCTGAGCGCCGCGCGCGAAGCCATTCTTCTCGGCAGCGAAAGCGCCACCGGCGCCCTGGCACGCAGCGCCCTGGCGGCCGGCGCGGCCGCGAACGCACACACCTACCTCCAGCGATTCACCGGCCATGCCGAGGCCACCGCGGCCGCCGTGGACCTGCAGTTCCAGGCCGGCGTCCCGCTGCCGCCGCTGGCCGGCCTCGCCGTCAGCGTGAAGGCCCTGTTCGACGTGGCGGGGTTCACCACCACGGCGGGTTCCGTCGCCTTGCGCGCACGCGCTCCTGCCTCGGCCGATTGCCCTGCCGTGGCACGCCTGCGCCGAGCCGGCGCGGCCCTGACGGGCCACACCCACATGACCGAGTTCGCGTTTTCGGGCGTCGGACTGAACCCGCACCACGGCACGCCGGCCAACCCCGCCACCGAGCGGTTCGATGCCGAGCCGCGCATCCCCGGAGGGTCCACGTCCGGTGGTGCTGTCTCCGTGGCCACCGGCGCGGCATGGGCGGCGCTCGGCTCCGACACGGGCGGCTCCATCCGCATCCCTGCGGCACTCCAGGGCCTCGTCGGCTTCAAGAACACCGCCCGACTGACCCCCATCGAAGGCACGGTACCCCTGTCGCCCACACTCGATACCGCCTGCGCCGTGACCCGCTCGGTGCGGGACGCCGTGCTGCTGCACGAGGTGCTGTCCGACCGCACGGTGCGCCTGGCCGGGCGTCCTGCCGCCTGCCTGCGCCTGGCCGTGCCTTCCACGCTGATGCGCGACGGACTCGACCACACCGTGGCCACGGCTTTCGAGCGCACCATCGCGCAACTGCGCCGGGCAGGCGCGCGCATCGATGAGATCGCCCTGCCCGAATTGGCGGAGTTGCGAGATCTCAACGCGCAGGGCGGTTTTCCCGCCGCCGAAGCGTGGGCCTGGCACCGCCCTCTGCTCGCCCAGGCGGGGCACCAGTACGATCCACGCGTCGCGTCACGCATCCGCCGAGGCGAAGCCATCAGCGCGGCCGACCACCTCGATTTGATCGCCGCGCGGCAGGACTGGATCGATCGCGTCGGCCAGCGCCTGCGGCCCTACGACGCGATGCTGTCCCCGACCGTCCCCGTCGTTGCCCCCTTGATGTCCGCCCTTGCCACCGACGAAGCCTTCTTCGCCATGAACGCCCTGCTGCTCCGCAATCCTTCCGTCGTGAATTTCCTCGACGGCTGCGCGCTCTCCCTGCCCTGCCATGCCCAGGACGAGCTGCCGGCCGGCCTGATGGTGTGGGGGCCGGCCCTCGCCGACGACACCGTGCTGGACGTCTCGCGCGCCATCGAAGGTGTCCTGACCGAAGAAGGGGCCGCCTGATGCGCGTCGCTGTGATCGGCGCCGGGGTGATCGGGGTCACTTCTGCCTACGAACTGGCCGCAGACGGCCATGAGGTCGTGGTGTTCGAACGGCGTGGCAGCGTGGCCGTCGAAGCAAGCTTTGCCCAGGCTGGCCTGGCATCGGCCGGCGCCGTCGGCCCATGGGCCGGCCCTGGCGCCGCCGGCCGATTGCTCCGCAGCCTGTTCGACCGCAGCAACCCGTGGCCCATGCCACCGAGTGCCTGGGCCTGGATGTGGCGTTGGTGGCGCGCCGGGCAGCCTGCATCCCACCGCACGAACCAGTTGCGCATGCAACGCCTCGCCGCCTACAGCCGCGAGCGCCTGCATAGCCTGGCCGCCACCCTGCAACTCGATTACGAACGCAGCGACGGGCACCTCGTGCTGCTGCGCACCCGGCAGGAGCACGATGAACTGGAGCCGGCCCTCGCCCTGCTCGCCGAACAAGGCATCCGTTCGGACTCGCTCGATGCCGACCAGTGCCGTGCCATCGAACCGGGCCTGAACAGCGAGACGCCGCTGTACGGGGGCATTCATCTGCCCGGCGATGAGGTCGGCAACTGCCGCCAGTTCTCGATGCTCTTGCGCCATCAAGCCGAGCGGCTCGGCGCCGAGTTCCGCTTCCATGCCACGGTTCAGACCATCACCCCGGGAAAGCGCCCTCGCCTCACGCTCGTGCATTCGCCGCACGAGGAAACGACCAGCAGCCGCTTGATGCTGCATGGCGAGGCTGCCTCCTCGCCCGCCTTCCAGCCCACGGTGCCGATGAACGAACCGGTGGACGAGCACTTCGACGCGGTGATCGTCTGCGCCGCGGTGGGCTCGAACGAGCTGCTCGCCCCGCACGGCTTGAAACTCCCGATGGCAGCGGTGTACGGCCAATCCGTCACCACGCCGATCCGCCACCATGAAGCCCACCCCGACATCGGCCCTCGTTCGGCCGTGACGGACCATCGGCATCGCGTCGTCATCAACCGGCTGGGCTCGCGCCTGAGGGTGTCGGGTGGCGCGCGCATCGGGCAAGCACCCAAAGGCCGACAGCACGAGGAACTCGCCCGCCTGTACAAGGTGCTCGATGATTGGTTCCCGGGTGCCGCGCGCCTGAGCCAGGCCCAGCGGTGGAGCGGCGCGCGGCCCATGCTGCCGGACGGCCCGCCCGTGATCGGCACGAGCGGCATCCCCGGAGTCTGGCTGAACCTGGGCCATGGCGGGGCCGGCTGGGCGATGGCCTGCGGCTCGGCACGCCTCCTGGCCGACACGGTCATCGGCCGCCCCCCGGCCGCGGCCATGGACGGCCTGGGCCTCGAACGCCTGGCACGATGACCGGTCCGGCGCGCCTGCTGTCACAACCACAGCGCCAGCCGCTGTTCGGCCGCGATGCCACGCGCCGCATCGAACAGGCCGCACAGGCCCTGCATCCACCGTTCACCTTGATGGCGAGGGCGGGCGCATCGGTGGCCCGATTGGCCTGCGCCCTTGCGCCCCATGCGAAACGGGTGTGGGTCGCCTGCGGCCCGGGCAACAACGGGGGCGACGGCCTCGAGGCCGCGGTCCACCTCCATGTGCTCGGGCTGAACGTCAGCGTCACGTTGGCCGCCGACCCCATCGGCCTGCCGGCAGATGCAAGCACCGCCTACCAGCGCGCCCTGGCAGCTGGCCTGGTGATCTCGGCGACACCCCCAGCCGACCCGCTGACCCCTCATGACCTCGCCATCGACGCAGTGCTCG
Organism: uncultured Rhizobacter sp.; assembly: GCA_966212105.1. GTDB lineage: Bacteria > Pseudomonadota > Gammaproteobacteria > Burkholderiales > Burkholderiaceae_C > Rhizobacter. The sequence goes on from CBIHPH010000136.1 coordinate 9,574, forward strand.
GCGTGGGCAGCAGCCGTGCCCCCGAAGGTCCGCTCGCGCAACTCATTTCGCGCCTGAACGAGGCACCTTGCCCTGTGCTGGCCGTCGACCTGCCCTCCGGGCTCGATGCCGACTCCGGCCAGCCTTTCGGGCCGGCGTGCGTCAACGCCACACACACCTTGAGCCTGCTGACGCTCAAACCCGGGCTCTTCACTGGCGCCGGGCGCGACCATGCCGGCGACATCTGGTTCGACCCGCTGGGGGTGCCGTGCAGCGCCGAAGCGCCGACCGCCTGGCGCCCCTCCCCGCCACCATTACAACGGCGCAGCCACGCGCAGCACAAAGGCAGCTTCGGGGATGTGCTCGTGGTGGGCGGCAGCCCCGGCATGACCGGTGCCGCCCTGCTCGCTGCGCGTGCGGCCCATGCGGCCGGTGCAGGACGCGTGCACCTGGATCTGCTGGATCCCTCCGCGGCCGCCCATGATCCGGCGCGGCCCGAGCTGATGTTCCGTCCGGCGACGCGGCGTCGCGACCTGCCCCTTCACGCCACGGTGGTCGCCGGCTGCGGTGGCGGCAGCGCCATCGCGGCGGCACTGCCACGCCTGCTCACCGATGCCGAACGGCTCGTGCTGGATGCCGACGCGCTGAACACGATTGCCGCCGACACCGCGTTGCAGGCCTTGCTCAAGGCGCGCACCACGCGTGACCACACCACCGTGCTGACGCCTCACCCCCTGGAAGCG
>CBIHPH010000137.1:0-10210 GCA_966212105.1 uncultured Rhizobacter sp.
AGTCCTTGCCGGCGTACTTCGGGGCGGTGCCGTGGGTGGCTTCGAACATGGCGACCGAGTCGCTCAGGTTGGCGCCCGGGGCGATGCCGATGCCGCCGACTTGTGCGGCGAGCGCGTCGGAGATGTAGTCGCCGTTCAGGTTGAGCGTGGCGATCACCGAGTACTCGGCCGGGCGCAGCAGGATCTGCTGCAGGAAGGCGTCGGCGATGGAATCCTTGACGATGATTTCACGACCCGTGTTCGGGTTCTTGAACTTGCACCACGGGCCACCGTCGATCAGCTGGGCGCCGAATTCCTTCTGGGCCAGTGCGTACGCCCAGTCACGGAAGCCACCTTCGGTGTACTTCATGATGTTGCCCTTGTGGACGATGGTGACGCTGGGCTTGTCGTTGTCGACGGCGTACTGGATGGCCTTGCGCACCAGGCGCTCGGTGCCTTCACGCGACACGGGCTTGACGCCGATGCCCGACGTGCCGGGGAAGCGGATCTTCTTGACGCCGAAGTCTTCCTGCAGCACCTTGATCAGGCGCTTGGCCTTTTCGCTTTCGGCTTCGAATTCGATGCCGGCGTAGATGTCTTCCGAGTTCTCGCGGAAGATCACCATGTTGGTCTTCTGGGGCTCCTTGACCGGCGACGGCACGCCCTTGAAGTATTGGACGGGGCGCAGGCAGACGTACAGGTCGAGCTCCTGGCGCAGGGCCACGTTCAGCGAGCGGATGCCGCCACCGACCGGCGTGGTCAGCGGGCCCTTGATGGAGACGACGTAGTCGCGCAGCACCTGCAGCGTTTCTTCGGGCAGCCACACGTCAGGGCCGTACACCTTGGTGGATTTTTCACCGGCGTAGATTTCCATCCACTGGATCTGCTTCTTGCCGCCATAGGCCTTGGCCACCGCTGCATCGACCACCTTGATCATCACCGGCGTGATGTCGGCCCCCGTGCCATCGCCTTCGATGAACGGAATGATGGGCTGATCCGGAACGTTCAACGAGAAGTCGGGATTGACGGTGATCTTCTGCCCGCTGGTGGGCACCTTGATGTGCTGGTACATGGAATTGCTCCGGGTCGATGCAATAAGAGAAAGGAGGGGAACTCAAGAAGCTCTCTCCGATTCTATGCGACGCATCGCACCGCCCATGCCGGAGACCGTGCCCTGGAATGGGGCGCCCGGCGCCATAATCGCCCCTGCCCATTGCCCTGCCCGCCACGATGACGCTCATCCGCACCCTCGCCTGCCTTCTGCTTGCCTCTTTCACACTGACGCCCGCCCTGGCTCAGGCTCCGCAGGACCTGCCCACCATCAAGCTCGGGGCCGGCATCCACAACATCCGGGCCCAGGTGGCCCAGACGGCAGAGCAACACACGATCGGCCTGATGCACCGCCCTACGATGCCCCAGAACGACGGCATGCTTTTCGTGTTCCCTGACGTGGCGCAGCAGTGCTTCTGGATGAAGAACACCTTGATGCCGCTGTCGGCCGCTTTCATCGCCGATGACGGCACGGTCGTCAACATCGAAGACATGAAGCCGATGACCCTCGATTCGCACTGCTCCCAGAAGCCTGTTCGCTTCGTGCTGGAGATGAACCAGGGCTGGTTCGCCAAGCGCGGCATCAAGTCCGGCTCACGCCTCACCGGCGCCCCCTTCAAGCTGCCCTGACCGAACAAGAAGGCCTGTCATCCAACGGGCGGATCCATGGGTCCCACCGGGGCTGTCGGAGGCGACGACTGGCGCCTCGCATGCAATGGACCGACAGGAGACAGGCGTCGCCTTCCAGTTGCACTCGGCGGAGGAGCCGATTGCCTGGTCAGAGCACGGATCTCTGCCATTTGCCCTTGAAATTCAAGAGCTCCTGCGCATGCGGCGGCAAACGCATTCTTGCTATGAACGCTGATCCGGGTCGCTTCTGGCTTTCAGAAGATGGTAAATCGCCAAAATCCCGAGTGGGATTCCAAAAATAAAACAGATTGCCGAGGGAAGGCAAATCAGCCATCCCCATACCTGGGCTCCGTCCTTCCGTTGCTTGATGTTCTTGCCGACCACCAATGCCGCAATCGAGTAAAGGACTGCGACAGCAAAAGCGGCAAACAACCAGTTTTCAGGCACCACCTTGGTTGTCGACATTTGTTGCGCTTTGAAAATCAACGCCAACACTGGGAGCGTAGTGAAAATGGTGGCCCATCCCAGTACGGTGATCAATCGTCCGGCTTTGGTTGAATTGGAAATGTTCTTGTTCATCAGCATACGCATCGCTTCAGTAGCCGGCGCTCAAGCGGGAGCGCTCATGCCCCGGTCGTTCCGGCTTCTACGGCGCCCCACTTCAAGCCCCGAACCAGAAAAAAAGCCGGTCATCCAACCGGCCGATCCCACAAAGCCCTAAGGCAAGCGCAGCGAAGCCGCCCCCCAAGCCACCCGCGAGGCCGGCTCCGCCGGCCGACCCGGGGTCGCCCCCCGGGGGCAGGAGGCGCAAGCCGACTGGGGGGCCAACATCACTTGAAGTTGTTTTCCGCGAAGTCCCAGTTCACGAGCGACGTGAGGAACGTTTCGACGAACTTCGGGCGCAGGTTGCGGTAGTCGATGTAGTACGCATGCTCCCAGACGTCGATGGTCAAGAGCGCCTTGTCGGCGGTGGTCAGCGGCGTGCCGGCCGCACCGGTGTTGACGATGTCGACCGAGCCGTCCGCCTTCTTCACCAGCCACGTCCAGCCTGAACCGAAGTTGCCGACGGCGCTCTTCGTGAAGGCTTCCTTGAACGCGGCGTAGCTGCCGAACTTGGCTTCGATCGCGGCTGCCAGCGGGCCTTTGGGCTCACCGCCGCCGGCCGGCTTCATGCAGTTCCAGAAGAAGGTGTGGTTCCAGACCTGGGCCGCGTTGTTGTAGATCCCGCCGGACGACTTCTTGACGATCTCTTCGAGCGAGAGGCTTTCGAACTCAGTGCCCTTTTGCAGGTTGTTCAGGTTCGTCACATACGCGTTGTGGTGCTTGCCGTAGTGGTACTCGAGCGTTTCCTTGCTCATGTGGGGCGCGAGCGCATCCTGGGCATACGGCAGCGGTGGCAGGGTGTGTTCCATGCTTGTTCCTTTCAATGTTCGAGGGGATATAACCGCTCGATTGTAGGCAGCGCGAACGCCCCTCACCGGTGCGGCAGTATCAGTCCGGAAGGGTTACGACCTGCGTGACATCGGCCAGCACTTCGCCATCGGCGAGCACGGCGCGCACGGACTGGCCCGGACTCAGCGACGCAGCCGACGTGACGGCCTGTCCCTGCGCATCCTCCAGCCAAGCGTAGCCGCGCGACAGCACGCGCTTCGGGTCGAGCGCCGAAAGCCTGGCAGCGAGCGCCGTCAGGCGCGCATGCCGGCTCTCGTGGGCCACGGTGGCGGCGCGCTGCAGGCGGGCAGCCAGCGCATCGAGGCGTGCCGGCTGGGCCGCATGCAGCACGGTCGCCGCGCGAACGAGGCGCGCCGACAGGGCGTCGTGCCGCTGGGCCTGCGCGCGCAGCTCCTGGCGCGTGGAAGCGCTGAGCCGCTGCGACAGCAGCGTCAGGCGCTGGGCGTGGCGCCGCAAGCCGTCGGCGGGCCGCATGAGCCGCAGCGTGGCACGGTCGAGGCGCTGGCCCTGCGTGTCGAGCGCCTGGCGCACGCATCTGGACATTGCCGAGGCCAAGGCGGACAGCCCGCCGATGCATCCGTCGCGGGTGGGTGCGATCAGCTCGGCGGCGGCCGTCGGCGTGGGCGCTCTCACGTCGGCGGCGAGGTCGGCCAGCGTCACGTCCGTCTCATGACCGACCCCGCACACGACCGGCAGCGGGCAGCCCGCGATGGCCCGCACCACCCGTTCATCGTTGAAAGACCACAGGTCTTCGAGGGAACCGCCACCGCGGCAAACAATGAGGGCCTCCACCTCCGATCGCCGGCCCGCGGCCTCGATGGCGGCGACCAGCGAGGCCGGCGCATCGGCGCCTTGCACCAGGCTCGGGTACAGCACCACGGCCACATGGGGCGCCCGGCGGCGAAGCGCAGTGAGCACGTCGTGCAACGCGGCCGCCCCGGGCGATGTGACCACGCCCACCGTGCGCGGGAAGGGTGGCAAGGGGCGCTTGAGCTCGGGGGCGAACAGCCCTTCGTTCTCGAGTCGTGCCTTCAACCGGAGGAATTGCTCGAAGAGGGCCCCGGCCCCGGCGGGCCGCATGGCCTCGACGACGAACTGCAGATCTCCCCTCGGTTCGTACACCGCCACGCGGCCCCGCACTTCGACGATCTGGCCGTCGGCGGGCACGAAATCGAGCATCGCAGCCGTGCGCCGGAACATCGCACAGCGCAACAAGGCGTTGCCGCCGTCGGCATCCTTCAGACTCAAGTAGCAATGGCCACTGCCTGCCTTCGTGAAACCCGACAGTTCGCCGCGCACGGTGCACGCCGAATACCGCGCCGCCAGGGTGTCGGCCACGGCATGAACCAGCCCTGCCACCGTCCATACCATGCGCTCCCTCGGGGAGAACCGGAGCTCATTCATCGGGAAAACCAGCATTGGCGCGGCTTGAGAATTCCACAAGCACGCCCGGCAAGGGTCTGCGACCCATCGACGGTGTCATGGCGCTTTCACAATCGTGTAAGCCCTTGATTTTGAAGGAAATTTTCATGCCTAAAGTTTGAGCAATCTGTCGAGCGCCCTGATTTTTCGCGGCCTGCGGCTGTTTCCAACCCAATTGCCCACAAAGTTATCCACAGATGCAGTGGACTCGTGCGGGGCGATCAGGAACGTTTTCGCACAGGCGCAGCGAGCGAACACGAAGCGTTGCACAAGGGCGCGAACTTCGCCGTCCTTCGAGCCATAATCGCCCGACTCGCCCCGGTGCTCTTCCGGGCGCATGCCCCCCCGCCAACACTGCAAAGAGGACCGGATTGTTTTCGATCATACAAGCCGCTGGCTGGCCGATTTGGCCGTTGATTCTCTGTTCCGTCGTCGCCCTGACGCTCATCATCGAACGACTCTCCAGCCTGCGTGCCTCGCGCGTCGCACCGCCCCGGCTGCTCGATGAGGTGGTCTCGATCACCCGGGCCCACTTGCCGGCAGCCGATGTGGTGAACAAGCTGTCGGAGAACTCCATCCTGGGTGCGGTGCTGGCCACCGGGCTGCGCGTGGTGATCGCGGATCCTCGCATCACCGAGGAGGTGTTGCGCAATGCCTTCGAAAATTCCGGCCGCGCGGCCGTGCACAAGATGGAACGGTTCATGAACACGCTGGGCACCATCGCCTCGGCCGCGCCGCTGCTGGGCTTGCTGGGCACGGTGATCGGCATGATCGAGATCTTCGGATCGCAACCGCCCACGGGTGGAACGAACCCCGGAATGCTGGCCCACGGCATCTCGATCGCGCTGTACAACACCGCCTTCGGCCTGATCGTCGCGATTCCGTCGCTGATGTTCTACCGCTATTTCCGCGGCCAGATCGAGGCCTACACCCTCGAGATGGAACAAGCCTCCGAGCGCATGGTGCCGCACCTGATGCGCTTTTCGGTGAAGAAGCCCGCCGCCACCACCACCACCGTGGCCGCCTGACGCGCCGGAAGGGACTGCGCCATGTCCATGAGGTTTCGCAAGCACCACCCCGAGGAACCGGAGATCAATCTGATTCCGTTCATCGACGTGCTGCTCGTCGTGCTGATCTTCCTGATGCTGTCGACCACGTACGCCAAGTTCACCGAGCTGCAGATCACGCTGCCGGTGGCCGATGCCGATCGCCCTCGCGACAACCCGCGTGAAGTCATCATCGCGGTGTCCAGCGATGGCCGCTACGCCATTGACGGCCGGCCCATCCAGGGCCGCACGGTCGAGGCGTTGGCTGGCGAACTGACGTCCGCTTCGGGCGGATCGAAGGACACCACCGTGATCGTGTCGGCCGATGCCGCCTCATCGCACCAGTCGGTCGTCGCCGTGATGGATGCGGCGCGCCGCGCCGGCCTGCCCAAGCTCACGTTCGCGGCGCAGGGATCGCAGTCCCACTGACCTCCCTGATGAGTTCGCCGACCTTCGCCGTGCGGCTTCAGGCCGCATGGCAGTGCCATGGCCCACTGGCCATCGCACTGTGGCCACTGTCCCTTGTGTACAGGGCAGTTCTATGGGTACGCACGCTGGCGCACCGCGCCGGATGGATCCGCACCGAGCGGTTGCCGGTGCCCGTGGTGGTCGTGGGCAACCTGATCGCGGGCGGTGCCGGCAAGACGCCCACGACGCTCGCGTTGGTGGAACTCCTGCGCCGACATGGGCGCACGCCAGGGCTCATATCCCGGGGCTTTGGCCGCGACAACGGCGAAGTTCGCCTGGTCAGGGCTGAATCACCGGCCAGCGACGTGGGCGATGAACCCTTGCTGATGCATCTCAGATCCAGGGCGCCGGTGGCCGTGGGGCGCGATCGCGTTGCGGCCGCACGGGCGCTCCTGGCCGCACACCCGGAAATCGATGTGCTGCTCAGCGACGACGGCTTGCAGCACCTGCGTCTCGGCCGCGACGTGCAAGTCATCGTGTTCGATGAACGCGGCGTGGGCAACGGCTGGCTGCTGCCGGCGGGGCCGCTGCGCGAGCCGTTTCGCCGCTGCCCTCCCGGGCAGAGCCTCGTGGTCTACAACGCGCCGGGAGCATCCGCGCCGTGGCCCGGCGATGTGGCTTCGCGCCGCCTGGCCGGTGCAGTGGGCCTTGCAGAATGGTGGAACGGTGAGCGGGCCACCCGGGCGCATCTTGCCGCGCTTCGCGGCCGGCCGGTCGTGGCTGCGGCAGGTGTCGCTCGCCCCGGCCGCTTTTTCGGGATGCTTCGCGGCGCGGGCCTTGAATTGAGCGAGTTGCCTCTTCCAGATCATCACGACTTCACGGTGATCCCGTGGCCGCCCGGTACCCCGGACGTGGTAGTCACGGAAAAAGACGCCGTCAAGCTGCGCCCGCAGGCCTGCGCTGGCACGCGCGTGCACGTGGCCACGCTAGACTTTTCCCTCAGCCCGGCCTTCGAGGCCGACTTCATTCGCCTGCTGCCGCCTCGGCCGCAGGCTCAGGGCCTGTTGACAGGCCCTGATGCGCACTGAACAACGATTGCACAGGAAACCTCATGGACACCCGATTGCTCGACCTGCTGGTGTGCCCGATTTGCAAGGGCCCGCTCGAACACCAACGCCCGACCGCCGATGCGCCGCACGAGCTCATCTGCAACGCCGACCGCCTTGCCTTCCCCGTGCGCGATGACATGCCGGTGATGGTGGAATCCGAAGCCCGTTCGCTCGATGCCGCGCCGGCCGGAGCCGGGTCGTGACGTTCACCGTGCTCGTCCCTGCGCGGCTGCAGTCGACCCGGTTGCCGCGCAAACCGCTCGCGGACATCGCGGGTCTGCCCATGGTCGTGCGCGTGGCCCGGCGCGCGGCCCTCTCTGGCGCCGCGCGTGTGGTGGTGGCTGCCGATGACGCGGAGATCGTTGCTGCATGCACCGCCCACGGGGTCGCCTGCGTGGCCACGCGCCCGGACCACGCCACGGGCAGTGACCGCCTGGCCGAGGCGTGCACCTTGCTGGGTCTGGACGGCACCGACGTGGTCGTCAACGTGCAAGGCGACGAACCGCTGATCGATCCGGCCCTGATCGATGCCTGCGCGGCCCAGCTCGCCGAGCGCCAGGAGTGCGTCATGAGCACGGCCGCCCATCCGATCGAGGCGGTGGATGAGCTGCTGAACCCGAACGTCGTCAAGGTGGTGCTCGACGGTGCCGGCCGGGCGCTTTACTTCTCGCGTGCCCCCATTCCGTGGTGGCGGGACGGACAGGCCGGCAGCGTGCCCTCCCCGGCGCCACTGCGCCACATCGGCCTCTACGCTTATCAGGCCGGCTTCCTGCGTCGGTTTCCCACGCTGCCCCAGAGCCCGCTCGAGGCGATCGAATCGCTCGAGCAGCTGCGCGTGCTGTGGCACGGCGAACGCATCGCCGTGCATGTGAGCGCGGCACGGCCCGGACCGGGCGTGGATACGCCCGAGGACCTCGCCCGCGTGCGTGCCCTGTTCGCCTGACGGGGTGCTCAACACAGCGTGCGATTCATGCGTCATAGGGGGGCATCCTCGGGGGACGGCCTGACAGGTCGCGTGCTATTCTCGTGGGGATCGGGTTGCCGCTCGCTACAGGACCGGCACCTCTACAAACATCCCTATAAGACCGAGGAATTTTCATGAGACTGATCCTGCTGGGCGCCCCGGGCGCCGGAAAGGGCACGCAAGCGGCATTCATCTGCAAGAAGTTCGGCATCCCGCAGATCTCCACAGGGGACATGCTGCGTGCGGCCGTCAAGGCAGGTTCGCCCCTTGGCATGGCCGCCAAGCAGGTGATGGATGCAGGAGGCCTCGTGAGCGATGACATCATCATCGGCCTCGTGAAGGAACGCATCGCCCAGCCCGATTGCGCGAACGGCTTCCTGTTCGACGGTTTCCCCCGCACCATTCCCCAGGCCGATGCCATGAAGGAAGCCGGCGTGAAGCTCGACTTCGTGCTCGAGATCGACGTGCCCGATTCGGCCATCATCGAGCGCATGAGCGGCCGGCGCTCCCACGTGGCTTCGGGCCGCACCTACCACGTCAAGTTCAACCCGCCGAAGGTTCCCGGCAAGGACGACGTCACGGGCGAAGACTTGGTCCAGCGCGACGACGACAAGGAAGAAACCGTGCGCAAGCGCCTGGACGTCTACCAGAGCCAGACGCGTCCGCTCGTCGACTACTACGCAAGCTGGGCCGCCACCGGCGACGCCAGTGCGCCGAAGTACCGCAAGATCTCGGGCACCGGTACGGTGGACGAGATCACGGCGCGGGCGCTGGCCGCGCTCGCCTGAGGCGCGCTCGCCTGCCCGCAACAAGCCGCTCTCGGAGCGGCTTTTTTGTCGCTCGAACACCATGGACATCGGCAATCACGTTTTTCTGGTCACCGGCGGGGCCTCGGGCCTGGGCGAAGGCACGGCGCGGATGCTGGCCGCGCACGGCGCGCAGGTGGTGCTGGCTGACGTGCAGGACCCTGCTGGCCAGGCGGTCGCCGATGAACTGGACGGCACGTTCGTGCATTGCGATGTGACGAGCGAAGCCGATGCACAGGCCGCCGTGGCCGCTGCCACGGCGCTCGGCCCTTTGCGCGGGCTCGTCAACTGCGCAGGCGTTGCCCCGGCGGCCAAGACCGTCGGCAAGGATGGTGCACACCCGCTTGCCCTCTTCGAGCGAACGGTGCGCGTGAACCTCATCGGCACCTTCAACATGATCCGGCTGGCAGCCGAGGCCATGGCCGGCAATGCCCCGCTGGCCACTGGCGAACGTGGCGTGCTGATCTCGACCGCGAGCGTGGCCGCCACCGATGGGCAGATCGGCCAGGCCGCTTACGCGGCGTCCAAGGCCGGTGTGGCGGGCATGACGCTGCCGATCGCGCGCGACCTGGCGCGCCTGGGCATCCGCAACATGACCATTGCGCCGGGCATTTTTGCCACGCCGATGTTGTTCGGGATGCCGCAGGACGTGCAGGATGCGCTGGCTGCCAGCGTGCCGTTCCCGAGCCGGCTCGGCACGCCGCAGGACTTCGCCAAACTCGTGCACCAGATCCTGGTCAACGAGATGCTCAACGGCGAGGTGATCCGGCTCGACGGCGCCGTGCGGCTTCCGCCGCGCTAGGTGTGGTGTTGCGGTCGTGGTTCGGGCACCGGGATCTGCATCGCATCGCCCGCCCCGCTCCTCCCTGATGCCATACCGACGAACGTCGGTATCCACCGGTGGCAGTGGGCCCCGGCTTTCGCCGAGGTGACAAGCGGGTGGATGCGTGCCGTTCCCGAGCGGGCTGCATCGGGGTTTTGCATCGCATCGCTCGCGGCGCCCCTCCCTGATGTCATACCGACGTACGTCGGTATCCACAGGCGGCAGTGGGCCCCGGCTTTCGCCGGGGTGACAAGCGGGTGGATGCGTGCCGTTCCCGAGCCTGCTGCACCGGGGCCTGCATCGCATCCCCCGCGCCGCCCCTCCCCGATGTCATACCGACGAACGTCAGTATCCACCGGTGGCAGTGGGCCCCGGCTTTCGCCGGGGTGACAAGCGGGGGATGCGTGTTGTTCCCGAGCCGGCTGCACCGGGGCTTTGCATCGCATCGCTCGCCGCGCCCCTCCCCGATGTCATACCGACGTACGTCGGTATCCACCGGTGGCAGTGGGCCCCGGCTTTCG
>CBIHPH010000138.1:0-10154 GCA_966212105.1 uncultured Rhizobacter sp.
CCGCATCACCGTCGAAGACTGCCTGACCAAGATCCCGAACCGCTTCCAGCTGGTTCTGGCCGCCACGTACCGTGCGCGGATGCTGAGCCAGGGCCATGCGCCGAAGATCGAAACGAAGAACAAGCCCGGCGTCACCGCCCTGCGCGAAATCGCCGCCGGCGAAATCGGCATCGAGATGCTGCGAAAAGTGCCGGTCTGAGCGGACCTTCCGCACACATCGACGGCCCTTCGGGGCCGTTTTGTTTTGCACAGTCGCACCCAGGAGTCACACGATTGGGCAATCCCGGCTAAATTAACGTGATGGGCGCCCAATCCTCTCCCTCGCTGCGAAAACCTGCAGGCTCCGGTTCCACCCACCGGAACCCTTCGCCTCTGCCTGCGGCCGCCACCGATGCGGCCGCAGCCTCGTTTGCCGCCCTGACCCACAAGCTCGACTACCTCGAGCCGGCCGACATCAAGCGCGTGCGCGACGCCTACCGCTTCGCCGACGAAGCCCACCTGGGCCAATTCCGCGCCAGCGGCGAACCGTACATCACCCACCCCATCGCCGTGGCCGGCCTGTGCGCTGACTGGAAGCTCGATGCACAGGCCATCATGGCCGCGCTGATGCACGACGCCATGGAGGATTGCGGCGTCACCAAGGTGGAATTGATCGAACGGTTCGGCGCCCCCACGGCCGACCTGGTCGACGGCCTCACGAAGCTGGACAAGCTGCAGTTCTCCACCAAGGAAGAATCGCAGGCGGAATCGTTCCGCAAGATGCTGCTGGCCATGGCCCGCGACGTGCGCGTGATCCTCATCAAGCTGGCCGACCGGCTGCACAACATGCGCACCATGTCGTCGATGGCCGAGGTCAAGCGCGTGCGCATCGCCCGCGAAACGCTCGAGATCTACGCCCCCATCGCCCACCGGCTGGGCCTCAACCAGACCTACCGCGAGCTGCAGGAGCTGTCATTCCAGTACCTGCGCCGCTGGCGGCACGCCGCGCTGTCGAAGGCGGTACTGCGGGCGCGCGGATACCGGCGCGACATCGTCGACCGCATCCAGCGCGAGGTGGAAAAGGCTTTCCAGGACCAGGGCGCCAACGCCCAGGTGTACGGCCGCGAGAAAACGCTCTATTCCATCTATACCAAGATGCGCGAAAAACACCTGAGCTTCGCCCAGGTGAGCGACATCTTCGGGTTCCGCATCGTCGTGGCCTCGCTGCCCGAGTGCTACCTGGCACTCGGCGTGCTCCACCAGCTGTACAAGCCCGTTCCGGGGCGGTTCAAGGACTACATCGCCATCCCGAAGGCCAACGGCTACCAGTCGCTGCACACCACCCTGGTGAGCCCGCTCGGCACGGCGGTGGAGTTCCAGATCCGCACCGAGGCCATGCATGCCGTGGCCGAGAAAGGCATTGCGGCGCATTGGATGTACAAGTCGGGCGGCAGCCAGATGCAGGATGCCCAGCGCCTGGGTGCGCTCTGGCTGCAATCGCTCGTCGACATCCAGGATGAAACCCGCGACGCCAGCGAATTCCTGGAACACGTCAAGATCGACCTGTTCCCCGACGCTGTCTATGTGTTCACGCCGAAGTCGAAGATCATGGCCCTGCCCCGCGGCGCCACGCCGGTCGACTTCGCCTACGCCATCCACTCCGACATCGGCGACCACTGCGTGGCCGCCAAGGTCAACGGCGACCCCGTGGCGCTGCGAACCGAATTGCGCAGCGGCGATGTGGTCGAGGTGATCACCGCGCCGGGTGCACGCCCGAACCCGGGCTGGCTGAATTTCGTGCGCACCGGCCGGGCGCGTTCGAAGATCCGCCATTACCTGAAGAACATGGAGCAGGAGGAGTCGGAACAGCTGGGCGAAAAGCTGCTGACCCAGGCGCTGCGCGCCGAGGGCCTGGCGCTGCCGCCGGCCGACCCCGCCGAGGGCGCGCCAGGCGGCCTGTGGCAGCAGCTCACCCGCTGGAGCGGCAACCGCAGCCGCAGCGACCTGCTGATCGACGTGGGCCTCGGCCGAAAGATCGCCACCATCGTGGCCAAGCGGCTCGCGCAGCTGATGGGCGAACATGGGGTCAGGCCCGATGCGCTCACGCTCACGATGGGCCGCTATGCCGCGGCCGACGACGCCACGCCCACCCAGGGCCTCGTCGTGATCGACGGGGCCGAAGGCGCCTCGGTGCAGCTCGCCCCGTGCTGCCGCCCCATTCCGGGCGACACCATCGTCGGTTACCTGGGCCGCGGCGAAGGCCTGATGGTGCACACGGGCGAATGCGGCGTGGGCAAGCGCCTGTTCGAACGTGACAGTGAACGGTGGATGACCGTGGACTGGGCCGAAGAACCCACCCGGGCCTTCGAAACCGCCGTGATGATCCTTCTGCGCAATGGCAAGGGCGTGCTCGCCCAGGTGGCAGCGGCCGTCAGCGCCGCCGAAGCCGACATCACGCACATCGAAATGGGCAACGAGCCCGCCTCGGAGACGGCCGAACTGCAGTTGCTCATCAGCGTGCGCGACCGCCTCCACCTCGCCGACGTGCTGCGCACGCTCCGCCGCGCCAGCGCCGTGCTGCGCGTGACCCGGGTCAAGCCCTGAACCATCTTTCGGCGCGGTGAGTGACTCCACATTCCCCGTCGTCGAACAGACAGTTCAATCGGCTGTCGAATGGCTGCGGCTCCTGATCGAGACGCTCGGCGCCCTCGTGATCGCCGCAGGGATCGTGATTGCCGTGGCTGGACTGTTGCGGCACATGGCCGTTCGTCGCGGTGAAGACTTCACGACCATCCGCCTGGCCTTCGCACGCTACCTGGCGCTCGCCCTCGAACTGCAACTCGGCGCCGACATCCTTTCCACCGCGATTGCGCCCACCTGGGACCGGATCGGCAAGCTCGCGGCCATCGCCGTCATCCGCACGGCACTGAACTTCTTCCTCAGCCGCGAAATGAAAGAAGAGCAGGGCAAGGAACATCGGCCGGTCACGCCCTCCTGACCCGGCCTCGCTCGAGCTCAGCCTTTGCTTGATGGGCCGGTCGGGTCACCGGGCGCCGGGTAGCGGACCTCCAGCACCTCCACCCGCTCCAAGCCTCCAGGGGTCAACAGCTGCACCTCGTCCCCCACGCGGGCCTTGAGAAGCGCCCATGCGATGGGCGCGATCCAGCTGACCTCCCCTTGGGTGCTGTTGGCCTCGTCGATGCCTTTGATCGTGATGGTCTTCTGCTCGCCGCGCTGGTTCTCGTAGGTGACCGTGGCACCGAAAAACACCTGGTCGCGGCCGTGGTGGAGCGACGGATCGGTGACCTCGGCGATGTCGAGCCGCTTCGTGAGGAACCGGATGCGGCGGTCGATTTCGCGCAATCGCTTCTTGCCGTACAGGTAGTCCCCGTTTTCCGAACGGTCGCCATTCTTGGCGGCCCACGAAACCACTTCGACCACCTTGGGCCGCTCCTCATCCAGCAAGGAGACCAGTTCGGTGCGCAGGCGGTGATAGCCGTCCGGGGTGATGTAGTTCTTGCCGCCTGCCGGCAGCGCAGGCAGCGCCAGCACGTCGTCGTCATCGTCGCTGTCCGATTCTTTCGTGAATGCTTTGCTCATTCCTGAATCCTCCCACTTTTCGGGCGCAAAGCCTGTCACATGCACCGCCGCGGTCCATCAACCGATCTCCGGCGCGGCCTGCAGGCCGCTGATCACCGGCGCCAGGCAGCTGACCACGCGCTGCAGCTGCGCATCGACGTCCTCGCCGTCGACATGCTGCAGGCAGACCTTCTCCAGCGCCGCGGCCGCTTCTGCAACAGCCCGGATGCCGAGCGTGCCGGCGGTGCTCTTGAGGTCGTGCGCCATGCGAGCCGTGGCCGCTTCATCGCCCGTCGCCCGTGTCGCGGAGAAGCGAGTGGCGAAATCAGCCTCCTTGTCCCGGAACATCCGCAGCAGGTGGCGGTACAGCGCATCGTTGCCCATCAGGCCGGCCATGCCGGCGGCGGTATCGACGCCGGGCAGTTCAAACGGTGCCCCATGAATTGCAGTCGCCCCCGAAGCGGCACCATGGTTGCCTGCGCGGTCGCCCCGGGGCCGCACCCAGCGCGCGAGCGTGGCGAACAACTCCTCGATCCGGATCGGCTTGCCGATGTGATCGTTCATGCCGGCTGCGAGCCCTCTCTCGCGATCACCCACCATGGTGTCGGCCGTCATCGCGATGACTGGCAGCGCCTTCAGCTCGGGTCGTGCGCGCAAAGCGCGCGTAGCGGCGTAGCCGTCCATGATGGGCATCTGGCAATCCATCAGCACCGCATCGAAACGCTGCCGGCCCAGGATGTCCAGCGCCTCCTGGCCGTGGGTGGCCACGCTCACGGTGATACCAGCCCGGCTCAGCACGTCCAGCGCCAGTTCCCGGTTGATGATGTTGTCCTCCACCAGAAGAACCCGCGCTCCCCGCAAATCCGCCTGCTGTTCGAGCAACGCTTCCTCCCGTTGCGCCGAGCGGGTGGTTCGGAAGGCTTCGATGCCGAGCGCCGCGCTGCAGGCATCGAGCAGCGTCGAGGGTGTGACGGGCTTGGTCAGCAAGCCGGCCACGCTCAGGCTGTGCTCGGCCAGGCGTTGCAAGGCCTCGTCGCGGCTGAAGGCCGTCAACATCAGCACCGTGGGCGCGGGGTGCCTCCCGAGCCGCTGACTGAGGAGGCGGGCGCACTCCACGCCGTCGATGCCGGGCATTTTCCAGTCCAGCAGAACGAGCCCGTAGGGCTCGTCGGCTGCGTCCGCCTCTTCCACCTTCCGCAGCGCCTCGGATCCGTCGGCCGCCGTGTCGGTGGACAGGCCGAATGCCGCGGCCATGTCCGTGATCACCTCCCGGGCGCAGGCGTTGTCGTCCACGATCAGCACACGTGCGCTCCGCAAATGCTCGTGCGGCTCGGCAGGCTGATGGGCCTGAGCCTCCTCCTGCAAGCCGAACGGCAGGGTGAAATGGAAGCGGCTGCCCTCGCCGGGGCTGCTTTCCACCCTCAGTTCACCTCCCATCAGGCGCACCAGGTGCCGGCTGATCGCCAGGCCGAGGCCGGTGCCGCCATAGCGCCTGCTCGTGGAGGCATCGGCCTGAGTGAACGGCTGGAACAGCCTCTGCTGGTGCTCCGCGCTCATGCCCACCCCGGTATCGCGCACTTCGAACCGCAGCTGCACGGAGGTGGCCTCGCGCCGGAGAACCTCGACGGTCACGATCACTTCACCTCGCTCGGTGAACTTGACGGCGTTGTCGCCCAGGTTGAGCAGCACCTGACCCAGGCGCGACGGATCGCCCACCAGCGCCGTGGGCAGTTGCGGCGGCTCGACGAACAGCAGCTCCAGGCCGCGTTCCTCCGCGCGCATGCCCAGCACATTGCCCAGGTTGTCCATGACATCGCCCAGGCTGAACGGGATGGATTCGATGTCCAGCTTGCCCGCTTCGATCTTCGAGAAGTCGAGGATGTCGTTGAGGATGCCCAGCAGGGATTCCGCCGACACATGAACCTTCTGGATGTAATTCTGCTGCTGAGGATTGAGCCCGCTCTTGAGCGCCAGGTACGACATGCCGAGGATGGCATTCATCGGCGTGCGGATTTCATGGCTCATGTTGGCGAGGAAGACGCTCTTGGCCTTGTTCGCCACCTCGGCTTTTTCCTTGGCCTCGTTGAGCTGCGCGGTGCGATCGCGAACGGCGCTTTCCAATTCGTCACGGTGCCTGCGCAGGTTTTCCAGGGCCTGCTTTCGCGCCGACACGTCGGTGATCAGGCCTTCGAGCCCTTGTCGAGCGGCACTGGCATGGCTGCCGCTTTGCCAACGCGCGTTGAGCTGGACCCAGATGGGGTCGCCGTCGGCGCGGCAAAGCTGCAACTCCATGCCGGCGATTTCCCCGTCCCGCTCCAGCGCCTCGAACAAGGCGTCGACCTGTGCCGGCGTGAACGGGTCGCCGCATGCAGGGGCGCGATCGCCCTCCCTGGCATTCCGTGTCGCAGCGATCAATTGGACCGGCGTGGCATAGCCCAACAGGCGGGCCATCGCAGGATTGGCATCGTGCAGCCGGCCGTCCCGATCGAGCCTGAAGATGCCCTCCAGCGCATTCTCGAAAATCCCGCGGTACTTCCACTCGCTGTCGCGCAAACGCCGGGTCGATTCGCTCAGGCGGTCGGCCATCGCGTTGACGCGCGCGGCGAGCCTGCCCAGCTCATCGCCCGATTCCACCGCGCAACGCGCGTCGAAATCACCCCCGGCGATGCGATCGACCGCTTGTTCCATGTGGCGGATGGGTCGGGTCACCAGGTGCCTGAGGAGCACGAACGTGGCTGCGTAGAGGATGGACACGCCCACTGCCGCCAGCCCGAGGATCGTGCGCCGCGCCGCATCGATCGCCTTCTCTGCCGCGGCCCGCGTCATCACGACCCTCACTTCGCCGACCGTTTGCGGGGGCGAGCCGTCGAGCGGAACGTAGACGACCGGCCGGTCTCGCACGACGCCATCGGTCAGGTCCGCCCCCGTCAGCTTCGTCACCGACGACACGACGCCGCGGTTCACCGCCGTGACGCGGAACTGGGCCACCTCGGGGTTGGGCGACATGGCGGCAAGCTGGCCGTCAATGGCAGCGCGGTCCGAGTTCCACAGGGCCTGACCCAGGGAGCGGCTGAACAGCTCGGCGATGCGCGTGGCCCGGCCCTCCAGTTCAGAGATCCGCCGCTCACGCTCTCGTTCGATCAGCACATGGGCGGACATGCCCGCAACCACGGCGACCAGCAAAGCCAGCAGCAGCATGAGCTTCATGTGCAGACTGGCCGTCTGCGGGAACATCCGGATGGGCAGCGCCACGTCAGGCGGCCTCGGCCTCGGCACCGCGGATCAGCGGCCGGAGGCTGAAATCAGCGGCCGCATGCCTGCCCATGCGGCCACTGGTACGCAGGTGTGCTCGACGATTCATGTGCAAGCCTGGTGAGCGTCGACCGATTCCGGACCAGTATTGCATGGCCCGCGATCGGCCGCAGAGCGCGGGAAAGTTGCCGACATGGGCGCGCGCCGGCGGCCATTCCGCATGCGGCAATCCATTCATTTCCCGCCCCTTGTTTCATGCTGACACCCACTGGCTCACGGCATGACCCACCCGGCCACCACAATCGCCGCATGCTCATGCCGATGCCCCCTTCCCTGCCTCGACTGATTCTCATCCCCAAGGCCACCCCGCTCGGGGAGCCGGAAGCCGCGCCCCATGCGCTGCGTGCCATGACCGCGGCGATCCGGGCCGCCAACGCGTCCCACCCGCGGGTCTCCGGCCTGCAGGTGGTGAACACATCGCGCCCGGATGGCGCGGTTCTCGTCGAACCCGGCGGATTGACCGTGGAAGACGTGAAGGCGGCTGCCCCCGGCGTGAAGGTGTTCGAGGAACAGTGGTACGGACTGGAACGCTTCGGCCTGATGCTGCCCCGCCTGGCGCGTTCAACCGTGAAAGCCGGAGCCGGTGCCGAACGCACGTGGACCGTCATCGTGCGCACCGCCCGGATGCCGCTCAAAGACGTGCTCGTCACGGCCGTCGTGGACGTCGACCGCGGCATCGCCACCGAAGCGGTGACCGACCGCTACGGCTGCGCATCGCTCAAGCTCGGCGAGCATGTGCGGCAGTTGCAGGCCTTGCACATCGATCCGCTGCACGGGGCCTGGCCCGTGATGCTGCCCGATGTGCCGGTCGGCCCGGCCGCCTTCGGCGTGGACTTGCCGGCGCTCACCGAGGGGCCGGACGCCCGCGGGCTCGTGCACGGCAAGCGCAGGGTCGGCGATGGCCGAGGGGTGGTGGTTGGCGTGGTCGATACCGGCGTGGGGCGCCACCGAGCGCTCGACATCGCCGGAGGGCGCAACACCACGGGGGAATCCCCACGCCGGTTGAGCGACTGGCACGGCCACGGCACGCATGTCGCGGGGGTGATCGCCTCCCGGGCCGGTGGCTGGCGGCGAGGCGAAGCCTCCGCCGCTGTGCTCAGGGCGTACCGGGTGTTCGCCGAAGGGGCCGAACAATCGTCCTCGTTCGCGATCAGCAGCGCCATCAAGCAGGCCGCGGTCGATGGATGCGACCTCATCAACCTGAGCATTGGCGGTGGTTCGGCCGACGGCGCCATTCGCGATGCCATCGACCAGGCCTGGCAACTCGGCAGCGTGTGCGTGGCGGCCGCAGGCAACGACGGCCGGGGGCAGGTGGACTATCCGGCTCGGTACACCCGGGCGCTTGCCGTGTCGGCCATCGGGCTCGTGGACAGCTGGCCCGATGGCGCGGCTCAGCATTTGCATGTCGGGCGGCACCGCGGCTGCGAGATTGCCGGACACACCGTCTTCCTGGCCACCTTCTCCAACCGCGGTGCCAAGGTGGCGCTCACGGCACCGGGCGTGGGCATCGTCTCCACGATCTTCAACGACCGGTGGGGGGTCATGGACGGCACGTCCATGGCGTGCCCCGTGGCCACCGGGGTGCTTGCCCGGCGTCTGGCGCTGACCCCTGCGGTGCGCCGGCTGCCGCGCGATGCAGCCCGCGCCGAGGCCATCGTGGCGCTGGCCCGGCAGCACGCCCAGGATGTGAACTTGCCCCGGGAAATGCAGGGCGAGGGCCTGGCACGATAGGGAAAGCCGAACACGCCGGTGAAAGCGTGAAGAGTGCCCTGGCCCCAGGCCGGTGGGGCAGAGAAGTGAGCGGCCCGCGGTGGAATCCGGGATAATCGGCCCCATGGACCGCTACGTCTTCTACGCGAAGGAGTCGCTCGACGCCAAGACCATTCGCGCCGCGCGTGCGACGGCACGGGCGGCGGGGGTCACCGTCGTGCAGACGGGCGTGGGCACGATGCTGGTCGAAGCCGAGCCTGACGGCGTGCGCAAACTCGCCCGTTCATTGCCGCAGTGGCGCTACAGCGTCGAGCGCCATGCCACCCGCATTCCCGAGCGCCGACCCGTGGAGCGCGTACGCAGGGCCGCAGCGGCCGCACGCTGACGCGTCGTTCACCGCACCATTGATCGCGGCTCTGGCTGCCGCAGGGCCCCCGGCGTCATGCCGGCCAGTAGGCCCCGCCGTATCCCCGATGGGGGTTGCCATACACCTCGCGACCGGCAGCACGGTGTTCATCGAGAAAGGCCTCGATGGCCTCAGGCGTGCCGCCCTTGAACATTTCCTTGACCCTGCCATCGGGCATCCAGGCCCGATACCGCACCGGTATGCCGGCATAGGCCGCGCCTTCCGGAAGGTCGGCTGGCACCCGGGTGGGATCGAGGAATCGGCTTTCCCCGGAGGAAGCGTCCCGATGACGGCGCACCCGCGCGGCGGCATCGAGGATGCCCTCCATGACGTCGGTCAGGGTGCGCTGCGTGATGTGCGCCTTCCAGGAGGCCCGCAGGAACAGCAGCTCGTGCGGATCTACGCCGGGGCACTGGCCCTGGTAGGCGGCGGTCAGGCAATGGTCGCTCGCGGCCAGCAGGCGCTGGGTCTCCGTGGGCTCACGGCCGAGCAAGGCGAGCACCTGTCCGAGCGATGACCCCAGCAGGTAGTCTTCGGGCGCAGCCGTGTAGCCCGGGTCGCCCGGGTGATGGTGGTCGACGCGCACGAGCGGTTCTCTTCCCGTGATGCGACATTCGACCCATACGGCAGGCGCCGTGGGGCGCAGCACGGCCTGGCGGGCCATGCCATCGCTGCCGACGCGCACGACACTGTCGGCCTCGTACGCCACATCCGGCGTGCAGCGCCGGCCGCCCGAGGCGGCATGCAGGCAGGTCAGGCCTGCATCCTGGACGATTCGTTCGATCTCGCGCATTTCCGGGTCCTGCGCGCCGAGGACGAAGACGGTGTCAGGTTCGAGGTTCATGACGTGAATTGTGCGGGCATCTGCGCACCGGCCGCGGGCAGGCCGGCACGGACCTCCACGGCGGCGTTGCACGTCATCGCGCGATACCATCGGTGCAAGGTGGTTTGCGCCGGCCACCCTCGGCCTTGTCCGTCCTCCATCGCACCGACCACTGCTACCCGAGACTGCCATGACATCCCCTTTGCCCACCAGTGCCGGCGCCCGCTTCCGCCAGGCCTTGAACGATGAATCACCGCTGCAGGTGGTCGGTGCCATCAATGCCAATCACGCCCTGCTGGCCAGGCGCGCGGGATACCGGGCCATCTATCTGTCAGGCGGCGGGGT
>CBIHPH010000139.1:0-9498 GCA_966212105.1 uncultured Rhizobacter sp.
AAGGTTCCCATGAGCCGCCTCTCAGTCTCACGAAAGAACCTGTTGACACTTCACATCTAGCCGCCAAGGCACCGATCGAATCCTCAAGTTTGCCTTTGACCTGGCCGCGGGGCGCGAGCGCAGGCACGTGACGATGGCCACAAAGATTAACGGCGTGGCGATCGCCATGCCGTGGTGGGACAGCCGTGCCAATGCCATCGCGCAGGCCTCCCGCAGGTGACGTTGGACAAGCAGCACGTCGACATCTTGACCGCACGCTTCGTGCGGCAGCGGCAGCGCTTCGACGTGGTGGACGGAGCAACTTGTTTGGCGACATCCTGTCGGCCCCTTGGGCCGGCGCCGGCGCTGGCGGGCACGATTGGCCAAACCCTCAACCCTGAGCGGCGCTTTCCGTCACTGTTCGAGCCGGTGCATGGTTCGGCACCCGACATCTACAGACGCAACATAGCAAACCCCGTCGCCATGATCTGGTCCGGTGCTCTGATGCTTGACTTCCTGACGGAGGGGGAAGGGTGCCGGGCGCGCGGCGCATGACGCAATATGAAAGCCATGGAAACGTTCTTCGTGCGGCCCCCCCGCACACAAGATCTCTGCGGCTCGGCCAGCACGACGGAGATGGGTCTGGCGTTCGCATTACGGCTGTCGGACGACTGGTTGGCTACGTAATGGGAGTTTCACAAGCGTCGGAAACCAGCAAAGCCTCAGGAAGTGGCCGTGTTGGGATGCGGCTAGCGCGTACCGCACTGCTTGCATCTTGATGGGACGCACGGGCGTGGAGCTCATGCCGGTAGCCTTGCGTGCCAGCGTCATGTGAGGTCGGTAGGGGCGTTCGTCTACACGCATGCCCAGTGACTGGAGCCGCTCGGCGAGGCGCAAATGAAGTTCCCGCAAGGCCCGTGGCACGTGGGCTCCCGCCAAGACGGCCAAGCCCTTTCGCCACGGCTCCAGTCGATCGAGCGTCAAGGCCACGTGGCATGGTGAGACGTCGAGCTGTGCACACAGGTCAGGCAAGGTGTCGGGCGCAACAGTGCCAAGGAAATGGAGGGTGACATGCAGGTCTTCCGGTGCGACCAGACGCGAGCCGGCAGGCCAGGATTGGGCCGACTGGCAGGCGACCGCACGGGCTTGGGCCGTCCGGCCCGGCCACAGGGCAAGGAAGAGGCGCAGGTGATCGTCGACCTGGGCCATTGGGCGCGGATTCAGTGCGCCGCAGGGGTGACGGCCGCCAGCACTGCTTCCAGTTGCTCGAATCCCACAGGCTTCGTGAGGTGACCGTCGAAGCCGGTCACGAGGGTGGATTGGCGGTCACCTTGGCGGCCATACCCCGTCACTGCGATGATCAGCAGGTGGTCGTCGAAGTGACTGCGCAGTTGCCGGGCGACTTCGAAGCCATCCATGTCGGGCATCTCGAGGTCCAGGAGCACGACGTCGGGGCAGAAGGCTTTGGCCGCGGCCAACCCGTCTGAGCCTCCGTAGGCCCCCTTGGCCTGGTGTCCGAGAAGGCTGAGCACGGCCACCATCGAATCGGTCGAATCCTGGTTGTCGTCGATCACCAGCACGCGCCGGCTGCGCAAGGCGGGGCGCTCGTCGGTCATGGGGGCGGTTTGGGAAGGGCGGCGAGACATGGGCAACACCATGGTGAAGGTGCTGCCCTGGCCGGGCCCGGCGCTGCTGGCCGTGAGGTTGCCGCCGTGCAGTTCGGCGATCCGGCGCGCCAGGCTCAGTCCGATGCCGAGGCCGGTGTCTGCGGCGTCCCTCGAGATGGGCTCCTGCGAGAACAAATGAAAGATCCGGTCGCTGGCGCCCGGCTGCAGCCCGATGCCGTTGTCGATGACTTCCATCCGGAAGTTGGCACCTTGTGGCAAGCCGGTGACTCGGATCGCTCCACCGTCCGGCGTGTACCGCGTCGCGTTGGTCAACAGATTCTGGAACGCTTGGGCAAGTCTCGTCGCATCGCCCACGATGCCGGCCGGCTCGCCCGGCAGGTCCAGAGTGATGGACTGCCGCTTCTGCGCGGCCAGTGGCCGGATCGAATCGACACTCGCCCGTATCACTTCGCGCACGTCCAGCCAGCCCTTGAGCAGTGAAATCTTGCCGGTGGTGATCCTCCCCACATCGAGGAGGTCGTCGACGAGCCGCGTGAGGTGCCGGGTCTGGCGGTCGATGAGCTGGCGCACGTCCGCCATGAAGGGCGGCAATTCCTCGTGCAGCGCCATGATCTCGACCGCGTTGCGCAACGGGGCCAGGGGGTTGCGGAGTTCGTGCGCCAGCATGGCGAGGAATTCTTCCATCCGGCGGTTGGATTTGCCGAGTTCGGCCCAGCGTTGTTGTTCGGAGAGGTCGCGGGTCACCTTGGCGTAGCCTCGCAAGGTGCCGTCCGGGGCCAGCATGCGCGACAAGGTGACGTTCGCCCAGAACACCTGCCCGTCCTTGCGGAGGCGCCAACCTTCGGTCTGGGCGCGGCCGGTGCGCCGGGCCATGTCGAGTTCACGCGCGGGCAGGCCGGTGGCCAAGTCCTCCTCGGTGAAGAACATGTCGAAATGGCGCCCGGTGACCTCGCTCGCGGCATATCCGGTGATGCGCTCGGCGCCGGAATTCCAGGTGAGCACCTCGCCGGCCGGGGACAACATGAAGATGGCGCAGTCCTCGACCGCGTCGATCAGCAGGCGCAGCTGCGCCTCGCTTTGCCGGAGAGCTTCCTCGTGCTGGCGCCGTTCGCTGAGGTCGCGGGTGACCTTGGCAAATCCCTGCAACTTCCCTGAGGCATCCCGCAAGGCAGTGATCACGACGCTGGCCCAGAAGCGCTGGCCATCCTTTCGGACGCGCCAGCCTTCGTCTTCGATGCGGCCTTGGGCCGCGGCACGCTTCAACGCCTCGGCGGGCCAGCCACGCGCGATGGCGTCCGCCGGGTAGAACACCTCCATGCTCTTGCCGATGATTTCATCGGCCAAGTACCCCTTGAGCCGCTGGGCACCGGCGTTCCAGCTGCGCACCGTGCCATCGGGGTCGAGCATGAAGATCGCATAGTCCTGCACGCTCTCGACGAGCAGGCGAAACCGCTCTTCGCCAATGTCGCCGGCCTGGGGCTTGCGGGGTGTCGATTGTCCGTGGGCCATCGGTTGCTCCCCATCTCTGCGGGCCCCCGGCCAGACGGCGCCACGGGCCTTGCGGTCCAGTGTACGCGGGTGCGCTTCAGCGGTAAAAGGCTTCCACCTTGCCTTTCAGCTTGATCATCATCGGCTGGCCTTTGCGGTCGAGCGTGCGGCCGGCGGGCACCTTGACCCAGCCTTCGCTCATGCAGTATTCCTCGACGTCGAAGCGCTCCTGGCCGTTGAACCGGATGCCGATCTCGTGCGCCAGCACGGCTGCGGCATGGTGAGGGCTGCGGGGATCGACGGACAGGCGGTCGGGCATCGGGGGAAGTGGGCTTGTGTCGCTCATGGGGATGTTGGTTGCAACCGCAGTTGAAAAAAGCGCGAGATTTTCCGACAGTTTGCAATGGTCGGCGGCGTCCTCGCATTTCGCCGCTGTTTCAATTTTTTTGTCATGGTCTTCACCGCCCGACGATCGACCTGGGTGGTGGCGCCTCCACGTCGTTCCGGGGCGCGTGCCTTTTCTTTACAAATGAAGCTGATCACCCTTCATTTCGACGCTTCAGCGCAACCCGGCGACTGCACACTGGCAAGCGTTGAGGTGCCTGTCGGCATCCACGGAGGTCGTGATGAATCCGATGTCTCTTTTGACCCTTTCCACCGACACCTTGCGCAAGGCGGCCGAGTGCCGGGAACCCTTGTCGCCCAGCGCTGAGCGGATCGAGCGCTGCACCGCAGCAGTCATCACGGGCCTCGTGCTGGCAGCTGCACTGGCCGCGGTCCTGCTCTCTGTGTGAACTCCGTCGCATTCGCTTCGTGACGACTCTCCTAGAATGGCTGACCGCCGGATTCTCCGGAGAAGATCAGAACGAGCGAACCGATGTGGATGCAGTTGAGGGGTGTGGTGGCGGTGTGCGTGCTTGCGGCGGCGCTGCCGGCCCGGGGCGCGGGGGTCGAAGGGGTGGGGGCCTCGTTTCCTTCCCAGGTCTATGCCAAATGGGCGCAGACGTTCGAGAAGGCCACCGGCAAGCCGGTGCGCTACCAACCTACCGGTTCGAGCGACGGGGTCAAGCAGATCACGGCCCGCGCGGTCCAGTTCGGCGGCAGCGATTCGCCGCTTCCACCTGAGGAACTGGCCAAGCGCCAACTCGTGCAAGTGCCGATGCTGGTCGGTGGCATCGTCCCGGTCATCAACGTGCAGGGGCTCGGCGACAAGCGCCTGCATCTGACCGGGGAGGTGCTCGCTGCCATCATGGCGGGTGAGGTGCGCCACTGGAACGATCCTCGCATCGTTGCGCTCAACCCCGGCGTGCCGTTGCCGGCACATCCTATCCGGCGCGTCGTCCGTGCAGACAAATCGGGCACGACCGAAGGTTTGACACGCTACCTGGCGGCTGTGTCGCCCGCGTTCAAACGCGATGTGGGCATTGGTCAGCAGCCGACCTGGCCCGGCGAAGTGGAACGCGCCGAAGGCAACGATGGCATGGTGCGCTCACTGAAGGCCCGCAGCGGCGCCATCGCGTACGTGAGCTACGACCGGGCCGAACAGGACCGCCTGGCCACGGTCAAGCTCAAGAACGCCTCCGGCAACTGGGTCACCGCCTCGGAAGCTGGTTTTCGCGCAGCCCTCCTGGAGAGCGACGTGGCAAGGCGCGGGGATGACGCCGCGTCCATCATCGACCGCCCGGGATCGGCGAGCTGGCCGATCACGATGGCCAGCTTCGTGCTCTTCGATGCCGAACCGGCAAAGGCCCAGGACGTCAACGAGGCGCTCCGGTTCCTCTACTGGTGTTTCATGCGCGGTGACGATCTCACGCGCGGCACCGGCTTTGCGCCGTTGCCCACCTCGCTGCAGTCCCGGCTGGCCGCACGGTTCATGGCTGTGAAACCTCAGGACGGCAAGGTGCCCGATTTCCTGGGCCCGTGACCGGCGGTTTGCCATGATGGCCTGATCGCCTACGCGGCGTCGGGGTTCGATGAGCGTGCGCCTGCCCTTGGTGCAGACTAAGCTGAGTGCCTTCCAGGAGGACCTCATGCTCGTTGTTCTCGCACCGTCGCCCTTGCACTGAACAGGGGCGCCCTTGAAAAATCTCTCCTGCGCGCAATGCGGCCGGCGGGTGTTCTTCGAGAACATTCGCTGCGAGGGCTGTGGCGCCACGCTTGGGTTCGTACCCGGTGAACGCCTGATGGGCGCATTCAAGGTGCAACCAGACGGCGCATGGCGCCGCATCGGTGATCCGACCGGGTGGAAACCGTGCGCCAACTACACCGAGACCGGCGTTTGCAACTGGATGGTGCCGACAGCGGACTCCAACCCATTCTGCATCTCCTGCCGGACCACCCAGGTGCTTCCGTGGCTGGGCAAGCCTGAGAACCTGGCGTACTGGACGCGCATCGAGCGGGCCAAGCGCCGCCTGTTCTACAACCTGCTGTCACTGGGACTGCCTGCGCCCAGCAAGTCCGAGGATCCTGAGCACGGCGTCTCGTTCCAGTTCCTCGAGCAACTCGAACCTGGAACGAAGGTTTTGACCGGGCACGACAGCGGCGTCATCACGCTCAACATCGCGGAGGCCGATGATGCCCGGCGGGAACAGATGCGCACGCGTCTGCGCGAGCCGTATCGCACCTTGCTCGGGCACTTCCGGCACGAGATCGGCCACTACTACTGGGATCGCCTCATTGCCGGCACCTCATGGCATGAACCGTTTCGCGAGCTGTTCGGCGACGAGCGCCTGGACTACAGCCAGGCGCTCCATGCTCACTATGCTGCGCCGCGTACCGATTGGGCAACGGAATTTGTCAGCGCGTATGCCAGCGCCCATCCGTGGGAGGACTGGGCGGAATGCTGGGCGCATTACATGCTCATCGAGTCGGGATTGGAGACCGCATCGGCCTGGGGTTTGCATCTCGATCACGCGCTGCCGGGGGCGCCGCCGGTGGACACACGCATGGACGAATGGGTCCATGTCGACTTCAGCCGCGTGCTCATCGAGCAATGGCTTCCGATTTCCCAGTTCGTCAACGCCATGGCGCGCAGCCTGGGCAACCAGGACAACTACCCCTTCGTCATTCCAGTGCCCGTGGTGCGCAAGCTCGACTTCGTGCACCGGGTGGTCGTGGCCGGTGTGCGAGGTGACGTGCCGATGAACTTCCGTTCGGCCGCACCGGCAGCCCCTGCGCAGCAGACATCCTCTCCGGCGCCATCGGCTGGCGGTGGGTGAAGGGTGTCCTGTTCGGGCGCTTGTCCGACATGCATTGGACAGGCCGCCCTACGCCTCCCGGAACGGTGCAGTTTGATCATGTCTTTTCATGTTCAACCCTTCACCAGCCAGGAGCAGCCCATGCCCGCAGCCAAGAAGTCCCCCGCCAAGTCCAGCCGTGAATCCGCTTCGAACGATGCGTTCAAGCTCCTGACCGCCGACCATGAGGAGGTCAGGAAGCTGTTCAAGCAATACGAGAAGCTCGCCAAAAGCGAGGCTGGCGATGATGAAAGACAGGAGCTCGCGCAGACGATCTGCCACATGCTGACCGTGCACGCCCAGATCGAAGAGGAAATCTTCTACCCGGCCGCACGCGACGTGCTGGAGGATCCGGAGCTCATCGACGAGGCCGACGTGGAACACGCCACCGCGAAGGAGCTCATTGCCCAGATCGAATCGTCCGATCCCGGCGACGATCACTTCGATGCCACCATCAAGGTGCTTGGCGAGTACGTCGACCACCACATCGAGGAAGAACAGAACGAAATCTTCAAGGCCGTGAAGAAAGCCGGCCTGGACGTTGCCGCCCTCGGTGAGGAGCTTGCGGCCCGCAAGGAAGAACTGATGGCGGGCGCCGGAAGCGAGACGGAGGCCTGAGAAGCGTCTCCCCGGTGAAAAACCGAAAACCGGCCCGCCCTGGGCCGAGTGGGTACCGGCTTTCGCCGGTATGACGGAAGGGGCGAGCGGGCATGAAAAAGCGTCACCCCGGCGAACGCCGGGGCCCACTGTGCCCGCAGCATCCAAGCAACTTCATCCCGCACCGCTCAACTCGCCCACGCCCCTCCGCTTCATCGCTACTTGGGAGGATGAAGCTTCGACGAATTTCCATAGAGTGACAGAACTTTCACGTTGGACATGTCGGCTGAACAAGCGGGAGGGAAAACCCAATGAGAGTTCTGGTTCTTGGCACGAATCGCCCTTGCCACGACAGCCTGTTGGAACAGGGTCATGAGGTCGTCCTGTTGATTCAGCGCGGCAAAGCGCTGGCGGAAGACTTGTCCAAAGGCTATGCCCATATCGCCTTGCTGCACGACGACGCGCCCGACGCCGCCTGGCATGACGTCGCAGCGGCGCTGCACCGCCATGGGCCTTTCGATGCCGTTGCGGCTTTCAATGATCGCTCCCAGGCACTGGCTCATGGCATTGCGCTCAAGCTCGATGTGCCCACGGCGATCGACCTGGAACTGCTGAACCTCGTCACCGACAAGTCGCAGATGCGGGCGGCGCTCGACAAGCATGGCATTCCAAGTTGTCGCCATGCGTTTGCCACAGGGGCCGATCGCGCACGCGCGGCCATCGGTGAGATCGGCTTTCCCTGCATCATCAAGCCGGTCGACGGCGAGGCGAGCATCGGCGTCGCGAAGGTGAGCCAGGCAGGCGACGTCGATGAAGCGCTCGCCTGGGTGGGTGAAGCGAGCCTGGAGCGAGGCGTGATCATCGAAGAATTCCTCGTGGGCGAGGAGTACAGCGTCGAGGCGATCACCGCCCGAGGCACGCACCACATCCTGGCGATCACGAAGAAGTACAAGGATGCCCGGAACTTCGTGGAGGTCGGGCATCAGGTTCCTGCACCGCTCGAGGCGCAGGCCAGCGCGGAGATCGAGCGGTACGTCAAGCGCATTCTTTCGGCCTTCGGCTACCGCGATTGCCCGTCTCACACTGAATTGATGCTGACTGCCAGTGGCCCGCGGATCATTGAAACGCACACCCGGGTGGGAGGGGACCGCATCGTCGATCTCGTCAGGCATGCCACCGGCGTGGACCTGTACGGGCTCGTCGCCAAGCAAAGCCTGGGGTTCGATGTCACGGCGGATGTGCCCACGGAGGTGACCTGCCTGCAAAGCGCTGCCGTGTGGTACGCCAATCCGAGCGTTGCCGAAGACTTGCTGCTCGATGACATCCGTGGGGCGGACAACGTCAGAAAGCAGGCCCACATCAAGACGCTCGACCTGTTGAAGAAGCCGGGCAGCCGGGGCGCCCGGGTTCGTCACAGCTTCGACCGTTCGGCCTTGGCCATTGCCGTGGGGCACACACCGGCCGAAGCGGTGGATCGCGCGAAGGATGCCATCCGCAGGCTCCATTTCATCTATCGCGGCAGATCGGATCCCGATCTCGCTGTGACCTGAACCTGCCCAGCCGGTACTGGGCGCGCAGGGAAGGGCGGACAAAACGCCGCTCGCTTCCGGGTCGCTCCCGGCCATCCACGTCCCCATCGATCCCTTGAACGGCACCGCTCGGTCGCCGGAGCGAGCCCGCGCGGTCTTGCAGCTCAAGGGGTGGCCATGACGCATCGAGGAACTGGAAATGACATCGTCATCCGAATGCAGTGTCGTGCTTGCGTTTCACGATCACGGCGAAATTCCTTATGACCGCTGGTTCGACGACCGGCAGTTCATCTACATCGCCCATGCAGGCAATGCCGAGAGCTTTCGCGGCTGCAGGGCCCCCGTCCATGTGCTGGCCGACTATGCCGACACCGGCGAGCTGTTCGCGCTGGTCGACCGTCTGGGGCGGCATCACACGATCACCCACATCTGCGCCCGCGCCGAGCGCGACGTCATCCGGGCTGGGGTGTTGCGCATGCGCCTGGGGATTGCGGGGCTCGATGTCGACGAGGTCTGCGCGTTCCGTGACAAGCATCGGATGTACGAGCGGGCGTCAGCCGGCGGCGTTCCCGTGGCGCCGTATGCGCGCGTGACGTCGCATGCCCAGGCGCTCGAGTTCTTCGCCCGGCACGGCAGGTCGGTCGTCAAGCCCAGCTTCGGAAGCGGTTCGATCGGTGTCAAGGTGGTGGACGGAGCGAGGGATCTTCATGAAGTGTTCCGGGAGTTCGGCTCAGAGGAACTGTTGATCCAGCAGTTCTCCCGAGGCGAGATGCATCACCTCGATGGCCTGTGGGACGGCACCGCGGTGCATCACCTCACGGCATCGCGCTACATCAACACCTGCATTTCGTTCCAGGAGGGCGGATTTCTCGGCTCCGCGATCGAAGCGATCAGCACCGACGGGCTCGACCATGCGCATGTGGCCAGGCGCGTGCTGGGTTCGCTCAAGGTGGTCAAGCCCCTGGTCTTCCACCTGGAGATCTTCGTCGACGGTCCGCGTTGGACCTTTTGTGAAGTGGCGTGCCGCCCCGGCGGCGTGCG
>CBIHPH010000140.1:0-9465 GCA_966212105.1 uncultured Rhizobacter sp.
AGGTCGTGAAGGCTTGCATGAGCTGGGCCACCGGATGCGTCAACCGCCTTGCGTTCATGCGCAAACTTCGCTGGTGGACGCGATCCTGAAGATCCGCACCGCGTCGACCATCTTGCCGGCTTGCTGCTTCAGGCTGTCCGCAGCCGCCGCACTTTGCTCGACCAGCGCCGAATTCTGTTGCGTCACCTGGTCGAGTTGGGAGACCGCCTGGTTGACCTGCCCGATGCCGCTCGTCTGCTCGGTCGTCGCGCTGCTGATCTCATCGATCAGATCGGTCACGCGCTGGACCTGCAGCACGATGTCGCTCATGGTCGACCCGGCGTCGCCGACCAGGCGAGCGCCCGTTTCCACGCTCGCGACGCTCGCACCGATCAGCGTCTTGATCTCCTTGGCCGCCTGCGCCGAGCGCTGAGCCAGCGCCCGCACCTCCGAGGCCACCACCGCGAAGCCGCGTCCCTGTTCGCCTGCACGCGCTGCTTCAACGGCTGCGTTCAGCGCAAGGATGTTGGTCTGGAAGGCAATGCCGTCGATGGTCCCGATGATGTCGGAGATCTTCTTCGAGCTGTCCGAAATGGCCTGCATCGTGCTCACCACCTCGGCCACCACGGCCCCTCCCTTGGTGGCTGCCGCGCTGGCCGAGCTTGCCATCTGGGCGGCGCTGCGTGCCGTGTCGGCATTGTTCTTGACCGTCGCGTTGAGCTGCTCCATCGACGCGGCCGTCTGCTGCAGGCTCGATGCCTGCTGCTCGGTGCGCCGGCTGAGGTC
This sequence comes from uncultured Rhizobacter sp., assembly GCA_966212105.1. Lineage (GTDB taxonomy): Bacteria > Pseudomonadota > Gammaproteobacteria > Burkholderiales > Burkholderiaceae_C > Rhizobacter. The sequence goes on from CBIHPH010000140.1 coordinate 766, forward strand.
GGCGTTGCCGGCGGCGATCTCGGTGGAGGCGATCTCGACCGCTTCTGCCGCCTGGCGAATGTTCTGCATCGTGCGCCCAAGGTCTCGGTTCACCGTGACCAAGGCTTTGAGCAGCCGGCCGACTTCGTCGTGCGACTCCACCCTGATCTGCCGTGACAGGTCGCCCTCGGCCACCGCCTGAACCACCTCGACAGCCTGCGTCAATGGGTGCGCGATGCTTTTCTGGATCAGCCAGGCCACCACGACGCCGGCCAGCAGCCCGGCGACGGACAACCCGACGATCATGGTCACCGCACGGTGATAGGACGCATTGGCCTGCTCGTCACGGATCTTGGACGCCCGCTGGATCGATTCGACCACGTGCTCCAATGCCTCGATATGCGCGGCCTGTGCGGGCCTGACTTCTTCGCGCATCACCTGGGCGGCGCCCGCCATGTCATCTCCCATCGACCGGTCGATCGCCTTGGCCATCGGCGCCTTGAGAGCCTCCAGCATGACCGCTGTCTTTTCGAGCGCGGTCTTGACCTCCGGCTCGATCGGCATGGCCGACAGCGTCGCGAGGGTCCGGTCGTACTCCGCCCGGTCCTTCTTCATGCGATCGAACTCCTTCTTCTTGTAGGCCACGTCGTCTTGCATCAATGCATCGCGCAAGGCCGTTCCCTGGGCGCGGGCCAGGTCGCGCATCGCATTGGCAAGGCGCTCCGGGGCCTCGCCCGTCACGGCCTCCAGGTCGCTCTTGATAGCGGACAACCTGCTGAGCGAAATGGCGCTGACGAGCACCATGAGCGCAAGGACGATTGCGAAACCACCAACCAGGCGCACACCAACATTCAGATTCTTGAACATGGTTTCTCCGTAGCACCGCCTCTGCCAGGCGGATGCATTTCGCTTGATGCCGAGATCGCGGCGCCGTTTACTTGACGCTCACGCCGGCGTGCAGCACGCCAATGGCCTTGCCGCTGTCCATCACCGGTGCAGCAACGTGCACGCTGGGGATCTGCGTCGTGGGGTCCGGCTTGATGTTGTCCGCAGCCCAGGCCTGCCCCTTCATCGGCTGGATGAACACGGGCTGGTTGCTGTTGTTGAAGAGCAGCGGACGAACGCTCGCGCCCACGAGGTTGCCGCCGTGGTCGCGCAACACGATCTTGTTGACCGTGGCATCAGTCTGCTCCCACTTGGCGATCTGGGCGCTGATGTTGGTGGTCAGCACCGCCTTGACCGGCGGGGCACCCTCTTCAAGATCGATCCACTTGCCGTTGTTCATGCCGCCCGCCCCTCGCACATTGGCTTCGCGTACGGCCGCCAGGACGCTGGGATCGGCCGCGAGTTCGGTCAGGCGCTTCTTCGCCTTCTCGACCTTGGCCTGCACATCCGCCGGAAGATCGTTTGCCGCAGCCGGGGCCACGAGGCAAGCGCATGTGACAAAAGACGCAGCCATCAGCTTGGCCGCATGTGACAGATAGGTCATGGTGATTCCCTTTTCATTGGTTCTTGGTGGAAATGGCGTGGGTCGCCTGCTACGGCCTGCCATGTCATACGTGAACTGGCCGTCGTGCGGGGTATCGGCGCCCGCAAGTACGACTTGAGCGGGTGACCGGAGAGTCGCGCGAAGAGTGACCAATGAGTCGCGCGAAAGTCACTGAATTCCCGCCTGTTCAAGATCGCTGGTAGCCGATAAAGTCGAAGGGCTTTGGGCCATTGAAGGGAAGCGGACCAAGGCCTGTTCACTATTCCAAGATTCAGAGAGGCACTGCCCATGAAGGTCTTCATGATCGGAACCCAGCGTTCCGGCTCCAACTTGCTGCGCCTGATGATCAACCAGGCCCCCTCGATCGCAGCCCCCCACCCACCTCACATACTCGAACGCTTCGCGCCGCTATTGCCCGCGTACGGCGATCTGAAAGACGAAGCGGCTTTCCAGCGCTTGGTCGACGATGTGGTCCGTCTCGTCGAAGTCAATCCGGTCTCCTGGGGCGTCGATTTCAATCGTGCAGACATCCGTCGTCGCTGCCGTGACAACAGCCTCGTGGCGGTCTTCGGATCCATCATGGACCGCATGGCAGAGGCCCACGGCAAGCCGGACTGGATGTGCAAGTCGCTGGCCAATGTGCATTTCCTGCCCGAAATCGAGCACTATTTCCGCGACGATGATGTGCGCTACCTGTACCTCTATCGTGACGGACGCGACGTCTGCCTGTCCTTCCTGAAGGCCGTGGTGGGCGAAAAGACGGCCTACCACGTCGCCAAGCAATGGGACACCGAGCAGCAACTGGCGCTCGAATGCGGACGGCGCGTGCCCTCGTCGCAGTTCCTCGCACTGTCCTATGAAGAGCTGACCAGCAACCCCGAGTCGACCCTGGCCCTGCTGTGTCGCTGGCTCGGCATTGAGTTCAGCCCCGCCATGCTCGACTTCCACAGTTCGGATGAAGCGAGCAAAACGGCCGCCTCCGGCAAGATGTGGGAAAACGTCAAGAAGCCCGTGATAGCGACCAATACAAAGAAGTGGCTCACGGGCATGTCGACGGACCAGATCATCGACTTCGAGTCCGTCGCCGGCCGGTCGCTCGAGCAATTGGGCTACGAGCTCGAGATCGTCGGCAAGTCGCAGCCCGCACGTGTCTACGATGCCGAGGCACGGGCCCGGCTCGACGCGGAGAATCGGCAGCGCAAGGCCGCCGTGAGGGAGCAATTGCCTCCCGAAGACCTGGCCGCCCGCAAGCCTCAGGAAGACCTTCTCGCATCCATCCGTTCCCGCATGGTCTGCGCATGAGGCCGTCATGAGCGAGATGACCAACGCCGCAGAGTCGAGCGTGATCGACGAGGTGGGGCACCGCCCCACGAAAGGCCGGCTCTTTGCCGATTGCGTCATCCTGGGCCTGACTGCGTGGGGCGGCTTCATGGCCCTGCTGGCCCAGGCCCAGGAGCGCTTCGTCAAGCAAAGGCGGTGGATCGCCGAGAAGGACTTCCTGGACCTGATCGCGCTGGTCACGATGTTGCCGGGCCCCCAGGCGGTCAATGCCATTGCCGTCATGGGCCATCGACTGGGAGGCTGGGGCGGGTTCGCCGCGGCATTGACCGGCATCGTGCTGCCTGGGTTCGGCATCATCTTGGCGCTGTGGTTCGGCTACTCGTTCCTCGCGGGTTATCCGGATGTGCTGAGAGCGGTGACCGTGGGCGTGCTGCCACCTTTGGCCATGATCCTTGCCCAAGCCGCCTTCAACCAGGCCAAGAAGGCGGCGGCAGGACGCAAACAGCAGGTGCTGGCGGCCGCTGCCGCCGTGCTGCTGCTCGTGCTGCCGTTCTGGTCGGCTCCGATCTATGTGCTGGGGTTCGGTGCGCTCGCGTCGCTGCTCTTCCTGCCTGCGCCGAAGCACTCGGAGAGTGCGCAGGGCCGTCGCTTGAGGCCACTGGAACTGATGCTGTGCATCGCTCCGGCGGGGCTGGCTGCATTCCAGCTCGCACCGGCACTGCTGCCCCAGGCGCTGGTGGCCAAGGTCGGGCTTGCCTTCGCGGGCCTCAGCACCACGCTCTTCGGCGGTGGTCTCGTGATGATCCCTTTGCTCGAAGGGCTGCTCGTCGATCGCCTCGGCTGGCTGGATCACGCGGGCTTCAGCGCCGCTCTGGCGGCCAGCCAATTGACGCCTGGGCCGATTCTGAGCGTTGCCACCTTCACCGGCATGCAAGTCGCTGGCATTGCCGGGGCACTGGTGGCCACGATCGCCATCTACTTGCCGACCGCGTTGATGTGTGTCGGTGTCAGCGGCATCACGGACCGTCTCAAGGGTTCGCGCTTGTTCCAGCACGCGATGGTCGGTGTGCGCTGCGCGGTCGTCGGCCTCATTGCCGGGGCAGCGATCTCATTGCTGTTGAAGCTGCCCTTTCAGGCCTACGCCTGGCAAGCGGCGCTGCTGATCGTGGCTTCATATGGAATCGTCTGGCGGCTGAAACAACCGCCATACATCTCCCTGCCCGCAGGCGCCGCGCTGGCGTGGCTGCTCCTGTAGGGCAAACGTGAAGTTGTTTTGAAACGGCGACAGCACGGCCGGGCACCCTCGTGAGCCCGGCGAGCAGCCGCCTTCGAGGCAAAGCGGTGCCGCCCGGGGCCGGATGGTCTTTTCCTCCATTGGGGCGTATGGAACCGCCACGCAAGCCGGCAACAATCACGCCCGGCCACTCCTCCAGTGGCTCCCGCTTCATTCCCTAAGCGGGTTTCGCAATCGCGAAGTTGGCAGCCCCTGCGGGGGCTGCTTTTTTCTTCCTCTGCGGGGGAACATGCCGTGGGGCGGCCGCCGCGAGGGCCCACGCCGGCCAGGTCATCGGCATGACCAGGTCGGGACGGGCCCGCCGGCCCTCCTGCCGGCGTGCGCCCCTACACCGTCCAGACGCGCGCTGCCTTAATCCGCGGCGACCGCCACATGCCGAAAGAAATCGCTGACAAACGCATCCAGCGCGGCCTCCGGCAGCCGGTCGATTCCGGCAGCACCACGCCGCCCGTTGCCGCCTGGGTACCGTCGGCAAAGCACATCGGCGCCCTGGGTGCATTTCTCGGCAACGCGCACGCTCACGAGATAGCCGCCATCGGACCGAGGCGTCAACACGCCGACCGACTTTCCGTGGCCCGAGGCCACCCGCTGGTTGGCCAGCGAGCCTGAAAGACGCCGCGCCCAGGTCTCGCCGCTCAGCACGAAGACCTCGCCGTGCGGGTCTTGCGCTGTGGGCTGAATGGAGGTCAGCCGCTGTTGATCGTCTTCGTACCCTGCGTGCAGCAGCGCGTACTCCTCCGCCTGCGCGATGAAGTCGAAAGGGTTCTCGAATCGATGCACCGACGCATAGAGCTGCAGAGGATCGAGATGCAAATCGCCGGTCGCTTCGCCGTAGGCGTTGTAGTTGAGCAGCATGCCCAGGTGCTGGAGTTGAGCCCTCTGCGACTCGTCGTATCCGCGTTCCTGCGCGAGCGGGCGCGCCACGTTCAGCAGGTTGTCGCCGAACGCACCGACGATGGCCCAGTCCCTGTAGCGCCCTTGCAGATACCGGTCCACCAACAAGGAAGTGCACACGTCGGCGGCCTGATCGATATGAGTGTGCAGGCGCGGATGGTCAAAGAGGCTGTGCGCAGCATGATGATCGAAATACCGCACTTGTCCGCCGCTGTTGAGCAGCTCGCGAACCTGAGCTTCATTGCGGTCGAAGCAGACGTCGAGAACCGTCACGTCCAATGCTTGACCGCGCGGCAGCCTTTGCAGCAATTCAATGTCGCGTTTGACGCCCGTGACCAACGTACTGTGGCCAGACTGCGCCATGCGCAACTGGTGGAGAGCACAAATGCCGTCCGCATCGCCATTGAAGACGTCGTAACTCGGCAGGCCGGACGCCGCCTGCATTGCCAGTTCTTGCTTGCTCATTACTGCACCAAGCCGCGCCGGGAGAGAAAGGCCATCAGCAGATCGGCCGATTGCTGGGGCTTGTGCTGACTGGTGTCGATGCGCAAATCGGGGCTTTCGGGCGGCTCATACGGTGACGAGACACCCGTGAACAACGGAATCAAACCCGCCCGGGCCTTGCTGTACAAGCCCTTGGTATCGCGGTCTTCGCAGACCTCCAGACTGGTGCTCACATGCACTTCGATGAACCTGCCATCCCCGATGATCGACCTCGCCATCGTCCTGTCCTCGCGGTACGGCGAGATGAGCGACGCGAACACAATCAAGCCGGCTTCATTCATGAGCGCCGCCACCTCGGCAGTGCGACGGATGTTTTCTTGCCGATCCGACGGGGTAAACCCCAGGTCTCGATTGAGGCGATGGCGAAGATTGTCGCCATCGAGTACGAAGCTGACCCGCTGTTGGGCAAGGAGTCGTCGCTCCACTTCGTAGGCCAAGGTCGACTTGCCTGCGCCACTCAGGCCGGTGAGCCATATGGTGGCGGGCCGCTGTCTCAGCACTTGCTCTCGGTGTCCTGCCTGAACATGACCAGCGTGCCGGAACACGTTGCGTGTATCGACACCGGCGGGCCGCTCGCGGGCCTCCTGCCGCTCAATAGAGTGCTCCATGTCAGGCCTCCCTGCCTGTCATATTGATATTTGCTTTTTTAACTCAAGCGGCCCGCAGCCTCAATGGAGGGTACCCACCATTGCGCACCGCTCGGACAATGTCGCACCTTTTATTTCACGAACCGCGAAAAGCGCCACGAACCGAGCAGGTGTGAACGAATCCGACATGCCCGCTCATCACGCCGGAACGTGCCCACTCGGCGCTGCAAATGCTCGCCATAGCCCGAATACAGCGCTGGGCGAGATTCGTGCAGCCCGAGAGGGCCAGGCTGGACGACAACATCGGCAAGCACCCCGACGCGAGCAGGGGCAGCGGGTGCCAGGCGCACTTGACGTCCCCACGGTGGCAAGGTCGACAGTGGACCGCCCGGGTTCCTGGAGCTTGCCATGCACGAACACCACCACGCCGCACACCACGCTCACGCCGATGCGCCTGCCGAGGTCCATCGCCGAGCCCCGGCAGAGGCACACGGGCCGAAGCCGCGAGCCCCTGCCGGCCAGGACGTCGAGTACACATGCCCCATGCACCCCCAGGTGCGGCAGATGGGCCCGGGCAACTGCCCGATTTGCGGCATGGCGCTGGAGCCGGTAGTCGCCATCGCCGGGACAGCGCAGAGCCCCGAGCTGCGCGACATGACCCGGCGCTTCTGGGTCGGGCTGGCGCTCACGCTGCCGGTGGTCGCGCTGGAGATGGGCGGGCACCTCACCGACCTGCACCAGCGTGTTGGAGCGCAGGCATCGAATTGGCTGCAGTTGCTGTTCGGCACGCCGGTGGTGCTGTGGGCTGGCTGGCCATTCTTCGTGCGAGCATGGTTTTCCGTGCGGCATCGCAGCCTGAACATGTTCACGCTCATCGCCCTGGGCACCGGGGCGGCGTGGTTGTACAGCATGGTGGGCACGCTGGCGCCCGGCCTGTTCCCGCAGGAGCTGCGCACGGCCGAGGGCGCGGTGCCGATCTACTTCGAGGCTGCGGCCGTCATCACGGTGCTGGTGCTGCTCGGCCAGGTGCTGGAATTGCGGGCCCGCGAGAAGACCTCGGGCGCCATCCGCGCGCTGCTCGACCTCGCCCCCAAGACGGCGGTGCGCGTGCGGGCCGACGGGAGCGACGAGACAGTGCCGCTCGACGTGGTGCAGGTGGGTGAGCTGCTGCGGGTGCGGCCCGGCGAGAAGGTGCCCGTCGACGGCGAGGTGACCGAAGGCAAGGGCACGGTGGACGAATCCATGGTGACCGGCGAGCCCCTCCCGGTGGCCAAGGCCGCTGGGTCGACAGTGACCGCGGGCACGCTCAACCAGACAGGCGGCTTCGTGATGCGCGCGCAGAAGGTGGGCGCGGACACATTGCTCGCGCAGATCGTGCACATGGTGGCCGCCGCGCAACGCAGCCGCGCGCCCATCCAGCGCATGGCCGACCAGGTGGCCGGCTGGTTCGTGCCGGCGGTGATCGCGGTGGCGGTGCTCGCCTTCGCTGCGTGGCTCGCCTGGGGCCCAAGCCCGGCGTTCTCCTACGCGCTCATCGCCGCGGTGGCGGTGCTGATCATCGCGTGTCCGTGTGCACTCGGCCTGGCGACGCCCATGTCGATCATGGTGGGCGTGGGGCGTGGCGCGCAACATGGCGTGCTCATCCGCGATGCCGAGGCGCTGGAGCGTATGGAAAAGGTCGACACGCTGGTGATCGACAAGACGGGCACGCTCACCGAGGGCCGGCCCAAGGTGGTGGCTCTGCAGTCGAGCCCGGGCTTCGAGGCCAGCCAGGTGCTGCAGAAGCTGGCGAGCGTGGAGCGCGCGAGCGAGCATCCGCTGGCCGCGGCGATCGTCTCCGACGCACAAGAGCGCGGGCTTGCACTGTCACCCGTGGAAGACTTCGACTCTCCCGTGGGCAAGGGTGTCACCGGCACGGTCGACGGCGCGCACGTGGTGTGCGGTGGCCCGAAGTTTCTGGCCGAGCACCATATCGACACTTCGGGCATGAGCGAGGCCGCCGAGGTCGTGCGCGCGAAGGCCGCCACGGTGATCTTCGTGGCCATCGACGGCCGCCTCGCGGGCCTGGTAGGCATCGCCGATCCCATCAAGCCAAGCACGCCGCAGGCGATCCGAGCGTTGCGCGATCAAGGCATCCGGGTGGTCATGCTGACTGGCGATGGCCGCACGACCGCCGAGGCCGTGGGCCGCGAGCTGGGCATCGACGAGGTGGTCGCCGATGTGCTTCCCGAAGACAAGGCTGCAGTCGTGCAGCGGCTGCGCTCCGAGGGCCTCGTGGTCGCCATGGCGGGCGACGGCGTGAACGATGCACCCGCACTGGCGGCGGCCGAGGTGGGCATCGCCATGGGCACCGGCACCGACGTGGCAATGGAAAGCTCGGGTGTCACGCTGCTCAAGGGTGATCTGCTCGGCATCGTGCGGGCCAGGCGGCTGTCGCAGGCCACCATGCGCAACATTCGCCAGAACTTGTTCTTTGCCTTCGTTTACAACGTGGCCGGCATCCCGCTGGCGGCAGGCGTGCTGTACCCCCTCTTCGGACTCCTGCTGTCCCCGGTGGCGGCGGCGGCAGCCATGGCGCTGTCGTCGGTGAGCGTGATTGCGAACTCGCTGAGGCTGCGGGTGGCGGGGGTGGAATCAATGGGGTGACAGGCCGCGCAGGGTACGTCGATTGC
>CBIHPH010000141.1:0-9287 GCA_966212105.1 uncultured Rhizobacter sp.
TCATCGCGCAGCTGGCGTGGGAACCGAAGATGGACGAGCCGGGGATCGTCGTGACGGTCTGCGTGCCGGCGTTGATGAGGTCGGCATCCACCTCGGCCTCGGTGGGGAACGGACCGATGCCGAGCATGCCGTTCTCGCTTTGCAGCCACACCTCCATGTTGGCCGGAACGTGATTGGCAACGAGGGTCGGCAGGCCGATGCCGAGGTTCACATAGAAGCCGTCCTGCAGTTCACGGGCGGCGCGTGCGGCCATTTGTTCGTGGGTCCAGGCCATGGTGTCAGGCTCCTGCTTGTGCGTTGGTTTCGCGAAGGGTGCGCTTTTCGATGCGCTTTTCCGGCGTGGCGTTGAGCACGATGCGGTGAACATAGATGCCCGGCAGGTGCACGTCGTCCGGATCGATCGAGCCCGTGGCCACGATCTCCTCCACCTCGACGATCGTCAGCTTGCCGGCCATGGCCACGGCCGGGTTGAAGTTGCGTGCCGTGCGGCGAAACACGAGGTTGCCGCTTCGATCGGCCTTGTGGGCCTTCACGAGGCTGACTTCGGGAAACAGCGCGCGTTCCATCACGTAGACCGAACCGTCGAACTCCCGGGTCTCCTTGCCTTCGGCCACGAGCGTGCCCACACCCGTCTTCGTGAAGAACGCCGGAATGCCAGCGCCGCCCGCACGCAGCTTTTCGGCGAGCGTGCCCTGCGGCGTGAATTCGATCTCGAGTTCCCCCGCGAGGTACTGGCGCTCGAATTCCTTGTTTTCGCCGACGTAGCTCGAGATCATTTTCTTGATCTGCCGCGTTTCGAGCAGTTGGCCGAGGCCGAAGCCATCGACACCGGCGTTGTTGGAAATCACCGTGAGGTTTTTCTTGCCGGAATCGCGCAACGCCGCGATGAGCGCCTCGGGGATGCCGCACAGGCCGAAGCCACCCACGGCGAGCAATTGTCCGTCGCGAACGACACCGTCGAGTGCGGCGGCCGCGCTCGGGTAGACCTTGTTCATCAGCGCCTCCTGGAAGGAAAAATATCGAGAACCCGTTGTACCGGAGCGTACTACGTAACGCATTAAGTATTCATTACGTAGAATTCAGTAAGCACATGCCCAAGATTGATCTCGACTACCGTACCGCCTTCGACCTGGCCCCTGTCGGGCTGGTGATCTCGCGCCACCGCCTGATGATCGACTGCAACCAGCGGGTGCTCGCGATGTTCGGGGCCGAGCGCGAACAGCTCGTGGGCCGGTCGTTCGAGCTGTTGTACCCCACCCATGCCGAGTTCGAGCGCACCGGGGCACGCATCACCGCGAGCCTGGACGCCCAGGGGTGGTATGCCGATGAACGCGTGATGAAGCGGGTGGATGGCCCGCAACGGGGCGAGCTGTTCTGGTGCCATGTGGCCGGCCGCGCGCTCGACCCGGCGGAGCCCCATGCCGCCGGCATCTGGTCGTTCGAGGACCTGTCGGCGCAGCGCCAGCTCAAGGCCGATCTGACGGCCCGCGAGCGTGAAATCGCCGCCCTGCTGATCGACGGCCTCACGAGCAAGCTGATCGGCAAGCGCCTGTCCATCAGCCCCCGCACGGTCGACGTCTACCGTGCCCGACTGATGCGCAAATACGGCGCCGTCACCACCCATGAACTCGTGCACAAGCTGCTGAGCGGTTGAACCGCCGTCGGGCAGACTGCCCGCGAACAGGCACGCGGATTGCTCGAAAATTCCATCATGCCCATGACCAACTCCTACGCCCTCGTGGAACCGCCGCGCAAGGAAATCGATGCCTTGCCAGGCCCCTCGCTGGTCGAGTTCGGCGTCGGATGGTGCGGCTACTGCCAGGCGGCGCAACCCGCATTGGCCGCCGCGCTGGCCGACCGCCCGGAAATTCGCCACCTCAAGATCGAGGACGGCCGCGGCCGCCGGCTGGGGCGCTCCTATGGTGTCAAGCTGTGGCCGACGCTCGTGGTGTTGCGCGACGGGCAGGAAGTCGCGCGCGTCGTGCGGCCCGCGGGGCAGCGCGAGATCGACGAGGCGCTGGCTCAGGCCGCCGGCTGAATCGGGATGGACCGGCGCGTGCCGCCGGTTCTTGCGCGCAGCTGGCCGCAACCGCCATCCACGTCCTGCCCTGCCGACTGGCGCAGCCGCGCCAGCACGCCGCGGCGGTTCAAATGGTTCGACATCGCCGCCGCCCGCGCCCAGGACGGGCGGCGGTAACCCGTGCCCTCGGTGGTGTTGTACGGGATCATGTTCATGATCGCGTACTTGCCCGACAGCAACCGCACGATGCCTTCCAGCTCCTCATCGGTGTCGTTGATGCCTTCGAGCAGGGTCCACTGGTACTGGATGGGGTAGCCGGTCGCACGGGCATAGCGCTCTCCCTCGGCCACCAGGTCGGCCGGGTCGATGCGCGGCGCGCGCGGCAGCAGCTCGGCCCTCAGGTCTGGCCGCGTGGTGTGCAATGACAGCGCGAGCGCCGGCTTGACCGCCGAAAGGGGCAACCGCTCGAACACCCGAACATCGCCCACCGTGGACAACACGAGGTTCTTGTGGCCGATGCCACCAGCCGTGCCGAGCAATTCGATGGCCTCCAGCACGTTGTCGAGGTTGTGGGCCGGCTCGCCCATGCCCATGAACACCACCTTCTTCACGGGACGGCGCGCGCGTGCCAGCACCACCTGGGCGACGATCTCGGCGCTGCCCACCTGGCGGAGCAGCCCGTCGCGGCCGGTCATGCAGAACAGGCATCCGACCGCGCAGCCCACCTGCGTCGACACGCACACGCCATCGCGCGGCAGCAGCACGCTCTCCACGGTCTGGCCGTCGGCCAGCTCGATGAGCAGGCGCGACGAACCGTCCTCGGCCGGGTGTTCGGAGCGCACGCGGGCCAGCCCCGCCAAATTGGCGGTGATTTCGGGCAGCACGGCACGCACGCTGGCTGGCAGGAAGTCCTCGGGCTTGCGGCGACCGCTGGCCTGGTCTTGCCCGGTCGCCCAGAGTCGGAGCACGCGGAACTCGTGGCAGGGCTTGGCGCCGTGCGCCCGCAGGCGTTCGCGGAAATCATCAATGCGCATCAGGGCAGTGTAACGATCACGTTCCTCCGCCCATGACGCATCGCGGCGGCCGTGCGCTTCATGCGTAGAGCGGAATCATCTCGCGAAAGCCAAACGGCGCGGTTGAAGGCATCAATGCGAAAGCGCGGTCGTTCAAGTCCAGGCGGTAGCCATACCAAATGCCCTTGCCCTGGGGCACCATGAACAGGTTGTCACCGATCACCAAAGCGCTTTGGAAACCAAGGCCGGCCGTGCCACGCACTTGCTGGGGATGCAGCGATGAACCGATCTGGTATTGCCACACACCATCCGAGCCCTGCGTCGTCATGTAGAGCGTCTGGCCCACCGCGGTGATGCTTCTGAACCCGAGCCCCTGCGTGCCGGGAATCTGTGTCGGTGGGTTGCTTCCATCACACTTCCAGAGGCCGTCGGCGCCCTGCGTTGTCAGGTAAAGGGTGCTGTCTACCGCAGTCACGCCTCGAAAACCCAAGCCGCTGGTGCCGTGAATCTGCCTTGGCGCGGCGTCGCCGAGCACGTCCCATTTCCAGATCCCGTCGCGGCCCTGTGTCGTCAGATAAGCCGTTTGTCCCACGCCGGCGATGCTTCTGAACCCGAGATCTTCTGTTCCCGGCACCAGGATGGATTTGACGCGCAAGAGCAAATCGTACTGATAGAGGCCACCGCCTTGCCCCGTGAGGTAGAGGCTATCGCCAATGATGGATCCCGCTTGGAACCCCAGCCCGGCAGATGACGGGATGAGCTTCGGAGCGTTGTCAGAAAAAGGGCTGAACTCCCAAATCCCATCCATCCCCTGCGTCGTCAGGAAGACGTTCTTCGGGATGTCGAGTGCGGAGGGCTTGGCATCTGTCACACCATACTTTTCGATGGCATCGATTGAGCATTGACCGTAAGCAATATTGAAGTAGCCCTGCATCCCCCAATCTGTGCTCCAGGAGTTTTTGCAGATCCAGTAGCCATCGCCATCGTTGTCGTTGAACCCGACAATGCAGACACAATGGAAACCCTCTGAACTGCCGGAGACGTGCTTGTAGACACCCCGTTTGTAGGCATAGAAGTCTTCGAATACCTGGAAGCAGGCGGTGATCGGCCCGACGTTCACCAGATAGTCCTTCGTCGCATCCACCGTGGACGCTGCTGTCAGCGTTCCATAGTGAAAGGCGTTCTCATTGCGCTCCGGCAGCACGTGACACACAGGACCTCCAGCCGCAAACGCCGATGCGTATGGAAACAGGATGTCGGGGATCAGGCCTCTTTGCAGGTTGGCGTAGAAGAAGGAGCCGGGCCACCATCCTCCACATGACGGTTCCGTCGCCCCACAAAAAAATGCGTCGGCAACGGACAAGTCGTATCGATCGTCTTTTCCGAGGCCGATGGCCACCATGCTTTCCATTGCGGCCGTGCAGGCGAATCCGACGCAGGACCCGCAGGCGCCTTGATCCTTCACACTGGTCACATAGTCGATTCCATCGTTGTTCACCCATGAGAACTGGCTGGGCAACAGATCGGGATCCCCCGCCTGGTGCTCGGGCAACGGATGAGGGTCCTTCACCGGTGGCCTGACGACCCCATTCATCCTTTTCCTCACGTTCGGGTGCTTCTGGGTCATGTGGTTGTCTTCGACTTCCCATTCATAACCTCGCTTCTGGATTTCGTTTTCGAGGGCTTTCAAGTCAATGCTCATCGTGCGGCTCCCGGGATTGGTGTTGGTAGAGAAAGAGGAGACACACTGTCGTCACAGGCATCCGCTCTCCCCGGACCAAACTGTCTTCGCATTCCGCTGAGCAAGCCATTACGGTCCATTACGGCTGACGAGGCGTGCGGGCGGATGTCGCTCGACGAAAATCGCATCGAAATGGTGCCCCCCTATGTCGCCGCCCGGGGGTGCGTTCCCACTGCTGATACACCATCTGTTCATCACGCAGGAGGATGAGCACAATCGTCGCAGCACATCCGAGGAGAAGCGCGATGGCGATATTGATGGACACCTCGACCGGATCAAGTCACTCGCTTCGGGCTTACCACGTGTTTGGGCGGTCGTCGCTGCACGCGGATTCGGTCTTGACCGACAACCGAGTTTCATTGATCCATGCGGTGGCGAGGTGGGATACCGATCGATGGATGTTGATCGACCACAGTCGCAATGGGTTGTTTCTGAACTTGTTGCGGCTATCGAAGGACCGGCCCGCTGCAATGCAGATGGGCGACGAGATCCGCTTCGGCACGCCGGAGGCGCCACCGTGGCAGGTGGTCGATCTGTCAGCGCCTGCCAGCCAGCTTCAACCGGTCTCGCCGGGCTTGCAGGTGGTCATGCTCGAAGACTTCCAGGTTCTGCCGAACCAGATGGCGCCGCACACTTGCCTGTTCCGTGCGGCCAACGGGCAGTGGATGCAGGAGACGAGCGACGGCACCGTGCCCCTGAACGATGGCGACCTGGTTCGCATTCCAGAGGGCGCATGGCGCCTGTCCTGCCCGACGGTGCCAACCGGCACGCTTGTACCTTCCGGCACCGCGACCTGGATGCGATTCAGGGCAAGCCAGGACGAGGAACATGTGAGCGTCACGCTCTTTCGTGGAGGCCGCAGCCTCGAGCTGGGCGAGAGAACCCATCACTATCTCCTCATGCTGCTGGCCCGACAGCGTCTCAGTGATGCAGCGCGCGCGTTCGACGCTCACTCGCTGGGCTGGGTCGACTCGGATCAATTGGCCTGCATGCTTGGACTGGACAAGTCCCACCTGAACATTCAAGTGTTCAGGCTGAGAAAGCAGTTTGAGGACGCCGTATCGCAAGGCTTGATCGGGCACGACTTCATCGAACGAAGGCGAGGCGGGGTGCGTCTCGGAAACGTGGCAATCGAAGTCTTTCGCGGCTCTCAGCTGGAAGGAAGCTGGGAGCCCGATGCCCGGGCGGAAGGGCTCGCCACGCTGACCGCAGGTTAACCGGGCCGGCTGGCAGCCCGCGTCTGATCGAGACTGGAGGCTTTGACGCCCAAGGCCACGGGGCTCGGTGTCACTCGCCGCGGCTGACTCCCAGCTCAGCATAAAGCCTTTCGACGAGTGCCCGCAGCGTGTCGATCTCGCGCTGCATGGCCTGCTGCTGCCCCCTCAGCGCGGCCAGCTCGCTGGTAGCCACCAGATCGGCCGATTCAACGGCCGCGGGCCAGGCGGCAAGGTCGACAGGGCCGGCCAGCAGGTGCGTCCATCGGGCTTCGCGGGCACCCGGTGAACGCGGCAGTTTCACCGCAAGCGGCCCACCCTTCTCGTCCGACCGTTCGGCCAGTTCTTCCAGGAAGGCCTCCACGGATGAGACGTCGGCGAACCGGTGCAACCGCTCGCAGTTGGCCCGCAATTCCGAACTCGTCTGCGGCCCGCGCAGCATCAGCACCGCGAGCAGTGCCACGGCTGCGCCCGGCAGCGCCATGGCGCGGGGCATGTTGTGCTCGTACCGTGTGACCCGCGAGCCGCTCGATTCGAACACGAGGTGCAGCACCTTCAGGGCGTCGACGGCCGCCTGCACTTCGGACTCTGATGCGTTGAGCACCGGGTCACGGGCCGTCTTCTGGTTGCAGCCGGCCGTCAGCGCGTTGAGCGAAAGCGGGTAGCTGTCCGGCACGGTGTGCGCCTTCTCGATGAGCACGCCGAGCACCCGGGTTTCCAGCAGTGACAAGGGCCGCATGTCAGATCGCGAACCCGTCGTCGGCCTGGATCACGGCGCCATTGACGAAATGGCTTTCATTCGAACAGAGCATCATGAGAACCGCATCCAGGTCCTTCGGCTGGCCGACGCGTTTGCGCGGCATCATCGCGATGAGCTTCTGGCCGTGTTCGGTCTGCCAATGGTGATGGTTGAGCTCGGTGTCGATGTATCCCGGGCAGATGGCATTCACGTTGATGCCGTGGCGGCCCCACTCGAGCGCCATGACGCGCGTCATCTGCACGATGGCCGCCTTGCTCATCGCATACACGCTCACCTGGCTGAGCGGCCTGAGCGCCGCAACGGATGCGATGTTGACGATGCGTCCGCCGGTGAAGGTGCCAGGCGCCGCGCCGCATGCACGGGCCAGCATGCGCTTGCCGACCTCTTGCGCCACAAAAAAAGCGCCCTTGGTGTTGGTGTCCATCACATAGTCGTAGTCCTCGGGGGACACGTCGGTGATCTTTTGCGTGGTGCTGACGCCGGAGTTGTTGACGAGGATGTCGATCGTCCCCATTTCCGTTTCGGCGTGGGCCACCGCGGCCTTGATGCTGTCGTGGTCGGTCACGTCGAGTGCGACCACGTGGGCATCGCCGCCCGACGCTTCGATCTCGGCGCGAAGCGACTTGAGCCGCTCGATGCGCCGCCCGGCCAGCACCACCGCCGCGCCGGCCGAGGCCAGCGTCTTTGCAAACTGCGTCCCCAACCCGCTCGACGCACCGGTGACCAGCGCCACGCGCCCGGACAAATCGATGCTGTAGCTCATGCGTTTCTCCTCGTTCATGTCGTCATCAGCGAGCGATGAAGATAGCACGCGCATGGGTGAAACCGGGGCCGCGGCAACATAGAACGGTCGTTCGATTTCGGGCCTCCGCGAATTAGAATGCATGGCTACGATTCGAGCTCGATTCAAGGAGACTGTGCATGACCCCCTCGGAAATCCTGGCCCAGTACGGACCGCGCGAGGCCATGGCATACGACGTGGTGGTGATCGGCGCGGGCCCGGCCGGCTTGGCCACTGCAATCCGGCTCAAGCAGCTCGCCGCCACGCAGGACAAGGAGATTTCCGTGGTCGTGCTGGAGAAGGGATCCGAGCCCGGCGCGCACATCCTGAGCGGTGCGGTGATGGACCCCCGGGCCCTGACGGAACTGATTCCGGACTGGAAGGAAAAAGGCGCCCCGCTGAACCAGCCGGTGACCTCCGACGAGGTCATGTGGCTCACCCAGACCGGCGCCATTTCGTTTCCGAAGTGGTTGATTCCGCAGAACTTCCACAACGAAGGCAACTACGCCATCAGCCTCGGCAACGTCGTGCGCTGGCTCGCTCAGCAGGCCGAAAGCCTGGGCGTTGAAATCTTCCCGGGCTTTCCTGCGGCCGAAGTGCTCTACAACGACGACGGCAGCGTCAAGGGCGTGGCCACCGGCAACGTCGGCATCGGCAAGGATGGACAGCCCAACGACAACTTCCAGCTCGGCATGGAACTTCACGGGAAGTACACCGTGTTTGCCGAAGGCGCCCGGGGCCACCTCGGCAAGCAGCTCATCTCCAAGTACAAGCTCGACGCCGGCCGCGACCCGCAGGCGTACAACATCGGCGTCAAGGAACTCTGGGAGATCGATCCGGCCAAGCACCGTCCCGGCCTCGTCGTCCACACTGCCGGCTGGCCCCTGGATGACAACACCTACGGCGGCGGGTTCCTGTACCACCTCGAGGACAACAAGGTCACCCTCGGCCTGATCACCGGCCTCGATTATGCGAACCCGTGGATCAGCCCCTTCGAGGAAATGCAGCGCTGGAAGACACACCCGGCCATCGTCAAATACCTCGAAGGCGGCAAGCGCCTGGGCTACGGCGCCCGGGCCATCACCACAGGCGGCCTGCTGAGCCTGCCCAAGCCCGTGTTCCCTGGCGGCTGCCTCGTGGGATGCGACGCCGGCTACCTCAACGCTGCGCGCATCAAGGGGAGCCATGCGGCCATGAAAAGCGGCATGCTCGCCGCCGACGCGCTGTTCGAGGCCATTTGTGCCGGCCGGCAGCACGATGAACTGTCGACGTACCCGGAGGCGTTCGAAAAGAGCTGGCTCTACGACGAGCTGCATGCCTCGCGCAACTTCAAGGCCTGGTTCAAGTTCGGCAACATGATGGGCGGACTGATGAACGGCGTGGAGTACTTCTTGCTGCCGCTGCTCGGCATCAAGACGCCGCCCTGGACCAAGCGCCGCACGGTGCCCGACCATGCGATGCTGCGGCCTGCATCCGAGTTTCCGCAGCGCGTGTATCCCAAGCCGGACGGCAAGATCACCTTCGACCGCCTGAGCAGCGTCTTCATCAGCAACACGAACCACGAGGAGCAGCAGCCCTCGCACCTCACGCTCAAGGACAGCAAGGTGCCGGTCACCGTGAACCTTGCGAAGTATGCGGGCCCCGAGGCCCGCTACTGCCCGGCCGGCGTCTACGAGTTCGTCAAGAACGAAGACGACACGGACCGCCTGCAGATCAACGCCCAGAACTGCGTGCACTGCAAGACCTGCGACATCAAGG
>CBIHPH010000142.1:0-9200 GCA_966212105.1 uncultured Rhizobacter sp.
CCGCCCCCCCCCCCCCGACCCGGGGTCGCCCCTTGGGGGCAGGAGCGAAGCGACTAGGGGGCCTAATGGATCAATCGGTCTTCTTCGGCCACGAAGAGTTCGTCGAGGATCAGGGCGTCGGGTTCCTCGCCGAGGCTCCAGAAGACCATCAGCACGATGATCTTCAGGTCTTCGAGGTCGACGGGGCCGCCGGAGATGGCGGTGGCGCGATCAACGACCATTTCGCGCATGGGCGGAGGGAGCACACCGGCGGATTCCAGGAAGCTGATGAAGCCGATCGAGGCTTCACCCAAGTGCTCTTGTTCGGCGGCGGTGTACACCCGCAGGCTGCCGGATTGCTGTTCGCCCGAGTAGGACTGGCCGGCGGTCGCGAGGCCGTCGAGCCAGTTCAGGGCTTCCTCGATTTCGTCGGTCTCGAAGCCCATGGCGGACAGCTTGCGTGTCAGCTGGGCATGGTCGGGACAGGCGTCGGGGCGCCAGTAGTTTTCGTACAGGTAAACAAGCACGTCAAACATGAAACCACTATACCGCATGGTCGGGGTTGACGACTCGGTTCGAATACGTCTTTGCCAACCAATGCCGTTTCACGACATTCCGGCTCGCATGAGATCCGCTCACGCCGGGCCGAGGCGTTGGAAGCGTTGGCCTGGCAGCCGGGCAATGCGTCCTTCGAACTCCAGTTGGAGCAGTCGGGGCGTCAAGGCGTGGGCGGTTTCACCGGTGCGGTTGACCAGGGTGTCCAGGTCAACCGGGTCATGAGCGAGGGCGTCGAGGAGGCGGTCGGGCGTTTGAGGTGCTGCCGCCGGGGATGGGCACGGCGACATGGCCGCCCAGTTCAGCTCTTCGAGGATGTCGTCGGTGATCTCGACCAGCTTCGCGCCCTGCTTGAGCAGCGCGTGACATCCGCGAGACTGGGGCGAATGGATGGAGCCGGGAATGGCAAAGACCTCCCGGCCCGACTCGGCGGCGAGGCGGGCGGTGATGAGAGAGCCGGATGCCAGCGCTGCCTCCACGACCAGCGTGCCGCGTGTCATGCCGGCGATGAGCCGGTTGCGTCTCGGGAAATGAGCCGCCTTGGGGGGCGTCCCAAGTGGGTGCTCGCTGATGAGCAGCCCTCGTTGTCGGATGCATTCTGCAAGTTCGGCATGTTGGCGCGGGTATACCTGGTCCAGCCCGGTGCCTATGACTGCGACGGTACAGGCCGGATGGGGAAGCGCGCCGGCGTGCGCGGCACCGTCGATGCCGAGCGCGAGCCCGGAGACCACGGTGAGGCCGGCACCGGCCAGTTCGTCGCCGAACCTTCGTGCATTGGCGAGGCCTTGCGGGGTGGCGTTGCGGCTTCCGACGAGCGCGATGGAGGGGGTCGCCAGAAGCCAGAGGCGGCCTTCGACGTGCAGCAAAAGCGGGGGATCAGCGGCGTGGAGCAGGGCTTCGGGGTACCGGGAATCTCCAAGCGGGATGAGCGCCCGAGTGATGCCAGGTGGCGCTTTGCCAAGCCATGTTTCGGTACGTTCCCAAAGGCGGTCGGCATTTGCTGGCGCGCGGGCCAGTGCATCGGCCGCGGCTTCTCCGGCAACAGCCTTGCGCGCGCCGGCCGAGGCTGAAAGCACGGCTTGCGGAGAACCGAAGGCTGCGAGCAGGCGCCTCAATGCGGCGGCGCCCACCTTCGGGGTGGTCGTCAGCCGCAGCCAGGCTGCGAGCTCGGAGTGTTCGGCACACGGCATGGCCACAGTTGCACGCGACGCCGCGATGGGAGGACCTTCGATGGGGCCGTCAGGGGGTCGTGAAGCGGTCGCCTCGAGTGACCGGATCCTTCACTGACAGGACCAGCGCGTAGGACATGCGGTTGAACACGCGGAACACGTACAGCAGGCCATGCCGTTCGTCGGGCAGCTTGATGGTGGGAGCCTTTGGATCGGTTTTGTCGACGATGCGCCTGCCGTCGCGCCACAAGGCCAGCACGAAACCGGGTTCCATGCCGTTGCGCGCGCCTCGGTTCAGGGACACGATCTGGTTCTGGCCGGCCAGCAGGGCCTCGCCGTAGACTTCCACGATCTGGCCGTTCATCTCACCATTCGGTGCGCGCGGCACATGGTTCACGAACTCGCGCGTCGGCATGGGCGCGAGGCGGTCGCCGGCGCGCATTTCAAGGCGCGTCGATGTGACGGTCACCGTGTCCGGGACGATGTCGCCCTTCTTCATGGGGCTGGCACCCGGCGAATCTCCACGCCGGGTGAGTTCCACGGTGCCCAGATAGACGCCTTCGTAGCCGAGGACTTCGTCTGTCGTGGGATCTTTCAGCGGCGTGGGTTCGCGAAACACGCGGAAGTGGTCCAGCCCTTTCAGGTCGCCTCGGGTGTACGCGATTTCACCGCGGGTCAGCAGCACGCGGTTTTCCTGGGCCGAGACGATGCGGGGAGCCTTGTTGAGCTCCTCGGTATCGAAGATGACCGCCTCGTTGAGGAACGGCTCGATCTGGGCCAGGTTCACGGCGGGGATGCCGTTGTTGACGTCCGTGGCGCGCACCCGGGGAGAGAGGCGGGTGGTGCCGCTGCTGCCGATGGGTTCGCCCAGACGGAGGCGGGCGCGCCCGTTCGATTTGTCGAGGAACAGCACCTGGCCCGGATAGATCAAATGGGGATTGCGGATCTGATCGAGGTTCATGCCCCACAGCTCTGGCCACCGCCACGGGCTGGTGAGGAACAGCTTGGAGATGTCCCACAACGTGTCACCCGGCTTGACGGTGTGGCTGTCCGGGGCGTTTGGCGCGAGTTCCGAAAGGGGGACGCCTTCTTCGGCGACTTTCTGGGCCGTCGTGCGCTGCGAGGGGGTGATGGGGTAGTTGCCAGCCTGTGCCATGGCCACACCAGCGCTCGTGGCCAGCAAGGCGGCGACTGCGACGGCGCGGGGAGTGGACAAGGAAAAACGGTTGCTTCGGGTCATGAAGAGAGGTCTCCGGTCGCGCAGGCAGCACAATGGCTGAAATGTAAGCTCCGCCGCAGGCCTGTGGTGCAGGGTGCCCCAAGTTCAGCGAAAATCTTCATTCAGTTTCACAGATTCTGCCCATAAACCATTGATATCGCAACGAAAGTGAGCCGCAGATGCGCTCGCGCCAAGCCCCTTTACGGGGGGCGATGTGGTGCGGTTTCCACAGCGTGTTGTGGCAGGCGTCCGCCCCCGTTGTCGATTCGAACGTCGAATTCCTTCCATGGCCAAGCTCTCGATCCTCCGTTACCCCGATCCCCGGCTGCACATCGTCGCCAAGCCGGTTGCCGTCGTCGACGACCGCATTCGGAAGCTGGCAGACGACATGCTCGAACTCATGTACCAAGCCGACGGCGTCGGTCTGGCGGCCACTCAGGTGGACGTCCATGAACGCGTGATCGTCATCGACACGTCGGAAGGGCGCGATGACCCGCGCGTGCTGATCAACCCGGAGCTGCTCGCCCGCAGCGAAGAGATGACTCTTGCGGACGAGGGTTGCTTGTCCGTACCGACTGTCTACGACAAGGTGCAGCGGCATGCGCGTGTCACCGTGCGCGCGCTGGGCCGTGATGGCGAGCCGTACGAATTCGATGCGGAAGGGCTCTTGTCCGTGTGCGTGCAGCACGAGATGGACCATTTGATGGGCAAGGTGTTCGTCGAATACCTCAGCGCCCTCAAGCGGGACCGCATCAAGACCAAGATGCTGAAGAAAACGCGCGAAGAGCTGAAGGCCTGATGAACATCGTTTTCGCCGGCACCCCGGAATTCGCCCAGGTGGCGTTGGAGGCGGTGATCGCCGCTGGCCATGCCGTGCCGCTCGTGCTGACCCAGCCGGACAGGCCGGCCGGCCGCGGCATGAAACTCCATCCGTCGCCGGTGAAGGCCTCGGCGTTGGCCCATGGCATCGAGGTCGCGCAGCCGCGCAGCCTGCGGCTCGACGGCAAGTTCCCGGACGACGCCCGGACGGCACGGGCGCAGCTGGAAGCGGCCCGGCCCGATGTGATGGTGGTGGCCGCGTATGGTCTGATCCTTCCTCAGTGGGTGCTCGACCTGCCGGCTGGTGGGTGTCTGAACATCCATGCGTCCTTGTTGCCGCGCTGGCGAGGCGCGGCCCCGATCCATCGCGCGATCGAGGCCGGTGATGCGCAAACGGGCATCACCATCATGCAGATGGACGCAGGGCTGGATACAGGCGACATGCTGCTGGAAGCCGTCGAGTCGATCGCGCCGGACGAACGCACGAGCTCGCTGCATGACCGGCTGGCGGCGTTGGGGGGGCGGCTGATCGTGGAAGCGCTGGCTCGCCTCGATGAACTCCTGCGTGTGCCGCAGCCGGCGTCCGGTGTGACATACGCGCACAAGATCGAGAAGGCCGAAGCCGAGATCGACTGGACCCTGCCGGCGGCGGAGATCGAGCGCCGCATCCGTGCCTTCGATCCGTTCCCGGGGGCCTCGGGCCGGCTGGCGGGAGAAGTCATCAAGCTCTGGGCAGCGGTTCCCGCCGATGCCAAGGGGGCGCCGGGCTCCGTGTTGGCTGCATCGCCCGCCGGGCTCTTGGTGGCATGTGGCGACCGCAGCCTGCTCATCACCGAACTCCAGCGTCCGGGTGGCAAGCGCCTGCCCGCCCGCCAGTTCCTGCAATCAGCGGGTGATCTCGTCGGGCAGGTGTTTGTGCCGCGCGGCGCTTGAACTTCCGGCCGCAGCGCGCATCTGAGGCGCAGACGACCACGAAACCGAGGGACTGACCATGTTCAACATCCTGAAGACTGCCGTGCTGATGGCCGCGATCACGGCATTGTTCATGGCCATCGGCGGCATGATCGGCGGGCGCAGCGGAATGATGATCGCGCTGCTGCTGGCCGCGGGCATGAACTTCTACGCTTACTGGTTCTCGGACCAGATGGTGTTGAAGATGTACAACGCCCAGGAGGTGGACGAAACGTCCGCGCCGCAGTTCTACCGCATGGTGCGTGACCTTGCCCAACGCGCTCAGCTTCCCATGCCCAGGGTGTACCTGATCCAGGAAGATGCGCCGAACGCGTTTGCCACCGGCCGCAATCCAGAGCATGCCGCCGTGGCAGCCACCACGGGCATCCTGCAGGTGCTGTCGGACCGGGAGCTGCGAGGCGTGATGGCGCACGAATTGGCGCACGTCAAACACCGCGACATCCTCATCAGCACCGTCAGCGCGACGATGGCCGGCGCCATCTCCATGCTCGCGAACATCGCGATGTTCTTCGGCGGCCGGGACAGTGAAGGCCGAAGCCACAACCCGATCGTCGGCATGCTGGTGATGTTCCTGGCGCCGTTGGCCGCCAGCTTGATCCAGATGGCCATCAGCCGGGCGCGCGAATTCGAAGCCGACCGCGGCGGGGCGGAGATCTCGGGCGATCCCCAGGCGCTGGCGAGTGCGCTGCAGAAGATCGCCCATTACGCCCGAGGCATTCCGATGGCGACGGCTGAGCGCCATCCGGAGACGGCCCAAATGATGATTTCCAACCCTCTTTCCGGTGAAGGTCTGCGCGGTCTGTTTTCCACGCACCCTTCCACAGAGGAGCGTGTGGCGCGTCTGCTGGCGATGCGGTGAGTGGGCGCGGGCCCTCAAGCACGCGCTTGCTTGACCGATATCCCGTGCAGAACTACCCTCTCGCCCCATGTTTCGCCTGCCCCTCCTGAGTGCCGCTGCCTTGTGTGCCTTGCTGATGTCGGGGTGCGATGTTATGCGCGACTCCCCCGAGAAAATGGCCGCGGCCCCGGTAGGCGCCGGGCGGGGCATCTGCGGTGCCTTCCGCCAAGCGGGCCGCGCCATCGAAGATTGCTACGCGCTGAACAAGAAGGCCGACAAGGCCGCGGTGTTTGCCGGCTGGCGAGACATGAACGACTACATGCGCGAGAACAAGATCGACACGGTGGCCCCGCAGGTCACCCCGCCGGTGGCTGGCGCGCGCAAGGCGGAGCGCGCGGAGTCCGCGAAAGCCGATGCTGGCACGGTCGCACCGGCGGACTCCTCTGAAGCGGTCGTGCAAGTGGAGCGCAAGCCAGCCAAGGCGACGGCCAAACCGGAAGGCGAACACTGATCGCCCGGGGTGCCCGCCGTGGGCCGGTGGAAGGCCCTCGGCAGGGCATTCGCTTTTTCATCGGCCTTTTGATGTCCAATAGCGCCCTGAACGGGATGCCCTCCGGCGGCTTCCCGCACCGCTTTTCCACTTCTCATAGCATCCCATGAACGTCATCCGATTTGAAGATCTCGTGGCCCAGGGCCAAGCCGCCGGCAAACGCGTATTCATCCGCGCCGACCTGAACGTCCCGCTCGACGACGCGGGCCAGATCACCGAAGACACCCGTGTCCGCGCCTCCGTGCCCTGCATCGAACTCGCGCTGAAGGCCGGTGCCGCGGTGATGGTCACCTCGCACCTGGGCCGCCCCACCGAAGGCGAGTTCAAGCCGGAGGATTCGCTCGCACCCGTGGCCAAGCGCCTGGGCGAACTGCTCGGCCGCGACGTGCCTGTCATTGCCAACTGGGTCGACGGCGTGGACGTCAAGCCGGGCCAGGTGGTGCTGCTCGAGAACGTGCGGGTCAACAAGGGCGAGAAGAAGAACGACGAGGCGCTGGCGAAGAAGCTTGCAGCGCTGTGCGACATCTTCGTGCACGATGCGTTCGGCACGGCGCATCGCGCCGAGGCATCCACCTACGGCATTGCGCAGTTCGCGCCGGTGGCCTGCGCCGGACCGCTGCTCGCTGCGGAAATCGATGCCGTGACCAAGGCGCTGGCCAATCCCAAGCGCCCGCTGATCGCCATCGTGGCGGGCAGCAAGGTCAGCACCAAGCTCACCATCCTCAAGTCGCTGGCCGAGAAGGTCGACGGCCTGATCGTCGGTGGTGGCATTGCCAACACGTTCTTGCTCGCGGCCGGCCTGCCCATCGGCAAGTCGCTCGCCGAGCCCGATCTGGTTGCGCAAGCCAAGGCGGTGATCGATGCGATGAAGGCCCGCGGCGCCGCGGTGCCCATTCCGGTCGACGTGGTCACCGCCAAGGCATTTGCCGCTGGTGCACCGGCCACGGTCAAGGCCGTGGCCGATGTGGCCGCCGATGATTTGATCCTCGACATCGGCCCGAAGACCGCCGCATTGCTGGCCGATCAACTCAAGGCGGCAGGCACCATCGTCTGGAACGGTCCGGTGGGCGTGTTCGAATTCGAGGCCTTCTCGCACGGCACCGAAACGCTCGCCCGTGCCATCGCGGCGTCGGATGCGTTCAGCATCGCCGGCGGCGGCGACACGCTGGCGGCCATCGCCAAGTACGGCATCGAGAAGGACGTCGGCTACATCTCCACCGGCGGTGGCGCCTTCCTCGAAGTGCTCGAAGGCAAGACCCTGCCGGCGTTCGAGATCCTGCAAAAGCGCGCACAGGGCTGACCGTTCCCGATACGGTCCCTCGGCGGCCGAAGTGTTTCCCGCTTCGGCCGTCGGATTCCCCCGAGGGTGGATGATGGCCACCTGCATTCCCTTCACTGCTACGCCTGCCCGGAGAACCGCTGCATCATGCCTCGCGCCACCAAGATCGTCGCCACCCTTGGCCCTGCTTCCAGTTCACGCGAGGTGCTCGAGCGGATGATCCGTGCGGGTGTGGACGTGGTGCGCTTGAACTTTTCTCACGGATCGGCGCAGGACCATATCGATCGCGCGAACCTCGTGCGAGAGGTGGCACGTGCGGCCGGCAAGGAGGTGGCGATCATGGCCGACCTGCAGGGGCCGAAGATCCGCGTGGGCAAGTTCGAGGGCGGCAAGACCGTCCTGGAGCCGGGCCAGGCTTTCGTGCTGGACGCCACCATGAAGGAGCTGGGCAACAACGGCCGCGTGGGCCTCGACTACAAGGAACTGCCCCGCGACGTGCGCCCCGGCGACACGCTGCTGTTGAATGACGGCCTGCTCAGGCTCACGGTCGACAAAGTCATCGGCGACGAGGTGCACACCACGGTCGTGATCGGCGGCGAACTGTCGAACAACAAGGGCATCAACAAGGCCGGTGGTGGCCTGACGGCCCCGGCGTTGACGGCCAAGGACATGGAAGACATCAAGACCGCGATGAGCTTCCAGTGCCAGTATCTGGCCGTCAGCTTCCCCAAAAGCGCCACCGACATGGAAATGGCTCGCCAGCTTGCCAACGTGGCCGGCGAACCGTGGCGCCACAAGCCCGCGTTGATCGCCAAGATCGAGCGCAGCGAAGCCATTCCCGCACTGGAATCCATCCTGCGCGCGAGCGACGGCATCATGGTTGCGCGGGGCGACCTGGCGGTCGAAGTGGGCGCGGCGGCCGTGCCGGCGCTGCAAAAGCGAATGATCAGCATGGCCCGCGAGATGGACCGAGTGGTCATCACCGCCACGCAGATGATGGAATCGATGATCGTCAACCCGGTACCCACACGGGCGGAAGTGAGCGACGTGGCCAACGCCGTGCTCGACGGCACCGACGCCGTGATGCTCAGTGCCGAGACCGCTGCCGGCCGCTACCCGGTCGAGACGGTGGAAATGATGGCGGCCGTCTGTGTGGAAGCCGAACGGGCCGAGGAGATTGCGCTCGACGCGAGCTTCACCAACAAGAAATTCGGCCGCATCGACCAGTCCATTGCCATGGCGGCGCTGTTCACGGCGTACCACCTTGGCTGCAAAGCCATCCTGGCGCTGACGGAGTCCGGGTCGACCGCGCTGTGGATGAGCCGCCACAAGATTCACGTGCCCATCTACGGCCTGACCTCCCAACTGGCCAGCCAGCGCCGCATGACCTTGTACCGCAACGTCACCCCGGTGCTGATGCCCAACTACGCCGACCGCGACGAAGCCCTCCAGCATGCTGAGGCGCTCCTTGTCGAGCAAGGCGTTCTCAAGCCGGGTGACACCTATGCGATCACCTGCGGGGAGCCTATGGGGTACCCTGGGGGTACCAACATGCTCAAGGTGGGTCGAGTGCCTTGATCGCTTTATTCCGGCGGGGTTTTTTCGCTTATGAGAATCTTATTCTCCGGGCGAGGCCGCGCCGGGTCTCGGCCCGGCAGCCGAATTACCTTTCTGACAGCGCCAGAAAGGTAATCCAAAGAGGCGCTTGGAACACCAGCTTCCGCGCATTTTGCTCAGGCGCTTCGGCTACGAATCCCCCGCACGCCCACTGTCTCCAGCTCCACCGTGACCGTACGAGACACGGCCGTGCCCACTCGCCT
>CBIHPH010000143.1:0-9034 GCA_966212105.1 uncultured Rhizobacter sp.
TTCGCAACACCTTTCTCGCGTTTGCTCAAATTTATTCCGGACAGCAGTGGGCGAAAGCCGGGGCCCACCGGGTCCCGTGAGCCACCGGTGCAAAGCAAGCTGAGGCAAGTCAGCACGGCCGCGTCTCATACGGTCACGGTGGCGCTGGAGACAGTGGCCGTGCGGGGGATTGGCCGAAGCGCCTGAGCAAAATAGCGGGGAAGCTGGTGTTCGGAGTGCCTCTTCGGGGTACCTCGGCGCGGCCTCGCCGGAGAACAAGCCCCGCGCCAAGCAAAAAAGGCGATTCATCAAGTCACAAGCGGCAGTGACAAGGTGGCAAGCGCGCCCCCACCGGGGGCGTTCTTGAGCGTCACGCGCCCGTGATGCAATTCGGCAATTTCCTTGACGAAGGGCAGTCCGAGACCGGTGCTTTTCTTGCGGGTGTGCGGGCGGGCGAGGGAGTAGAACTTTTCGAAGACTTTGCCTTCGGCGTATTGGGGGATGCCCGGGCCGTGGTCGCGCACGGTGATGTCGATGGTGCGGCGCGCCCGGGTGGCGGCCACGGTGACGGTGGAGCCGTCCGGGGCGAAGTCGACGGCGTTGGCGAGCAGGTTGGCCACGGCGCGCTGGAGCAGGAAGGCGTCGCCTTCGATGGACGGCGTGTCTTCGATCGCGTCGAGCGCCACTTCGACGGTCACGCCGCGTGGCGCGCCGCTGTGGTGGGCCGCGGCGGCGAGGTCGCGCAGCATCGGGCCGACGGCCACGGGGGCGACTTGGTCGAGGCCCCGCCGGGATTCGAGCGCCGTCAGCTCCATCATGCGGTCGACGAGTTCCTGGATGCGTTGGGTTTCTCGGGCGATGTTGCCGGCAAAGCGCACCCGGTCGGCGTCGGGCATGGGTTCTTGCAGCAGTTCGGCGGCGCCGCGGATCGCCGAGAGCGGGCTCTTGACCTCGTGTGTCAGTGTCTGAACATAGTCGGCGACGTAGGTGTGGCCGGCGAGGGCGTCGCGCATTTCGTCGTAGGCCGCGCCAATGGCGCCGAGCGCGCGGCGCCCGAGTCGGGGAAGGCTGAACGAACGCTGGGAACGCACGTAGCGTACATAGTCGGCGATCACGCCGAACGGCCGCACCAGCCACACGGAAACAATCACCGCGAAGAGCAGCACCGCCACCGCCGAAAGTCCGCCCACGTACAAGGTCTTGCGGCGTGCAGCGTCCACGAATTGCCCGAAGCTTTGCACGGGCTTGCCGACGCTGACGACCCCGATGATCGTGTCGTTGGCCCGGAGCGGCGCGGCAACGTACATCACGGCGGTGCGCTTGTCGTTTTCGATGTCGGGCGTGGAGCGCGCACCGTACTCACCTTGCAATGCGAGTCGCACGTCGCGCCATTGGGAGTGGTCCTTGCCGGTCTCGCGCCCGAGCGAATCGAACACCACGTGGCCGGTGCGGTCTGACACGGTCACGCGCAACTCCACGCGGGTCTTGCGGAATCCGAAGATGTTCGCTTCGAATCGACGGGCGTACACGGCCTGAAAAAGCGGGTCCAGCGCATCGGCCTGCAGCGTGCCGTCGGCTGAATGGCGCTCGATCAGCGTGGCCATCAGTTGTGCGGTCTCGACGAGCGATTCCTCGGCCGATTCCCGGTACCGGGGATCGATGTCCTCCAGCTGGCGGTACAGCAGCCAGCCGACCCCGAGCGCATAGGCGAGCAGGATGCCGATGAAGATGCGGGTGCGCTTGTTCATAGGGGCGGCACCCTATCAGATCCTCGACGGCGGCACACCCGCTGATGGGCCTCGGACCGCCGACTCGTCAGGCTGCGGGCGTGGGAGGCAGGTCTTCTGCGAGCGCGTACCCGGTGCCCCGGTGGGTACGGATCGGGTCGAGGTCGGGCGCGATGCTCTTCATTTTCGCGCGCAGGGTCTTCACGTGCGCGTCCACCGTGCGGTCGAGGCTCTCGGAGGCGTCGTCCCAGACGCGCGCAAGCAAGGTGTCGCGTGTGAACACATGACCTGGCCGGGAGGCCAGGGTTTGCAGCAGCCCGAACTCATAACGCGAAAGTTCCAGCAGGCGCCCGTAATACCGGATCTGGCGGCGGCCTTCGTCGACGGCAACAGGGCTCGGCATGGAGGGCTCCTGGGCCGGTGCCGCTGCGGGCTTGGCGGCCCGCCGCAGGATGGAGCGAACCCGGGCCACGAGCTCGCGCGGCGAGAACGGCTTGGCCACGTAGTCGTCGGCCCCGAGCTCAAGACCCACCACGCGGTCGATCTCGTCGCTGCGCGCGGTGAGGAAGATCACCGGCACGTCTGCGAACGCCCGCAACCGCTTGAACACCTCGAAGCCGCTCGTGTCGGGCAGTCCCACATCGAGGATCACCAACGCTGGCGCCGCATCGCGCACCTGGCTGATGGCATCTTCGCCCGTGGCCACCCACACCGGCTCGAAGCCATCGGTACGCAGCGCGTATTGCAAGGTGTCGGCAATGCCCGGCTCGTCCTCGACGATCAGAATCCTCGGTTTCATGCGGCAGCAGTCATTCCGTGGGCAGGAAACGCTCGATCGAGAGGTAGCGTTCGCCGGTGTCGTAGTTGAAGCCCAGCACCGTCGTGCCGGAAGGCATGTCGGGCAGCTTCTGGGCGATGGCCGCGAGCGTGGCGCCCGAGGAGATGCCCACCAGCAGGCCCTCCTCACGCGCCGAGCGGCGGGCCATTTCCTTGGCGTCCTCGGCATCCACCTGGATCACGCCGTCGAGAAGCTCGGTGTTGAGGTTGCGGGGAATGAATCCGGCGCCGATGCCCTGAATGGGGTGCGGTGAAGGTTTGCCGCCGCTGATGACCGGCGATGCACTCGGCTCCACCGCGTACACCTTCAGCCTGGGCCACAGCGCCTTGAGTTCCTGCGCACAGCCGGTGATGTGGCCGCCGGTGCCCACGCCGGTGATCAGCGCATCGAGACCGCTCGGGAAGGCGGCAGCGATTTCAGCCGCGGTGGTGCGCGCATGCACTTCGACATTGGCCGGGTTGTCGAACTGCTGCGGCATCCAGGCCCCTGGGGTCTGCTCGACGATCTCGATGGCGCGCGCAATGGCGCCGCTCATGCCTTTCTCACGAGGCGTCAGCTCGAAGCGCGCGCCGTAGGCGAGCATCAGCCGGCGGCGTTCGACGCTCATGCTCTCGGGCATCACGAGCACGAGCGCATAGCCCTTGACCGCGGCCACCATCGCAAGCCCCACCCCCGTGTTGCCCGAGGTGGGCTCGACGATGGTGCCGCCCGGCTTGAGGCGGCCGTCCTGTTCGGCGGCCTCGATCATGGCCAGCGCGATGCGGTCCTTGATCGAGCCTCCGGGGTTGGCGCGCTCGCTCTTGACGTAGACGTTGTGGCTGTTCCCGAACAAGCGGTTGATGCGGATGTGCGGGGTGTTGCCGATGGTCTGCAGGACGTTCTGGACGAGCATGGGGTGGTCTCCGGGTCGTGGTCCTCAAATTATGGGTGCAACGATAATCGCAGGCATGTTTGCACCCCTCCAGAACGACACTTTCCTGCGGGCCTGCTTGCGCCAGCCCACCCCGCACACGCCGGTGTGGCTCATGCGCCAGGCGGGCCGATACCTGCCGGAATACCGCGACACCCGGGCCAAGGCAGGCAGTTTCATGGGGCTTGCCACGAACACGGCGTTTGCCACCGAGGTGACCTTGCAGCCGCTGGAGCGCTACCCGCTCGACGCCGCCATCCTGTTCAGCGACATCCTGACCGTCCCCGACGCCATGGGCCTCGGACTGAGTTTTGCCATGGGCGAGGGGCCGAAGTTCGCATCCCCCGTGCGTGACGAAGCCGCCGTGGCACGGCTCGCCGTGCCCGACATGGACAAGCTGCGGTACGTCTTCGATGCGGTCACCTCGATTCGCAAGGCACTCAACGGACGTGTGCCGCTGATCGGTTTTGCAGGAAGCCCTTGGACGCTGGCCTGCTACATGGTGGAAGGCCAGGGCTCGGACGACTACCGCCTGGTCAAGTCGATGATGTATGGCCGACCTGACTTGATGCACCGCATGCTGGCGGTCAATGCGGATGCCGTGGCTCGGTATTTGAACGCCCAGATCGATGCCGGGGCTCAGGCCGTCATGATCTTCGACAGCTGGGGCGGTGTGCTGGCCGATGGCGCCTTCCAGCACTTCAGTCTGGCGTACACGCGCCGCGTGCTGGACCAGCTCCAGCGTGAACGCGACGGTCAACGTGTTCCGCACATCGTGTTCACCAAGGGCGGTGGTCTCTGGCTGGATGAGCTCGCCGCTTCGGGCGCTGATGTCGTGGGACTGGACTGGACCATGAACCTGGCAGACGCACGGCGTCGTGTGGGTGACCGCGTGGCCCTGCAGGGCAATCTCGACCCCAGCGTGTTGTTCGCCCCGCCCGAGCAGGTGCGAGCCGAGGTTGTCCGCACACTCGACAGTTTCGGGCCGCCTGAGAACCAAGACGGAAGCGTTGCAGGGCACATCTTCAATCTGGGCCACGGAATCAGTCAGTTCACCCCGCCGGAAAGCGTGTCGGTGCTCGTGGAGACGGTGCACGCTCACTCCCGAACCCAGAGGGCTGCTGCCCGCTAGTGCAATTCGATGTTGCCGGGGAGAACACCACCGCCGTGCCAGTGAGCAATTGCTCTAAGGCTTGACTTATCCCCAAGTTTTGGTGTGCGAAGAACGCACGTTCAATGTGCTGCAGCGCAGCAGACGATTCACGGATTCATCAGCTAAGTCCTTGATTTCATTGAAATCGCATGCTGCCGCGAAAGTGAGCAAACCAGTCGGAAGCCAGACAGATCAACACCTTAGCGCGGCTGTGGGCAGATTACCCACAAAGTTATCCACAGATCCCGTGGAGAGGTGGAAAAGGCCATGTAAATCATGGCCTTAACTCCGATGTCTCAATAAGACCTGAACTTTGCCTGCTAACTCAGTGATCGCCGAAGACGCAGAGACCCGTCGCGTGTGCGTCGCGGTCGAGGCGCCCTTGCACAGTGGCCTGCACGGTCCACTCGACTATACGTGTGAGCGCGCGCTCCCCGCGGGTGCCCTGGTGCGTGTGCCCCTCGGACGCCGGGATGTCCCCGGTGTCGTCTGGAACGACACGCCAGGAGAGGGCGATGACGGACACGCTTTGAGACCGGTCGCCGAAGTGATGGACGCATTGCCGCCGCTGCCGCCCCGCTGGTGCGATCTGGTGCGCTTCACGGCGCTCTACTACCAACGGGGTCTCGGTGAAGTGGCCATGTCGGTGCTGCCACCGGAACTTCGCAAGCTCGACAACGCCGGTTTGCACAACCGCATCGCCCGCCTGCGCAAGGCGTACGACAAGCCGCTCCCACCAGCGCCTTCGCCTTCACTTCCCGACCTCACGCCCGATCAGGCGGAAGTCCTCGTCCGATTGGCGGCGGCCAACGTTCCCGGCGCTGCGCCGGTGGTGCTGCTGCACGGGTTGACGGGCAGTGGCAAGACCGAGGTGTACCTGCGGGCGGCTGAAGCCGCGCTGGCAGCGGGGCGCCAGGTGCTCGTGCTGGTACCCGAAATCAACCTGACGCCGCAGCTGGAGGCCCGTTTCGCTGAACGGTTCGGCGCGGGCGAGTCACCACGGCGCATCGTCTCCTTGCACAGCGGTCTGACGCCGGCACAGCGGCTGAAGAACTGGCTGGCCGCCCACCTCGGCCTGGCCGACCTCGTTCTCGGAACGCGGCTCGCGGTGTTCGCGCCGCTGCCGCGCCTGGGTCTGATCGTGGTCGACGAAGAGCATGATCCGTCCTTCAAGCAGCAAGAGGGCGCGCGCTATTCCGCGCGCGATCTCGCGGTATATCGCGGCAAAATCGAAGGCGCCTGTGTGGTGCTCGGGTCTGCGACACCGTCGCTCGAAAGCTGGCAACGCGCCGAGCAGGGGCGCTACCTGCGCCTGACCCTGGCAAGCCGCGTGGGCGGCGGGGTGCTGCCGAAGGTGCGCATCGCCGACATGAACCTCCTCCCGAAGGTGCGCGGCGCCACCACGGCGCTGTCGCCCGCGCTGGTTGCCGCGCTGGCGAAACGCCTTGAACGCGGCGAACAAAGCCTGGTGTTCCTGAACCGGCGCGGCTATGCACCGGTGCTGCATTGCACCGATTGCGGCTGGAAAAGCGGTTGCCCACACTGCAGTGCCTGGCGGGTGTTCCACAAGGTCGACCGCACACTGCGCTGCCACCACTGCGGCCTGAGCCAGACCGTGCCCAGGGCGTGCCCGGATTGCGGCAACCTCGACATCGCACCGCTGGGCCAAGGCACCGAACGCCTTGAGGAACAGCTCGCCGCCGCCTTGCCGGGTGCGCGCATGGCGCGGATCGATGCCGACACGACGAAGCTCAAGGGTTCGCTGGAAGCCAGTCTCTCAGCGGTGCATGCCGGTGACGTGGACATTCTTGTCGGCACGCAGATGGTGACGAAGGGACACGACTTTCGCCGCATCACGCTGGTTGCGGCCGTCAATCCCGACAGCGCGTTGTTCAGCAGCGACTTCCGCGCGCCGGAGCGGCTGTTCTCATTGTTGATGCAGGCCGCCGGCCGGGCCGGACGAGATGCCGCCCAGGCCGACAGGAGCGAGATGTGGGTGCAGACCTGGCATCCGACGCACCCCGTCTACACAGCGCTGTGCCAGCATGATTTTCATGCGTTTGCAGCAAGCCAGCTGAAGGAGCGCGAGATGGCGGGCCTGCCACCGTTTGCGCACCTGGCGCTCATGCGTGCCGAGGCCCGTACGGTCGAAGCGGCGCGCGACTTCCTTCAGGCTGCCGCAGACCTGGCCGCCGCCCTTCCAGGCGCGGCCGACCTGCTGATTTACCCGCCAGTCCCCACGACGGTTGCACGCGTCGCGGGTGTGGAGCGCATGCAGATGCTGGTGGAGGGAAACGTGCGCTCGCAATTGCAGCGGGTGTTGTCGCCTTGGATGGCGGCCTTGCCGTCGCTGCGGGCGGCCCACAAGGGGGTGCTGCGCTGGGCGCTCGACGTGGATCCGCTGGCCATCTGAGGTCCCCGCCGCCCAGGAGGACGAGGGGGACCGCTTGAGTGCACGTTCAGCGATAGACGTCCTCGCCCCGTGCAGCCTTCCACTGATTTTCGAAGTACATCGCATCTTCGGGGTTGCGCGGCTTGACGGCCATCAGGATGCCGCCTTTGCGGATGCCTTCATCGTAGTTCTTCAGTCGGTCTTCAGGGATGCCCCAGCCGATCAGTGCGCCGACGAGGCCGCCCGTGGCCGCACCAGCGCCTGCGCCTGCGAGCGCGGCAGCAAGGGGGCCGGCGATCACGACGCCCAGGCCCGGGATGGCCAGGCTGGTGCCCACGGCCGCAATGGCCGCTGCGATGGCGCCTACGGTGCCCCCAATGGCGCCGCCGACGCCGGCACCTTCGGCCGCCTTGGAGCCCAGTTGCGAGTCGCCGCTGCTCTTGGTGTCGGTGGAGAAATGTTGCTTGCGAGTTTCGTCGGACATCGCGAGGCTGACTTCATCTTTCGTGTAGCCGCGGTCTTGCACAGACCGGTAGGCCTGTTCGGCGCTGTCGCGGTCGCGGAAAAGTCCGGTGACGAGAGGTCCGGTGTTGGTCATGGCAGTCTCCTGGAAGTTGCCCCCGGCCGGTTGGCCTTCGGGGGGGAACTCAAAGAATGCCGAGGGACGAGACGCGACGACACCGGACAGCGGCGTGCCTGCCGGTGGTCCCACTCCTACAGGGATGGACGCCGGGTCAGCGGCGCGCCGCCGCCTTCAGTCTTGCGATGCGCTGGCGCACCAGCGGCGCCGACAGCATCAGTCCGGCCGATGTGGCCAAAGCCATGGGCACGTAGGAGCCGGTGGCCTCAATGGACCATGCGCCGATGAAGATGAGGCCCATCCCGAGGAGATAGAGCTGGGCCGGGCGTTGGC
This sequence comes from uncultured Rhizobacter sp., assembly GCA_966212105.1. Classification (GTDB taxonomy): domain Bacteria; phylum Pseudomonadota; class Gammaproteobacteria; order Burkholderiales; family Burkholderiaceae_C; genus Rhizobacter. The sequence continues at coordinate 7,913 of CBIHPH010000143.1, forward strand.
GGAGGAAGTGGCGCATGGCGGGCATCGAGGAAGTGAACGTCGATGCCCCGAGTGTGCGACCCCGTCACATTCCCGTGGGTCCGATTAACGCGTGAAATCTCACGCCCGTGTGTCAGATGAACAGGCCGGGGACCTGGCTGGCCAGCACCTGGCGTTGCTTGGTGGCGGCCCCAAGGAGCGCGAAGCCGAGCAGTTGGCCGTTGCCGTCGTGGAACCGGGCGTCGCAGCCTTCGTCACCCAGCTCGACCGTCCATGCGCCGGAGGCGTCGGGCGGCGGCGGGCATACGACCGTGGGGCAGGCCGGTGTCTTCACGGTGACCGGCATGGCGGGGTACACCACCGGGGTGGGCGTACCCGAGAGCGTGGCGGCCAACGCGCGGGCCTGCTGCATGATGGGCATCACATAGGGGAGTGAGTGGCCATCCACCTCCGCGCAATCGCCGAGTGTGTGAACGTTCGGCGCGCTGGCCGCCAGCAGGCGGCTCGCGACGATGCCTCGGTTGACCTCCAGCCCCGCTTCGGCTGCGAGCGCGGTGCGTGGCCGCAGCCCCACGGCCGAAAGCACGAGGCCGCTGTCGAGCGTCTGGCCGTCGCTCAATGTCAGGCGAACGGCTGTGCCGGCACGGTCCACACGGGTGGCCGATACCCCCAGGCAGAACCGCACCCCTGCTTCTGCCAGCTTCGCATGCAGCCGTTCGCTGGCGGCTTCGGGCAGCAGACGGGGCAAGATCCGCGGCGCCACGTCGATCACCGTGGGCACGATGCCGCGCGACAGCAGGTCGTTCGCGAACTCGCAGCCGATGAGGCCGGCGCCCAGGATGGCCACCGACGTGACCCCCGACAGCCGATCGGCGAACGCGGCATAGTCGTCGAGGTCGTTGACGGACAGCACCGCCTCGGCAGCGTCTCCGTCCAGGGGGACGCGGATGGGGTCGGCGCCCAAGGCGAACACGAGGTCACGGTACGGCACGCTGGCACCATTGGCCAGGTGGACGGTGCGCGCGGTGGTGTCGATGCGCTGCACCGCGGCGCGGTTGTGGATGGTGGCGTTCAGTTCGGCCACCATCTTGTCGCTGTCCTTCATCACGAGGCTGGCGGCCGTCTTGTTGCCGGCGAGCGCGT
>CBIHPH010000144.1:0-8689 GCA_966212105.1 uncultured Rhizobacter sp.
TGACGCCGATGCCGATGTCCTCGATGCCGTTGATCAGCACGATGTCGCCGGGGCCCGCTTCAGAGGTCTGCACGCGGTCCAGGCCCTGGAAGGTCAGCACCTGGTTGACGCGGCCCTTGATCGCCTTGCCGTCCGGGCCTTCCATCACCAGCACGTCCATCGACGGCTTGAGGGTACCCTGGCTGATGCGGCCCACACCGATGCGGCCCACGAAGCTGGAAAAGTCGAGCGCCGAGATCTGCAGCTGCAGCGGGGCTTCGGGGTCGCCCGAATTCGGCGGCACGTGCTTGAGGATGGTGTTGAACAGGGCCGACATGTCCGGACCCCATTGTTCGCCGGGCGCGCCTTCGGTCAGCGACGTCCAGCCGTTGATGCCGGAAGCGTAGACGACCGGGAAGTCAAGCTGCTCGTCGTTCGCGCCCAGGTTGTCGAACAGGTCGAAGGCGGCATTGATGACGGCGTCGGGCTTGGCACCCGGCTTGTCGACCTTGTTGACGACGACGATGGGCTTGAGACCCAAGGCCAGGGCCTTCTTGGTCACGAAGCGGGTCTGCGGCATCGGGCCTTCTTGCGCATCGATCAGCAGCACCACGCCGTCGACCATGGACAGCGCACGTTCCACTTCACCGCCGAAGTCCGCGTGCCCCGGAGTGTCGACGATGTTGATGTGCGTGCCTTCCCAGCTGACCGCGCAGTTCTTGGCCAGGATGGTGATGCCGCGCTCGCGCTCGATGGCGTTGTTGTCCATCACGGTGTCGACGACCTTCTCGTGTTCGGCAAAGGTGCCGGACTGGCGCAGGAGCTGGTCCACCATGGTGGTCTTTCCATGGTCGACGTGGGCAATGATGGCGATGTTGCGGATCTGTCTGTTGGTCATGCTGGCGTTCTCTCTGAAATTTCCTGCTTCGCGCGCTCGTCTAGGAGGCCTTGCACCTCCACCGGGCTCAAAAGCCTCGTAGAAATCAGTTCTCCGGCCGTCACCCGGGCACTCCCGAGAAACGCCCTCGGTTCGGGGCCGTACACCCGCACCTGCGGTGCGTCGGCCAGGCGCACCCGCCGGCGCAGCCCCGTGAGGAAGCGGCCCGCCTCCTCCGCGTCCAGGCGCACGATGGGTGCATCGGCAAGCAGCGCGTCGGCGTCCATCAGCAGGCCGTCGCGGGCACTTTCGGTGAGGGCGGCCAGCTGCTCGAGTGTCACGGCGCCCTCGAGCGTCAGCGGGCCGCTGCCGGTGCGGCGCAGCGCGGCAAGGTGGGCACCGCAGCCCAGCGCCTCGCCGATGTCCTGGGCAAGCGTGCGGATGTAGGTGCCTTTGGTGCACGTCACATCCAGTGTGACCCGGTCATCCTGGCGGTCCAGAATGGCGATGTCATGAATCGTCACCCGGCGGGCGGCACGTTCGATCTCGACCCCCTGCCGTGCGTACTCGTACAGCGCGCGACCTTCGTGCTTGAGCGCCGAATGCATCGGCGGTACCTGGTCGATGTCGCCGACGAACCGGCGGCAAGCCTCGGCCAATTGGGCGTCCGTCACGGACACAGCCCGGCGCTGCAACACCTCGCCCTCGGCATCGGCCGTGGTGGTCGTGGCACCCAGCTGCAGGGTGGCGACGTAGCGCTTGTCCGCATCGAGGCTCACCTGCGAAAACTTCGTGGCTGCGCCGAAACACAGCGGCAGCAGGCCGGTGGCCAGCGGATCGAGCGTGCCCGTGTGCCCCGCCTTCTCGGCCCGGAACAAGCGCTTGGCCTTCTGCAACGCATCGTTGCTCGACAGGCCGAGCGGCTTGTCGAGCAGCAGCACGCCATGCACAGCACGGCGGGGCATGCGCGGCCGTGCATCGGCAGCGGATCGGGCGGCGTTCACGGGCGTCAGTCGTCCTTGGCGCGCGTGGCGTTCGCCTGCGCGATGAGCGAACTCAACTCGGCCGCTCGCTCGGTGGTGCGGTCGAAATTGAAGTGCAGCGTGGGCACCGTGTGGATCTGCAGGCGCTTGAAGAGCCCGTTGCGCAAGAAGCCGGCGGCTTCGTTGAGCGCTTCTTCCGTCTGGGCAACATCGCCCACGAGCACCGAGAAAAACACCTTCGCGTGCGCGTAGTCGGGCGTGACTTCTACGGCCTGCAGCGTGACCATGCCGACGCGGGGGTCCTTCAGCTCGCGGATCAGCTCGGCCAGGTCGCGCTGGATCTGGTCGGCCACGCGAAAGCCGCGGTTGGGGATGGATCGTTTATGTCGCATCTGATGTTCCTCGCGGACCGCCCATCAAACACAAACCCCGCCCTCTTTTGGAAGGCGGGGTGTGGGTGGGGACCCGCTCCGCTGTCACAGCGTCCGTGCCACTTCCTTGACTTCGAAGAATTCGAGCTGATCGCCCTCGGCGATGTCGTTGTAGTTCTTGAGCTTGATACCGCACTCGAAGCCTTCCTTGACTTCGCGCACGTCGTCCTTGAGGCGGCGCACCGAATCCACTTCGCCGGTGTAGACCACCACGTTGTTGCGCAGCAGGCGGAAACGCGCATTGCGGCGCACCAGGCCTGACGTGACCATCGAGCCGGCCACGGTACCGATCTTCGAAGCCACGAACACCGTGCGGATCTCGGCGGTGCCGATGACTTCCTCGCGCTGTTCCGGCGCCAGCATGCCGGTCATCGCTGCCTTCACATCGTCCACGGCGTCGTAGATGATGTTGTAGTAGCGGATGTCGACCCCGTTGTGCTCGGCCAGCTTGCGCGCGCCGGCATCGGCCCGCGTGTTGAAGCCCACGATCACCGCCTTGGAGGCAATCGCCAGGTTGACGTCCGACTCGCTGATGCCGCCCACCGCGCCGTGCACGATGCGCACCTTGACCTCGTCGGTGCTGAGCTTGAGCAGCGACTGCGACAGCGCTTCCTGCGAACCCTGAACGTCGGCCTTGATGATCAGGCTCAAGGTCTGCACGTCGCCCTGGCCCATCTGGTCCATCAGGGTTTCGAGGTTGGCGGCCTGGCGCTTGGCCAGCTTCACGTCGCGGTACTTGCCCGAACGGAAGGTGGCGATTTCACGGGCGCGGCGTTCGTCGCCCAACACCATGAATTCGTCGCCCGCCTGCGGCACTTCGGTGAGCCCCTGGATTTCGACGGGAAGGGACGGGCCAGCTTCCGTGATGGTCTTGCCGTTCTCGTCGAGCATGGCGCGCACGCGGCCATAGGTGGAACCTGCGAGCACAACGTCGCCACGCCGGAGCGTGCCCGACTGGATCAGCACCGTGGCCACCGGGCCGCGGCCCTTGTCCAGCTGCGCTTCGACGATCAGGCCCTTGGCCATGGAATCGACCGGTGCCTTCAGCTCCAGCACTTCGGCCTGCAGCAGCACCTGCTCGAGCAGATCGTCGATGCCCATGCCGGTCTTGGCCGACACCGCCACGAACGGCGATTCACCGCCGAATTCTTCCGGCACCACTTCCTCGGCCACCAGTTCGCTCTTCAGGCGTTCCGCGTTGGCTTCGGGCTTGTCCATCTTGTTCATCGCCACGACGATGGGCACACCGGCCGCCTTCGCATGCGAGATGGCTTCCTTGGTTTGCGGCATGACGCCGTCGTCGGCCGCCACCACGAGGATGACGATGTCGGTCGCCTTCGCGCCGCGGGCACGCATCGCGGTGAACGCCGCGTGGCCCGGGGTGTCGAGGAAGGTGATCATGCCGCGCGGCGTGTCCACATGGTAGGCGCCGATGTGCTGCGTGATGCCGCCGGCTTCGCCGGAAGCCACGCGGCTCTTGCGGATGTAGTCCAGCAGCGAGGTCTTGCCGTGGTCGACGTGGCCCATGACGGTCACGACCGGGGCGCGCGGCAGCACCTCGTGGTGGGCTTCCGCCTCGTTCTGCTCGTCGAGGAAGGCATCCGGATCGTCCAGCTTGGCGGCGAACGCCTTGTGGCCCATTTCCTCCACGACGATCATCGCGGTTTCCTGGTCCAGCTGCTGGTTGATGGTGACCATCTGGCCAAGCTTCATCATCGTCTTGATGACTTCGGAGGCCTTCACCGACATCTTGTGCGCAAGGTCAGCGACGCTGATCGTCTCGGGCACGTGCACCTCGTACACCTGCTGCTCGATCGGCGCGCTGAAGGTCGACGGACCCGCATCGTTGCGGTCGCCACGGCGGCCGCCGCGCGGTGCGCGCCAGCCCGGACGGGCGCCACCGCCGCTGTTGATCGTCTTCAGGCCGCGCTTCTTGGCGGCGTCATCGGCCCAGCTGGACGACAACTTTTCAGACTTGAGCGATTTCTTGTCGCCTGGCTTGGCCGCACCCGGTGCTGCGGCTGCAGTGGCTGCCGGCGCGCCAGCCGTGCCGGCCGGCTTGTGGATGGTGCCCTTGATGCCTTCCTTGTTCGCATCGACCGGCTTGGGCTCTTCCTTCTTGGCCTGCAGCACCTTCTTCGGCGCGTTCATCATCGCGCGGATGGCCGCGGCCTCGTCCTCGGCCGCCTTGCGGCGCTTGGCGAGGTCTGCGGCGCGCTGCTTCTCTTCGTCCACAACGTCGGCGGCCTTGATCACGCGCAGGGCGGGCTTCGGAGCGTCCGCCGGTGCAGCCACCGCTGGCGCGGGTGCAGGCGCGGCTCCACGTGCCGGTACCGGTGCAGGGGCGGGTTTCGGTGCTGCCGCAGCGGCGGCAGCGGCAGCGGCCGCCTCGAGCGCAGCCTTGGCCGCGGCCGCAGCGGCGGCCTCCTCGGCCTGGCGCGCACGCAGCTCGGCGGCTTCGCGCTCGCGCTTTTCCTGCTCTTCACGCTGGCGACGCTTCTCCGCAAGCTCCTCTTCCTGCTTGCGCAACAGCTCGGCCTGGGCACGTGCCTCGTCTTCGCGGCGGCGAAGCTCCTCGGCATCGACCACCGGCGCCGCCGGCTCTTCTGCGGGAAGGTTGTCATCGCGCTTGACGAAGGTGCGCTTCTTCCGCACTTCGACCTGGATGGTGCGGGCCTTGCCACTGGCATCGGCCTGCTTGATCTCGCTGGTCGACTTGCGGGTCAGCGTGATCTTCTTGCGCTCACCGGCAACAGTGCCATGGGACGAGCGCAGGAAATCGAGCAGCCGCTCCTTGTCGGACTCGGTCAGCGCGTCATCGGTGGACGCCTTCGCAACGCCGGCCGATTGGAGCTGCTCGAGCAGTGCCGCTGCGGAGCGGTTGAGCTCGGCGGCAAACTGGGCGACGGTGGTCACAGCCATTGTGTATATCCTTGCTTTCTACGTGCGGTGCGGCTTCGGAGCGTAATTCTGGAACAGGGTCGGTATCGTGACGATCCGGTCAGGTGGTGAACCAGTGTTCACGCGCCTTCATGATCAGCGCTTTCGCCTGGGTCTCATCCACTCCGGTCATGGCGGTGAGTTCGTCCACCGCCAGATCGGCCAAGTCGTCACGGGTGTGAATGCCGCCATCCGACAATTTCGCGATCAGTTCCGGCGACAACCCTTCCAGGTCGCGCAGGTTCTGAGACACATCCTCCATTTTCTCCTCACGGACGATTTCCATCGTCAGCAGGGCATCCTTGGCGCGCGTGCGGAGTTCGTTCACCGTGTCTTCGTCGAAACCTTCGATCTCGAGCATCTCCTGCATCGGGACATAGGCCACCTCCTCCAGACTGCCGAAGCCTTCGGCGATCAGGATGTCGGCCACTTCGACGTCCACATCGAGTTTCTCGACGAAGAGCTTGCGCAAGCCGTCCGATTCCTCGCTTTGCTTGGCCTGCGATTCCTCGGCCGTCATGATATTGATGCGCCAGCCGGTCATCTCGGACGCCAGGCGCACGTTCTGGCCGCCGCGGCCGATCGCGATGGCGAGGTTTTCCTCATCGACGACGACGTCCATGGCATGGCGTTCCTCATCGACCACGATGGACTGCACATTGGCAGGCGCCAGCGCACCGATGACGAACTGCGCGGGGTCTTCGGACCACAGCACGATGTCGACACGCTCGCCGGCCAGCTCGTTCGTCACGCTGTTGACACGCGAGCCGCGCACACCGACGCAGGTACCGATGGGATCGACTCGCTTGTCGTGCGAGATCACCGCGATCTTGGCGCGAGAACCCGGATCACGGGCGCACGATTTGATTTCCAGCAGGCCCTGCTCGATTTCAGGCACTTCCTGGCGGAACAGCTCGATCATGAAGCCGGGCGCGCTGCGCGACAGCAGGATCTGGGGGCCACGCAGCGTGGGATCGACTTCGGCGATGAACGCGCGGACGCGGTCACCGGAGCGAAGGTTCTCCTTCGGGATCATCTCATTGCGCTTGAGGCGGCCCTCGATGCGGCCGGATTCGACGATCACGTCGCCCTTGTCGAGGCGCTTGACCGTGCCGACGAAGATCTTGTCGCCGCGCGACAGGAAATCGGTGAGCAGCTGCTCGCGCTCGGCATCACGGATCTTCTGCAAAATCACCTGTTTGGCAGCCTGCGCGCCAATGCGGCCGATCGTGACCGACTCCACCGGCTCCTCGATGTAATCGTCGACCTCGATGTCGGGGATCTGCTCGAGCGCTTCGAAGTGCAGGATTTCGGAATCGGGCAGTTGCAGGCCGGCCTCGTCCGGCACCACATGCCAGCGACGGAAGGTTTCGTAGTCACCGCTCTCACGATCGATCGTCACGCGGATGTCGACCTCGCCACCATGCAGCTTCTTGCTGGCCGAGGCCAGGGCCGCTTCGACAGCGCCGAATACCACCTCCCGATCCACGCTTTTCTCGCGTGAAATGGCATCTACCAGCATCAACAGTTCGCGGTTCATTGCTTACGATCTCCGTCAGTTTCCTCGGCCTCTGTCTGTGCACCCGGCGCGGCGTCCATGGGCGGCGGCTGGAACCGGCGCCCCTTGAAATCCACCACGGGCACCAGACGGGCCTCCTTTACTTCGTCAAGCGAAAAATCGAGCGCCTGCTCGACCTTGCCGTCGTTGAACACCAGACGCCAGCCTTCGCCCAGGGCCTCCAGGAGGCCCTTGTATTTCTTGCGCCCCTGGAACGCGACCTTCAGGGTCAGCTCGATCTCCTGGCCTGCAAAGCGGGCGTAGTCGGCCGCCTTCTTCAGGGGACGATCGAGCCCCGGTGAGGACACCTCGAGGCGCTCGTACGGAATGGCCTCCACCTCCAGCACGTGCTGGAGCTGGCGCGTCACCCGCTCGCAATCCTCGACCACGATGTATTCGCCCGACGGATCATCGGCCACGCGGTCGATGTACACGCGCAGCAATCCCTTGGGGCTGCGCTCGCAGTCCACCAGGTCGTAACCCATTGCGGTCACGGTGCTTTCAACGGCAGCTTGCCAGTTCATCCAGTCGGCTCGGTTCCTGATACCTGAACGCTTGGTCAAGCCTGCCGTCGCAGCCCGGACAGGGCCACACGGCAAAGTCGATCAAGCAAAAAAAAAAGGGCTGGAAAGAATCCGCCCATGCAGTTTTCTTGAGAAAAACGCATTGTAGCGTGACCGGCTGCTACAGACAAGGCCCCAGACTGTCAAGCATGTGGCAGGTGATGCAGGACGCCCCCTGTGACGGGCGTTCCGCGCATGCCAAAATGCCCGGCTATTTCACCTGGATGGAGTCACCCATGGGCTTTCTTGCCGGCAAACGTTTCCTCATCACCGGCGTTCTTTCCAACCGCTCCATTGCCTACGGCATTGCCAAGGCATGTCACCGGGAAGGCGCAGAGCTGGCCTTCAGCTATGTGGGCGACCGGTTCAAGGACCGCATCACCGAATTTGCTGCCGAGTTCGATTCCAAGCTCGTCTACGACTGCGACGTGGCCGACGACGCACAAATCGAGGCCCTCTTCGCCCAGCTCGGTGAAGCCTGGCCGCAATTCGATGGCCTCGTGCATTCGATCGGCTTCGCCCCTCGCGAGGCCATTGCGGGCGACTTCCTCGAAGGCCTGTCCCGCGAGGCCTTCCGCGTGGCGCACGACATCTCGAGCTACAGCTTCCCGGCGCTCGCCAAAGCCGCCCTGCCCCACCTGCGCCCGGGCAGCGCGCTGCTGACCCTCACCTACCTCGGCGCAGTGCGCAGCCTGCCGAGCTACAACACGATGGGCCTTGCCAAGGCCTCACTCGAAGCCAGCGTGCGCTACCTTGCCGCCAGCCTCGGCCCGAAAGGCGTTCGCGTCAACGGCATCTCGGCCGGCCCCATCAAGACGCTGGCCGCTTCCGGCATCAAAGGCTTCGGCAAGATGCTCGAGATGACCGCACAAAGCCCGCTCGGCCGCAACGTCACCATCGAAGACGTCGGCAACGCCGCCGCATTCCTGATGTCCGACCTGGCCTCCGGCATCACCTCCGAAATCACCTACGTCGACGGCGGCTTCAGCCAAACCGCCCTGGCGGGGATGTAGGCCCCCCAGTCGCTTCGCTCCTGCCCCCAAGGGGCGCCACGGGTCGCCCGGCGAAGCCGGGCTCGCGTGTGGCTTGATCTGCGGCTTCGCTGCGCTTGCCTGCCTGTCGCGCGCGCTTCGGGGCGTTGCTCGCTTTGCTCGCTCGCCTCTCACTCTTTTGTGGCTCCGGCTGCGTCGTGGTTATTCGGATCAGTGGGTACCGGCGTTCGCCGGTATGACATGTGGGGGGAGCGCAAAAAGGGTCACCCCGGCGAACGCCGAGGCCCACCGGGTCCAGTGAGCCAAAGTTGCGATGCGAAGCGAGCCGAAGCGGACCGGCACGGCCGTGTCTCGTACGGTCACGGT
>CBIHPH010000145.1:0-8643 GCA_966212105.1 uncultured Rhizobacter sp.
CACTGTCTCCAGCTCCACCGTGACCGTACGAGACACGGCCGTGCCGGCCCGCCTCGGCTCGCTTCGCATCGCTGGCGGTGCACGTGTGTTGCCAGAGCGAGAGCCCACAGCGGTCAGTGGGTACCGGCGTTCGCCGGTATGACAGAGGGACGGAGGGGGAGTCTGCCGCGCTCAAACAAAGATGTCACCCCGGCGAAAGCCGGGGCCCACAGCGGCCAGTGGGTACCGGCGTTCGACGCTATGACCTTGCCCAGGCAGGGCGAAGCGACGTAGGTGCATCGGCTACGATGCGCACCTTTACAACTGAACCACCGCATTACCATGGCCGGAGCCAGCCTGCTAGCCCTCCTCGACGACATTTCCACGGTTCTGGACGACGTGGCGGTGCTGAGCAAAGTGGCCGCCAAGAAGACGGCCGGCGTGCTGGGCGATGACCTTGCACTCAACGCCCAGCAGGTGGCTGGTGTCACCGCAGACCGCGAGCTGCCCGTGGTCTGGGCCGTGTTCAAGGGCTCGGCCATCAACAAGCTGATCCTCGTGCCGGCGGCACTGGCCATCAGTGCGTTCATTCCCTGGGCCGTGGTGCCGCTGCTGATGCTGGGCGGCGCCTTCCTGTGCTTCGAGGGCTTCGAAAAGCTGGCCCACAAGTTCCTTCACAGCAAGGAAGAAGACGATGCGCACCACAAGGAGCTGACCGCCGCGCTGGTGAACCCGGAGGTCGACCTGGTCGCGTTCGAGAAGGACAAGATCAAGGGCGCCGTGCGCACGGACTTCATCCTGTCGGCCGAGATCGTCGCGATCACGCTGGGCACCGTGACGAATCAGCCGTTCCTGACGCAAGTCGCCGTGCTGGCCGGCATTGCCGCGGTGATGACGATCGGCGTGTACGGGTTCGTCGCCGGCATCGTGAAGCTCGACGACATGGGGCTGTACCTGAGCAGGCGGGCCTCGTCCCTGTCGCAGTCGATCGGCCGCGGCGTTCTCGCGGCGGCGCCGTACCTGATGAAGGCGCTGTCGGTGGCCGGCACGGTGGCCATGTTCCTCGTGGGCGGGGGCATTCTCGTGCACGGCGTGCCTGCGCTGCATCACGCGATCGCGCATGCCGTGGAGGGGACGGGCGGCTTCGTGGGGGCGGTGGCGGAGCCGCTGGCCAATGCGGTGGTCGGTGTGCTTGCTGGAGCGGTGGTCTTGGTGGGCGTGACCTTGGTCGGCAAATTGGTGCCGAAGGCCCGTTAGGCCCAGCGTCCTCATGCCGGCGAACGCCGGTACCGGCTCGCCGCAGTGGGCCCCGGCTTTCGCCGGGGCGACATGACTCAACATGGTTGCCATACCGCCGAATGCCGGTACCCACTGCCCGCAGTAGAGGGCCCTCAGCAAACACCGCTGATATCCACATCATGGACCTCACGCAACTCGAACTTTGGCAGTGCAAGGCGGTGCTTGGACGCGTCTTCGGCTGAGGCGGACGCGGCCCCCGGATAACGGGGTGGCAATTTCGCACAGCAGCGCCCCCATCACCTAAACTTCCCAGGAGGGCCGCTTCGGCCCTTCGGCGAGGGCAGCGGACATGGGCGCGCAATGGAAAGCGAAGCACAAGGACCTGGCGGCCAATGCCAGGGGCAGGCTGTTCGGCAAGCTGTCGAAGGATTTGATCATTGCGGCCCGCCACGGGGCCGACCCTTCGGCGAACTCGCGGCTGCGGCTGGTCATCGAGCAGGCCCGCAAGGCCTCCATGCCCAAGGACACGGTGGAGCGTGCCATCCGCAAAGGCGCCGGGCTCACCGGCGAGACGGTTCACTTCGAGCACCTGCTCTACGAGGGCTTTGCGCCCCATCATGTGCCGGTGATGGTGGAATGCGTGACCGATAACGTGCACCGCGCCGCCTCCGAGATGCGCGTGCTGTTCCGAAAAGGCCATCTCGGTTCGTCCGGCTCGGTGGCCTGGGAGTTCGACCACTTGGGGCTGATCGAGGCGGAGCCCGCTGCTGCGGGCGCCGATCCTGAAGCGGCCGCCATCGAGGCGGGCGCGCAGGATGTGGAGCCTGCCCATGACGGCATCACGCTGTTCCTGACCGACCCGGCGGACCTCGACCTCGTGAGCCGCGCCCTCCCGGCGCAGGGTTTCACCGTGCTGTCGGCCCGGCTCGGCTACAAGGCGAAGAATCCGATCGATCCGGCCAGCCTGACCACGGAACAGCTCGAGGAAGTGGAAGCATTCCTTGCCGCGCTGGACGCGCATGAAGACGTGCAGCATGTGTTCGCCGGCCTGGGAAGCTGACCGCATCCGACTTCCCGACCCAAGGAGCCGCCCATGAGAACGCTCATCGCATCCACCTTCGTCTCGCTGGACGGGGTCATGCAGGCGCCGGGCGGCCCGCAGGAGGATCCCACCGGCGGGTTTGCGTTCGGCGGCTGGACGTTCCCCAACTGGGATGAGGACATGGGCCGCTCCATGGACGGCTTCGACGGCAAGGACCGCGAGCTGGTGCTGGGCCGCAGGACCTACGAGATCTTCGAAGCTTACTGGCCGTACCAGCCGGTCGACAGCCTGATTGCACAGACGCTCAACGCGGCGCGCAAGCATGTGGCCTCTCGCACGCTGACGGAGGTGTATTGGAACAACTCGGCGCTGCTGCACGGCGACGTTGTCCGTGCCGTTGCGGCACTCAAGTCCGAGGCGGGACCTCCTCTGCAGATCATTGGCAGCGGCAACCTGATCCAGACGCTGCAGGCCGCATCGCTGATCGACGAGTACAACGTGTGGACCTTTCCGCTCGTGCTCGGGCGCGGCAAGCGGTTGTTCGAGCCCGGCGCAACGGCCGGCGCACTGCGGCTCGTCGCTTCGCGCACCTCCGCCACTGGCGTCGTGATGAGCACTTACGCGCTTGCCGGCGAGGTCCCGGCCGGATCGTTTGCGCAGGCCGAGCCGAGTGCGACGGAGCTCGACAGGCGGGCGAAGCTGGCCCGCGAGGCGGACTGACGGGTGTCACCCCCGATCGCCCCGGGTTCGACCTGATGCCTGTCAGCCCAGGGCGCGCTTGCGCTCGGCAGGGCCGTCCATCGGTCATCTTGTGCTGCATGTCACGGTCGGTGTGATGAAGAGGGCCCCGCATGCAGCGGCCGCACGACATTCGCCTGCACCCTGTCGCCGATCTGCCGATATCCCGAGGCGAAGCAAGTTTTCCCTGAACGCATCATCCACGGGGGCAACGCCTCCACCACTTCCCGCAGTCGCATCCATGAAAACACTCAAGCAACTTTTTCAGATTTCTCTGAGCGCCGTGGGGTTGGCGGCGGCTCTGCTGTGTGTTGCCCTCTACCAGACAGGCGCGGCCAGCGATCGGTTCTCGGCGGCGAACGAGACGCGCTACATGTCTTACCTGCTGGCCGACGAGCTGCGCCAGAGCTCAGATGACCTGACCCGTCTGGCAAGAACCTATGTGGTGTCGGGTGACCCTGTGTGGGAGCAGCAGTATTTCGAAGTACTCGACATCCGCAACGGCAAGAAGCCGCGGCCGGCGTTGTACGAGAAGATCTACTGGGACTTTCGTGCCGCTGGCATCGAACCCAACCGAGGGGCCGGTACCGTCTCGGCGCTGGCGGACATGATGAAGCGCGCGGGCTTCACCGACGCCGAGTTCGCCAAGCTCAAGGAAGCGCAGGCCAATTCGGATGATCTGGTCAACACCGAAACCGTGGCGATGAACCTCGTCAAAGGCCAGTATGCAGATGGCGCGGGAGGATTCACCAAAAAAGGCGAGCCCGACCGGGCGGCGGCCCAGGCCATGATGCACGACAAGAACTACCACCTCTTCAAGGCCAAGATCATGAAGCCGCTCGACGAGTTCTTCATGATGGTCGACCAGCGCACCCAGGCCTCCGTTCAGGAGGCCACCCAGGCACGGCACTTCTGGCACACCGCCCTGGTGGGCGCGGCCTTGCTGCTCGTTGCGACCAGCATGGGTTGCTTGTGGATGGCACGCCGGTGGATCCAAGGCCGGCTCGGAGCCGAGCCGCATGTGGTGGTGGAGGTGGTGCAGCAGATTGCAGCCGGCCATCTGGCGCAAGGCCTTGCCCATTCAGGGGCGGCCGGCAACAGCGTGATGGCTGCGCTGGGGCACATGATTCGCAGCCTGTCCAGCTCCGTGTCGCAGGTGCGCACGAGCGCCGAGGGCGTGACGGTGGCCAGCGAGCGGATCGCGCAGGGCAGCAACGAACTGATCGAGCGCACCGACCGCCAGGGCCGCATGCTCGAAGAGACGGCTGCATCGATGGAGCAACTGGGCGCCATCGTGCGCCAGAACGCAGACAGCGCACAGCAGGCCAATCAGCTGGCCCAGGGCGCGAACGCCGTGGCCGTCAAGGGCGGCGAGGTGGTGGGCGAGGTGGTCGATACGATGAAGGGCATCAACGACAGTTCCAAGCGCATCTCCGACATCATCGGCGTGATCGATGGCATCGCCTTCCAGACCAACATCCTGGCACTCAATGCCGCGGTCGAAGCGGCTCGTGCGGGCGAACAGGGGCGTGGCTTCGCCGTGGTGGCCTCAGAGGTGCGAAGCCTCGCGCAGCGCAGCGCGGAGGCGGCCAAGGAAATCAAATCCCTCATCTCCGCGAGCGTGGAGCGGGTGGCGCAAGGCTCGCAACTCGTGGATCGCGCGGGCGAGACCATGCAGGAAATCGTGGTTTCCATCACCCGGGTGACCGACATCATGTCCGAGATCACCCGCGCGAGCGCCGAACAAAGCACGGGCGTGAGCCAGGTCGGCGAAGCGGTCACGCAGATGGATCAGGCGACGCAGCAGAGCGCTGCGCTCGTGAAAGACAGCGCCTCGGCAGCGGGTGGGTTGAAACTCCAGGCGGAGCACCTGGTGGCCGCGGTGGCGGTGTTCGATCTGGCCGACTGAGTGGGCCAAGGCCCGCGGTCACATCGTGACCGGCGGGTGTCGCTCTGCGCCACGCTCATCAAGCCACCCGCCGGCCATCGCGGAACACCTCGCGCACCGATGGCACACCATCCACTTCCACGATGCGCACCAGATCGGCCTTGAGACCGACGGCGATCTCCCCGCGATCGTTCAGCCCGCAGGCCCGTGCGGGCGCGTGGCTGATCATCCGCACTGCCGCGGGCAGCGGAAAGCCCGCCTCCCGGTGCAAGGTCCACGCCGCCTGGAGCAGGCTCGACGGTACGTAGTCGGACGACAAGGCGTCGAGTGCGTCGGCCTTCGCGAGGTCGATCGCCGAGACGTTGCCCGAATGCGAACCGCCCCGTACCACGTTCGGGGCACCAGCCACGGTGCAAAGGCCCAGGCGCCGTGCATGGCGTGCGGCCTCGAGGGTGGTGGGGAATTCGCTCATCGACGCGCCGAGTGCGTGCGCCTCGTCGACGTGGGCCATGGTGGTGTCGTCGTGCGTGGCGAGCGCCACGCCATGCGCGTGCGCGAACGCGGTGAACCATGCCCGGTTCGGTGTGGCATGCCGCGCCTGGCGTTCGGGCGCGAGGCGCACTTCTTCATCGAACCGCGCATCGCTCCAGCCCTTCTTGCCGGTGTAGTTCATGCGGGCGCTCGCCAGATCAGTCCACTGGCGCTGGCCGGGCGTGTGGTCCATCAGGGAGATCAGGCGCAGCCGGCGATGGCGGGCGAACGGTTCGAACAACGGCTGTGCATTGGCGGCGGGCAACTCGCAGCGCACATGGATCAGGTGATCGGCACGGAGTGCGCCGGCCGACTCCAGGCGGTCCAGCGCATCGAGGAAAGCGCTCTGGTCGCGCGAGCGGTAGCCGTCGCCGTACGGGTCGCCGATGCCGATGGCATCGAGCACCGTGGTGATGCCGGCGGCCGCGATCTCCGCATCGTGCGCCTGCACGGCGGTCTGCACCGGAAAGTAGATGCCGGGCCGGGGCATCACATGGCGCTCGATGTTGTCGGTGTGCACTTCCACGAGGCCCGGCAGCAGCAGGTCACCCTCCAGGTCGATGGCGCCGGCAAGTGCGCTGGCGCCATGCCCGATGGCGGCGATGCGGCCGTCGCGCAGCACCACATGGCCATGCACGACCTCCGTGCCCAGGACAAGTCGGGTGTTGTTCAGGATCGTGTCGTTCATGCTTCTACGGGCCTTTCCGCATGCTTGAAATGGTCTAGATGACTTTAGCATGCGGCGCTTCGTTGTTGTCGATGACAATCTGCGGATCATGTTGAAGATCCGTGAACCCCAGGCCCGGCAAGGCGGTGACCCCGCCTCGGAGGCGCTACCTCCGCGCCGCTGGGAAGCGATCGCGGCAGCATTGCGCAGCGACATCGTCGCCGGCCGCATCCCCCCGGGCGAACGGCTGCCCAACGAGAACGCATTGGCCGCCCGCTTCGAGGTGAACCGCCATACGCTGCGGCAAGCGGTGCAGGCCCTGGCGCGCGAAGGGCATGTGCGGGTGGTGCAGGGCAGCGGCACCTACGTGCGCGAGCTGGTGCTCGATTACGCCCTGCAACGCCGCACCCGCATGAGCGAAAACGTGGCGAAGGCCGGCGAACGTGCCGACCGCGAATTGCGCGGGCACGAGCGCCGGCGGGCCGGGGAGTGGGGCGGGCCGTTGAAGGTTGCGGCGTCGAGCGAGGTGGAGGTGTTGCACACGCGGGCCTCGATTCGCGGCCGCCCGGTGGGCATCGGCACCTTGGCGTTTCCGTGTCCGCGGCTGGCCGGCATGGCGGAGGCTTTTGCAGCCGGCGGGTCCATCACCGCCGCGCTCGCGCGCCTTGGCGTGCCTGACTACGTGCGGATCAAGAGCACCATCTCCACCCGCCTGCCCACGCAGGCCGAGGCCGATGCGCTCGCGCGGCCCGTCACGCAACCGGTGCTCGTCGTGCAGTCGGTCAATGCGGACCTGGCGGGCGTTCCGATCGAGGCCGCCATGACGCTGTTCGCGGCCGACGCGGTGCAACTGACGGTCGAGGCCGGCGAGGCGTGGTCATGAGGGCCACCGAGGCGGGCAGGGTGGCGCGGCATGCCGTGTACTGGGTGCCGGCAGCGGAGCATCCGCTGTGGTCCGCCGGTTGCGCATGGCTTGGGCGAGATCCCTCATCGCATGACGCGCCGGCACCACCGCCGCACCGTTCATCACCATGGCGCTATGGGTTCCACGCCACGGTGAAGGCGCCCATGGTGCTGGCGACGGACGTGGAGGCGTTCGAGGCCGAACTCGCGGCCATCGCGCGTGCGCATGCGCCCGTGCCGCTGCCGGCGTTCGAGGTGACTTGGTTTCGCCGCTTCCTCGCGTTGTGCCCGGTGACGGACCTTCCCGCACCGTTCACGGCGCTGGCGGCGTGCTGCGTCGAGCGGCTCGACGCATTCCGTGCGCCGCCGGATGCGGCCGAGCGGGCCCGCCGCGTGGCCGGCCTGGATGCAGCACAGGTGCGGCGGTACGACCACTGGGGCTACCCCCACGTCTTCGACCACTGGCGCATGCACCTGACGCTGAGCGACACGGCCGAACGTCCCGCCTGGGGGGAGGCGCTGGCCGCCGAGGCGCAGGCCCATTTCGCCGAAGCATTGGCGAGACCGATGGGCGCGGGTGAACTGGGCTGGTTCATCGAACCCCAGGCGGGGGCGCCGTTCCAGCTCGTGCGGCGGTTCGCGCTGGGGGCTGGAAGCCCCTACTAAAATGCGCGCCCTCGCGTCGTTTTCACCTTTCCTCGCCTCATGAACATCGTCGTCAATGAATCCTTGAAGGCCTACATCGATCCGTTGACCCCGGAGGAACACGACGCGCTGGAGCGAAGCCTGCTGGCCGAAGGCTGCCGCGATGCGCTGGTGTTGTGGGGGGACATGCTGGTGGATGGCCACAACCGCTACGGCATCTGCCGCAAGCACGGCCTGCCGTTCCAGACGGTGCAGAACACGCGGTTCCAGTCCATCGAGGACGTGCACCTGTGGATGATCGACCAGCACCTCGGCCGGCGCAGCGTGTCTGATTTCCAGCGCGGCGTGCTCGCGCTGCGCAAGAAAGACATCCTCACGGAACGGGCCCGTGCGTTGCCGGCGGTGGCCGCCGAAGCGTCCGATGATGCGGTGGCTGCGCCGCAGGCCGACGCGTCGCCCGCTCCCGTGACGCCACCGCCCGTGCCGTTGGCCAGCCGCGAGGCCGTCGCCAAGGCGGCGCGCCTGAGCAGCAGCCAGGTCGTGATGATCGAGAAGATCCAGAAGCAGGCGGCGCCTGAAGTGGTGGAGGCGGTGCGCGCGGGCACGATTTCAATCAATGCCGCCGCCGCCGTCGCAAGCCTGCCGGCCGAGGAGCAGGTGGCGGCGGCCACGGCCGGCAAGGACGAACTCAAGCAGGCGGCCAAGCGCGTCCGGGAAGCCAAGCGCAAGCCGCGCGAAGAGAAGATGGTCGACGGTGTCGAAGTGGAGGCCGATGTGCTGCACGCGCTGCAGCAAAAGGTGGCGGACCTGTCGGCGGAGAACGAGGCGCTTCGGCGCCAGGTGGCGGAACTGGAGGCGCGCCTGGGCGCCTAGGGCGAAGCCGCAGCCGCTCCGGGGGTGGGTCCCGGCTTTCGCCGGGATGACGAGGGGGAGCGATGCGAAGCGAGCTGAGGCGTGCCGGCACGGCCGTGTCTCGTACGGTCACGGTGGAGCTGGAGACAGTGGTCGTGC
>CBIHPH010000146.1:0-8590 GCA_966212105.1 uncultured Rhizobacter sp.
GTGTCGCGGCCCACGCGGGCGTTGAACTTCATGCGGCCCACGCGCGACAGGTCGTACGTGTCGGCGTTGTAGAACAACCTGTTGAAGAGGGCCTCGACGGCGTCTTCGGTCGGCGGTTCGCCAGGACGCATCATGCGGTAGATGGCAACGCGCGCGGCAAGTTGGTCGGCCGTTTCATCGGTCGACAGCGTTTGCGAGATGTAGGCGCCTTCGTCCAGTTCGTTGGTGTAGAGGCACTGGAGGTCCTTCACACCGGCCTGGCGCAGCTTCTTCAGCAGCGATTCGGTCAGCTCGTCGTTGGCTTTCGCGATGATCTCGCCCGTGTCCGGGTCGACCATGTTGCGCGCCACCACGCGGCCGACGAGGAAGTCCTCGGGCACGCTGATGAACTGGGTTTCCGATTGCTCGATCTGGCGCGTATGGCGTGCCGTGATCCGCTTGTCCTTCTCGACCACGACGGCGCCGTTCTTGTCGGTGATGTCGAAACGGGCAATTTCGCCACGGAGGCGGTCCGCCACGAACTCCATCTGGGCACCGGAGTCCATCAAGCGGAAATTGTCGAACACGAAGAAGTGCGCGAGGATCGATTCCGGGTTCAGGCCGATGGCCTTCAGCAGGATCGTCACCGGCATCTTGCGGCGGCGGTCGACGCGGAAGTACAGGATGTCCTTCGGATCGAATTCGAAGTCGAGCCAGGAACCACGGTAGGGAATGATGCGCGCAGAGAACAGCAGCTTGCCGCTCGAATGCGTCTTGCCCTTGTCGTGCTCGAAGAACACGCCGGGCGAACGGTGCAGCTGCGACACGATCACGCGCTCGGTACCGTTCACGATGAAGGAACCGTAGTCGGTCATCAGGGGCACCTCGCCCATGTAGACCTCTTGTTCCTTGATTTCCTTGACCGTCTTCGCCTGCGGCGATTCACGGTCGTAAATGATCATCTGCAACTTGGCGCGCACGGCGGCCGCGTACGTCAACCCGCGCAACTGGCATTCCCGCGTGTCGAACGCCGGTTTAGCCATGTTGTACTCGATGAATTTCATCTCGACGAAGCCATTGTGGGAAACAATGGGGAACGCGGAGAGGAACGCGGCCTGCAGGCCCTCGGGTTTGCGCTTCTGCGGATGAACGTCCTTTTGCAGGAAGGCAACGTACGACTCCTTCTGCATCGTCAGCAGATAGGGGACGTTCAGGACATTTTCGCGTTTACCGAAGCTCTTGCGAATTCGCTTGCGCTCGGTATAGCTGTAGGGGGTTGTTTGCTGCGCCATATGTGATTTCTCACTCCGTCTCAGGGAACGATGCCCGGGCCCAGGGCGCCGTCCCCGAAGGCGACTGTCTTTCGAACCTTGCGTTCGACGCTTGGTGGTTGGCCACTACCAACCGCTGGCGGACAACCCCGGCATTGCACCAGGGCCCGACCAAACCCGTTCTCTGCAGTCGGATCAGAGAACACTTGGAAAAGCCTTCGATTGTCAATTCAACGGCTCTTTCAAGTGCCCTCCCAGGGAAAAGACCCTTGACAGGCCCTGTCCCTCGGAAGCGCAAAAGGCTGGGGGCCTGATCGGCACCCAGCCCCCTGCGTAGAACGCAATTACTTGAGTTCTGCCTTGGCGCCGGCTTCCACCAGCTTCTTGACAGCGGCTTCGGCGTCGGCCTTGGCGATGCCTTCCTTGACGTTCTTCGGAGCGCCGTCGACGAGGTCCTTGGCTTCCTTCAGGCCCAGGCCCGTCAGTTCGCGCACGGCCTTGATGACCGACACCTTGTTGGCGCCGGCGTCCACCAGCACGACGTTGAATTCGGTCTTCTCTTCAGCGGCCGGAGCAGCAGCGCCGCCGCCAGCAGCCGGGGCAGCCACGGCTGCGGCCGACACGCCGAACTTCTCTTCGATGGCCTTGACCAGTTCGTTGAGTTCGAGGACGGACATGGAGTCCAGGGAGGACAGGAAAGCGTCTTTATCGAATGCCATTTTGGGTTCCTAGATGGGTATGTGTGTGAATCGGATCAGGCTGCGGCGGCTTCGGCTGCCGGCGCTTCGGCGCCGCCACCCTTCTTGTCCGCCACGGCGGCGAGGGCGCGGGCAAAACGCGCGATCGGGGACTGGAGCAGCCCGGCGATCTGCGTCAGCAGCACTTCCTTCGACGGCACAGCGGCCAGGGCCTTGACGCCATCGGCGGTCAGGGCCTTGCCGTTCAAAGCGCCTGCTTTGACGACGAGCTTGTCGTTGCCCTTGGCAAAGTCGGCGATGACTTTGGCCGCGGCGACAGCGTCTTCCGAAAAACCGTAGATCAGCGGGCCGACCATGCTTTCCGAAGCCACCTCGAAGGGCGTACCGGCAACGGCACGGCGAGCCAGGGTGTTCTTCAGCACGTGAAGGTACACGCCCTTTTCGCGAGCCTGCTTGCGCAGTGCGTCGAGGTGAGCAACGGTGAGGCCACGGTATTCAGCCAACGCCAACGTCTGCGACTTGGCCGCCTGGGCCGCCACATCCGTCACGACGGTTGCTTTTTCGTTGCGATTGAGACTCAAGGTCTGCTCCTCACATCTCGTGCCTTCGTGGAACACTCTCGGGAGCGCTCCCCTCCGGCACACTCAAGTTCAGCGACCTTCTGTCCAGGAACCCATCCGGTGGATTCATTCCTTTTCAGCGGGACCGCCATCTGCGCGGGCTGCGGAGCATCCCTTGCGGGACCACTCCATCGATTAAGCGGCATGCGCCGCACCTGCGGTCTTGGATGACCCGGACCCGGAGTTGCCTCCCGGCCCGGCCCACCAAACTCCTCCGGTCCGCGCCAGACTCGCGCGAACCGTCAAATCGGATCAGTTCGACGCGGCAGCGGCGTTGATGGACGCCACATCGACGCGGGCACCCACGCCCATGGTCGACGACACGGCGATCTTGCGCAGGTACAGGCCCTTGCTCGATGCCGGCTTGGCCTTGTTCAGGGCTTCGACGAGCGCGCGGAGGTTGGCCACCAGCTTGTCGGAGTCGAACGAACGGCGACCGATGGTCGAGTGCACGATACCGGCCTTGTCGACACGGAACTGCACCTGACCGGCCTTGGCGTTGCGAACGGCCTGGGCCACGTCGGGCGTCACGGTGCCGACCTTCGGGTTCGGCATCAGGCCACGCGGACCGAGCACTTGGCCGAGGGTACCGACGATGCGCATGGTGTCCGGAGACGCGATGACGACGTCGAAGTCCATCTTGCCGGCCTTGACCTGTTCGGCCAGGTCTTCCATGCCCACCACGTCCGCACCGGCGGCGCGGGCTTCTTCAGCCTTGGCACCTTGGGCGAACACGGCCACGCGCTTGGTCTTGCCGGTGCCGTTCGGCAGCACGACAGCACCACGAACCACCTGGTCCGACTTCTTGGCGTCGATGCCCAGTTGCACGGCCACGTCGATCGATTCGTCGAACTTGGCGGTGGCGAATTCCTTCACCAGGGCCAGCGCGTTGTCGATCGGGTACAGCTTGGTCGAGTCGACCTTGCCCACGAGGGCTTTTTGACGCTTGGTCAGCTTTGCCATGATCAGACCCCTTCCACCGTCACGCCCATCGAACGGGCGGTACCTGCGATCGTGCGAACCCCGGCTTCCAGATCGGCGGCCGTCAGGTCCTTTTGCTTCATCTTGACGATTTCCTCGGCTTGCGCACGGGTCAGCTTGCCCACCTTGACGGTGTGCGGCGTGCTGGAGCCCTTGTCGAGCTTGATCGCCTTCTTGATCAGCACGGTCGCCGGGGGCGACTTGAGGACGAAGGTGAACGACTTGTCCGCGAACGCGGTGATCACCACGGGCAGCATCAGGCCCGGTTCCATGCTCTGCGTCTGGGCGTTGAACGCCTTGCAGAACTCCATGATGTTCAGGCCGCGCTGACCCAGCGCCGGACCGACCGGGGGCGACGGGTTGGCTTTACCCGCCGGGATTTGCAGCTTGATGTAGCCGACAACTTTCTTTGCCATGCTCTAACTCCAGTGAAGGCCCGACCTGCGGGCCCCTGAGTGCTAACGCAAAGGAATGGCTACCTTTGCTCCTCTTGCCGTCATCTCGTCGACAGCTGGCCACGGGCGGGAAAAGCAGCGCCCTTGCAGGCGATGCGAGCCTCCCGCCAGGCTCGTGAACAAAAGGGGCGTCAGACCTTCTCGACTTGCGAGAAATCCAGCTCGACCGGGGTGGCCCGACCGAAGATGGTGACCGACACGCGCACCTTGGATTTGTCGTAGTTGACGTCTTCCACCGCGCCATTGAAATCGGTGAACGGGCCTTCCTTGACGCGGACCGTTTCTCCCACTTCCCACTCGACCTTCGGACGGGGCTTCTCGACACCCTCCTGCATCTGGGTGACGATCTTGGCGACTTCGGATTCAGAAATGGGCGACGGACGGTTCTTCGCGCCACCAACGAAACCGGTCACCTTGCTGGTGTGCTTGACCAGGTGCCAGGTGTCATCGGCCATTTCCATCTCGACCAGCACGTAACCCGGGTAGAAACGGCGCTCGGTGACGGCCTTCTTGCCGTTCTTGAGTTCGACGACTTCTTCCATCGGCACCAGGATGCGGCCGAACTTGTCCTGCATGCCGGCGCGATCGATGCGCTCACGCAGATTGCGCTCGACGGCTTTTTCCATGCCGGAGTAAGCGTGAACGACGTACCA
Source organism: uncultured Rhizobacter sp. (assembly GCA_966212105.1). Classification (GTDB taxonomy): domain Bacteria; phylum Pseudomonadota; class Gammaproteobacteria; order Burkholderiales; family Burkholderiaceae_C; genus Rhizobacter. The sequence goes on from CBIHPH010000146.1 coordinate 4,658, forward strand.
GCGCTTGTTGGAAGGCGCGGGCGCCGGCGCAGCGGCGTTGTCGGTGGTAACGATGTCTTCGGTCATCAGTCTTTCCTCAGTGCTTCCAACCGAGAATGAGGTCGTAGAGCACCCACTCCAGCGTCTTGTCGGTCAGAAACAAGAACAAGGCCATGACGACCACGAACGCGAACACGTACAGGGTCATCTGGCCGGCCTCCTTGCGGGACGGCCACACCACCTTCTTCACTTCGCGAACGGAGTCGCGACCGAAGGCGATCAGTTGCTTGCCAGGCTCGGACACGAAGAACGTGGCAACGGCCCCTGCCAGCAACACCAGCAAGGCGCCGATGCGCATCCACATGTCCTGCTTCGACAGCACGTAGAACACGGCCACGGCGGCAATGACCAGGACACCCGCCGCAGCGAGCTTGGCCTTGTCGGCCCCGGTTGAGACCGTTTCAATTTGCGGATTCGACATTTCGCTTCGTCAGATTGTTCAGCTCACCATCAGCGCCAGGCAGATTCGGTCGATCGAAACACGGTTGCCCGAAACAAGACTGCCTTTCAGCAGCAAAGCCCGCCCGGCGTGTTTCACCGTGCGGGCTGCCGTGTTCTAGCCAAGTTGCAGGTTTCAGAACCCTTACCTGGCAGGGGCGGGGGGAATCGAACCCACAACCTCTGGTTTTGGAGACCAGCGCTCTGCCAATTGAGCTACACCCCTGTGGAACTGTTTTCGCGTGAATCAGGCGAGGATCTTGGCCACCACGCCGGCGCCGACGGTGCGGCCGCCTTCACGGATGGCGAAGCGCAGACCTTCTTCCATCGCGATCGGGGCGATCAGCTTGACCGTGATGCTGACGTTGTCGCCGGGCATCACCATTTCCTTGTCCTTCGGCAGCTCCACCGCGCCCGTCACGTCCGTCGTGCGGAAGTAGAACTGCGGACGGTAGTTGTTGAAGAACGGCGTGTGACGGCCACCTTCTTCCTTGCTCAGCACGTAGATTTCGGCCGTGAAGTGGGTGTGCGGCTTCACGCTGCCCGGCTTGCACAGCACTTGGCCGCGCTCGACGTCTTCACGCTTGGTGCCGCGCAGCAGGATGCCCACGTTGTCGCCGGCTTGACCTTGGTCGAGCAGCTTGCGGAACATTTCCACGCCCGTGCAGGTCGTCTTTTGCGTGTCGCGGATGCCGACGATTTCGATTTCTTCGCCGACCTTGATGATGCCGCGCTCGACGCGACCGGTCACCACCGTGCCACGGCCCGAGATCGAGAACACGTCTTCCACCGGCATCAGGAACGCGCCGTCAACGGCACGCTCAGGCGTCGGGATGTAGGTGTCCAGCGCTTCGGCCAGCTTCAGGATCGCGCCTTCGCCGAGTTCGCCCTTGTCGCCTTCCATCGCCAGCTTGGCCGAGCCCTTGACGATCGGGGTGGCGTCGCCGGGGAAGTCGTACTTGTCCAGCAGTTCGCGCACTTCCATTTCGACCAGCTCGAGCAGCTCGGCGTCGTCGACCATGTCGCACTTGTTCAGGAACACGATGATGTAAGGCACGCCCACCTGGCGGGCCAGCAGGATGTGTTCACGCGTTTGGGGCATCGGGCCGTCGGCGGCCGAGCACACCAGGATCGCGCCGTCCATCTGCGCCGCGCCCGTGATCATGTTCTTCACGTAGTCGGCGTGCCCCGGGCAGTCCACGTGGGCGTAGTGGCGGTTCGCGGTTTCGTATTCGACGTGGGCGGTGTTGATCGTGATGCCGCGCGCCTTTTCTTCCGGCGCCGCGTCGATCTGGTCGTACGCCTTGGCTTCGCCGCCGAACTTGGTCGACAGCACCGTCGTGATCGCGGCCGTCAGCGTCGTCTTGCCATGGTCCACGTGGCCGATGGTGCCCACGTTCACGTGGGGCTTGGTCCGTTCGAATTTACCTTTTGCCATTTCAGTATCTCCAGATAAAGAGCAGTGCCAGTGCGATGTTTAAGGTCTCCAGCCGGGTGTTGCTTCGTCCGCCACTGGCAGCGAACGGCACCCGACCGAAGACCGGCTTGATGGTTGTTGGTCAGCGGGGAATCCGGTCGCGGCCCGAATTCCCCGCTTCGCGGATTACTTGTTGCGGGCCGTGATGATCGCGTCGACCACGTTCTTCGGAGCTTCGGCGTAGTGCTTGAACTCCATCGTGTACGTGGCGCGGCCTTGCGACATCGAGCGCAGCGTGGTCGAGTAGCCGAACATTTCCGACAGCGGCACTTCGGCCTTGATGACCTTGCCGCCGCCAGGCATGTCGTCCATGCCCTGCACCATGCCGCGGCGGGACGACAGGTCGCCCATCACCGAGCCGGCGTAGTCTTCCGGCGTCTCGACTTCCACGGCCATCATCGGCTCGAGGATCACGGGGCTGGCCTTGCGGCAGGCTTCCTTGAAGCCCATCGACGCAGCCATCTTGAACGCGTTTTCGTTCGAGTCCACTTCGTGGTACGAACCGAAGGTCAGCGTGACCTTCACGTCCACGACCGGGTAACCGGCCAGCACACCGTTCGGCAGCGTGTCTTCGACGCCCTTCTTGACGGCAGGGATGAATTCACGCGGCACCACGCCACCCTTGATGGCGTCGACGAATTCGAAGCCGGCGCCCGGCTCTTGCGGTTCAATCTTGAGCACGACGTGACCGTACTGGCCCTTGCCGCCCGATTGGCGAACGAACTTGCCTTCGACGTCCGACACGGCCTTGCGGATCGTTTCGCGGTAGGCCACCTGCGGCTTGCCGACGTTGGCTTCCACGCCGAATTCGCGCTTCATGCGGTCGACGATGATTTCCAGGTGGAGTTCGCCCATGCCGGAAATGATGGTCTGGCCCGATTCTTCGTCGGTGCGCACACGGAACGACGGATCTTCCTGGGCCAGGCGGCCCAGCGCGATGCCCATCTTTTCCTGGTCGGCCTTGGTCTTCGGCTCGACGGCCTGCGAGATCACCGGCTCGGGGAAGACCATCTTTTCCAGCGTGATGATGGCTTCGGGGTCGCACAGGGTTTCGCCCGTGGTGACGTCCTTCAGGCCCACGCAGGCGGCGATGTCGCCGGCCAGGATTTCCTTGATTTCTTCACGCTGGTTGGCGTGCATCTGCAGGATCCGGCCGATGCGCTCCTTCTTGCCGCGGATCGGGTTGTAGACCGAGTCGCCGGACTTCAGCACGCCCGAGTACACGCGCACGAAGGTCAGCTGGCCGACGTACGGGTCGGTCATCAGCTTGAACGCCAGCGCGGCGAACTTCTCGTCGTCCGCAGCCTTGCGGGTGACTTCCTTCTCGTCTTCGTCCGTGCCCGGAACCGGCGGAATGTCGATCGGGGACGGCATGAAATCGATCACGCCGTCGAGCATGCGCTGCACGCCCTTGTTCTTGAAGGCGGTGCCGCAGAACATCGGCTGGATTTCTGCCGCGATGGTGCGCTGGCGGATGCCCTTCTTGATTTCGGCCTCGGTCAGCTCGCCCGACTCGAGGTACTTGTTCATCATCTCTTCGCTGGATTCGGCAGCGGCTTCGATGAGGTTCTCGCGCCATTTCTGGGCGTCGGCCAGCATGTCGGCCGGGATGTCTTCGTACGTGAACTTCATGCCCTGGGAGGCTTCGTCCCAGATGATCGCCTTCATCTTCAGCAGGTCGATCACGCCGGTGAAGTTTTCCTCGGCACCGATGGGCAGCACGACGGGCACCGGGTTCGCACGCAGGCGAACCTTCATCTGCTCATAGACCTTGTAGAAGTTCGCGCCGGTACGGTCCATCTTGTTGACGAACGCGAGGCGGGGAACCTTGTACTTGTTGGCCTGACGCCACACGGTTTCGGACTGCGGCTGCACGCCACCCACGGCGCAGTACACCATGCAGGCGCCGTCCAGCACGCGCATCGAACGCTCCACCTCGATGGTGAAGTCGACGTGCCCCGGGGTGTCGATGATGTTGA
>CBIHPH010000147.1:0-8477 GCA_966212105.1 uncultured Rhizobacter sp.
CGGGCGACCCGTGGCGCCCCTTGGGGGCAGGAGCGAAGCGACTGGGGGGCCTACTCAATATGCATTTCGATCCCGAACCACAAGCCCGATCGTGCGCGCGACGATGCGCAGATCCAGCGCCAGCGACCAGTTGCGCAGGTACTCCAGGTCGTACTCGACCCGGCGCTGCATCTTCTCGATCGTGTCGGTCTCGCCACGGCAGCCGTTGACCTGCGCCCATCCGGTGATGCCCGGTCGCACCTTGTGGCGCACCATGTAGGCACGAACGATGTCCCGGTACATCTCGTTGTGCGCGACCGCATGCGGCCGCGGACCGACGATGCTCATACGCCCCTGGAGCACATTGATGAACTGGGGCAGCTCGTCGAGCGATGTTTGACGGATGAACTTGCCGAACCGCGTGAGGCGCGGGTCGTCCCGGGTGGCCTGCCGCACGACCGCGCCGTCGTCGAGCGCCCGCATGGACCGGAACTTGTAGACGATGATCTCTTCTCCGCCGAGTCCGTTGCGGCGCTGCCGGAAGATCACCGGCCCGGGTCCGCTGAGCTTCACGCCGATGGCGACGGCCAGGAACAACGGCGCAATGAGCACGAGCGCAAGGCTCGCGACGACGATGTCGAACGCACGCTTGACCAGGAGGTTCCTCCCGGTGAATGGCGTCTCGCACAGGCCCACCATGGGCAGTCCTCCACGATCCTCGAGCCGCCCCTGGATGACGCCGATGCCAGTCATGTCCGGAATGTAGAAGACCGAGGCGGTCGTCCTCTGCAATTGTTCGAGCAGATCGTCCATGCGCGGGTGCCAGTGCAGCGGCAGCGTGATGTGCACCTCGGCCACCCGATGGGTTCGCACATAGTCCGCCGCATCCTTCAGTGCACCGAGCCGCTGCTCGCGGACCCCCGCATCCAGGCGATCGTCCTGCCGGTCGTCGAAGAAGCCGACCACCCGGTCACGCTGGTCTCGCCGGCTCGCGAGCGTTCCCGCGACCTGCGCCGCCCACGGCCCGGAGCCGATGACCACCACATCGAGCGGGCGATGAGCCAGCAGCGCACGCCCTGCCATCACCGCCCCCCATTGAGCCAGCGGCGCCACCACCACCCAGCCGCGCACCACCGGCGACCGAGCCACGTCGAGGGTCTGCAGCGCATAGGCGATCATCAACAGGACGACGACGGTGCACAGCCACGACCACGCAATGCCACGCGCCGCTTCCCCGGGCGTCTGCGAGAAGCGGTCGCGGCCCGGCACACCCAGCGCGAAAACCATGAGGCACAGCACGAAGGTCAGCGAATGAGACAGCTGCCCCGCCGAAGCCACCGCTGCGAGCAACATCAGCACCGCCGTCGCCGGCTCGAGGACGGCGGCCACGAGTCTCCGGACCGACTGCGGCGCAGGGCGGAATGCGAGAGAGGGATGCGTGTGTTCGAGCATGTTCGCTCCTGAATGGGAAGGCTTCGTCGATCACAGTAGCCTGGGGCGCCCGCGCGCAGTTGCGCGACGTCAATGAAAACGTGGATGCCCAGGCGCCTCGCTCCGGGCGCAATTGCGAACTCTCAACGTTCATGCGCCGCACTGCGCGGATGATCGAGCTGTGAAGCGCGCTCCGTGCGCGCCCGGGCAATCGAATCACATGATGGAGCCGAGTCCTATGGAGCGAACCCTGTTCACCATCGCGCTGTGGGCCGCATCGGCCGGCGCAACCCTCTTGATACCCGCATCGGCGCCCGCACTCGGAATCCACGACCGAGCTGCGCCTGCCACACAGGTTGTCGTCACGGCGCCCGCCAACAACTCGCCGGTCGAGGCACCTGCACCGTGGACACTCATCCTGGTGGGTGCCGCCGTGCTGACCTTCGTCGCCGCCCGGAGGATCGACTGACATGGCGGCCAGCCCTTTGACCGGCCACCCGCCGGCGCTACGCACCTTGTTCCTGGTCAACTCCCTGTGCATGGGCGGAGCGGAAAAGCAAGTCGTCTCACTGTTCAACGGCATTGCCGGACCACGCCACGTGCCCTTCCTGCAGTGCATCAAGGACGACGACACCCTGCTCGAACAGATCGCTCCCGCGCTGCGGCCCTGTGTGCTGCCCAGCCTGGGCGTTCGCTCCGGGCTGGACCTGCGTGCCGTGCGCATGCTCGCCCGCCGCATCGATGCCCTCGCCCTCGACACCATCGTCTGCACGAACATGTATGCGCTGCTCCATGGCAGCCTCGCCCGTGCCTTCCTCGGGCGACGTGGTCGCGGCGTGCGGCTCGTGGAGGTGTTCCACACCACCGACGTCGGCTCCCGCATGGAAGCATGGCAAATGGCGCTGTACCGGCGGCTCGTGCGATCGGCGGACCTGCTCGTCTACGTCTGCCACGGCCAGGCCAACCACTGGCGCTCGCGCGGTCTGCAGGCACGCCAGGACATGGTGATCTACAACGGCGTGGACACCAGCCGATTCGCCGATCGCTGGTCCGCACAGGACAAGACGACGCTGCGCACGCAGCTGGGTTTTTCGGACCAGGATTTCGTCTTCGGCCTGTGCGCCGTCATGCGGCCCGAGAAAGCGCACGGCGATTTCCTCGAGGCACTGGCCGCCCTGCACTCACGCGGCGTGCCTGCCAAGGGCCTGCTGATCGGCGACGGGCCGCTGCGTCGCCAGGTCGAGGAGCGCATCAACCAGCTCGGATTGCGCGGCGCCGTGCGCATCACCGGCCTGCTCGACGACGTGCGCCCCGCGGTCGCGGCCTGTGACGCGATGGTTCTCGCATCGCACACCGTGGAGACGTTCTCGATTGCGGCCCTGGAAGCCATGTCGCTCGGCAAGCCCATGGTCATGACACGCATCGGCGGCGCCGGAGAACAGGTTCTCGACGGACACGATGGCCAGCTCTACCCGCCGGGCGACACCGAGGCACTCGCCACCGCACTCATGTCACTTGCCGACCGCAGCCGGTGCCGTGACATGGGCGCCCGCGCAGCCGCCCGCGTGCGCGGTGCCTTCGGTGTCGAGCGCATGGTGCGCAGCTATGCACGAGCGCTCGAGGCGCTGGCCGAGCGCCGAGCCCCGGAATCGGATCCCCTGCTCGTGCAAGCCCGCTGAGTGCGGGCTGGGCCCCTGCAGCGCATGGCGCGGCCCTCGCCGTAACATGCGCGTTGGCTTGACGCTGTGGCCGCCCCATCTCGCCGGCCCCGACATCCGCACCTCGCAGCCCACCTGGAGCCCCTCTTGAAGACTTTGATGTTCTACGAACTCGCCGCCGATGGCCTGTCCAAGGCGCCTGAACACTACGCCGCGCACGTCGCGCGGCTGAAAGAGTTCCACGCGCGCGGTGTCCTTCTGATGGCCGGGCCCTACGGCAGTCCCCCCGCAGGTGCGCTGGGTGTGTTCACGTCCCGGGAAGCAGCCGAAGCGTTCGCCAAGGACGATCCCTTCGTAGTCAACGGCGTCGTGGAACGTTGCACCATTCAAGAATGGAACGAAGCGCTCACCTGAGGGACTCGTGATGTGGAGCCGGTGAAAGGGGACCGACGCCAAGGCAGTGTTTCGTGCATGGCGTCAAACACCGCATCAGCCCGGCTCTGCTGCACGCACCGACCTCACGCCACACACCTCATCGTAGATCGCCTGCGTGGCGCGCGCATTGCGCATCCAGTCAAAGCGCTTCACCGCCCATTCACGGCGCAGCAACCGCTGGGATGCGTCCTCGACCACCGCGGTGTGACAGCGCAGCGCGGCAGCCAGCGCGTCCACATCGCCCAGCGGGAAATAGCAGTTGCGCCCAAGCCCCACCTCCAGATTGGCCGGAATGTCGCTCGCCACCACCGGCAGGCCATGCGACAAGGCTTCCAGGATGGCGATCGGCAGCCCCTCGTGCGACGATGGAAGCACGAACAATCCGGCGTGCGCATAGAGCGCCTGCAATGCGTCGCCGGTCTGAAAGCCCGTCATCACCACATCACGAGCCCCTGCGGCGGCCTCCACCACCCGGCGCGAGTACACGTCCGCATGATCGGCCGCGCCCACGAGCGCGAGCTTCCAACCATCCAGCCCGGCGCGGCCGAAGGCATCGATGAGATCGAGATGGCGCTTCTCCGGCACCATCCGGCTCACCAGCAGCACATAGCGCCCCGGCTCGAGGCCGAAAGGGCGCAGCGCCGCGACATCCGGGGCGGGCCCCGGGAGCGAAAGTCCGTTGGGCACGAGCACGCCCACCCGGCCATACCGAACCGCCACGCTGCGTTGGATCACCCCCGAGATCACGATGAGCTCGTTGGCGCAATGCACGGCTGCCGCTTCGCCCAGCCGCAGCGCCCACTTGGCGAGCCGCCCCCACTTCTGCCGATCGTAGTCCGGCCCATGATGGGTGACGACGACGCGAAGACCCAGCAGCCGCGCAAGCGGCGTCCAGAGGGCCGGGCCGATGGCATGGATGTGAAGCACATCGGGCCGCGACACGAACCCGGCATAGAGCACCGACAGCAAGGTGTGGACGATCGCCTCGAACTGCTTGCGCCGCGGCGCCCACAGGCCGACAAAACGCACACCGCGCCAGATCGCCCCCACCTCGCCCGGCTGGTAGCAGCGACGCACGAGCACCGTCACCCGGATGCCCAGCTCACGCAGGCGCGGGCACAGCTGTTCCGCATGCGTCTCCACGCCCCCTTGCACGCCGGGAAAACCGCGCAGACCGGTCCACATCACCCGCGGCATTCGATGGGTCGCACCGCGGGTCCCAACCGCCGAACTCATGTCGTCACCACCTTCTGCGTGGGCGCACGCCCCGCACGAACGTGAACATCGACCAGCCGGGTCGCGAGCCGACGCCAGTCATAGCGCTCACGCACCGTGGCACGTGCCGCATCGCCCATGCGCTCGAGCGCCTCCGGCTGGCGCAGCAGGCGGATCGCGATGCTTGCCATGGCCTGGGCGTCGTTGGTCGGCGCCATGCATCCGGTGATGCCCGGGACCACGAGGTTCCGGTAGAAGTCGCGATCCCAGACCACGGCGGGCAGCCGCATCGCCATGGCCTCCAGGCAGGTGCCCGGCAGGCCTTCATAGTAGGAGGTGGAGAGATAGAGCCGGCTGCGCCCGTAATACGAGACCATGTCACCGAACGACACCTTGCCGGTGAGCAGCACGTTGCCCGCGAACGGTGCCAGCGACTGCCAGACGTGGGCCTCGTCGTCCCCGTAGCCGACGATCACGATGCGGATCGCCGGATCGGCCGCGATCAGCCGGCGGCACACCTCCACCATCGGCCGGCTTCCCTTGCGGCGCTCGATGCGGCCGCAAAAGAGAATGTCGATGTCTTTCTCCACCGGCGGTCCCTTCGGTGAGAACTCCGCCAGGTCGACTCCATTCGGGATGACTTCCACGCGCTCCGTGCGACCGTACTGGGCGAGTTCGCGCCGGCCTTGCTCGGTCAATGTGACGATCGTGTCCGCGCGGGCAAAGATGGCGTGCTCCATGAGCATCTTCAGCCGCACCGACAGTGCATTCCATGGGCTGCGGAAATGACGGTTGCCTTCGAAACGGCCCGACATCCCGAGGTACGTGGTGTGGGCGGTCACGACGATCGGCAGGCCGGAGGGCAGAAACAGCCCCGGAATGAGCGGCGGAATGTGCAAGTTCACGACGGACACCGGTCGCTCGCGATTCATGGCAACGATGTACCGGCAGGCCTTCCAGCTCCAGAGCGTCAGCCCGAACCGCGTGGGCAGCATGGGGATCGAAACGCATTCGACGCCGCGCCGCTTCCATTGCGGCGGGGGCGTGTCGCCCGTGACAAGCACCACGTCAGGCGCGCCGGGCGGCAGGTTCGTGAGAAAGGCGTCGAGATAGCGGGCAATGCCCGCAACACCGTGGAATTCCGGGTAGAGGATGACGATCATCGGTTGTCCTTGGAGGATGGGATCGAAATGGGGTGCGAGACATCACCCGAGCGCCAAGCCAATGTCGGCGACCCTCCCCGGCCGGAAAATGCGAATAGTCAACGCGCATGAGCGCCCAGAACCGCCCAAGCGAGGTGCCACATCGGCCCGCCCCCTCGTTTGCAGGAGCGCTTCGCGGACGCGCCCCCACGCGCCGCGCGGCCCGCCAAAATGAATCACCGCAGCACACGTCACCCCTTCGAATGACATTCATCGGCGGATTCATCGCGGCCTGCTGGGCGTTGGCCGCCTGCGCGCTCCGCAGCGATCCCGCTTCGGCACCCTCCACATCTGCCACCTTCGTCGGCACGACAGAGGACATTCCCAACCCTGATCGCGGCTTCTACGGCTGGTCGGGCACCGATTTCGTCGACAGCTTCGAGCCCGGCAGCGTTCAAGTCGCGTTCGCGAGCGGGCAGCGCCTCGTGCTTGCCAGGGTGTCCCTCGCGGCCTACCGCCACGCCAGCCTGCCCGCCTCGTTCCTGTCCACGCTCGACGCCCGCTTCGCCGCCGTCCGGTCCGCAGGCATGAAAGTCACGCTGCTGTTCGCCTACGACTTCTCAGGCTCCGGCGCCGACGCCAGTCCCTCCCGGATCAGGCACCACCTGGAACAACTCAAGCCGGTGCTCGCCGCCAATGCCGACGTCATTCCGTTCATGCGCGCCGGCTTCATCGGTGCCTGGGGCGAATGGCATTCATCCCGGTCCGGCAACTCATGCGGCCACAACTCCGGCAGCACCTCCTGCTCGACAGCCAACATCCACCGCGCGATCGTCCGCGACGCATTGCTGGCCAACGTTCCGGCCACCACGCAGATCGCCTTCCGCTATCCGTCGGACCTGCAGTTGTGGTATCCATCGGCCAGGCGGCCGTCGCACGTGGGAGCGCACAACGACTGCTTCCTTGCGGGCCCGACCGACTCTGGCACCTATGTGAGCGCCAGCGCGCGCGCATACATGCAGGAGTTCAGCCAGCACACTGCATTTGGCGGGGAGACCTGCGACGACGCTGAAACACCCGTCCGCAGCAGCTGCCCGGACATCCTTTCGGAAGGACCGCAGTACCACCTGGCCTGGCTCAACAGCACCTATGCCCGTTCGGTGCTCGACACCTGGAGAAAGGCCGGTTGCTACGCCACCGTGGCGAGCAAGATGGGCTATCGCATCCAGCTGGACCGAGTGGCACATGACGCCGTGGCCGTCCGCGGCACCCAGGTCGCGGTGGCCGTGGATCTGAGCAACGTCGGCTGGTCACGCATGTTCGTCTCGCGTGCCCTGGTCGTCACACTCCGCGACCGCGCAACGGGCGCGACCATGACCGCGTCTGCAGGAGACCTCAGCAGGCTGCCTTCGCAGGCCAATGGCTCGACGCGCATCACGGTGAACCTTCACGTGCCGCTGTCCGCAGCGCCAGGCAGCTACGACGTGCTACTGAGTGCGCCCGACGCCTTCTCGAAGACCCGCGGCGACGCGCGCTTTGCCGTGCGCTTCGCCAACGCCGAGCAGCCCGACCTGGGCCAGACCTGGAACCCGACCGGCGCCACCTTGAGCGCCGGAACCGTGCTGCGAATCCACTGAAAGCGCGGCCGGAGGCGGCCATCGCGCGCTCGCACCCCTTGACTCCGCTCAAGGAGCCGGCCCTGGATCCGTGCGAAGCCCATCGCATCTCGACCAGCAGCACCGCTAATCGTGCCCTTTGGTAACAGCTTTATTGCATTTGAGGCTGTGGAACACCCGTTCATGTCTCATGAAAGAGACACGCCCCCACGTTTGAGGGGGTTGTCAGCCCTGGGCCAATTCGACTTGGCCGATTAACGAACGAACGTCCACTATTCGTCGCAGCGCTGTTACAGCGTCACAGCGCCGTTACGAGCGCCCGTCGCCCCCCGGATAACTTTCGCCCGGCACGCATGCCGCAGGTGTGAACCGCGCCAAGACGCCCGTCTTGCAACCGCCTCCGGCAGTGCTTCGCGATCACGCACCCCTCCACCGACCCGTCGGTGTCCTCGCCTCAACGCAGTTGTTCGAGAACCATCCCGCCGGCGGGTTGGGAGGTGCGAGTTCATCCGCCAAACGAATCGACGGAGACAGTTGACATGAAAACAGGTATCAAACTCGCATTGACGGCCGTGGCCGAAGGCGTTGTCGGGCTGGCGTTGGCCAGCGCCAGCGCCGGCGCCCATGCCGCCGACACCACACCCCCCAGCATCTGGATCGACGGCAGTTACTGGAAAGTGACCAACCAGGTGTACACGATCAAAGGTGGCTCCTGGGACAACGTCGGTGTCCGCTTGGTTCGCTACTACAACTCCCGAACCGGCATCACTGGTTACGCATACCTGACCCGCTCCTACGACAAGGCGTGGTGGAACCTCGGAGACGTCAAGGTGCTGCCGGGCACCAACGACATCCGCATCGCGGCCGTTGACTGGTCGGGCAACACGACCCGCATCACCAAGACCATCTACGTGCCTGCGCCTGCGCCTGCGCCGGCACCGGCACCGGCACCGGCACCGGCACCGGCACCGGCACCGGCCCCCGCCCCCGCCCCCGCCCCC
>CBIHPH010000148.1:0-8462 GCA_966212105.1 uncultured Rhizobacter sp.
GGTGAAGTGCCCGAGGTGGTGCTGAACAACCTGTACAAGCAGACCCAGCTGCAGGATACGTTCGGCATCAACATGGTGGCCCTGATCGACGGGCAGCCGAAGCTGTGCAACTTGAAGGAGTTGATCTCGGTGTTCCTCGAACACCGCCGCGAGGTCATCACCCGCCGCACGGTGTTCGAGCTGCGCAAGGCGCGCGAACGTGGCCATTTGCTCGAAGGCCTGGCAGTCGCCCTCGCGAACATCGACGAGTTCATCGAAACGATCAAGACATCGCCCACGCCGCCGGCCGCCAAGGCCGCGCTGATGAGCAAGACCTTCGATTCGTCGCTCGTGCGCGAGATGCTGATGCGCGCCGAGGGCGACACCCCCGGCGGCCTGGCGGCATACCGTCCCGAGGGTCTTCCGAAGGAATTCGGCCTGCAGCCCGATGGCCTTTACCGCCTCTCCGAGGAGCAGGCCAGCGAAATCCTGCAGATGCGCCTGCAGCGCCTGACCGGGCTCGAGCAGGACAAGATCGTCGCCGAATACAAGGACGTGATGGCGCACATCGCCGACCTGCTGGACATCCTGGCCACGCCGTCACGCGTGACCACCATCATCGGCGAGGAACTCACCGCGCTGAAGCTGGAGTTCGGCCAGACCAAGCTGGGCGCGCGGCGCAGCCAGATCGAACACAACGCGCAGGACCTGGGCACCGAGGACTTGATCACGCCCACGGACATGGTGGTGACGCTGAGCCACACGGGCTACATCAAGAGCCAGGCGCTGTCCGAGTACCGGGCGCAAAAGCGCGGCGGACGCGGCAAGCAGGCCACGCAGACGAAGGATGACGACTGGGTCGATCAGTTGTTCATCGCGAACACCCACGACTACATCCTGTGCTTCACGACCCGTGGACGGGTGTACTGGCTCAAGGTGTGGGAAGTGCCCACCGGCTCGCGCACCTCGCGCGGGCGCCCCATCGTCAACATGTTCCCGCTGCAGCCCGGCGAGAAGGTCAACGTCGTGCTGCCGCTGACCGACGGCTTCCGCAGCTTCCCCGCCGATCACTATGTGTTCATGGCCACCGCACAAGGCGTGGTGAAGAAGACCTCGCTCGATGAGTTCAGCAACCCGCGCAAGGCCGGCATCATCGCGGTCGACCTCGACGAAGGTGACTTCCTGATTGGCGCGGCCCTGACCGATGGCAAGCACGATGTGATGCTCTTCAGCGACGGCGGCAAGGCCGTGCGCTTCGATGAAGACGATGTGCGATCGATGGGCCGCAATGCCCGAGGCGTGCGCGGCATGACACTCGACGAAGGCCAGAGCGTGATCGCCATGCTGGTGGCCGAAGACGAAACTCAGAGCGTGCTGACCGCCACCGAGAACGGTTATGGCAAGCGCACGAGCATCGTCGAGTACACCCGTCACGGACGGGGAACCAAAGGCATGATCGCGATCCAACAGTCCGAGCGCAATGGCAAGGTGGTGGCTGCCACGCTGGTGCGCCCGGCCGACGAGATCATGCTCATCACCGACAAGGGCGTGCTCGTGCGCACCCGTGTCTCCGAGATCCGGGAGCTGGGACGGGCCACGCAAGGTGTCACACTGATCGCGCTCGACAACGGAACCAAGCTCATTGGTTTGCAACGCATCGCTGAAAACGATGCCAACCCCGAGGCAGGCGAAGAGCCGCCCACTGACGAGAACAACGTATGAAACACACCCTCTTGATCGCACTGATGGCTGGCGCCGTGGTGACCCAGGTCCAGGCCCAGGTCACGCCTGCTGCCCCAGCCGCGTCGGCTTCCGCGCCTGCGAGCGCGCCGATCGCACCACCGAGTGCCTCCAAGAAGGCCCTCCTGGACCGCCTCGTGGCCCTGCAGCAACCGGGGATGGATGACCTCACGCGCAGCCTGACGCTGCAGCCGGTGCAACAGATGTCCGCCTTCGCCCAGCAGGCCCTCGACCGCGTGCCGGAAGCCAAGCGCGAAGCCACCATTGCCCGCGTGGAAGGCCTGCTCAAGCAGTACGCCGATGAGGTGGCACCCATCGCCAAGGACAAGGCCGCCAAGCTCGCGCAGTCATCTCTGGCGCCGCTGCTGCATGAGCGCTTCTCCGAAGACGAGCTGCGCCAGCTGCTGGTGGCCCTCGAGAATCCGGCCTTCAAGAAGTACCAGTCCGTGATGCCCGAGGTCAGCAACGCAGTGCGGATGCAGGCCGTCAATGAGCTGCGCCCGCTGGTGGAGCCCAAGCTCAAGACGCTGGACCAGAACATGCTGCAAGCCCTCGGCCTTCCAGCCAACGGCGAGCCCCCGGCTTCGGCGCCCAAGGGAAAGACCCAGGGCGGCTCGAAGGCGAAGAAATAACCCGTCCGACTGACCCCCTCCCCCCGACCACATGACGATGGCACGTCCCTACAACTTCGCCCCCGGTCCGGCCACGCTGCCTGATGAGGTGCTCTCGCTCGCTGCGTCCGAAATGCTCGATTGGCGCGGCAGCGGCATGAGCGTGATGGAGATGAGCCATCGCGGCCGCGAGTTCCACAGCATCCTCACGCAGGCCGAAGCCGACCTGCGGGAATTGCTGGCCGTGCCGTCCGAGTTCCGCATCCTGTTCATGCAAGGGGGCGGGCTCGCGGAAAACGCCATCGTGCCGATGAACCTGTCGCGTGGCGGGGTGGCCGACTTCGTCGTCACGGGGTCGTGGTCGCAGAAGTCGCACAAGGAAGCGCAGCGCTACTGCCTGGCGCGCACCATCGCCTCCAATGCGCCCACGCAGCACACCACGATGCCGGCCCCGGCCTCGTGGAAGCTCAGCAAGGATGCGGCCTACGTGCACATCTGCAGCAACGAGACCGTCCACGGGGTGGAGTACCACGCGCTGCCCGACCTGGCCGCGCTCGGCTCGAAATCGCCGCTCGTGATCGACTTCTCCTCGCACGTGCTGTCGCGTCCGGTGGACTGGTCCCGGGTGGGCCTGGCCTTCGCCGGCGCCCAGAAGAACATTGGCGCTGCAGGCGTGACCATCGTGGTCGTGCGGGAAGACCTGCTGGGCCATGCCCTGCCGATCTGCCCGTCTGCCTTCGACTACCGCATCGTCGCGGACAACGAATCGATGTTCAACACGCCGCCCACCTACGCGATCTACATCGCGGGGCTCGTGTTCCGCTGGCTCAAGGGCCAGACCGAAGGCTCGGCCACGGGCGT
This sequence comes from uncultured Rhizobacter sp., assembly GCA_966212105.1. Lineage (GTDB taxonomy): Bacteria > Pseudomonadota > Gammaproteobacteria > Burkholderiales > Burkholderiaceae_C > Rhizobacter. The sequence continues at coordinate 3,192 of CBIHPH010000148.1, forward strand.
GGCCGCGATGGAAGCGCGCAGCATCGCCAAGTCGTCGCTGCTGTACGACTACATCGACAGCTCGGGGTTCTACGTGAACAAGGTCGACAAGGCCTGCCGCTCGCGCATGAACGTGCCCTTCTTCCTGAAGAACGAATCGCTGAATGAAGCGTTCCTGACAGAAGCCCGCGCCAAGGGGCTGCTGCAGCTCAAGGGCCACAAATCCGTGGGTGGAATGCGCGCGAGCCTCTACAACGCCATGCCGCTCGCCGGGGTCGAAGCCCTCGTGAGCCACATGCGAGAATTTGCGACTCGCCATGGCTGACCCGACGCCCCCCGTGAACCCCGACCTGCTGTCGCTGCGCACCCGCATCGATGCGGTCGACCGCGAACTGCTCGACCTCCTGAACCGCCGCGCCCGGCTTGCGCAGGAAGTGGGCGAACTGAAAAAGCGCGAAGGCTCGGTGACCTTCCGCCCCGAGCGTGAGGCGCAGGTCATCGATGGCTTGAAGGCCGTGAACCCGGGCCCGCTCAAGGGCGAGAGCGTCGCCCCCATCTGGCGCGAGATCATGTCCGCATGCCGGGCACTCGAAACGCCCACCCGCGTGGCGTACCTCGGCCCGGCCGGCACATTCAGCGAACTGGCAGCGCTCGGCTTCTTCGGCTCGTCCATCGTGCGCGTGCAGTGCGAGAGCATCGACGAGGTGTTCCGTGCCACCACGGCAGGCGCTGCCGATTTCGGCGTCGTGCCGGTCGAGAACTCCACCGAAGGTGTCGTCGCGCGCTCGCTCGACCTGTTCCTCACCACGCCACTGCACATCGTGGGCGAGACCAGCTTGTTCGTGAGGCACAACCTGCTGCGCCGTGAAAACGCCCTCGAGGGCATTCAGGCCGTCTGCGCCCACCCGCAGGCGCTGGCGCAATGCCACGGATGGCTGAGCAACAACCTGCCGAACGTGGAACGCCGGCCGGTGTCGAGCAACGCCGAAGGCGCGCGCCAGGCCAGCCTCGACCCGTCGCTTGCGGCCATCGCGAGCGACCGGGCCGCCAGCGAATACGGCCTGCACACGCTGGCCCCCGCCGTGCAGGACGATCCGCACAACCGCACCCGCTTCGCCATCGTGGCGCATCCGCAGCACCAGCCGCAACCCCAGGCCTCCGGCCACGACTGCACGAGCCTCGTCGTGTCGGTCACCAACCGCCCTGGTGCCGTGCACGACATGTTGGTCCCCCTCAAGGAGCATGGTGTGTCCATGACGCGCTTCGAATCGCGTCCCGCGCGCTCGGGCCAGTGGGAGTACTACTTCTACATCGACCTGCAGGGTCACCCCGAGCAGCCACAGGTCGCCACCGCACTGACCGCCTTGCGCGATGTGTGCGCCTATTTCAAGGTGCTGGGCACCTACCCCGTGGACGTTCACTGAACCCCTCGGTCACAACAACAAACCACACACAGAGAGCACTCGGACGATGTTCAATCAGCTTGGCGTGATCGGCTGCGGCCTCATGGGCGGATCCTTCGCGCTCGCGCTCAAGCGCGCCGGCCTCGTCAAGCGGGTCATCGGCTACAGCAAGTCGCCCTCGACGACCGAGCGCGCCAAGAAGCTCGGTGTGATCGATGACACCGCCGAATCGGCGCTGCTTGCCGTCTCGGGCTCCGACATCGTTTTGATGGCGGTGCCCGTCTCGGCGAGCGAATCGACGTTCCGAGCCATCCGTCACCTGGTCGAGCCCGGCGTGCTCTTCATGGACGTGGGCTCCACCAAGCGCGATGTGGTCGATGCGGCCCGCCGCGTGCTGAAAGACCGCCTCGCGTCCTTCGTGCCTGCCCACCCCATCGCCGGCAAGGAAGTGGCAGGCATCGCCCATGCCGACGCATCGCTGTATGCGGGCCGCCAGGTCATCATCACGCCGCTGCCGCAGACCGATGCAGACCTGGTGCAAAAGGCCACGGACGTGTGGTCGGCCATCGGTGCGCAAGTGCTGCGCATGACGCCGGAGAACCACGACGCCGCGTTCGCCGCCGTGAGCCACCTGCCGCACATGCTCGCTTTCGCGTTCTTCAGTTCGGTGGCCAAGCAGCCTGCCGGACGAGATTTCCTGTCCCTCGCCGGGCCCGGCTTTCGCGACTTCACCCGCATCGCGGCGAGCGATCCGCAGGTGTGGCGAGACATCCTCATGTCCAACCGTGAGGAGATCCTGAAGCAGTCCATGCGCTTTCGACACACCCTCGATGCGATGGAACACGTGATGAAATCGGGCAACGTCGAGGCGCTCGAAGACCTCATTCGCAACGCCTCCGACGCCCGCGCCGGCTGGCAGATGGGTGGCGCCAAGCCCGGCTCCGGCCGCTGACGGAGCGAGGCTCCGCTGCCGCTCGCCCCATTCCGCATTTCCACGCCAGCCTCCCCTTTTCCGCGTCGCATGTTCACCACCCCGTTCCTCGACCTTCCGCCGCTGCGCGCCGCCCAGGGAACCGTCAGGCTGCCCGGCTCCAAAAGCATTTCGAACCGGGTGCTCCTGCTGGCCGGGCTGAGCGAAGGCACCACCGTCGTCCACGACCTCCTCGATTCCGATGACACCCGCGTGATGCTCGATGCGCTGCGCTCGCTCGGCTGCGGCGTCGAACCGCGCGGCACCGAATGGCACATCACGGGCCTGGCGGGCCGGCTGAAGGTTTTGTCGGCGCAACTCTTCCTCGGCAACGCCGGCACGGCCATGCGGCCGCTGACCGCCGCCTTGGCGGTGCTTGCTGCCACGCAGCAAGGCACCTTCGAATTGAAGGGCATCGAGCGCATGCATGAGCGGCCCATCGGGGATCTGATCGATGCGCTGCGCCAGCTCGGCTGCCCCATCGACTACCTCGGCAACGAGGGGTATCCCCCGCTGCGCCTGGGCCCGGGCAAGGGCCCGCTCGATACGTCGACCCCCATCCGTGTGCGCGGCGATGTCTCCAGCCAGTTCCTCACCGCGCTGTTGCTCGGGCTGCCACTCGTCTCCACGGACGGCCCGATCACCATCGTGGTCGACGGTGAGCTCACCTCCAAGCCCTACATCGACATCACGCTGAACCTGCTCACCCGCTTCGGGATCAACGTGCAGCGCGAGGGCTGGCAGCGCTTCACCATCCCGCAGGGCAGCCGTTATCGCTCCCCCGGCCGGATCCACGTCGAGGGCGATGCGTCATCGGCCTCGTATTTCATCGCTCTCGGTGCCATCGCGGCTTGCGACGGCCGGTCCATCCGCATCGAGGGGGTCGGCGACGACTCCATCCAGGGCGACATCCGTTTCGTGGACGCCGCCCGGGCGATGGGCGCGCAGGTGTCGAGCGGCCCCGGTTGGCTCGAGGTGCGCCGCGGTGACTGGCCACTGAAGGCCATCGACCTTGACTGCAACCACATCCCCGACGCCGCGATGACGCTGGCCACGATGGCCTTGTTCGCCTCCGGCACGACGCGGTTGACGAACATCGCCAGCTGGCGCGTCAAGGAAACCGACCGCATCGCCGCCATGGCGACCGAATTGCGCAAACTCGGCGCCACGGTGGTCGAAGAGGCCGATGCCATCGAGATCACCGCACCGACCTGTTGGCGCCGCGCCGCGATCCACACGTATGACGACCATCGGGTCGCCATGTGTTTCTCGCTGGCAGCATTCAACCCGCTTGCACAGCCGCCCGGCGACGTGCCGGTGCGCATCCTCGATCCGCGTTGCGTGGGCAAGACGTTCCCCGATTATTTCGAGACGCTGTTCAGCGTGGTCGAATGCACGTCCACCGAGGTTCCCGTGCTGACCATCGACGGCCCCACGGCATCCGGCAAAGGCACGCTCGCAAGCGCCGTTGCCATTGCCCTCGGATACCACTTCCTCGATTCGGGCGCCCTGTACCGTGCCACCGCGCTGGCCGCGATGAAGGCCGGCGTGGCCGACACCGATGAAGCGGGGCTCGCACGCGTCGCGTCGGGGCTGCGGCTCAAGTTCTCCGGCCATCAGATCTGGCTCGACGGGATCGAAGTGAGCGACGACCTGCGCCAGGAGCATGTGGGCGCCATGGCATCCCGCGTGTCCGTGTTCCCGGCCGTGCGGGAGGCGCTTCGCGCCTTGCAGCTGTCGCACCGCCGCCTGCCCGGGCTCGTGGCCGACGGACGCGACATGGGAACCGTCATCTTCCCCGGTGCCGACCTGAAGGTGTTCGTTACCGCCAGCGCAGCCGTTCGGGCCGAGCGCCGCCATAAGCAATTGATTTCTAAGGGAATTCCGGCTAATATCGAAAGTCTCCGAGCTGATTTGGAAGCGCGCGACCTGCGGGATCAGTCCCGCACGGTGGCGCCTCTCAAGCCAGCCGAAGATGCCAAGCTGTTCGACAACTCCGAGCTGTCGGTCGACCAATGTGTCGCCCGGGTGCTCGAGTGGTGGAACGCGAAGCAGGGATTCGAAACACCCTGACCCTTGAAAAAGGCCAGGGCGCTCCGAATTCCAATTGCTCACCCCGCCGCTTTCCCTTCTGCGCTGCATGCGCGCCAGAGCGGCGGAATGTTCAACCTAACCCGCAGCCTTGCGCTGCAACTGGATCGTCCCCCATGTCCCCAACTCAAAACGCCACCGCCGAAGGTATGGAATCCTTCGCCGCCCTGTTCGAGGAATCTCTGAACAAATCGGAGATGCGCGCCGGTGAAGTCATCACCGCCGAAGTCGTCCGCGTCGAACACAATTTCGTGGTGGTGAACGCCGGCCTCAAGTCCGAAGCCTACGTGCCCATCGAAGAATTCAAGAACGACCAGGGCGAGCTCGAAGTCCAGGTCGGCGACTTCGTGTCCGTGGCCATCGATGCCGTCGAAAACGGTTATGGCGACACGATCCTGTCGCGCGACAAGGCCAAGCGCCTGGCGTCGTGGCTGTCGCTCGAGAACTCGCTGGAATCCGGCGAATTCGTCAGCGGCACCGTCAACGGCAAGGTCAAGGGTGGCCTGACCGTGCTGGTCAACGGCATCCGCGCCTTCCTCCCCGGTTCCCTGCTCGACACGCGCCCTGTCAAGGACATGAGCCCGTTCGAAGGCAAGACCATGGAGTTCAAGGTCATCAAGCTCGACCGCAAGCGCAACAACGTCGTGCTGTCGCGCCGTGCCGTGGTCGAAGCCTCCATGGGCGAAGAGCGCAGCAAGCTGCTGAGCACCCTCTCCGAAGGCGCCATCGTCAACGGCGTGGTCAAGAACATCACCGAATACGGCGCGTTCGTGGACCTCGGCGGCATCGACGGCCTGCTGCACATCACCGACATGGCCTGGCGCCGTG
>CBIHPH010000149.1:0-8391 GCA_966212105.1 uncultured Rhizobacter sp.
AGCGTCATGCCGCCGCCGCAAAACACGATGGCGTTGCTCTTGACGTACTTGGCCACCTTCCATGCGAACAGCAGGTCGGTCAGCTCGGCAGGCGTAGGTTGCTTCGCGGTCACCACCTTGAGCTCGGCCATGTCGAGTTCGCGGTTGTCTGCCGTCTGGATCAGCAGGCCCGAGCCCACGCGCTTGATGTCTTGCAGGTTACGGCCCTGCTCCCAGGCGGTGGCGCCGCCCTTCGGCAATGCGATCTGCAGCACGCGGGTGTTGGGCTTGGCAGCGAACACGGCGATGGCCTCGGCCGAGAAGCTCGGTGCGATCAACACCTCGACGAACTGCTTGGCCACGAGCGCCGCGGCGGCGCCGTCCACTTCCGTGTTGAAGGCGATGATGCCGCCGAAGGCCGAGGTCGAATCGGTCTTGAACGCCTTGCCATATGCTTCTGCGGCATTCGCCCCGATGGCCACGCCGCATGGATTGGCGTGCTTGACGATCACGCAGGCCGGGGTGTCGAAGCTCTTGACGCATTCCCATGCGGCATCCGCATCGGCGATGTTGTTGAACGAGAGCTCCTTGCCTTGCAACTGCTTCGCGGTGACGAGGGAACCCGGAGCCGGGTTCAGGTCACGGTAGAACGCGGCGCTTTGATGCGGGTTCTCGCCGTAGCGCAGGTCCTGCAACTTGACGAAGCGGCCGTTCGATTGCGCGGGGAATTCGCTGCGGCTGACCTGGCCTTCGCCGTCGAACTGAAGCGACGACAGGTAATCGCTGATCGCGGCATCGTAGTTCGAGATGCGGTTGAATGCGGCCACCGACAGCGCGAATTTCGTGGCGGTGCTGACGACCTTCGAGGCTTTCAGCTCGGCGAGCACGCCGGCATATTGCGAGGCGTCGGTCAGCACCGCGACATCCTTCCAGTTCTTCGCCGCCGAACGCACCATGGCCGGGCCGCCGATGTCGATGTTCTCGATGGCGTCTTCGAGCGTGCAACCCGGCTTGGCCACCGTGGCTTCGAACGGGTACAGGTTCACCACCAGCAGGTCGATCGTGGCGATGCCGTGTTTCGCGAGCGCGGCCATGTGATCCGGGACATCACGGCGCGCGAGCAGGCCGCCGTGGATGGTGGGGTGGAGTGTCTTGACGCGACCATCCAGCATTTCGGGGAAGCCGGTGTGGTCGGCCACTTCGACCACGGGCAGGCCCGCATCGGCCAGCAGCTTGGCGGTGCCGCCCGTCGAGAGCAGTTTGATGCCGAGGGCGTGCAGTTCGCGGGCGAAGTCGAGGACGCCGGTCTTGTCGGATACGGAGAGGAGGGCTTGCATGTCGGGCTTTCAAACAAAATTGTCATCCCGGCGAAAGCCGGGAACCACTGCCCATCGCCGCACCGCGTACAGCGGGGTTCCGGCTTTCGCCTGGATGACGGCAGGGGAGGGAATGACGTGAGGCGAGGGGGGATGAAACGAGGGCGCCTTGCGCCCCGTTGCATCACTTGATCATCTTGTGGTCGAGGAGCTTGCGGCGAAGCGTGTTGCGGTTGATGCCGAGCCACTCCGCCGCCTTGCTCTGGTTGCCGGCGGCGTGTTTCATCACGACGTCGAGCAGCGGGCGTTCCGTGACCTTGAGCATCATGTCGTACATGGCCGCCGGCTCCACGCCGCGCAAGTCCTTGAAATACCCCTCGAGGCTGTCGCGGATGCATTCTTCGATGTGCTTCTTGCTCATCGTTCCCCTCGCAGCATCATCTTGTGGTTCATGTGGTGGTTTCTTCTTCAGTGGAGTCGTCTTGGCGCACGGCCACGGTGGCGGGCAGGCGCTGGTGCTGGCCGGCCAGTTCATCGAACCAGTCGGTCACGGCCCTGATCTGCGTATCGCAGGTTTCGAGCGTGTTCATGAATTGGCGGAACGCGTCGCCGCCCGGCAGCGAACGCACGGCCCAGCCGATGTGCTTGCGTGCAGTGCGCACGCCGGCATATTCGCCATACAGGCCGTAGTGATCGAGCAGGTGTTCGAGCAGCCAGGCCTTGGCTTCGGCAGTCCGTGGCGGCGGCAGGTGTTCGCCGGTTTCCAGGAAGTGGCCGATTTCGCGGAAGATCCATGGGCGGCCTTGCGCGGCGCGGCCGATCATCAGGGCGTCGGCGTTCGTGCGGGCCAGCACGTCGCGTGCCTTTTCGGGCGAATCGATGTCGCCATTGGCCACGACGGGAATGCGAAGCGCGGCTTTGACGGCCGCGATGGTGTCGTATTCGGCGACACCCGTGTAGCCCTGCTCCCGCGTGCGGCCATGAACGGTGACCATGGCCACGCCCGCCTGCTCCGCGGCGCGCGCAATCGTGACGGCGTTGCGCTCGGTGTTGCACCAGCCGGTGCGCATCTTCAGCGTGACCGGTACGCCGCGCGGCGCACAGGCGGCGACCACCGCTTCGATGATCTGCAGCGCGAGCGGTTCATCCTGCATCAGCGCCGAGCCGGCCCATTTGGTGCAGACCTTCTTGGCGGGGCAGCCCATGTTGATGTCGATGATCTGGGCGCCGTTGTCGATGTTGTAGGCGGCAGCCTCGGCCATCATGCCCGGCTCGGTGCCGGCAATCTGCACCGAAATGGGCGCGACTTCACCGTCGTGGTTCGCGCGGCGCGAGGTCTTGAGGCTCTTCCACAGCTCGCGGCGCGACGTGACCATCTCGCTCACGGCATACCCCGCCCCGAGCCGCTTGCACAGCTGGCGGAACGGACGGTCCGTGACCCCGGCCATCGGGGCGGCGAACAGCCGGTTCGGCAGGGAAATGGAGCCGATGTTCATGGCGCGCGAAGGGGAGGGGGACAACGAGGGTCTGCCAAAAAAAGAGGCAGAGTATAGCCGTTGACGACGGTGCTTCGTTCGACTTTTTCGCTGCGCATAATGCAGCCGATGGATGCCTGGATCGAAACGGTGAAGGCGGTGCTGGCCTCGCCCGAATACGGTCTGGGCGGCTTGTTCGCGGCGTCCTTCCTGTCGGCGACGCTGCTTCCGCTCGGGTCCGAGGCCGTGCTGTACGGGCTGCTGGCGGTCAATCCATCTCTGCTGTGGCCCGCGTTGCTGACGGCCACGGTGGGCAACACGCTCGGCGGGGCGGTGACCTGGTGGATGGGACGCGGCGCCGAGCAGATGTACGAGCAGATGACCACGCCGTCGTCTCTCCATGGCCGGGGCCGACGCTGGCTCGCCCGGTTCGGTCCGCGCGCCTGTCTCCTGTCCTGGCTGCCCGTCGTGGGTGACCCGTTGTGCGCGGTGGCCGGGTGGATGAAGTTGCCGTTCTGGCCATGCCTCTTCTACATGGCCGTCGGCAAGTGGGCCCGGTACATGACGATCACCACGGTGTTTCTGATGCGGTGAGCCGAGTTATGCGGCGCTGTCGGAAAACGGCAGTGAAACCTTTGGCAGAAACACATTCGATGCCGCAGTTTCTTCGCACGTGTGGCACGATGGCAGCTTCCCAGCTCGCCTTCTCCGACACCCGTGCTGATGCGAACCGCCATCGATGAAGAAAACCGGCCCACGGCAGGCAAGTGGTCCCGCGCGCGCCAATGGGTTGGGCGGCTGCTCGGTCGTGCTGTGCCGGCGCCTGCGCCACAGCGTCGTTCGGGCCGGGCGTCCACCTTGGACAAGGCCGAACTGGCGGCGGTGCGTCGCGACCTCGCTGGCGTGCTCGATCAGCACCCCCGCGCGCGCGAGGTCATGAAGTACGTGCGCGCCCTGGAGCGCGGTCTTGAAAAAAAAGGCCGCTTCGCACTCGACGACCTCCCCGTGGAGGTGATCCGCCGCGCGCTCGAACAACTCGACCCACTCGTCTCCGACTGGTCGCCCGAGGGGCTCAGCACGCTTCGGTCCAAGGCCGCGGTGGCCATCGCCGACCGTGAGCGCGCAGAAGCCGAACGCGCCGAGGCACGCCGTGCCCTGAACGAATCCCACGTCGAGGTCGAGGAAGCCAGCGTCACCACGTTCATGCAGGCCAACGAGGAGTGGGAGCGCTCATTCACGGGGGGCGGCGAGCAGGCCGCTCCATGCCCCGAAAGCGCCGACACCGAGAAGCGCAGCCCCTGACGCGGCTCACGCCGCGCGCTTGCGCTGGCTCGGCTTGGCCGCCGACATGGCGGCCCGCGCAGCGGATCGTTTCGCTGCCGGCCGCAGGGGCTTGACCGATTTTTGCAGTCGGGCCACCTGCGTTGTCAGGGCATCGATGCGGGCTTGCAGCGCCTTGACCTCCTTCGCGTTCGGCACCCCGAGGCGCGAGAGGGCACGGGCCGTGCGATCCTCGAAGATCGATTCCAGCTTGTCCCACTGCTGGCTCGCCTTGGCCGACATGTCACTCATGCGGGCGCCGACGTCGCTGAGTTTCTCCTCGGCCGCTGCCTGCGACTTGCGCTGGATGGCCGCGCCTTCGTTCACCAGGTTCTCGAATACCTTGGTGCCCTCCGCCTGCGCCTTGGCGAAAGCGCCCAGGCCGGCCAGCCAGATCTGCTGCGCGGATTCGCGCACCGTGTTGACGAAATCGGAGTTGTCCGTCTTCTTCACCATGATCGAACTCCTGACAGGGTTGACAACCCACTATACGAGCCCGGGCGTTGCGTTTTTAGAGGCGCGTGCCTAGTGGATTGGTGCTGCGCCCCTACAATTTGCCGCATTCACTTTCCCGGAAATCCCTCCATGAGCCATGAGCCCCCCGGCGGCAAGCCTGCCGCGCACGTCGACGGCACCCACGACCTCTCGCACATCGCGCCGCGCGACAAGGCAGAGATCCTGGCCCAGGCCCTGCCCTACATCCGCAAGTTCCATGGCAAGACGATCGTGATCAAGTACGGCGGCAACGCCATGACCGATCCGGCACTGCAGCAGGATTTCGCCGAGGATGTCGTGTTGCTCAAGCTGGTCGGGATGAATCCGGTCGTGGTGCACGGCGGCGGGCCGCAGATCGAAGAGGCGCTCGCCAAGATCGGCAAGAAGGGCACCTTCATCCAGGGCATGCGTGTCACCGATGAGGAGACGATGGAAGTCGTCGAATGGGTGCTCGCCGGTCAGGTTCAGCAAGACATCGTGGGCCTCATCAACGTGGCCGGCGGCAAGGCCGTGGGCCTGACCGGCCGTGACGGCGGCCTGATCCGCGCAAGCAAGCTGCGCATGGTCGACCACAAGGACCCCTCCATCGTGCACGACGTGGGCCAGGTCGGCGAGATCGAATCGATCGACCCGTCGGTGGTCAAGGCCCTGCAGGACGACCAGTTCATCCCGGTGATCTCGCCACTCGGATTCGGCGCGAACAACGAGAACTACAACATCAATGCCGACGTCGTGGCGGGCAAGCTCGCTGAGGTGCTCAAGGCCGAGAAGCTCGTGATGCTCACCAACATTCCAGGCGTGCTCAACAAGGCCGGCGAACTGCTGACCAACCTGTCGGCCCGCGAGATCGACGACCTCTTCGCCGATGGCACCATCAGCGGCGGCATGCTGCCAAAGATTGCCTCGGCGCTGGATGCGGCCAAGAATGGCGTGAACGCCGTTCACATCATCGACGGCCGGGTGCCGCATTCCATGCTGCTGGAAATCCTGTCCGAGGAAGCGTACGGCACGATGATCCGGAGCCATTGACGGCCGGCGCCGCCACCCGGCAGCCCCGCGGCGCCGAGCTTCATCAGCACGTCGCCGGGCCGCCTCAGCGCAGCAGATCCAGGTCCACCGCACCGGCCATTGCCGCATACCCGTCGTCGTTCGGGTGCAGATGGTCGCCGCTGTCGAATGCCGGGAGCAGGGTGGTCGGGTCGGACGGGTCGCGCAACGCTTGGTCGAAGTCGGCGATGCCGTGCAGTGTTGCATTGTTTCGGATCCAGGCGTTGATGGCCTGGCGCTTGGCCTCCCCGTCCGGGGTGAAGTAGCGCGCCTTGCCGAACGGGGGCAGGGTGCCGAAGATCACCGCGACGCCCCGCGTGCGGGCCTTCGTGGAAGCCGTGCTCATGGCGGCGATGAGCTGTTCAGCGCTCACCTCCTGCGACGGCCTGTCCATGGCATAGCCGATGTCGTTGATGCCCATCAGGATCAGCGCATGGGTGATGCCGGACACCTCGAGCACATCCCGCACGAACCGCGATTCGCCGCTCGGTCCCACCATGTCGTGGAGCCACCGGTTGCCCGAAAGCCCTGCGTTGACCACGGCAGCGTGGCGGCCTGCGGCCTTGAGCCGGTTGTCGAGCAAGTCGGGGTAGCGTCGGGACTGGTCCGGGGTCGATCCGAAGCCGTCGGTGATCGAGTCACCGAAGGCAACCACCACCCTGGGGGCCGCGTGGCTCACCACGTCGACGCCTGCCAGCCAGTAATAGGAAGGCAGGAATTCGGGATAAGCCAAGGTGGCTGCAGAGGTCAGGGCGCCCGGGGCCAGAAACGCCGTCTGCCGCGCCTGGATGTGCTGGGTGACGAACGGCGTGGGACCCCACGTCGACAAGCTCACCGCGACCAAGGCATGGGCCGGCACGGCAAGCGGCACGAGGTCGGACCACACTTCCGCGCCTGCGGGCAAGGCAAAGCGCGTCTGGCCGTTCAACGTGACGGGGCGTTGCGTCGAAATGTCCACGCTGGAGGCGGCCGTGGACAGCGCCACGTGCACGGCATCGAACACCACCGGGGCCTTGCCGAAGCGGTTCGACAGTTTGATCCGCATCCCTTCGCCTGCGGTGGACACCCTGAGCACCTGTCGAAGCGTCTGCGCCTCCATCGACCGGACGGCCATGGTGTGAGGCAGACCGGGCTCCAGGGCGTCCTGTTGCGATGCCGTCCAGGCAGCCACGAAGGAGGTAGGCGGTCCAGAGGCGCATCCCGCCGACATCAGGCTGGATGCCAGCGCGGCGAATACCCAGCGGCGGCGCAACACGCCGCGCATGAACACACGCAAGAAGTGCATCACGGTCTCCTGCCGATTCGCGTGTTTGTAGCGTTCCTGCCGCACTGCAACAATGCGGAAACCCCTCACACCGCCCCCCACGAATGACCCGACTTCGCCCCGTGTGGCTGTTCGACCTCGACAACACCCTGCACGACGCTTCCTTCGCCGCCTTCGGCCCGACCAACGAGGCGATGAATGAGTACATCGTCCGCCATGTGAAGCTGACGCCCGTCGAGGCGTCGGCCCTGCGGCAGCACTATTGGGAACGCTACGGCGCCACGCTGCTGGGCCTGGTGCGCCATCATGGCATCCGGGCGGCCCACTTCCTCGAAGAAACCCACCGCCTGCCGGGTCTGGAAGGGCGCTTGCGCACCAGCGCCCATGACCGGGCCGCCCTGCGCCGCCTGCCCGGGCGAAAGTACATCCTGACCAACGCCCCACGTGCCTATGCCATGCGCGTGCTGACCACGCTGCGCCTGGCCGGATGCTTCGACGGCATCCTGTGCATCGAGGACATGCGCATGTTCGGCCATCCGCGCCCGAAACCTGACGCGCGAATGCTCCGTGCCACCGCTGCACGCCTGAAAACCCCCCCCAGCCGCTGCGTGCTCGTGGAGGACACGCTGCAACATCAACGTTCGGCCCGCGGCATCGGCATGCGCACCGTCTGGATGCAGCGCTACCTCAAGCGTGCGCAATCCAGCACGCAAGTCGGTGTACACCCTTGCCCGAGGCCCCCCTATGTGTGTGCAAGAATCCGGACATTGAGGATGCTTCACAGGTTCTGACAATCCCTAGGAAATGGCCCTGAGACTGCGATGACCGATACCACGCCTACCCCAGAAGATTCGGTTGTCGCACCTTCATTGGAGGCAGAGCCCGCGCCCCGCAAGCGGCCCAAACCGGGTGAGCGCCGGGTCCAGATCCTGCAGACCCTCGCTGCCATGCTCGAGCAACCCGGCGCCGAGCGCATCACCACCGCTGCGCTGGCCAGCCGGCTCGAGGTCTCCGAAGCGGCCCTGTACCGTCACTTCGCGAGCAAGGCCCAGATGTTCGAAGGCCTGATCGAATTCATCGAGCAAAGCATCTTCACGCTCGTCAACCAGATCACCGAACGCGAGTCGTCGGGCGTCGCACAAGCCCGGCAGATCCTGACCGTCATCCTGCAGTTCAGCGAGAAGAACCCGGGCATGACCCGTGTGATGGCGGGCGACGCCCTGGTGTTCGAGAACGAGCGGCTCGCGATCCGCATGAACCAGTTCTTCGACCGCATTGAATCGCAACTGCGCCAATGCCTGCGAGGCGTGGCCGATGCGGCCGGTTCCGGCACCCCCACGGTCGACGCCAATGCCCAGGCCTCCGTGCTCACCGCCTTCGTCGTGGGGCGCCTGCAACGCTACGCCCGCTCCGGCTTCAAGCGAAGCCCTGCCGAGCATCTGGATGTCTCGTTGGAGCTGTTGAGCCCCCCAGTCGGCTAGCGCCTCCTGCCCCC
>CBIHPH010000150.1:0-8340 GCA_966212105.1 uncultured Rhizobacter sp.
CGGCGTCCTCGTCGTGCACGCCTTTCTGGTAGCCCTCCTGGTAGCGCGGGGCGGCGTACGTGCGCAGCAGCGGCAGCAGCCCCGCAGGGCCTTCGGCCGCAAGGCGGGCGAGTTCGTCCCACTGGACTCCCGCCTGCCCGCGTTGCACGGCCTGCAAGAACTGCCCGGCAAGGTATTCGGCGCGATAGATCGCCGGGCTTTCGGAGGCATGCGGCTGGGCCCAGCGCCGCATCAGCGGCAGGAAGCGCGGGTCGTCCACCGGCACGTGGTAGTCGGTGCCGGCCAGGTGGTACGTGAGCTGCTCACCCTGGAGGATGAGCGTCAGGTCGAGCGACTGGCGGTTGATCGTGAATGCATGGCGGCCCAGCTTGAGGGTGTTGCCGCCGTCGGCCACGAGTTCGCTCGTGTCGCGCACCGCGCGCAGCGCCGAATCGCGTGCGGTCTTCAGGCGGGTGTCGAGGTCGTCGGCGGCGACGGTCGAGCCGAGCGTGCGCAAGTCCTCGGTGAGTTTGCGCAGTTTGGCGAGCAAGGGGTCCGCGGCGAAGTAACTGTGCACCGCCGCCATGTCGGTCAGCTGGGCCACCCGGCGCGGGATGCCGTCGAGGATGCGGCCGGCGGCATCGACGAGTGCCTGCGCACGCCGCTGCTGCGCATCCACGAGCGCCTGGCGACGCGCCGACAGAGCCTCCACCACCGCCTCACGCTTGGCGGCGATGTCGGTGATGAACGCGTCCTGTTCTGCAAAGCGGCCTTCGAGTTCCTCGAGCTGCGCGAGCAGGCGGGTGAGGGCGTCGTCGCATTTCTCGGGCGTGTCGGCGAATTCGAGCGCGTTGTCGACCGCCTGGCCGAAGAGCTTGAACTGTGCGCCGAATTCGGCCGTGGCTTCGCTCGCTCCGAGCGCCTTGCGCCGGTTGCGAGCGTCCGCGCGAAGCCGGTTGATGTCGGTGTACAGCAGGGAGATCCGGTCGAGGATCACCGTGCGCGTGACGGCGTCTCCACCAGGGAGGTTGCCCAGTTGCTCGGTCAGCACGTCCACGCCGGCGGCCAACTGGTCGAGCGTGCCCTGCAGTTGGGAGAGCAGGGAGGTGGTGGCCGCCTGCGGCAGCTCGGCCGCCAGGCGGGTGAGGGTCTGGTGGTGACCGTCGAAGGCCTTCTCATCGGCCAGGAACTGAAGCGCGCGTTCGCCCACGCGCTGTTGTTCAGCCGCCAGGTCGGTGTCCATCGCGGCGAGGCCGGGCAGGTCGGCGTAGCGCAGCTCCTTGAGCGCTTGGAGCCGGCCGCGTTGCGCACGCAGCTTCGACAGCGCCTGCATGAAATCGTCCGGCTGGCGCCACAGCATGCTGGCGATGTCGGTCGCCAGCGCCCGGCATTCGCTGTGGAACTCGGCCAGCGCGCGAGCCGTCTCCCGCCGGATCGCATCGACCTTCTCGAATTCGGCCAGCGTGTGGCGGGCCGCCTCGGCGATGGCGCGAAGCGTGGCATCGAGTCCGCCCGCCTCGGGTGCATCCAGCCAGAAGTACGCATCCGCGACGCGGGTGCACTGGCGGATCAGGTCGTCGTAGGCCGCACGCGTGGGCACCTGCTCGCGCACCGCGCGCGCAATGCCCATCAGGTCGGAGACGCCGCGCACCAGGTCCGCGTTGCCGATGCGGCCATGAAAGCCTTTGGCCGCCGGCTGCCGGCTCGCATGCTCCTCATGGGCGAACGGCGTCTGCCACAGCTGCATGGGGTGCACCCGCGTGGGTTCGCCGCGGTCGGCCTGGAAGACGAGGATGCGGCCGTCGGGCATGCGGGCATAGCCGTTGGCCACGATGGGCGCGCTCAGCGTCTTGTTGATGAGGTTGTATGTGAAGAGCCCATAGTGCCCTGTGGTGCGCTGGTAGAAGACGTAGAGCACATCCTCGCCGTTGGGCGAGCGCACCATGCGCTTGAAGCGCAATTGCTCGACCAGGTCGCCTTGAAGGTCGAAGCGCTTCGTCTCGCCCGATTGCAAGTAGCAGCCGCCGGGGAAGATGATGCCGTGGTCCTCGGGCAGCTGGATGCACGAAATGCCGATGGCATCGATGCGCAGCACCTGCTGCGTGCGGGTGTTGAACACCAGGTAGCGCGGCTGTGTTTCGCGGTAGGGGCGAACCCGCAACAGGATCAGCAGGCCGAGCCTCGCGTACGAGATCTCGGCGTCCGTCAGCGACTGGTTCTTGTCTTCCACCGGCTCGCTGTAGATGCCTTGGCCGGTGGCGGTGTTGTTCTCGACCTTGACCGTCAGGTCGCCACCCACCGTTTCGACGAACACCGTGTCGAGGATGTTGACGTGGGGATGCTTGCCGCCCACATGATCTTCCCGCGTGGTGGGCGTCCATTCGAAATCATGGCTCGGCGGCAAGGCGATGTCGCGCTCGCCCCGGTTGTCGGTGTAGCGCACGGTACCGTCACGCTCGATGGCCCAGCGGAAGACGCGCACGTCGCCCACCTGCTGACCGATCTGGAAGGCAGCGAGCAGCTTGTCCTGCGTCACGCGAAGCTGCGTCAGCGTGGCCTGCTTGTAGTACGCGTAGAGCTCGCGGAAGTCCGACAGGAAGCGGGTGTCATCGAGAAAGGTCCCCGCGGCCGGGACCGGTTCCAGCTCCTCGGCACCGGCTTGCTCCGTGAGCCGGTACAGCGCGAACACGTCGCCGACCGCGGTTTCCTTGCGCAGCCCGATGAAGACGTTGTAGCCGAACAGGAACAGGTCGCCGATGCGGACGAGGTCGCGCGCGACGCAGTTGTTCTCCGTGCGGGCCCGCGTGCGCAGGATCATCGCCTGCTCGGAACGTCCGAACTCGGCCAGGCGGGCCTCGTTGAGCGCATGTGTCTGCGCCAGCAAGGCGTCGCCCTGTGCGGACAGGCGCTTGCTCAGCAGGTCGTACGTGCCGCTGTCGGCCACCATCCGTTCGGTGGTGTCCGGCTGGGGCTGGAGGTCGTGGGGCGGGGTGGCCTGCATGGTGACCGATTACTGGCCGCGCCCGTCCGGTTTGGTGAAGCTCTGGACGAGCCCCTGCAGCGTGGCCTTCTGGGCATCGGTGCCCTCGCGCATCACCTTGCCGAGCAAGGCCGAGAGCGTCAGGTCCTGCAGTTCGCCGGACGAATTGCCGAGTGCACCGATCAGGCTGCGCACATCCTCGACGACATCGCGGTTGCCGGCCAGCTGGTCCTTGAATGCGACCTGCAGCGTGTTGCTCTTGGCGATCGTGCCGTCGATGTTCTTGCCCACCGAGATGGCGTTGACGAAGCGCTCGAAGTAGTCGCCCTGGCCGCCCACGATGTCGATGTTGGCCTTCGACAGCGCGGTGCCCAGCACCTCAGCCTGTTCCTTGGCGATGGCCGTCTGCGCCTCGATGCCCTTGAGCGTCTGCGCATGGGCCATCTCCAGGCGCATGCGGTACTCCTCGTGCGCGCGGGTCTCCGGACCCATGGCCTTCATCGCCTCGAACTTCTCGCGCAGGCCCTTGGCCTCGGCGTTGAACTTGGCCTCGACCACCTGTGCATCGGTCTGACCGGACTTCAGCGCCGCATCGGCGTCCGCGGAGCGCACGTTCACATCGGCCATGCCGAGCTTTTCCTTGCCCAGTGCCTCGGCTTCCAGCTTGGCACGCATGCCAGCGGCTTCGGCCATCGCCTTGGCCTCGACGATCGTGGCCGTGGTCTGGCCGGTCTTGAGCAGCGCATCCGCGCGGGCCAGTTCCACCTTCGCATCCGCCATGCCTTGCTTTTCCTTCGCGTCGGCATTGGCGATCAGCACCTTGGCCTCGGCCAGGCCCGGCGCGGCGGCCAGCGCCTCCATGCCCTCGGCTTCGCGCTTCTTCGATTCGGCGTCACGCTCGGCCACCTTGAGCCGGGCTTCTGCGAGCGTCTGCTCCTCGGAGGCCTTGTGGCGCGCGCGGCGCTCCTGCGCCTCGGCGGCCTTCACTTCCAGCACGAGCTTCTCCTCGGCCTGGCCTTCGGCCATGATGACGGTGGACTTCTTGGTGCGGTCGGCCTCGGCCACCACGCGCACGTCCTTGATCGCTTCTTCCTGCTCGGCCACCGTGCGTTCCACCACGATGCGCTCCCGGATCACGTCGGCGATGGCCTTCTTCTGCACTTCGATCGCACGTTCCTTGTCGATGCTCTGCAGCGCCACTTCCTTCTCGCGGTCCACGATCTCCAGCTGGCGGGCGCGGGTGACCTTTTCCTCCTCGATCGCCACGGCGCGCTTGCGGTTGTTCTCCGCAACTTCCTTTTCCCGCTGCACGTTTTCCTGCTGCACCGCCAGGATCTGTGCGGTCTGCAGTCGCGCGAGCTCGGTCTTGGCCTGCTCCTCGGCTTCTACCTTGGCGGTTTCGGCTTCCTCGCGGGCACGCACCGAGGCCACCTCACGCTTCTGGCGGGACGTGGCATCGGCCTGCTGGCGCTCGAGCTCCAGCAGCGTCTCCTGCGCCTCCACGTCCTTCTTCTTGATCTGCATTTCCTCGTTGCGGCGCAATTCGTTCGTGCGCACATGCTCCACCGCCGTCAGCTCGGTGATCTTGCGGATGCCCTGGGCATCGAGGATGTTGTGCGTGTCCAGCTTGTGCAGCGGCGTCTGCTCCAGGTAGTCGATCGCCGCATCGTCGAGCTTGTAGCCGGAGAGGTCGCCGCCGATGGACTTCAGGATTTCTTCGCGAAAGTGCGCGCGGTCCTGGTACAGGTCCACGAAATCCATCTTCTTGCCCACCGTCTTCAGACCTTCGGAGAACTTCGCCGAGAACAGCTCCTCCAGCGTGTCCTGGTTCGACGCACGCTCGCAGCCGATGTTCTGCGCCACCTTCAGCACGTCGTCCGCGGTGTTGTTCACCCGCACGAAGAACTTCACCTTGATGTCGGCGCGGATGTTGTCCTTGCAGATCAGGCCCTGGTTGCCGGAGCGGTCGATCTCGATGGTCTTCACCGAGATGTCCATCAGTTCGGCCTTGTGGATCACCGGATACACCATGTGGCCCGTGAATGTGACCTCGGGTTCGGCTCGCAACGTGTTGACGATCAACGCGTAGCCTTGTTCCACCTTCCGGTAGAACTTGGCGAACATCGCGAACAGGCCCAGGACCAGCAAGGCCAGGACGCCGACGGCAGTGAAGATGGGCTCCATGGATTTCTCTCAGAGTGATTGGAGTGAACAAATGCGAAAGATGGCCGTGCCGCGCACCGATCGAAGAAGGCTCACGCCTCGGCCTCGATCGAATAGCGTTGCGTGGCGGGGTCGTAGTCGATGATGCGGGCGGTGGCGCCGCGGCCGAGCGTGTTCGGTTCGGCGGCCCGCACATCGATCTGGATGTCGGCGCCACGGCGGGCCACCGTCGCCTGGCCGAACGTGGCGGTCACGCTGCTCGTGGACACCGTGCAGCGACGCCCCACGAGCGAGGCGTTGCTCGCGGCGTGGTGGGTGACGAACATGCGCCGCATCGGGCGCAGGGCCACCGCCGTGGCAGGTACCGCCAGCACGAAGCTGCCGATCAGCACCAGCGTGCCGGCCAGCCATTGCAAGGGCCCGCCAGGCACGAGCGGCAACAGCCATTCGCCGGCCAGGCAGCAGGCGGTCCAGGACACCAGCACGATCAGGCTGATCACGATGGAGAACGGCACGCCGCCCAACCCGAAAGCCACGATGAAGCCGGCCAGTGCGCCGAGGTCGTCGACGGAGGCGTCCGCGTGCAGATCAAGCTCGATCCCGCCGTGCTCGAAATCCACGACTCCCAGCAGTGCGAGCGCCCAGTAAAACAGCACCAGGCACAGCAGTGCGGTATAGATCGCCGTCGGGAAGCCGAAGGCCGCCCCGATGAAATTCCCCATTCCCATCCCCCGTCCCCAGTATCTTCGTCGATTGCAGCGGTGGTCCGCTTGTGATGTGACCCATTGTGCCCGTCATCCACCGCGAGCCTGTGCGAACTTGATCAGTTCGGCCGTGACGCGCTCCTTGATGCTCAGCCGGTCCTGGCTGTCCAGGCTGTAGCGCTCGGCCAACAGCTCGTAATCGGCCGGGCTCAGCGACACGGTGAGCCGCGGCCGCTTCGGCTTGTCGGCCGTGGGCAGCGCCAGCAGCATGCGGATCTGGTCCGAGTTCGAAACATGGTTCTCGAACGCCGCACGGCGCACCGCATCGAGCACGGCACCTTCCACATCGAATGCCACCTGGACCGCCCGAAGGGCCTGGTCCGAACTGCTCCAGCGCGCCGGCTTCTTCTGCATGCTCATTCAGCTCCGGGCGCCGGGCCATTGTTGGCTTGCTGGCGTGCCCGGATGCGTGCCATGGCGGCCTGCTGGCGGTCCGTGCCGCCGCCGATGCCGGCCTCGCGCAGCTTGCGCTCCAGCGCGGCGTCGCCGAGTTCGGCATCCAGCTGGGCCACCGCAGTCATGCGATCGGCGAGCTCCTCATGGCGGCGCTTGATGCGCTCGAGCGATTGGCGTGCGTTCAGCAGGTTCGATCCGCCTTGCCCCAGGTTCTCTGAAATCGAGCGCGTGGCACGGTACACGCTCTCGGTGGTCTTCGCGATGGCAATCTCACGCTCATGCTCGCGAATGCGCTGCTCGGCAGCGCGCACCAGGTCCTTCAGCTTGGCCACTTGCACGGCATACGCGGCATGTGCCTGTGTCTGCTCGGCCAACTCCTGCTCCAGCGTGCCCACCTTCGCGGCCACTTCCTCGGCGAGCTGCTCCTGCGACTTGTCGAGCGCTTCGACCGCGAGCGACTCATAGCGCGCCACCTCCTGCTTCAGGCGCTCGATCTCGCGGGCACTTTGCATCTCCTTGGCCATCACGATGGCGAGATCGCCACGGGCGGCCTCGATGCTGTGCTGCGCATCCAGAATCTCCTGCTCGTAGATGCGGGTGGCATTCGCGTCCACGACGCTTTCGCCGATCTCGCGCACGCTGCTGCGCAACAGGGTCACGACCTTCTTGATGACCGACATTTCGTTCTCCTCGTTCAGGCCAGGAATTCGGACAGCGCGTCCAGCGCATCCAGCGCGTTGTCGCTCAGCACGGCCACGTCCTGCGCGACTTGCTCAACCGGGGCGTCGAGTGCCAGCGCGCCGGTCAACACATAGCGGTCGCCGATCCGGCCGAATGCGGACAGCGGCACCGAGGGGTTCAGTTCAAGCAAGGTCTGCGCGAGCTCATTGCGGCGCTCGGGCAACACCTCGGCGTCGCACCACAAATAGCAAAGGCAAAGAATCTGGGTGTCGGACCGCGTGATGAAGATCGGCAGCTCATCGCGCCCCTCGATGCTCACCTGTACCACCGGCACCTCGCCGGGGATCGGTTGCAGGTTCACCGACACCGCGCCCATCAGCCGACCGATGTGCTGATCGACGCCGCGCAGTTGTTCGTGCAGTGCTTTCATGGCCTCCTCGTGCGGACCTCATGCCCGCGGTTCCTGGAGAGGAAGCGTAGGGGTGTCGACATATCATGTCAACGGCCCCAATGGGGGGTGTGCGTGCGAAGTTGAACAGGGTTTGCTTCTCAGACTAGGACAGATTCAACATGCCAGGTCTCACAGCCACCGCCGAACCTTTTCCCGGTAGGTTGAGTACTCACTCCCAAACAGCGCGAGAAGCGCACGCTCCTCTGGATCGATCTGGAACCGATTGATGTAGACCACGAACAGAGGCACGAACAACAAGGCCAACACATTGGACAAGAAGACTGTCCAGGCCAGGAGGTAGAGCGCCAGCGCAAGGTACATGGGATTGCGTGTGTACCGGTAGACGCCGCCACTGACGAGTGACGACGTGGTTGCTGGCTTGGTGGGATTGATGGTGGTTTTTGCGCGGCGGAACGAGACAACGCCAGCGGTCGAAATGCCCAGTCCAGCGGCGACGAGCACGGCGGCAATGCCTGCGCGAATTCCCCATGCCAGTGGCAATCCGATGGATGGTGCGAACCTCGATGCAAGCCACATGAAAAGCGCCACGCACAGCGCCACGATGGGGGGCGGAACTTTGAGTTCGAGTGAAGACATGAAGGTGGGAGGGGTGACGTGACGTTTTGACATCGGCGCCACATTCTCATTCTTATGCGGCCCTTCGCCATCAGGCCTCGTATGACGAGCACGCGGGTGACGAGTGTGAGGCCAGGCCAGAGTGAGCGGCGGCCGAACCCTTGTCACCCCGACGAAAGTCGGGGCCCACTGTGGCGAGCGGGTACCGGCGTTCGCCGGCATGACGAATGCGAACGAGAGGCGAGCGAAAGCGAAGCCACACATCAAGCCACCCGCGCGGCCGGCGCGGCCCGCCGCGCGGGGGCGCCCCCTCTAAGGGGCCCGGGGTGTCAAGGGTGCGCACATGGGGG
>CBIHPH010000151.1:0-8120 GCA_966212105.1 uncultured Rhizobacter sp.
GGCCGACCCGGGGTCGCCCCTCGGGGGCAGGAGGCGCCAGCCGACTGGGGGGCCTATCCACCGAGAAGCTTCTGCCGCTTCTGAGTCTGGTCGATGTAGCGCTGCAACCCGCGCAGCACATCGCTCGTCAGGTTCACCATTTCGCATCCAAGGCGCACACCGCGGGATTCGGGGTGGATGGAGGTCACATGCTGCAGGCGCAGCGCGGTGGTGATCCGGGTGTCGATGTCGAGGTCGATCTGCACGTTGTTCATCGTGACACCCGGCTGCAGCGGCGGCACGTCGTCAGGCAGGAACAGCGCGCAGCCGCCGATGCTCACATCGAGCACGCGCAGTGACAGCGACATGTCGGGAATCATCGGGTGGCGAACGCGCGCCGTGGGCGTGGCACGCAGCAGCGGGCGCACTCGAAAGCCGCTGCGGCGCTGAAAGCGGAACATGTCGCGCGGGAATGCGCAGTTGAGCGCGCTGGCGCGCTCGGCACGGACGAGCACGAGGCCTTGGGCATCGAACTGGAGCTTGATGCTGTCGAGGTAGGCCACCGCGACAGCGTCCTCCGATTCCACGAGGGACTGCAGCTGGTTGTCGTCGGCATCGGCCGAGAAGCTCAGGGTGCCTCGGGTGGTGTCCAGGCTGCGCAGCGTGCTGGTGTAGCTGCCGCCGGTGCTGCCGTTGAGATGGACCGGCACCTGCCCGTCGGACAGCCGCTGGAGCAGCGCCTGCACCTCGGCGGGCTCGGTGAGCCGGAAGTCATCGAGCGCCGCGAGTGGCGCGGCCGGCGGGTCGATCGGTCGATCCACGAATACCTCTGTTGGTGTGCGTGAGTCCAGGGGCGGTTCAGTGGACCGACTTGGGCCGGCCGGCCAGCAGGCCGTCCAGGTCTTCGAGCCAGGGTTCGGCCAGTTGCCGGATCTCGGCATCGTTGATGAGGATGCGCTGCATGATGCGCGACTTCAGTTGGGCTTCTTCGGCGCCCAGGGTTTGCGCCGAAGCGGCGTGCTTGAGCTGCGAGATCAGCACGGCGCAAGCGCCTTCGAGTTTCACGACTTGATCCCAGTCGCCGCTGCGGGCGGCCGACAACATGTCGGCGCTGGCGCGTTCGATGGCTTCGTAGTAGTTCAACAGGGCGGAGTTCATGCGGGCTCCCAAGGAATGAAGGCGGACGGTGCGTGGCTTTCCGGCGGCGTCATTCGCTCGCCTGGTCAACCTGCGGTCCGATCGACAGCCAGGCGCTTTGCAAGGGTTCGATCAGTGAGCGGCACTCCTCGAGCAATTTCGGATCGTTTTTGAGGTTGGCCTGGGTCAGGCGAAGCGTCACGTAGTCGTACAGGTCGCGCAGATCGGCGGCCAGTTGCCCTCCGCCCTGCACGTCCAGCCCGGCCTTGAGGCCTTCTTCGATGATGCGGACGGCCCGGCCGATCGCCTTGCCCTTCGCTTCCACAAGTCCCTGTGCCAACGCACCGCGGGCTTGCGCCAGCGCATCCATGTACCCTTCGAACAGCATCGCGACGAGCTGATGCGGCGAGCCGGTGACGACCCCGGTCTCCACGCCCACCATGCGGTAGGCGTTGACGGGAGTACGGGAACGGCCGAACGGGGTGGTCATGGAGGCGTACATGAGGCGTTGGTGAGTCGTGCGTCTTGTTAAGGTTATCGACGCCCGGCCTGTGAACTTGAATTGGCAGTGAACCGGCTTTCACGCCCAGTTTCCCGCGTTGTCGCCATTCGCCTGGCCGACCAAGCGAGTTCGGCGCCGAAGCGCCGAATTGACACCGCTCGCGGCCCGCATGATGGGCCTCAGCTGCGCGACAGCAGGTTCATCTGAGTGCTGACGTAGCTGCCGAGCGCGTTGGCCTTGGACATGGCCGTGTCGAGCGCCTGATACTGTGCCCTCAGCCGCTTCTCTGTCTGGGCCAGGCGATCATCGATGGCGTCCACACGCTTGGCGTTGCGCGTGATGGTCGACTGGATGCCGGCGGTGCGGGTCTCGAGCGGGCCTTCCACGTCGAGCATCCGGTCGGTCAGTTGCTTGAAGCGGTAGACGATGCCCGAGGACGTGTCGGTCGATGTGTCGGAGGCCGACATCAGCTTGCGCAACTCCGCGGGCTTGGCGAGCGCGGCGTCGAGCTTCTTCGAATCCAACTTGATGCTGCCGTCCTTTTGCACCTCCAGGCCGACCTGGCTCAACGAACCAAAGGCCGAACTCGCGGAACTGGTGCCTCTCAGCACCTCGCGCAACTTCGCCTGCAGACCGATGACGGTGCGGTCACCCTGCAACTTGCCGGCCGACTTGCTGTCGGCGTCGTACTTGGTCTGGTCCGAGATGAATTTGGAGAGGTCGTTGTAGGCCGTCACGAACTCGGTCACCTTGGCCTTCATCGCATCCGTGTCTGACGACACGGTGAGATCGACCGGGCTTGCAGACACCTTCAACAGCTTGATGGTGAGACCGTCGGCCACGTCAGCCAGAGTGTTGGAGGCCGACTCGATGTCCACCCCGTTGAGCTTGGCTTTCGCGTTCCTGGCCGCCTGGTTCAGCGTCATGTTGCTGGCCCCGCTTTCGGGGTCGTAGGCCAGGGCAGACAGGCCCAGGCCGCCATCGTCGCCGGGCACGGTTTCCACCGCGGAGATGCGAAAGCCGTTCTCCACGCCGGAGTCGGAGGAACGGATCGACAGGCGCGCGCCGGTCGCGTCATAGATGACGGTGGCCGTGACCCCGGCGCCAGCGGCATTGATCTTGTCCCGCACGGCTGCGAGGCTGCTTTCGCCCGGGCCGATGTCGACCGTCACCGAGGTCGTGCCTGCCTTCAGGCCGAACGTCGCGGGGTCACCCGTCCAGCTGCCGAGTTCGATGGTGAGCTGCCCCTGCCCGAGGGAGTGCTCCTTGGACGGGAACACCACCGTGCTGGCCGTCTGCGCGGCAGCCAGCTGCTCCACCGTGAGGCTGTAGGTGCCCGTGTTGGCATTCGTGCCAGTGGTCACCGAGGCGACCGTGGTGTCACTCGACGCGGCGAGCGTCTGCGACCACAGCGTCGTCGAAGTCAGTGCCCGCGACTTGTCCTGAAACGCTGACACATAACTCTGCAGCTGCCCATACGTGGACAACTGAGACTTCAGCGTCGTCGCCTGCGTCTCCAGCAATTCGGCAGGCTTGCGCTCCACCTTCATCAGTGAAGTAACGATTGATTCCACATCCAGGCCACTGCCCAGACCAGTCGAGGAGATGGCCATGGCGAACTCCGATTCACTCCATCACAAGTGCCAATACATCCGGGGACGGTTTCCCAGATGATCCGTTTTCGACGCCCTCAAAAAAAACTTGAGCCTCCGCCCCAAAAAAATCGTCATGCCGGCGAAAGCCGGTACCCACCGGCCGCAGTGGGCCCCGGCTTTCGCCGGGGTGACGTCTATTCAACCGCTGCAGCCCTCCCCCACGTCATACCGGCGAAGGCCGGTACCTACCGGCCGCAGTGGGCCCCGGCTTTCGCCGGTATGACAAAGGAAAGGGCGAGCGAGCAAAGCGAGCAACCCCCCGAACCGCGTGCGACAGGCAGGCAAGCAAAGCGAAGCCGCAAATCAAGCCACCCGCGAGGTCGGCTTCGCCGACCGACCCGGGGTCGCCCCTCGGGGGCAGGAGGCGCAAGCCGACTGGGGGGCCTTTTTCACCCACCTCGAAGGAGAGAAAGCACCTGCTGCGGCAACTGATTCGCCTGCGCCACCATCGCATTGCCCGCCTGCTGCAGGATCTGCGCACGCGAAAGCGCGGCAGTTTCCGCGGCGAAGTCCGCATCCATGATCCGGCTGCGGGCGGCCGACTGGTTTTCCACCGCCTGCTGCAGGTTCGAGATCACCGCATCGAAGCGCGACTGCGTCGCACCGAAGGTGGCCCGGGTGTTGTTGATCGTGTCGAGCGCATCGTCGATGCTGCCGATCACCGTGGCGATCGCCGCCGCATCGGCCGTGTTGTCGATCACCGTCGTGCCGGCGGTCACGGCCGTGATCGTCGCGTCCTGCGTCATGTCGTTGGTGGTCACGGTGATCGTGTCATCGGCCGTGGTGTTCGCGCCGATCTGGAACGTCAGCGTCGTGGCGTCCGCACCGAGGATCGTCTGGCCGTTGAACGTGGTGCCGCCGAGCACCCGTGAAATTTCATTCTGCAACTCCACGAATTCCTTGTTCAGCGAATCCTTGTCGTCGTTGCTGTTCGTGGAGTTGCGCGCCTGCACCGCGAGTTCACGCATGCGCTGCAGCGAATCACCCACCTTGGCCAGCGCGCCTTCGGCCGTCTGCGCGAGCGAGATGCCGTCGTTGGCGTTTCGCACCGCCACGTTCATGCCGCGCACCTGGGCGTTCATGCGCTCGGCGATCGCAAGGCCGGCAGCATCGTCCTTGGCGGAGTTCACCCGCAGGCCGGACGACAGGCGCTGCATCGCCGTCGAGAGCGATGTCTGCGAGGCGTTGAGATTTCGCTGCGCGTTCAACGACTGAATGTTCGTGTTGATCGTCTGTGGCATGAAAGCACTCCTTCAAGAATCGGATGACTCCCGGCCCGATGTCCGGCATTGCGTTCCGCCGCATCCAAAGGGGTGGCGGCGCACAAGGCCGGCAATCCGCAGCGCTGACCCATGAGTCAATTCTCGAAGCGAGCTGCCAATGCAAAAGGCGGAAATGCAGGGCAAGCTCCCTTCATTTCCGCCCTGTGCTCATGCGACACCCGGCCTCTCGAGAGGCCGGGCCATGGAGACCGGTCAACGCAGCAGAGACAGCACTTGCTGCGGTGCCTGGTTGGCTTGCGCGACCATCGCGTTGCCGGCTTGCTGCAGGATCTGAGCGCGCGACAGGTTGGCCGTCTCCGACGCGAAGTCCGCATCCATGATCCGGCTGCGGGCGGCCGACTGGTTTTCAACGGCCTGCTGCAGGTTCGAGATCACCGCGTCGAAGCGCGATTGCGAGGCGCCGAATTCGGCACGGGTGTTGTTGACCGTGTCGATCGCCGTGTCGATGTCGTCGATCACGGTGCCGATGGCCGTGTCATTGGCCGTGTTGTCGATCACGGCCGTGCCGGCAGTCACCGCCGTGATCGTTGCGTCGGCGGTCATGTCGGTGGTGGTCACGGTGATCGTGTCGTCGGCCGTCGTGTTGGCCCCCACCTGGAAGACCAGGGCGCCCGCATCCGCGCCGAGGATCTTCTTGCCGTTGAAGGCCGTGCCGCCGAGCACGCGGGTGATTTCGCCTTGCAGCTGATTGAATTCCTTGTGCAGCGAATCCTTGTCAGCATCGCTGTTCGTCGAGTTGCGTGCCTGAACCGCCAGTTCGCGCATCCGCTGCAGCGAGTCACTCACCTTCGACAACGCGCCTTCGGCCGTCTGCGCCAGCGAGATGCCGTCGTTCGAGTTGCGCACCGCGACGTTCATGCCACGCACCTGGGCGTTCATGCGCTCGGCGATGGCGAGACCTGCGGCGTCGTCCTTCGCGGAATTGATCCGCAGGCCCGACGACAGCCGCTGCATCGACTGGGCCAGAGAACCCTGCGATGCGACCATGTTGCGCTGCGCGTTCAAAGACGCGATGTTGGTGTTGATGACTTGTCCCATTTCAATATCTCCGATGGTTTCCGATCACTCCCGGCAACGGCGCCGGACGCATCAGCCGCCGCCCTGTGCGGTACCGGCTGCTGAACTGCCCGGCGCTAGTCAACCGCTGAATCAAGGAACCGAAATCCCCTTCATCGGCCGGCTAACCGGACCACGTACCCGTTGGATGAATCGTTGCGAGTGCGTTGATCCCGTTATCGGGGCACCCCTCGGGGAACTTGAGGGGCAACGGACTTCAACCACCCGCTGTCAAGGGGGTGGTTGAGCAAAGGCGTGACAAAGTCATCACGAGCCATCGGATTGTTTCGAATCACCCTCAAGTCCCGGCGCACCCGTGATGCGCCTCGGAACGGAAACGCCCGCCATGGGCGGGCGTTTGGACGGGCCGGCAGGCTACCCGGTGTCCGGGGGCTTGAAGTTCCGCGGCACCTCCGGTTGGCTTACCGGAAGGATGCCGAGGTCATCGAAGCAAGGACAGCACTTGCTGCGGCAACTGGTTGGCCTGGGCGACCATCGCGTTGCCCGCCTGCTGCAGGATCTGCGCACGCGACAGGTTCGCGGTTTCCGCAGCGAAGTCGGCGTCCATGATTCGGCTGCGGGCCGCCGACTGGTTTTCCACGGCCTGCTGAAGGTTCGAGATCACCGCGTCGAAGCGCGATTGCGAGGCACCGAATTCGGCACGCTTGTCGTTGACCGTGTCGATCGCCGTGTCGATGTCGTCGATCACGGTGCCAATGGCCGTGTCATTGGCCGTGTTGTCGATCACGGCCGTGCCGGCGGTCACGGCGGTGATCGTCGCGTCGGCCGTCATGTCGGTCGTGGTCATCGTGATCGTGTCGTCGGTCGTCGTGTTGGCCCCCACCTGGAAGGTCAGCGCGCCAGCATCGGCGCCGAGGATCTTCTTGCCGTTGAATGCCGTGCCACCGAGCACGCGGGTGATTTCGCCTTGCAGCTGATTGAATTCCTTGTGCAACGAATCCTTGTCGGCATCGCTGTTCGTCGAGTTGCGTGCCTGAACCGCCAGTTCGCGCATCCGCTGCAGCGAGTCACCCACCTTCGACAACGCGCCTTCGGCCGTCTGGGCCAGCGAGATGCCGTCGTTCGAGTTGCGCACCGCGACGTTCATGCCGCGCACCTGGGCGTTCATGCGTTCTGCAATGGCGAGACCTGCGGCGTCGTCCTTCGCGGAGTTGATCCGCAGGCCCGACGACAGCCGCTGCATCGACTGGGCAAGAGACGACTGTGACGCAACCATGTTTCGTTGAGCATTCAACGAAGAGATGTTGGTGCTGATGACCTGTGCCATTTTGAAACTCCTTCACGGTTCGTGGATCTCCGGCAGCGTCCCTGCCTGCCGTCGTTCGCCCATTGCTCATGTGTGCGAGGGCCGTGCCCTGAATTTCGTCAAGTGATCGCTTGACTTGAGGGATTTTTTTTGATCTTTTCAATCGATCAAAAGAGCTTGCGATGGCGTAGGCCGAGTCGCTGCCCTGAACAGAGCGACGTTCCGACGCCTTCTCCGCGCTTGTCCTGGGGACGTGCGGCCTAGACTGATTGCGCGGAAATCCCCGTGCATGGGCTGACCTCTCGCAGCCGCCCTTGCAGGGCTCGTCGTCCACCCCGACAAGGGGAAACCCGACATCGGACGACCCCATCGCACGCCAGGCGTGAAACCCATCACGCCGCACAGGGCCGAAGGCCCTTCGCCAGGCCGGCCAGGCTGACGGCATGTAGGCGTTTCGCTGACACGACCTACGGAAGAAGCTGGACTCAAGCCACAGAGCTGACCTGATGCCCCCGTCCTTCTTCGGGTCCCACAATTCGCTTCACGTTGAGACACAAAGCCAACGAAACAACCGCCGAAGGAATCCAGCATGAACGCCGACCAGATCCTCACCGAAATCCGCGAAGCCAATCTGTCTTATTTGATGCTGGCCCAGAGCCTGATCCGCACGGACCGCGAACAAGCCCTGTACCGCCTCGGCATCAGCGAAGAGAGCGCCTCCATGATTGCGCTGCTCAGCCCCGCGCAGATGATGAAGATCGCCTCCGGCAACACGCTGCTGTGCCGCTTCCGCATGGATGACGAACTGGTCTGGGGCCTGCTGACCAACCACGGCAAGTCGGCCTCGAACGACACCACGAACCGCCTGCATGCCAGCATCCTGATGGCGGGCCGCCACCAGGAAGCCGCCTGAGCCCGCGCCGGGCCCTCCCCCTCGAACCGACCCAGGAGCAGAACAAAAATGACGCGGACCAAGAGCATCCTCACCGAAGCCAAGCAAATCGAGCGCGCCGTGACGCTGATCAACCTCGGCGCCCGTTTGCAAGTGCTGGAATCGGAGACGGACCTCAGCTACGAGCGCCTGCTGCGCCTGTACAAGGAAGTCTCGGGCAAGTCGCCCAGCAAGGGCCAACTTCCCTTCTCGACCGACTGGTTCATGACCTGGCAGCCGAACATCCACGCCTCGCTGTTCCTCAACATCCACGAGTACCTGAACAAGGTCGCCGAGATGGACGAGATCG
>CBIHPH010000152.1:0-8001 GCA_966212105.1 uncultured Rhizobacter sp.
GCAAGATGACGGGTCAATTTCATACGGGAGCAGTCGATGCAGCGCAGAAAGTTTATGTCAGCCACCTTGCTGGTGCTGACCTCGGGATCATGGAGCATCGCAGGCGCCGCATCGCCGTTCAGCGAAACCGATGCGGCCGCCGCCGTGAGGGCCACGCTCGAACGCGGGGCGATGGCTGCCGTCGACCTCCTCGGCCGCGCGGACGGCTTCCTGGGTAACCCCCAAGTTCGCATCACCTTGCCGGGGTTCCTGAATGATGCGGCGTCGCTGCTGCGCGCCACCGGTCAGCAAAAGCGCGTGGACGCATTGATCACCGCGATGAACCGCGCCGCCGAGGCCGCGGTGCCCGAAGCGCGTGCCGTGCTGGTGAGCACGGTGAAGGACCTGAGCGTGGAGGATGGGCGTCGCCTCGTGATGGGCGGTGACAATTCGGTGACCGCCTTCTTCGAGGAGAAGACCCGGGCGCCGCTGGGCGAACGGTTTCTGCCAATCGTCACGCGGGCCACCGAGCAAGTGTCGCTGGCCGCGAAATACAACGCCGTGGCGGGCAAGGCCGCTGCGCTCGGGCTGATGAGGGCCGAAGACGCGAACATCGAACAGTACGTCACCGGCAAGACACTCGACGGGCTCTACCTGATGATCGGCGAGGAGGAACGCCGGATCCGGCAGGACCCCGTCGGTGCGGGCAGCGCCATCCTCCGCAAGGTATTCGGCGGTCGGTGACGCCGTTCAGGTTGCCTTCGACAGTTCGAACATCAGCGCAGAAGGCAGTGAGCCGATGATGGCGTCCCGCCCCACGCGTGCCATCCCCGGCCCGCCCACGCCGGAAATTTCGAAAGCGCTGCCTTCTTCGACGATTTCTATGAACGCCACCTCGACGCCATTCGCTTCGCATTCATGGCGCAGGTCATTGAACCGGTCGCCGCGCAGCACCGCTTCGAACACGATCGCGTGCGGCAGCCCGCCGCGACAAAACTCGCGCGCTTCCTCCACGGAGGTCACGAAATCGACCATCAACCCCATGTTCCGAACGGCGTCACGCACCTGCACCCTCACGTCCCGCCGGGACGCCACCACGAGCACCTGACTGCCCGCGAGCGGCTTTGAACTCATCGAGGGCGAAAAGCCATGGTCCAGCTCGATGGCACTCAAGCCCTCGAGCTGATCATTGACCGTGCGGGGGAACTCGAGCGTGACGGTGATGTGGGTGCCATCGAACCGGCGTTCGAGGGGCAGGCCCATGGCCCAGGCCGTCTGTTCGACCAGGCGCCAAACAATGGTGTCGAGCGTTGCAGCAGCGCCGACTTCGGTGGATTTCCCGATGTGTTCGTCCAGTGCGCGGGGAGTGAACCGGCAGGTCACCCTCGCATGAGCAGGCCATGGCTTGATGTCCGTGCGAAGTTCGATGGTCGACTGCGCATGCGCAAACATCCACGCCACCAGGGCATCGAACAGGCTCGACAGAAGGCCGGCGTCCACAATCACATCGGCCGGCTTGAGCACTTGCTTGATCACCAGCCCGCGCGTCTGCGCTTCATGGATGCGACGGTTCACCACGTCCCTCAGCGTGTCGGTCAGCCGCAGGCGTTCATGGTCCTGGCGCAACCGGCCCGATGCGAGTCGGGACAACTGCTGGCCGATCATGCCCACCAGCCGCACCTGCTGAATCTCCTCAGCCAGCGCACGCAGGCTGGCGTGCCCGATCCGCCCGGTGGATGCCAACGTCTGCACGCGTTCCAGGGCTGACGTCAACGGCCCCGACATCTCGGCGCCCAGGGTCTGGACCACGTTCAGCCAGCGCGCGATTTCGGCACCGGATCTGTCACCGGATGCTTGCCCTTCACCGGCCACGCCTGCAGCCGGGGCTCTGTCGAGATCACTCAAGTTCATGATCGCGGATTCCATTCACCGGAACGGCGGTCGTCGGCGACGGCTGCCAGCGTCGTTCCTCTCTGGCAAGCAGTGTCATCCGTCTGGCCGCCGTTGTGACGGTCCGTCGCGTCCGAATCCCCGGACTGAGGGGCCTGCGCAGCCCCCCGAACCATGGCGCCGCGGCCGCTACACCACCCCGAGCCGGTGCAACTCCGCCCGCTCGTCGGGCGTCCAGCCGAACTCTGCCAGTATGTCGTCCGTGTGTTCCCCCAGCATGGGCGGCGGGCGGCAATACTGCACCGGCGTGCCCGACAACTTCATCGGACTCGCGATCAACCGCAATGCATCACTTTGAGGGTGCGACATCGGCACGGTCATCCCGCGGGCCACCACCTGCGGATCGGCAAACACCTCAGCGAGGTTGTTGATGGCGCCGCACGGCACCTTGGCCGCCTCGAGCGCTGCAAGCCAATCCTGCTTCCCGCGCGCCTTGAACAGTGCCGTCAATACGGGCAACAGCGCATCCCGGTGCCGCACCCGATCCGCGTTCCGTGCAAAACGCGGGTCCGTGGCCAGTTCGGGGCAGCTGGCCACATCGCAAAATCGGGCGAACTGGCTGTCATTGCCGACGGCGAGGATCACATGGCCATCGGATGCCTCGAACACCTGGTACGGCACGATGTTCTGATGTGCGTTGCCAGCCCGGCGCGGCGGCATGCCGGTGGCGAGGAAATTGGCACCGAGGTTCGCGAGCATCGCCACCTGTGTATCCAGCAAGGCCATGTCGATGTGCTGGCCGTTGCCCGTGGCGTCTCGATGGCGAAGGGCGGCGAGAATGGCCACCGTGGCGTACAGGCCGGTGAAGAGGTCGGCCACGGCCACGCCCACCTTCTGCGGACCCCCGCCGGGCAACTCGTCGCGCTCCCCCGTCACGCTCATCAAGCCTCCCATGCCCTGAATCACGTAGTCGTATCCGGCGCGCTCACGATACGGTCCCGTCTGTCCGAAGCCTGTGATCGAGCAGTAGACAAGACCCGGGTACGCCGCACGCAAGGCATCGGCATCCAGGCCGTGGCGAGCCATGTCGCCCACCTTGAAGTTCTCCACGAACACATCGCAATGCGCGGCGAGGCGGCGAATCAGCGCCTGGCCTTCCGGATGGGCGATGTCCACGGTGATGGATCGCTTGTTGCGATTGGCGCCCAGGTAATAGGCGGCCTCTGCCGTTTCCTCGCCGTTGCGGTCCTTCAAGAATGGCGGCCCCCAGCCCCGCGTGTCGTCACCCCCGGCATCGTCTCGCCGCGGCCGCTCCACCTTGAGCACATCGGCGCCCAGGTCCGCCAGCGTCTGCGTACACCAGGGGCCGGCGAGCACGCGAGACAGATCAAGCACACGCACGCCGGCCAACGACTGTGGCAACGAAGAAAGAGGCGTCTGGGTCATTCATTCATTGTGAGGCAGCCCCGCACCGATAATCCATGCATGTCGCAATGCTGCATGGCAACCGTGCGCCGGATCACGGGAGGAATGGCCCTCAGCGTGCTGGTGGGGTGTTCTCCGACCTTCGATTGGCGGGATGTGCGCCCGGCCGGCGCCGGCGTGCAATTGCTTTTCCCATGCAAGCCCGCAACCGAGGCTCGATCCATCGAACTGGCCGGGCACCCGGTCCGCATGACCATGGTGGCCTGCCGCGCCGGCAGCTCCATGTTCGGTTTCGCGTTTGCCGATGCAGGCGAGGCGAGCCGAGTGCCGCCGGTGATCGCCGCATTGCGTGCCGCACAGGCCAGCAACTTCGGGGCTCCGGCGAGACCCTTGGGCCCCACCGTCGTCCCGGGCGCGAACCCCGTGCCGGCACCCCAGCGATTCGAGATCGATGGCCGCCTCCCCGACGGCACCCTGGTGCGCCAGCAGCTCGTCTACTTTGCGCGGGGCACCCAGGTGTACCAGGCCGCCGTGATGGGGCCGATCCAGGGCGGCGATGCGGCCGGCATCTTCTTCGAAGGCATCCGTTCCACCCCCTGACCCACCCGGTCCTGCGCCGGGGAACTCGGTCTGATGTCTAATGTGACCGTGGCTTTGTGGCAAATGAGCCCCTCAGGGCCACAGGAGCTTGAGTCCGTTTACCCGGAACCGCCGATAATTTCATGCCATGCCCGGTCTGTTGATCATTGCCCATGCCCCCATGGCCTCATCACTGAAGGCCGTGGCGCAACACGCATTTCCGGACTGCGCCAGCCGCCTCGCCGTCCTCGACGTCCCCCCGGACATGAGCACTGAAGACATCGAGGCGCAGGCGCGCGTGCTCCTGGCCGGCGTGCGATCGCCCGATGCGCTCGTGCTCACCGACGTCTTCGGTGCCACGCCCTGCAACGTCGCGCAGCGCCTGGCCGATGGTGAACACGTCAAGGTCATTGCCGGCCTCAACGTGCCGATGCTCTGGCGCTCGCTGTGCTACGCCGATGAACCTCTCGATGCCCTCGTCGCCCGAGCCGTGGCCGGTGCCACGCAAGGCGTGATGCAGGTGGCCGTGTCACGTCCGCAGAACCAAGCCTTCAAACCGGGTGCCAATGATCAAGTCCACCATCACCATCAGCAATAAACTCGGCCTTCACGCGCGTGCTTCTGCCAAGCTTACCAAGCTGGCCGGCTCATTCCAGAGCGATGTCTTCATGGCGCGCGGCGAACGGCGCATCAACGCCAAGAGCATCATGGGGGTCATGATGCTGGCAGCAGGACTCGGTACCGAAGTCGAACTGGAAACGGTCGGGGTCGATGAGCAACTCGCCATGGACGCCCTGCGCAAGCTGATCGACGACAAATTCGGCGAGGCCGAGTAAGCCCCGCTTGCCGTTCACACGCCGAGGAAGTGCTTCCGATAGCGTGCTGGCAGGTCGCCAATGCGCATCAGCATCGGCAGGTCCGCCGTATTGAAGTCCGGATCCCACGCCGGGGGGCCCAGCACCTTGGCGCCGCACCGAAGGTAGCCCTTGATCAAAGCGGGCGCCTCCACCGGCAGTTCGCAACGCAGTTCCTCTACTGGCAACGGCAATCGCGGCTCGACACGCAACTCGATGGGTGCCAGGTGATCGCGGCGGAGTTGCTCCCACAAGCTCGCTGCTCCATGGCCGCCGTCGCGCATGCTGACGCTCGCGCAACCGATCATCGTGTCGAGCCGATTGCGCACCATGAACTCTGCGAGCGCTCCCCAGAGTGCGAGGATGGCGCCTCCGGAGCGATGAGCGGGATGGACGCAAGAGCGGCCCAACTCCACCACCGACGAGCGCAAGTGGCGCAGTCGCGTGAGGTCGAACTCCGTGTCACTGTACAGCCCGCCCACCCGCTTGGCCGCATCCGGCGTCAGCACGCGGTAGGTGCCGATCACCGTGCCATGGTCACAGCCGTCCGACACCTCCCGAACGAGCAGGTGTTCGCAAAAGGGGTCGAACATATCGATGTCGTAGCCGGGCGGGCTGCCGTGCGGCACATTCAGCCGAGCGCCCATCTCTTGGGCGAACACCAGATACCTCAGCCGCTGCGCTTGGCGAACATCATCTTCATCGCGAGCCCAGGCCACTTCCAGATGCGCTGTGGCGGCACCGAGAGCATGGCGGTGCGGCGGCTGGTGAAGCGACCTCCGCGGAGGGGCGTAGAACGATTCCGAGATCGGCAGCGTCGGCAGGGGAAAATCCCTCATGCATCTTTCTCCTGTTGGTGACCCGATGGTCCGCTCGTGACATGACGCGGGAATGAACTGAGGATGACAGCTGCGTGACACTGAACGGGTGGACCCTGATTGGGTGGC
The DNA here is from genome assembly GCA_966212105.1 of uncultured Rhizobacter sp. Lineage (GTDB taxonomy): Bacteria > Pseudomonadota > Gammaproteobacteria > Burkholderiales > Burkholderiaceae_C > Rhizobacter. The sequence goes on from CBIHPH010000152.1 coordinate 5,675, forward strand.
ATGGGTGGCGCTGCTACGATGGGCCATGAGCTTTCAGGTCTTCGGTTTGCCCGTTTCCCGCGGCGTCGCCATCGGCCGTGCCGTGCTGGTCGCTTCCAGCCGCATCGACGTCGCCCACTACTTCATCGACGAAGCCGACGTCGAGCAGGAAATCGAACGGCTTCGCCTCGCGCGCGATGCCGTGGCCCACGAGCTGAGCACCCTGCAGCGAGACCTGCCCGCCGATGCCCCGCCGGAACTGTCAGCCCTTCTCGACGTGCACCTGATGCTGTTGCGCGACGAAACGCTGGTGCTCGCCACCCGCCAATGGATTCAGGACCGCCACTACAACGCCGAATGGGCGTTGTCCGCGCAACTCGAAGTGCTGGCCCGCCAATTCGACGAAATGGAGGACGACTACCTCCGCGAGCGCAAGGCCGACCTCGAGCAAGTCGTCGAGCGCCTGCTCCGCGCAATGGCCCGCGGCCCATCCACCACCTATGCCCCGGCCCCAGGCGTCAGACCCCGGGACTTTGCCGGCGAGGATCCCCTCGTGCTCGTGGCCAACGACATCGCGCCGGCCGACATGCTGCAGTTCAAACGCAGCGTTTTCACCGGCTTCATCACCGACGTCGGCGGGAAAACCTCCCATACCGCCATCGTCGCCCGCAGCATGGACATCCCCGCCGTGGTCGGTGCCCGCGAAGCCAGCCACCTCATCCGCCAGGACGACTGGGTCGTCATCGACGGCGATACCGGCGTGGTGATCGTCGATCCGTCGCCCATCGTGCTGGAGGAATACCGGTTCCGCCAGCGCCAAAGTGGCCTCGAGCGAGACCGGCTGTCGCGTCTGAGGCACACGCCAGCCGTCACGCTCGACGGCGAACGCGTCGAATTGCACGCCAACATCGAATTGCCCGGAGACGCACCCGCGGCACTCGAGGCGGGCGCGGTGGGTGTGGGACTCTTTCGAAGCGAATTCCTGTTCATGAACCGAGGCGGCGAACTGCCTGGCGAAGACGAACAGTTCGAGGCGTACCGCGCAGCCGTCGAGGCGATGAAGGGGCTTCCCGTCACGATCCGCACCGTGGACATTGGCGCCGACAAGCCGCTGGACCGCATGTCCGCCAACGAACTTCGCCACGAACATGCCCTGAACCCGGCCCTCGGCTTGCGGGCCATCCGATGGAGCCTGTCCGAACCCGGCATGTTTCGCCAACAGCTGCGAGCCATCCTGCGGGCAAGCGCCATCGGCAAAGTCCGCTTGCTGATTCCCATGGTCGCCCACCTGAGCGAGGTGCGCCAGGCGCTCGACGCCATCGCACGCGCGAAGCAGCAGCTGCTCGATGCCGGCAAGCTCCACGGGGACGTCGAAATCGGCGCCATGATCGAAGTGCCCGCGGCGGCCCTCATGCTGCCATCGCTGCTCAAATACTTCGACTTCGTCTCCATTGGCACGAACGACCTCATTCAATACACGCTCGCCATCGATCGAGCCGACGAGGCGGTGGCCCATTTGTACGACCCGTGGCACCCTGCCGTGCTCAAACTGATCGCCCAAACCATTGCCGACGCCCGCGCTGCGGGCAAGGGCGTCGGCGTCTGTGGCGAGATGGCCGGCGACCCCGCGTTCACCGACCTTCTGCTGGCCATGGGCCTGCGCAACTTTTCGATGCATCCTTCGCGCATCGCCGCCATCAAACAACGCATCCTTCGAGCGGACACCCGCCAGCTCGCTCCCAAGCTGGCCGACGTACTTCGCAGTGACGACCCCGAAGCCGCATGCGCGCGCCTCTTCAACCGGCGGGCAGTCGCAAGGGACTGAGTGGCACCAACGTTCACAAAGTTGTTCGAAGGTGTTGCATCGTCCAGAAATCGTGCTACAGTGACGGACTCCGCTGAACGCAGCGCAGTTCTGGCAAACGCCAAAGCAGCAAGCAGGCAGCGAAGAAACAAAACAGAGCGATCTGTTGACAGACTTGAAAAAAGGATGACATAATCGCTCTCTCTGCTGAATGCGACGAAATGCAAACAGCAGCGCGAAATCGGAAACGAAATCGCAAGTTCTTTAAAAATCTACAGCCGATAAGTGTGGGCGTTTGAAGGCGAGTGCCAAGAGTCGCAAGACTCGAGGTCTCATGGACCTTAAACGCTCATAGAAGTGAAGTTCACTTCAATTCTTTGAGTAAATTATCAAGATCGAACTGAAGAGTTTGATCCTGGCTCAGATTGAACGCTGGCGGCATGCCTTACACATGCAAGTCGAACGGCAGCACGGGAGCAATCCTGGTGGCGAGTGGCGAACGGGTGAGTAATACATCGGAACGTGCCCAGTAGTGGGGGATAGC
>CBIHPH010000153.1:0-7775 GCA_966212105.1 uncultured Rhizobacter sp.
GCCATCTGCGCCCCGCCGCTGGGCTGCTCGATGTAGCCGCGTCCCGGCTCCAGCCCCAGCGATGGATTGCGCTCGAAGCCGGCGAGCTGCTCGCGGTACTGGCCCTGCAGGTGCTTGTAGTACTCGATGTCGGCGCCGAGCTGCGCCTTCTCTGCCGCCGAGGTGCCCGGGCGCGCGAGCCTGGCCTCGGCCGCGTGCAGCACCTCGCCGAGCTTCGCGACCTCGGCCTGCGCCTCGTACAGCCGTGAGCCGACCGGCGCATGCTGCTCACCGATCAAGCGCCGCGCCCAGCCCTCGATGCCGCTCTGGCTCGCAAGACGCTGGGCCAGTTGCGAATGCAGGTCGATGTCAGCCTGGGTGGCGTGCAGGCCCGCCTCGACATAGGTGGCGCCCAGCTTGTGATCGGCGCCTTCGGTGTGCAGCCTCACGCCGCTGCCCAGTTGGTCGCTGTATCGCACCGGGGGCGAGTATTCGGCCAGCACGTGCTGGCGCTGCGCCTCGAAGTTGAAGAGCTGGCGCGCCCCGCCACCGCGCACCTGGGCACCGGCGCCCGCGCCCCAGAACGCGAGGTTCAGGCCGGCCATGGCCTTGTCGGCGGCCGACAGCTGATCCCAGTTCTTCGCAAGCTCGTAGGTCTGGTTGCCCATCGAGGCCGCATCGGCCGCCACGGCGGTGATGCGCACGGCAGCGACCGCGCCCGCCATCGTCGGCGACACCACGTTGGCGCCTGAGAGCGCGCGCGCAGCAGGCCCGGCCACCACGCCGCCCGCGCTGAGCCCGCTGGCGAACAGGTTGAGCCAGTCGGCTCGGGCCTCGCTGCTCTTGAGCGGATCCAGGCTTTGGTGGCGCGTGCTCCGGTCGTACAGGTTCTGCCCCGCTCGTGCCGCGCCATAGGCCGTGGTACCGACGGCGATGCCTGTGATGACCGCACCGCCCACGCCGAAGGTCAGGCAGGTACCGGCCACGATGCCGCCCACCAGCGCGACCTTGTCGGCAACGCCGAGGATCTTGCCCAGCGTGTCGTGGGTCTTCGGCGTGTCCTGCGTCTGCAGGCGGACCCGGCCATCGGCACCCGCCGCGAGATGGCCTCCGGGGGGGAAGGTCATCACGCCCTCGGGCAGCTTGTTGCGCGTGCGCCATTCGTCGAAGCTCGCATAGCGCGCGCCGGTGTTGTCGACGAACTGCGAGCCCTTGGGCCCATCGATGCGGAAGAGCGCCAGTTGCACCGGGCCATGCTCCGCTGTCGACACCTGCACCGGCAGCACGGTGACCTTGGGGCCCTGCCGGTCGCCGCCCACGGCCTGCGCCGCGTCGCGAATGGCATCGCGCACGGCCGTCACCGGCTCCTGCTTGGCAAAGTACGAGTAGCGGCCCTCGGCCGTGGCCTTCTCGCGGGCGGCCGCCTGAGGCGCCGTCTCGTTTTTGGGCAGGGCATCGGGCGGCAGGTGCAGCGCAACGCCGATGGTGTTGTCGAGATCGGTGCCGCGCAAGGCCTGTGCCTCGTCACCACGAGCCTGCAGGAGCTGCTGCGCCGGTGCGGTGGCGATGTGCTGCGCGATGGTGGGATCGGTCCACGCCGAATCGAGCTTGGCCAGCTTGTCGGCCGTGACCTCGGGATGCGCCTTCAATGCGCCGAGCGCCTGCCAGCGCAGGGCCACCGAAGCATCTTCGTTCGGCGCCTCGGGCGCCATCAGTTGCGCGCCCGCGGGCGTGCCGAGGATCTTGCCGAGCCGGTTGGCATCGAACGACTGGGCCGCTGCATCGCCGGGATGCATCAGGCGGGACAGCGCGGTGGCCATCGGTGCCATCGCCGGGCCGCGCTCGAGGTAGAAGTCCTTCTGCGCGCTGGAGAACGCATGGATGGTGAACTGCCGCGACACCTCGTTCTCGGGCCCGGCATTCAAGGCTGAGAGTGCTGTGGCCACTTGCCTGGCATCGGCGGCGCCACCCCGCATCAGCGCATCGGCGAACAGGCCCGCCCCATCGGCCCCCAGGCCATTGATCATCGAGCGCACCTCGCCGGCACCGCGGCTGCCTGCCACCGCCATCGCCGCCTTGGCCAGCGCATTGGCGCTGTAGCCCTCCAGGCCGTTGCCCTCGACAGTGGCTTGCCGCGCGAATCCGGCCGCACGTTCGCCCAGACGGGAACCGGCTGCGCTCGACAGCTGCGGCGCCGCTTCGACGAGCGCCGCGGTAAACGACGCGAGCCGCCGATAGGTGTCGCGCTTGCCAGAGAGCGCATCGATCGAGCGGTCGACCAGGTAGGCCTGCTCGGCCGGCGTCATCTGCCTCGCGGCCTCGGCCACGTCGCGGCCGAAGAGAACGCCGCGCCCCTCGTGCTGCATCACCCATTGGTCGATGGCCGAACGGCGCTCGGCCGTGAGCGGCACCGCGGGCGAGGCCTGCCCTGCAGCTGCAGCGTCTGTGGCGGGCAGCCGGATCGCCTGCCCCGCAACGGGCTCGCCCACGTCCGGATTCGCGGCGCGCAGCGCGCCTTCGCTGAAGCCGTATCGCGCCGCGATGTCGGCCATCTTGTCGCCGCCGTGCGCGAAGACCTGGTCCAGCGAAGGCACACCGCCCCCACCGCCTCCGCCCCCCAGGCCGTCGATCCTCATTGCAGACATGTTCTTCCTTCCTGTGTGTTGTCGCTCGATTGAAGCGTCAACCCATCCCGAAAGGAAGAAGGTGTGATCACCCGGGTGGAATCACCCGGGTGTCGGGCGGGGCCCTATGTGTAGGGATGGCAACGAGGACCTTCATTCAATCAGAGGCTCGCATGCTCCAGGATCTCTTCGCCCATCAGCAGGCACTGATCCGACGATTGCGCATAGATGAAATGCATGCGGTACTGGCCCTTGTTGACGAAACCCCAGACTTCCAGCACATCGAACGACTGCTGCTTGTTCGCGGGGTTGCGGATCGGGGCGAGCTGCTTGACCGGGGCATCGATCTCGATGCGGTCGTCGCGGCCGATGTGCAGTTCGAGCAGCTTCCTGGCCTGCGCCTTGGCAGCCGCCGCGCAGTGGTGATCGGGCGCGGCCTGCGCCATGCCGCTGATACACACCAGAGCCGTCATCCACAGCGCCTTCACGATGATTTCCTTCAGCAAGAGTTGACCAGGGCCGGCCCTGCATGAGCCGGCCCTCGGGACTCTATCAGTGGCTCAGCACGCTCAGCGCACGCTGATACATCTGCCAACGTTCGTTGGCACCGTTCAGGCCGCCGTTGACGGTCCGCGTGACGCCGTTGAAGCCGTTGTGGTCCAAGGCCGATGCAGTGCGTTCGTTCAACCCGTTGCTCTGCCAGAAATGCGCTGCGGAATCGGCTGCAGTGGCATCTTCGCGCAAGCGCTCGGGGTTGTTTTCGAAGCCGGCCGAGCGATAGTTCGCGCGGCCCGTGGTCTGCATCAAACCACCACCCCGGTATTTCCAACCGTCGCCGCTGGCCTCGTTGCCATTGCCGTTGCGGTTGGCATAGACATGGTTGGCCAGCTTCTCGGGGTTGTGGGCATACGGCGTCGCCGATGCGATCGTCGGGAACCGGCTGGGCCACACCTCCGTCAGGCGGCTGGCGCTGTAGTTGAGGTTCTCCGAGGTGCGGCGCAGCTGACCCGACTCCACGCCGATCTGCGCGAGGAACGCCGCCTGCTTGGCCGGCGTGTCGATCCCGTGCGCCGCCATCGCGGCGTTGAGCTTGTCGACCCAGCGCGCGGTGTCGGCCTGCGGCATGATCTGGTGCAGTTGGGCAGCTGTGATGCCATGAGCCGCCGGAGCCGCGGTCGGTGTCACTGGCGACACCGGCGCTGCAGCGGGTGCCGGTGCCGCAGGTCGGACCGGGGACGCAGGAGCTGCTGCTGGCGTTGCAGCGCCACCGCCAGTGAACACCACCAGTTCGCCGGTCGTGCGGTAGCCCTTGCCGTCCTGCTGCTTCAGCTGGCCGTTGTTCTCGTAGAGCTTGATCTGCTTGCCGGTAGCCGGATCGTTGGCGAAGTAGACGGGTTTTCCGTTCTCCTGCCCGCGCGCGGTGATCGCGATCCAGTGGTCGGTGCCGTTGGGGCCGCCGTTGCTGCCGGCGCGGTAGTCGACACCAACGACGACCGGCCGGCCGGCATCGAGCTGCCGGTTCACCGTCTGCAGGCTCCACGCCTGCTTGCCGCCATGCAGCCCCGCGGCCTGCGCGGCGGTATCCCACTTGAGCGCGTCGCCCGCATAACCGTGGTGCTGGTCCAGGTAACGGTCGAGCTGCCCGGGATCGATGCTGTGGCCCGAGATCTTGCTGATGGCCATCGCCACCGAGGTCATTGCACAGCCGGCCTGCGAGATCGTGCGGCTGTGGCCGAGCACGGTCTGACCCCAGGCGGCATCGCCTTGGCGATACAGCGGCGTGCCATCGGGCGATGCAGCATGCCCGGCGGCAGCCGAATCGGCTCTACCGGCCGCCGGTACACGCTCCGGCACGATCGCCGCGCCGGGCAGGTTCAGCGTCTGGCCGACCGCGATGCGGTTCACGTTGGACAGCTGCGGATTGGCTTCGATCAGCGCCTGCAGCGACACGCCCTGGGCCTTGGCGATGCCGGACATCGTGTCGCCCGAATGCACGGTGTAGGTCGCGGACCGTGGTGCCGCCGCGCCCGGTGTGTGATCGGCGGCCGCCGGCGCTGCGTGTCCATCCGCGGGCAGACGCACCGGTTGCCCCGGCAGCAGCCGGTCGCCCAGACCTGGGTTGGCATCGCGCAAGGCCGATGCGCTGACGCCATAGCGTTCGGCGATATCGCCAAGCATGTCGCCCACTTGCGCGAAGACCTGCTCCAGCGCATGGACCGCGGACTCGACGCCGCTGGCCAAAGAATTCTCGATTCTCATTGCTTTCCTTTCCTACTGCGGGATGCAACGGATCCAGCCGCCATGGGCCCGAATGGGCCGCCGGCGGCTGGATAAAAAAATGGATCGAGCACTCAGACCTGGGTGCGGGCCAGAGTCAACTGGAGGCCCACCTGGCTGAAGAACGCATCGAACGGCGTCTTGGGATTCGTGCTCGGGCCACCCTGCGGCCTGATGTACAGCGCCGGGTCGGCCAGCAGCGTCGGGAAGCGGAGAACCGGCCCCATGTCGGGCCGGCCATGAGGCACCGGCATGATCGTCACGCGACCCGAGCCTTCCGCCCTGTCGATCGCCTTGGCCAGCGCCCCGAGGAACATGCCCGCGAAGCTGATGCTGAGCAGGCCACCGAGCAGGCGGAACGCATCCTTGAACTGGTTCTGCAGCTTGTCGGCACCACCCTTGGTCAGGTCGGTCTGGTTGATGTATTGCTGGTCGACCTTGCGCACCATGCCGTTGTCGTCCACTGCCACGAAGCCCTTGCCCGCGGGGTTCTCCTGCAGCACATTGCCGTCGTCCACGGCCCAGTCGAGCACCTCGCCCCAACCCTTGGCCTCGTCGATCTTCAGGTCGCCGGTCTTGTTGGTGTCGACGCCGCTGATCTGCACACCGTAGTCGCCGTTGGTGATGGTGACCTTCGAGGCCAGCGTGGCGTTCGGGTTGTTGGCCCACGGCGTGGTCTGGATCGTCACGTTCGTGCCGTCTTCCAGTTTGAAGGTCGTGGTGCCCCAGAAGTCGAAGGCATGCTGGCCATCGACGTTCACGTGCGGATCACCCCAGATCTGATAGGTCTCGCCCGTGTGCTTGTTGGTGATGTTCACCTCGTTGTTGTCACCGGCCGTGATGCGGTAGTTGTCGTTCTCGAACACCGCGCGGCCGCCCTGCATGGTCGTGCTGGCGTTGGTCGGATTGGCCGGGTCGAACGGAATCGCCGGGCCGACAACGCCGGTGTTGACGTTGGTCTGGATCGCTGTCATGGATATACGCTCCCTTTCAAGTTGAAGACACCCGCGACAGCTCGGCTTTCGATGGCCATGCATTCGCCGCGGCCCGCTGCGTTTGGTTGCAACCGGTGAGCGGATTGGAGCGGTAACCCCCGCGCGGCGGAAGAAGGTGCGATCACCCGGGTGGAAACACCCGGGTGTATTCCCCCGGGTGATCACACTCTCTATCGCACCCGCTTCAAACCCGGTTCAATCCATCCCGTCGCAACGCAAACAACACATCACGTGAAGCGACAAGCAAGGTGCGCAGTTCGGGGAGGACACAAGGCAATCAGCCCGTGCTGCGAATGTGTGAACAGGTGCAAGGGTAGGACCTTGCGAACAATCGATTCAAAGGAGTGACACCATGGGTGGTGCATTGAAGAGCGTTTTTGGTGGCAGCGGTGGCATCTTCGGCGCCGTGCTGGGCGTGGCGAGCATGTTCTTCCCGCCGCTGGCAGTTGCCGGCTCGCTGAGCAACATGCTGACCTCGGCGATCGGCCAGGCCGTGAAGATGGCTGCCAGCACGCTGGTCAAGGAATTCGCAATGCCGAAGTTCCTGGAAGGGCTGATCGGCCAGGTCGTGGACGCAGCCGTCTCCAAGCTGACTGCGCAAAACCCCACTGATCCGCAAGTGGACCAGCACGTCGGTGAACAGGCCGGCGGCTCGATGGAACAGTTCACGCAGCAGCTGACCCAGCAGCTCGTCGAGTCGGTGACCAAGAAGATCGGCGAGAAGAGCGGCGGCGCAGCCGGCGGCGGCAAGAACGCCAAGGGTGCGGCCGTCAGCTCCGGCAGCTGGCTGGAAGCCCTCGCTGTTGCGCTGGGCGAAGCCCAAGGCAACAAGGCCGCCAAGCTGGTGCAACTGGCTGACGAGCTGAAGAACCTCAGCGGCCAGCAAACCAGCGGCAGCCAGGATGCCAAGACCCAGAACGCCCAGCAGTTCACGATGAAGTCGCAAGAGCTGCAAGCAGTTGGTCAAGAGCTCTCGATCCTGCAGAATGCGGCTTCGAACGCCATCAAGACCATCGGTGAAGCGCTGTCTCAGGCCGTTCGCAAGGGCTGATTTCCTTTCGACAGTTCTTTACAAAGGGTGGCCCCGCTGGGGCTACCCTTTTCGCATTTCTGGGAGAGAACACATGACCCGTCATCGCATCGCATCCGTTTTCGCCATCCTCGTGTCCGCCAGCAGCTGCGCATTCGCCCAATTCGACGGTGGGCTCATGGCCGGTTATGGTGGCGCCATGGCCACCGTCGGCCTCAATGCGATGAATACCCAGATGCTGCTGGGCACGATGCCCAGCTCATCGGTGACTGCCGCCAATTCAAAGCGAGCCAGCCGGTCCACCGCCCATGCCTTGACACAGGTCGACATCCAGGCCGCGGCGACCGACCGCTCGCTCTCGAAGCTGGCGTCCGTGTATCCCGAGCAGCAACGCGGCAAGGTCATCGCGACGATGCGCCAACTGCTTGATGGCTTCCACAAGATCGAGCAGCAGTTCGCCATTCCGCGCAACGACATGGCCGGCGCCATCGCCGGCTTTCTTGCCGGAAGCTACATGGCCTACCAGGACACCGAGTTTCCCGATGAGAACTTCAAGCCCCTGGTCAACCAGATGCGCCAGATCGTGAGTTCCAACCCCGACTTCGCCAAGGCCTCAAGTGCAGAGAAGCAGGAAATGTATGAGCAGATGGCGGTGCTCGGGATGTTCATGGCCACGACCCAGATGGCGCTGAAGGAGAACCCGAATCCGCAGGTCTCTGCGAACATGAAGCAGGCGGCCAAGGGCTACCTGGAGCAATTTCTCAAGACCGATGCCAGCAAGGTGTTCCTGACAGCCAACGGCCTCGAAATTCGATAGCCCTAGCCTTCCGCCCACTGCGAGATCTGCGCCAGCAGCGACACCGTCGAATC
>CBIHPH010000154.1:0-7670 GCA_966212105.1 uncultured Rhizobacter sp.
ATCGGCCAACGGCATGAGACAGGAGCCGATGAGGATGAGCCTTGGTCTGGATGCCGGTCGTCAGCCCGTCGTGCTCATCGGGGCCGCCCGAGGCTGGAGACGCGGCGTTGGCATCGGCGCCTGTGCCGTAGGGCGTGTTTGCATGGACGGGGCCCTGGAATGGACGGTGATCGAGGCGTCGTCTGCACGCGTGGAGCCGGCGCGGTGGAGCGTTTCGATGCCGGCTGCGGCCGTCATTGGCCTGGTGCCCACGGAGGATGACGCATCGGCGCTGGTGGCGATCGACCCGTCGCGCCGACGTCTGAAGCTCGTGCGGGCAAGAGGCGCCACAGTGGTGTTCAATGCGCCTGCAACCATCGAGCGTCATGCGGTGTGCCCGAACTCGGGCATCGTGGCCATGCTCACGAGCGAGCGCCATTTGATCGTCTTTTCGACGATCGACAAGGAGGTGCGTTTGACAGTGCAAAGCGAAAACGATGTCCCGTCCACCTGACGCCTCTTCGCCCATCCGCCAGCCGCTCTGGCAGGGCAGGCATGCCGTGGGCGGTGTGTGGTTTCCTGCGGAAACAATAGCGCCACCCGAACGGGCCCGCCGCATCTTGCGGCAATGGCGCCGGGGTTCGGCGGTTTTCCGTTTTCCCCACGGGGATGTTCTTCGGTTTGCAGCGCCTGTCGAGATGGCCGTCGATGCCCTCGGGGGATGGCCGCTGTGCAAGGACGGCACTGCGTTGAGCTCTGCGCCCTTGATGCCGGCCGAGCGAAGCGTGCTTCCCGCTGCGGATGTCGTGCTCGTGCTCGGTGGCATGGCCGTGCCATTGATGTTCGCCGAGGCAGTGCAGCTCGATCCGGCCCAATGGCTCGACCTGGCTGGGTACGTCTTGCACGATACGCTGGATCACCGCATGCCGCCCGGCTCACCGGTGCTGCTGGCGCCGGAGGAGGTGACTGATCTTCGCGAGGTGCTGGGCCCGGCAGTGCCGCAGGCCAGCGATGCGAAGCGTGCCTTTCTCGAATCGCTGTCGACTTCACGATCGCCGGGCATGACAGCGGTTGTCGCTGGGAGGGGGCGCCGCCGCGTGCCATGGACTGCATTGCTCTTGTTCGTGGCAGCCTTGGGTGCGGTGGCTGCGCTGGGAGCCAAAGCGGGCCATGCTGCAGCGTCGGCGATCCTGTCGCCCGCCATGGTCCTGGGCATCATCTGGCTGCTTGCCCGATGGCGGCAAGCGCCCTCATCATGGTCTTCAGCGCCCGCTGCAGCCCGCGCTGCGCCGCCGGCTCCGCCATCCATTGCCGCGCGCCGAATGGGGAAGGTCGGCCCGAAAGCGTGGCGGCAATGGTTGGCTCGCCTGGCCGTCACATCGCACTTGGCCGGCCTGCTGGGCCGCCGGCAGGCAGCCTACATGCGCCGGATGCTGGAAATGTTCGACTCCGGCCGACTCGACGAGGCGTTGCGTCATGCCATTCCGCTGGGGGCTGGGGCGCCATCCGGTGGGCAGGCCTTCGGCACACCGGGCCCGCGCAACGACCTGTCGCTCACCGATGGTTCGCCCGCGTCGGCCAGCCTGAACTTCGGCCCCGATCTCGAGGCGCACCTGCGCCAACTCTATCGCCGCACGTTCGAGCGTCTTGATCGCGAAGGTCGCATCGATGAGGCGGTGTTCGTGTTGGCCGAGTTGCTGCAGGCGCGGCAAGAGGCGCTCGATTACCTTGAACGGCATGGTCGTTTCGAACAGGCAGGGCGGCTTGCGCTCACGTGGGACAGCCCGCCGGGCACGATCGTGCGGTTGCTGTGCCTGGCTGGCGATTGGCGTCGCGCGCTCGCAGTGGCACGCCGGGACCAAGCCTTTGCGCAAGCCGTGGTGCAGCTCACCCCGAAGTGGCCTCACGCGGCCGCGCAATTGCGGGAGGACTGGGCGCATCACCTGGCCGCACAAGGGCGGTGGCTCGAGGCCATCGAGGTGCTGTGGCCGCTGACCACGAAACGGGAACTTGCCGCCAATTGGTTGCAGCACGCCGAAGCGGAAGGCGGTGACCTGGGCGCCAAGGCGCTTGTCACCCGGGCAGCGCTGCTGCCGGACACGCTCGAGCGCGAATCCGACCGGATCGATGCACTGGTGAATGACCCGGCTTGTTGCTCCGAGCGCACGGCGCTCGTCGAGGCCCTGCTGACCACGCAAGCACGGTCCACGGTGCTTCGCGACCTGGCGCGTGCCATCGCGCCGGCGGTGCTGGCCGACCATGCCGCGGGGCAAGGCCGCTTCCTGCAGACCCGGTTGCGCGATCTGCTGCGGCTTGCCGACGACGCCTTGCTGAATGCCGATCTGCCGCCGGGGCGACCGCTTCCCGAATGCGCCAGCCAGCCGTTGGAGACAAATCCGCAAATGTTCAGCTGGCAAGCGCCGGAGCCCGGTGCGTTGCCCATCCTCGATGCGGTGCCCGCTCAGGGCGGACGGTACCTGCTGGCCTGCGGGGAGGGGGGTGCCGTGCTGATTGATGCGTCAGGTCGGGTCACTGCACGTTTTGCCTCGCCGGCGCACCGCATCGTCTACGCCCCCAGCGGCGCCGTTGCACTGCTCCTCGCGCCGCGCGCCGACGTCTGGCGCGTCAGCCGCCTGGACCTCGTGCGCCGCACCGTCACCGACCTGGGGATGTTGCACCTGGCCTGTTTTGCGGACCAGTTCGACGGCGTGGCCTGGACGGTGTCGGACGGCCGCAGCATCCGCGTGCTCGACACGCGCGAAGGATTGAACGAAGCCCTGTGGCAGGTGTCGGAACTGGGTGGAGTCGTTCGAGCGCTCACCTCCACGCCTGAACTGGAACAGGCCCTGATCGAGGGGCCGCAGGGCCTGGCGCTATGGCAGTACAAGATGCCGCAGCGCCGCCTGCTCAGCCGAGACACCCTGTCGCCGGCCATCGGCGCGGGATGGTTGCATCCCACGATGGGCTGGATGAGTCTCTCGGTCAACGGCGAAGCCCTGGTGTGCGACCAGGGACCCGGCAAATGGGTCTGTGAGGACGCTGCGCCCTCGGGCAAGGGGGCAGCGTTGCCCATCTCCGGCGGTGGCCGCTGGTTGATCGTGGCCCGCGAAACGGCACAAGGCATGGCCTGGCAGGTGCTGTCAGCGACCACGGGCACACGCCATGGTGTGGTGGCCTGGCCTGCTTCGGTGGCCTCGCAAGCGCGGTTCGTCGGCGATCACCTCATCGTTTGCGACGACGCCGGCCGGCTGTGGGCCTTGGACACCCGCAGTACCGTGTCAGCGCGCCTCAGCGTGCATTGACCCTGCACGTGTCCGTCACGTTGCTCAGGCCTTCGTGTCGACCGCAACCTTGAACGGGCTGCGCTCTGGCGGCTCGTCGTGGGAGGCGGTCCGGGTCAGTGCGGTCGTGATCCAGTTGAGCGCCGAGACGCGGTGCCTCACCGCACAGGCCATCGGCTCCGGCTTGCATCCCATCTTGGCTTTGGGTTCGAGCGCGGTGCGGCCGAGGGACAGGCGGCGCACACCGAAGCCGATGGCATCGGCAATCGTCGACTGAAGCAGCGCAAGGTAGATGGGCGCATCGGCATTGGCCGCGCGGTCGTACCCCACGTAGTAGCCCACGGCCGTGTCACCGTCGCGCACAGTGGTGATGAAGCCCAGCAGCCGCCCGTCACGTTCGGCCACTCGGCACACGAACCGCTCCGGCCCGAGCGCCTCGGCCATCGTGGCCAGGTACGCCGGAGCGAGCGAAGCCAGGCGCAGACCTTGCGCCTCGTGCACCTGGTGGTAGAGGTCTTGCAGTTCACGCTCGCGGGCATGCATCTCTGCCGCAGAAGCGACCCGCAGGACGATGCCTGCAGCGGTGCAGTCCTTGTCCAGGCGTTTGGCCGCGCTGCGGTAGCTGGACGTCAGGCTGGACAGGTAGTCTTCCCAGGTCTTCCAGGTGGGCTGGAGTGTCAGCACCATGTCCGGATCGGTCTCGACATGGCGATAGCCAAGGAGGCGAAGCGAGTCCTTGGCAACCTCGTCCGCGGCGGCGAAATCCTTGACCATGGCCAGGTCCGATTCACCCAGCAGCTTGTCTGCGCGGCGCAGCCGGTACATCGCTTCACCGACGCCATGCCACAACAGCGGGGCGTCGGCATCGCGCGCAAAGGCGTAGGCACGGGCGCCCCACACCAGGAGGTTTCCACACACGAGCAGGTGCTCATCCAGCCGGGCCAGCGGCTTGTCGATCAGCTTGCGGGAACCAGGCTTGCGCAGCCGGTCTCCGGTGACACGCACCCGCTGGAACAGCATGATGGCGACGGGCCGGCCTTCCGAATAGGCCATCACGTACCGCGGTTGCACGTTGTCGGGGCCGTGGGTTTCCAGCACCCGCAGGTACTCGCGCGACAGGAACACGCTGGCCGGACTGAGCGTGTCCCAATGCGCCGCATTCAGGAAGTCGATGCGGTCTGCGAGCACGAACTGCAGCCCGGACGCCCGGCGCCGCGCGATGCGGCGCTGCTTGATCGTGTCGACGCTCTCGATCGTGGGCTTGAGCTTCTTCAGCGTCTTGCCGGTGCGCCGCAGCTTTTCATTGAGCGCGGTGAGTTTGCCCTTGAGGGGCTTGGTCGGTTTGCCCGGAACGGAAGACATGCGGCAATGCAGAGCAGTGGAAATGACGAGAATCTACCGTGCCCGCGCGCTGCAACGAGGCCCACTGAAGAGGGATGCGAGGCTCAGCCGGCCAGCAGCTCCAGCGCGTCATCGCGCCAGCAGGTGGCGGCGGCGTAAAAGCCTTCCCACACGCAGCCGTTGCAGCCACGGCCGCAGCAGCTCAGGGGCTCCGGCGGTGGATCGCGCAGCAGCAGCCCGGCGGCGCTGGCGCGTTGTTGCAATGCATCGAAGGTGGCGCAGGCAGTGCGGAGGTCAGCAAGGGGGGCAGTGGTCATGGGGCACATGGTACCCAGCACGGGCATGCGTTGGTCGTACGGTGATCCGCTTCCCCACCGCCCCGGGTCCTCAGGATGCCCGTGCTGTTTTGAATGTCCACGGCCTCGATTCGACGATCGGCCGACCCTGCCCATCCCGCAAGCCCGGGAATGTGACGGTATAAGTCGTGGATGGCTTCAGTGGGGCGATGGGCACGATCAGCAGGTCATTCGAAAAGCCGGACCCCGGGCTGCTGACCGTCACGGGGACCGCCGTCTGGCCTTCGAGCAGCACGACACCTCCCATCGAAGACAGGTCGATCGGTGCGGAAAAACTGACGGACATCGACGCACCCGTAGGCACATTGGAAGTGCCAATCGCAGGGAATGTCCAGCTGACCTCGGCGACGCTTGAGTCGACCGTGAACGTGTGGCTGAACGGTGGCAACGGATTGCCCAGCAGGTCGGTGATCCCGTTGCCCACCTGCACGGTATAAGTCGTGCCGTCGACCAGATTTTGAGGCCTGATCAGGACCAAGTCGGAGGAAGGGAGCGGGAACGAGTCGTAGACCACTGGCACGGTTGTGCCGGCTGCGTCACGGACGACCACCGCCTGCGAAGCGAGTGCGGGCCATTGCACCGGCTCGTTGAACTGGTATCGGAGTCGCGTATTGCTGGTGCCTGCCTGTCCGTTGGCAGGCGACAGAGCGGTGATTCTCGGTGCGGTCGTGTCCGTGGCTCGGCCGTCGATCTTGTAGGCGACAAGTCGACGGTTGACGGTCTGCCCCGAGGGCCAGGCATATGTTTCCCGGACCAGGCCGACGTTGGGTGCGAACCACTTTTCCTGCGTGAACGTTGTCTCCGGTGTGCTCTGACCGTCAGACGATCTCTTGGTCGATTGCGCAAATTCGTAGCGCATGTGCAGCACACCTTCGAAACGGCCGGCGGGGGTGTCGACGGCCTCGAGCCCCACCACCGTGGATGCAATGCGGCGGGTCAGGATGTCCTCTCGACCGTCCGAGTCCACGTCCGTCGTCAGCATGGTGATGCGGTTGTCATACCGCATGCCAGGCGTCGCCGGCAGCTTGATCAGGTCCCAGGGGGCGTCCGCTTCGTTGCCCCACGATTGCACACCCGTGGCTGATTTGGTGGTCCGGCCCTTACCGGGTACCGCGTTGCTGGTGGCCAACCATTGGTAAGCGTATGCCCGTTGGTCATGCAGCGTGTCGGCAGCAAGGACGGCCACCGATTCATAGGGTTCACCGTTGAACTCCGGGCCAGCGTGGGTCGACTGGAAGGCCCAGCGATCGCCCACGTGAAGCGGGAAGTAGTCGACCTCGGCAGTCGCCTCGCCCTTGTCTGAGGGAGCGTCCGAGCCGCCGCCACCGCATCCTGCCAATGTCCAGGCCAACGCCAATGCCGTTGCCACACGAACGGCCCGGAGGCCGGTCATTGCGTGAAATACCACCGTGCTTCCCCTCTATTTTTGATTGCGGCGCGGATTTTATGGACAAAAAGCGACGAAGCAAATCCATCGATCAGGGGGGCTGGAAAGCTGCAGCCCGCGTTCGCGCCCAGCGGCGCCGACGCTGGCGGTGTCGGCCAGCAGGATGGAGGCCGTTACGTGCGGTCCAGGCCCCTGACCACGGCGCTCCTCAGCGCAATGCCGTCCTGTGCTTCTGTGCGGCCCCCAGCGCCGAGGCCGAGGTAGAAGCTGTCTTGAAGGTCCGGATTGGTCAGCGTCATCTCGAAGGCGCTTGGGGCGAAGTCCGTCACAGGGACGGCGGTGCCGGCCCCGTCACGAACCACCACGACGTTCGAAACAGGGGCTGGCCAGAACACAGGTTCGTCGAATTTCAAACGCAGTCGCGTGCCGCCGGGGCCCACTTGCCCGATGGCGGGTGACAGACCGGTGACTCGCGGGGCCGAGGTGCTCAGGCCGGCAGCCAGTCCGCCGACACCTCGACCTGCTCGCCCGTGGCCATCGTCTTGACCTGATGGGGAGCGCCGTCGGCGCCTGGGAACAGCACATACGGGATGCCCTTGCGGACAGCGTATTGCAACTGCTTCGGCGTCTTCTTGTCCTCGTGGTACATCTCCACGTTCACCCCGCGGCTGCGGAAGTGGGCCGCCACGCGCCGCACGTCATCCCGGGCAGCACCTTGCGGGTACACCACCAGCAGCTGAGTCGAAGACTTGGGGCCGACGGGCAGTTTCCCTTCCTTCAGCAGCTTCGAGAAGATGCGGGTCAATCCGATGGACATGCCCACGCCGGGAAGCTTCTTGCGCAGATAGGCGCCCACCAGGTTTTCATACCGCCCGCCCGAGCAGACGCTCGGGTATCCCGGGTAGTCGAGCAGCTTGCCCTCATAGACCGTGCCGGTGTAGTAGTCGAGGCCACGCGCGATCGACAGGTCCGCCCAGATGTGTCCGGCCGGAATGTCCTTCATGTGGTCGATGACGAAGCGCAGCTCCTCGATGCCTTCGTCAAGCAGCTCGGATTGCACGCCGAGCGCACGCACTTGCTCCACGAAGCCGAGGTCGCTGGTGCGGATCTGTGCCAGGGCCACGCATTTGGCCGCCACGTCCTCGGGCATCTGCAGTTGCTCCACGAGCGACTTGCGAACGCCGTCGGCGCCGATCTTGTCGAACTTGTCGGCAATGCGGATGGCCTCGGTGATCTTCTCGATGCCGAGGCCCTGGTAGAAGCCTTGCAGGATCTTGCGGTTGTTGACGTTGATCGAGAACGGCCCCACGCCGAGGCCCTGCAGCA
>CBIHPH010000155.1:0-7506 GCA_966212105.1 uncultured Rhizobacter sp.
GTTGGGCTCATAACCCAAAGGTCGTTGGTTCAAATCCAGCCCCCGCAACCAAATTTTCTGACTTGGCCGTCTGTATTGCATGGTGGCTTGGTCAGCCAAAAAGGCCGATCACTTGATCGGCCTTTTTGCTTTTCGGGCGTCGTTTGTTCGGCGCCAGCGGCCTCACGCGGCGCCGACCCAGGCCATCAGTTCCAGTTCGCGGACATCGCTGCCCGATGCCCCGCCCGCGAACTGATCTTTGCCATCCGGTGATGCGTTGCAGCGGTCGACGCATCGTGCGGGTGGGCACTGTTTTCTGCTTCGCGCTCAGGGGTACGCCGGACGGATGTAAAGCATCTCGAAGGTCGATGGAATCGCTGCCAGTTCCGCCTCCAGATGCTGCACTGTGGATATGCAGTCGAGCCAATGCAGGAATGCGTCTTCACCGAAGTGCGAACGGACCACGTGCGCTGCCGCAGTGCAAGAACCTTGTGGTTCCGCTTGCGATTTCCGCGAGGAACTCCTGGAGTTCTTCCGTTGAAAGCCTGCCGAGATCTCCCAGCAGCTGGGGAAACATCTGCCGACCGTCTCCCATGAACCAGGCCTCACCCATGGGCTTGGATGGCCTTCGAAAGTGCGATCGGAGCCCAAGGGATCTACGCCATGCCCGGGCGTCCACAGGAACTGTTTCATGTCGGTGGGCAGTGCAGTGCGTCAGCACGAGGCTCGTCCATGGGATTTTGAGCAGGTTCAATTGATGGGACGACCGCGCCGGCGCTCGGGCCGACGAAAGAGCCAGATTGTCGAGGAGCCCTTTGCCAGCTGCTTCGCTTTGAGCATTCCTCGGCCCATCGATGGGGCAAACGAGCTGGGGCTTCATCAGCCCGCCGGCTGATCCGGAATGGAAGGCGGGCCGCAGTGACATGCGATCCGAGGAAAAGCTGTGCATAAGCTGGTGGCAACCTGTGGGCACCCGAGGCCCGCGCAGCCGATAGCCGCTGCCCGCGGAACCTCCCTGGGTATCGCGTGGTCCGAGCTCGCAGCTGACGCATACAATCAAAGGCTTTCCCGTCGACAGCAAGCCGACGGTCATCGCTGTTTCCAAAGAGGACATCACGTGTTCATTTCCGAAGCTTTTGCCCAGGCTGCCCCGGCAGCCACCCCGGCAGCCCAGTCACCGTTCGGCGGCTTGACGGGCATGCTGCCCATCTTGCTGATGTTCGTGGTGTTGTACTTCGTGATGATCCGGCCGCAGATGAAGCGCCAGAAGGAACACAAGGCCATGATCGACGCCATCGCCAAGGGCGATGAAGTGGTGATCGGCGGTGGCATCCTCGGCAAGGTTTCCAAGACCGGTGATTCCTACCTGCATGTGGAAATCGCCTCCGGCGTCGAAGTCCAGGTGCAACGTGCGTCCGTGGTCCAGGTCCTCCCGAAGGGCACCGTCAAGTAATTTCACCCGCGATGCGTCGGCGCCGCGGCCTTCGGGCCGGGCCGCCGGCCCGCAGCGGGTCTGTCCCGCGAAAGAGCCGTCATGAACCGCTACCCTTGGTGGAAATACGCGATCATCCTGGTCGCATTGTTGGGGGGCCTCCTTTACACGCTCCCGAACTTCTTCGGCGAGGCGCCCGCCGTGCAGGTGAGCAGCGCCAAGGCCACCCTCAAGCTCGACGCGTCGCTGGAGCGCCGCGTGTCCCAGATCCTGACCGACGCCGGCATCAACCCCGACTTCGTGCAATTCGAGGCCAGCTCCGTGAAGGCACGCTTCGCGGACACGGACGTGCAGCTGAAGGCCAAGGACGCGCTCAGCCGAGGGCTCAACCCCGATCCCGACAACCCAAGCTACACCGTCGCGCTCAACCTGCTCTCGCGCTCCCCGCACTGGCTCACCGCCATTCGCGCGCTGCCCATGTACCTGGGCCTCGACCTGCGCGGCGGCGTGCACTTCCTGATGCAGGTGGACATGAAGTCCGCCCTGACCAAGCGCGCCGAAGCGCTGACGGGAGACATCCGCACCCTCCTGCGCGACAAGAACCTGCGCCACGCCGGCATCACCCGAGACGGCAACAACGTCGAAATTCGTTTCCGCGACCGCGAGACCTTGACGGCCGCGCTCAATGCGCTGACCGACCAACTTCCCGACCTGACCTGGTCCGAAGCCTCTGCCGGCGGCGCCGACCTCAAGCTGACGGGCGTGCTCAAGCCCGATGTCGCGCGTCGCGTGCAGGAAGCTGCCGTCAAGCAGAACATCACCACCTTGCACAACCGGGTCAACGAGCTCGGCGTGAGCGAGCCCGTGATCCAGCAGCAAGGCATCGATCGCGTGGTCGTGCAGCTGCCTGGGGTGCAGGACACCGCCAAGGCCAAGGTCATCATCGGCCGCACCGCCACGCTCGAAGTGCGCATGGTGGACGACAGTGCCGAGGCGGTGTCCGCGATGACCGGCAGCGGCCCGGTGCCGTTCGGCACCGAACGCTACCTCGACCGCGACGGCCGCCCGCTGATCGTCAAGCGCCAGGTCGTCCTGACCGGTGACAACCTCAACGATGCTCAGGCAGGCTTTGACAACCAGACCCACGAGTCCACGGTCAACCTGACGCTGGACGCCAACGGATCGCGCATCTTCAAGGACGTCACCCGCGAGAACGTCGGCAAGCGCATGGCCATCATCCTGTTCGAGAAGGGCAAGGGCGAAGTGGTCACGGCGCCGGTCATCCGCGGGGAGATCGGTGGTGGCCGGGTGCAGATCTCCGGCTCCATGACGTCCGTCGAGGCGGCCGACACTGCGCTGCTGTTGCGTGCCGGTTCACTCGCCGCTCCGATGGAGATCATCGAGGAGCGCACCATCGGCCCGACGCTGGGCGCCGAAAACATCGCCAAGGGCTTCAACAGCGTGCTGTACGGCTTCGCTGCCATCGCGGTGTTCATGTGCATCTACTACCGGCTGTTCGGCATGTTCTCGACGCTGGCCCTGGCGTTCAACCTGCTGCTGCTGGTCTCCGTGCTGTCGCTGATGCAGGCCACGCTCTCGCTGCCGGGCATGGCCGCCATTGCGCTCACGCTCGGCATGGCCATCGACGCCAACGTGCTGATCAACGAACGGGTGCGGGAAGAGCTGCGCAACGGTGCGTCGGGCCATGCGGCCATCCACGCCGGGTACGAGCGCGCATTCGCCACGATCCTGGACTCGAACGTGACCACGCTCATCGCCGGCGTTGCCCTGCTCGTGTTCGGTTCGGGGCCAGTCAAGAACTTTGCCGTCGTGCACTGCATCGGCATCCTGACGTCCATGTTCTCGGCCGTGCTCTTCTCGCGCGCGCTCGTGAACCTGTGGTACGGCCGCAAGAAGAAGCTCAAGACGGTCTCGGTGGGTCAAGTGTGGGTGCCGCCTTCCGAGGCTGCGCCCGCCGCCGTGCCGGCCGACGAGACGGCGAAGACCTGACCCTCACTCCGAGAACAACAGAGGATTTCCATGGAGTTCTTCCGCATCCACCGCGACATCCCGTTCATGCGGCATGCGCTGGTGCTGAACGTGATTTCGGCCGTCACCTTCCTGGCTGCCGTATTTTTCCTCGTCACCCGGGGGCTGCACCTGTCGATCGAATTCACGGGTGGCACGGTCATCGAGGTGGCCTACCAGCAACAGGCAGACATCAACAAGGTGCGCCATTCGGTCGAAGCCCTCGGCCTCGGGGAAGTGCAGGTGCAGAACTTCGGCACCACGCGCGACGTGCTCATTCGGGTACCCCTGCGCGAAGGGGTCAAGCAGTCCGAACTGGTGAGCCAGGTCTTCGGTGCCGTGTGCAAGGCCGACGGTGGCACCGTGGGCACGCGCCAGGAGGTGAGCGACAAGGGCGAGCAGATCAGCCGCCCGGAATGCCGGGTGGGCAATGCCGAGCCGGTCAGCTTCAAGCGCAGCGAATTCGTAGGGCCCCAGGTGGGCAAGGAGCTCGCTGAAGACGGGCTGAAGGCCCTCTTGTTCGTCATCATCGGCATCGTCGTGTACCTGGCCATCCGCTTCGAATGGAAGTTCGCCGTGTCGGCCATCATCGCGAACCTGCACGACGTGGTCATCATCCTCGGGTTCTTCGCGTTCTTCCAGTGGGAGTTCTCGCTGACGGTGCTGACCGCGGTGCTCGCCGTGCTGGGCTATTCGGTCAACGAATCGGTCGTGATCTTCGACCGGATCCGCGAGGCCTTCCGCAAGTACCGCAAGCTCAGCACGTCGCAGGTGATTGACCATGCCATCACGAGCACCATCAGCCGCACCATCATCACCCACGGCTGCACGCAGCTGATGGTCGTGTCGATGCTGTTGTTCGGCGGCGCCACGCTGCACTATTTCGCCGTGGCACTGACCATCGGCATCCTGTTCGGCATTTACTCATCCGTGTTCGTGGCTGCTGCCATGGCAATGTGGCTGGGTGTCAAGCGGGAAGATCTGGCCAAACCCGCCACGAAGGACCTGGACCCCGATGATCCGAACGCAGGGGCGGTGGTGTAGAGTAAAGTTCTGGTCAAACCCCGAATCAACCACCAACCCCATGGCGACCACTGCCGATTCGTTGGCCCTGGCCGCCCAGGCGAGGCGCTCATATGTCGAACGTCTGCTGAGCGGCGTGCCAGGCGTGGTCCAGGCCGTTGAAGACGGCAGCCGTCTGCTCGCCACGCAAACGGCCGAACACGGGCTGCAATACAAGCGGCGCGACGTCGCCACCGACCTGCGCAAGGCCGCTCCCGCCTGGATCCACGGCATCGTGACTGCCTTGCGCGGTGCCCTGGGCAACGGCATGGTCTCGGTTTCGCGCCCGGGCGACTTGACGCCGCTGGGCCGCGCGCCCAGCATGTCCCTCGTTGACGACGACACCATCGAAATCGAAATCCTGAGCTCCCGGTTGGCGCTGGCGATGATGGACCGCGCCTCCTGGGAGTTCACCGACCTGCGTTCGCGCATGTCGTCGCTCGAGCGGCGCGACGAACTCGACACCCACGATGTGCTGCGGCCGCACGTCCTCGCCCGCATTGTCACCACCGCCTGGCGCGGTGCATCGATGTCGCAGGATGCCTGGCGCACCCTGCAAGCGGTGCTGCATGAAGAGTTCGCTCACTTCGCTGAAGAGGCGTACCACGAAACGAACCGCTGGCTCATCCAACAGCGGGTGTTGCCTGAGATCGATCTGCGCCCCTTCATCCGGCGCGCCCGTGTGGGTGGTGCGGGCCCCGCGGTGCCGCCAGCGGGCGCGGTGCCTGCCGGCCCGAACAGTGCATTCTCCCGCAGCAACGTGGGCGAAGAGACCCGTCTGATGACCCGTGCCGGTGGCTTTGCCCGCGGGTCCGATCACGCCGAAGCGGTGCTGGGTCGCCTCAATCGCCTGATTGGACGCCAGCTGCCGGAATTCGCAGGCACTGCGCCGATGCAACCGGCATCCGCTCAGCTCAAGACTGCCATCACCGAAGCCCAGCAAGGCATCCAGCGGCGCCTGAGCGCCGGCCAGGCCGGCGGAGAAGTGGTCAGCACCCCGGCGCTGATGGAGGAGCTCCACCAGCGCAAGCAGGCTTTGAAGTCGGCGGCGACATCGCCGGTCGAGCGCGCCACCATTGAAATCGTCGCGCTCTTGTTCCAGAGCATCCTCACTGAGGAGCGTATCCCGGCCACCGTTCGCGTGTGGTTTGCCCGTCTTCAAATGCCGGTGCTCCGCGTGGCGGTTGGTGAACCTGACTTCTTTGCCACCGTGGAACATCCGGCCCGGCGCCTGATCGACCGCATGGGCGCCTGCGTGATGGGCTTCGATTCCAACAGCCGCGTTGTCGGTGACACGCTCGAAAAAGAGATCAAGCGGGTGGTGCAAGTGGTTGAGGCCTACCCCGACACCGGCCGGCGCGTGTTCCAGACCGTTCTCACCGAATTCGAGAAATTCCTCGAGCACTACTTCAAGAACGAAAACGAGGCCAGCCGGCGCGGTGTATCGCTGGCCCAGCAAGTTGAACTGCGTGAAACCCTGGCCATCCAGTACACCATCGAGCTTCGGAAGATGCTCAACGAGGTGCCGGTCCAGGAAGGTATCCGCGAATTCCTGTTTCACGTCTGGGCCGACGTGATGGCCATGACATCGGTGAAGTACAGCGTGCAAAGCGCCGAAACCAAGACCATGAAGCGCGTCGCATCCGACCTCATATGGTCTGCGAGCGCCAAGGTGTCCCGCGAAGAACGGGCTGAGGTGATCCGTCGCCTGCCGCCGTTGCTGAAGACCCTGCGCGAGGGGATGGACCATGCCGGCTTGAGCACTGAAAAGCAGGACGAGCACATCCAGCGTCTGAACAACTCGCTGGCCGCCGCCTTCACCGCCAAGACCGCCGCCATTCCGCGCGAGCGCTTGGAAGAACTGATGGCCAGGCTCGAGACACTGGAGGAACTGCTGCCCGACACCGAAGACATGGAGATCGACGAATCCCTTGTCCTCGACCTGTCCGGCCATGAATCCTCGGAACTCGAAGTCGTGGGCGAAGGGGGCTCCATGCCCACACCCGCGATGCTCACCTGGGCTCGCGAGCTGCAAGTGGGCGGCTGGTACATGCTGGATTACCGGGGCCGCAACGAAGTGGTGCAACTCGCCTGGCAAGGCATGCGCCGGCAACTCACCCTCTTCGTCTCACCCCACGGCCGCGGCATCCTCTTCCAGCAACACCGCCTCGCAGCCTTCCTCCAGGCCGGCCTCCTCGTGCCGGCCCAAGACGAATCCCTCACTGTCCGCGCCACCCGCAGCGCACTGGCCAAGCTGGACGTTGATCCCTCGCGATTGTTGAACTGAGGCCCCCCAGTCGCTTCGCTCCTGCCCCCGAGGGGCGACCCCGGGTCGGCCGGCAGAGCCGGCCTCGCGGGTGGCTTGATGTGCGGCTTCGCTTTGCTTGCCTGCCTGTCGTACGCGCTTCGGGGCGTTGCTTCGCTGCGCTTGCTCGCCCCGCCGGGTGGCGCGCCCGCTTCACTATCTCCCGCTGACGCCCAGCGCTGACTGGCAGTGTCGCCGGTGCCTGAGGGCCAGCGAGCCGGAGCTGGCGGCGGCCCCTGGCCGCCTCGGCGGCGAAAGGCTTCAACCTCTATGCGAGGCCTCGTGCATCGATCCAGTCAGCCGGAAAGGCGCAGCCAAGCAATGCACCGAAAAGGTCGGCTCTGCTGTCCGACCCGCACTGTGTGGGAAGAGGGGCCTGCTGTGCGGGGACCTGGGTAACAGGTTGGTGGCATTGTCGATGCTTGCACCCGTTAATGCGAGAAGGGTGGGCCTTGCAAGACGGGGGCGCACTCAGGCTTGCTCCGATGCCGCACTCTGAAAAGTGTTACCTACGTCCCCGCACACTATGGTGACATCGCCCTGGTAAGCCCAGCGACGAAAAACGAAGCGCGGGGCGCGCGAGTCAAGGGCGAGCAAGCGCAGCGAAGCAAAGCCCCGAAGCGCGTACAACAGGCAGGCAAGCAAAGCGAAGCCGCACATCAAGCCACCCGCGAGGCCGGCTCCGCCGGCCGACCCGGGG
>CBIHPH010000156.1:0-7337 GCA_966212105.1 uncultured Rhizobacter sp.
GCGCAGCGAAGCCACACATCAAGCCAGCCACGAGGCAGGCCTTGCGGTGCAGGCCAAGTACGAGGGAAGCCGGTTGCCAGCCCCCGGTGGGCATCGGCTTGCGCCGGTGTGACAGAGAGTGAGGGGCGAGCGAGCGAAGCGAGCAACGCCCCGACCCTAGTGCGACAGGCAGGCAAGCGCAGCGAAGCCGCACATCAAGCCACCCGCGAGGCCGGCTTCGCCGGCCGACCCGGGGTCGCCCCTCGGGGGCAGGAGGCGAAGCCGACTGGGGGGCCTAATCACCCCACCGCTTTGAGCTTCAGGGAAAACTCCTGAAGCGCCGCAATGCCGCTCTCTTCGGCCTTGCGGCACCAGTTTTGGAGATCGACGACCAATTGCTCGGCCGACACGTTGGTGCGCGTCCAGAGCTGACGCAGCTCTTCGCGCATGGCCACGAGTTTGGCCAGGGCCGGGGTCTGCGCCATGGCGCTGGCGAGCTGCGCCTTCAGGTGCACGGGAATCTTGTCTTCGTCCCGGTGCAACCAACGTTTGGCGAGCTGCATGTTGGACACGCTCGCCCCGCTGGCCGCGCCCTCGGCTTTCAGGCGCTTGATCTCCGTGGCGCAGGCCACGCGCAGGTTGCGGGCGTACTTGGCCATCACTTCATACCGGTTGGCGATGATGGCCTCGAGCGTCTTGGAATCGGCGACGGGTTTGATGGCGCCCGTGCGCAGCACCGGTGCGGTCTTGCGGACCTTGGCCAGGCCGACCATCTCGAGTGCGCGGATGTAGCCCCAGCACATGTCGAATTCATAGGGCTTGACCGAGAACTTGGCCGACGTGGGGTACGTGTGGTGGTTGTTGTGCAGCTCTTCGCCGCCGATGAGGATGCCCCAGGGGGTCAGGTTGGTGCTGCCATCCGGAGCCTCGAAGTTGCGGTAACCCCACCAATGGCCCAGGCCGTTGACGACGCCGGCGGCCAGCACGGGAATCCATGCCATCTGCACGGCCCACACGGTGAGACCGACGGCACCGAACAGCGCCAGGTCGATGATCAACATCAGGCCGACGCCCTGCCACGTGTAGCGGCTGTACAGGTTGCGCTCGATCCAGTCGTCAGGCGTGCCGTGGCCGTACTTGTCCTTGGTTTCCTGGACCTTGGCTTCGGCACGATAGAGCTCGGCGCCTTGCAGGAGCACCGTCTTGATGCCCCGGGTGTGGGGGCTGTGCGGGTCGTCCTCCGTCTCGCACTTGGCGTGGTGCTTGCGGTGGATCGAGACCCATTCCTTCGTGACCTGGCCGGTGCCGATCCAGAGCCAGAAACGGAAGAAATGCGCCGGCAGCGGATGCAGATCGAGCGAGCGATGCGCTTGGGACCGATGCAGGAAGATCGTGACGGACGAGATGGTGATGTGAGTGGCCACAAGCGTGTACAGCACGATTTGCCACCATGTCGTCTGGATCAAGCCGTTGGCCAGCCAATCCAGCAGGGCATCCTTCAGGGTCAACAGTTCGTTCATCAAAGCTCTTTCGATCCGCCACACCGGGCGAGGTGGGCCATTGTACGGGACCAGGGGCGGGTAAACCCGTCGAAAACAACCGGTTTCCCTAGGGGCAGTTCAGGCTATCAGGCCTGCCAGCGGGCACGATCAGGCAGACGAAGCGCGGGCCTGGGTCCGCGCTCAGCGACGCTCCCACACTGCGGCGAAGAAGCCGTCGGTGCCATGCTTGTGGGGCCACAGGCGCAGGTATTCGCCCCGCACCAGCGAGGCGGCATCGCCCACATGCGCCTTCTCAAGGGCCTGCAAGGCTGGCAGCGGCACGAAATCGCGGCCGTGGGCTTCCGTGAAAGCGGTGGCGATGCCTTCGTTTTCGCCGTCAAGCACACTGCACGTGGCATACACCAGCCGGCCGCCGGGCTTCAGCAACCTCGCGGCGCTGGCGAGGATGGCCGCCTGCTTGGTCTTCAGCTCTTCGATGGCCTGCGGCGACTGGCGCCATTTCATGTCGGGGTTGCGGCGCAGCGTGCCGAGGCCGGAGCAAGGCGCATCCACCAGCACGCGGTCGATCTTGCCGGCGAGCCGCTTGATGCGCTCGTCACGCTCGTGGGCGATCTGGATGGGGTAGACGTTGGACAGCCCGCTGCGCGCCAGGCGCGGTTTGAGGGCCGCGAGCCGGTGGCCCGATGTGTCGAAGGCATACAGGCGCCCTGTGTTTCGCATCGAAGCGCCAAGCGCCAGGGTCTTGCCGCCCGCCCCGGCGCAGAAGTCGACCACCATTTCGCCGCGTTTGGCATCGGCGAGCAGCGCAAGCAGCTGGCTGCCTTCGTCCTGCACCTCGATGTCGCCCCGATTGAAGGCTTCCACCTTGTTCAGCGCAGGTTTGCCGTGGATACGCAGGCCCCATGGAGAGTAAGGCGTCACATCGGCGTCGATGCCACCGGCTTTCAAGGCGGCCTGGACGTCTTCCCGCTTGGCTTTGAAGGTGTTGACCCGCAGGTCGAGCGGCGCGGCCTGGTTCAAGCTGTCGACCAGCGGCCAGAATTCCGCACCCAAGGCCGCCTCCAGCGGTTCGGCGAGCCATTCGGGCAGGTTGTGGCGCAGTTTCGCGGGCAATGCGCCGCGATCCACGGCCTTGACCTGCTCCAGCCACTGCTGCTCTTGCTCGGACAGCGCAGCACGCAGGAAGCCCTCGTTGCCCTGCCACGCCAGGAGCACGAGGCGACGTTCCATCTCGCCCTTGCCCGATTGGGCCAGGTGCTGGAACAGCAGGCGGTTGCGCAGCACGCCGTAGGTGGTTTCGGCGAGTGAATGGCGCTCACGCGAGCCAAGGGCCCGGTGCGTGCGGAAGAAGTCGGAGACGACGCGGTCGGCGGGGGCCTGGAACTGGAGCACCTGGTGCAGCAGATCGGTGGCGAGTTCAAGCAAGGCGTTCGGATGCATAGACCGCGATTATCCGTTCCCGCGATGAGCGCCCCCGAACGGCGGCTCGTGGCCGGTCATTCAGCCCTGGATAAGCTGCGACGCTCCGCCGGCACGGGTGACGACACCGCCGGCATCGACGGTCAGCTGGCCTTCCACGATCCAGCGTACCGCCTGGGGGTACATGGAATGTTCGAAAGCCAGTACACGCGCTGACAGCGTGGCCTCGGTGTCGCCGGGCAGGACCGGCACGATGGCCTGGGCAATGATCGGCCCATGGTCCAGCTCCGCCGTCACGAAGTGCACCGTCGCGCCAGCCACCTTGCAGCCCGCCTCGATGGCGCGGCGGTGGGTGTGCAGCCCCGGGAATGCCGGCAGCAGCGAGGGATGAATGTTGACGAGCCGCCCGGCGAAGCGGGTGACGAACCCGGCGGTCAGGATGCGCATGAACCCGGCCAGCACCACCACGTCGGGCTGGTGGGCGTCGATCACGTCGCCCAGGGCAGCGTCGAAGGTGTCGCGGTCGGGGAACGCCTTGTGGTCCACGACCTGGGCCGCGATGCCTCGCGCCTGGGCGAATGCCAGGCCGGCAGCGTCGGGACGGTTGCTCACCACCGCGGCGATTCGGGCCGGCCAGCCCTCCGCTTCGCAGGCTTTGACGATGGCTTCCATGTTGGAGCCCCGGCCGGAAATCAGAATCACAATGCGCTTCATCGGGCGGCAGTGTAGCGCCCGGTCCGTACAATGCCCGACTCCCCTGCTTCGCATCGTCATCACCTGATCGGCCTGCGCCATGATTGAACGCGTTCTCACCGGCATCACCACCACCGGCACCCCGCACCTGGGCAATTACGTCGGGGCGATCCGGCCGGCCATCACGGCCAGCCGGGCGCCGGGCGTGGAAAGCTATTTCTTCATGGCGGACTACCACGCCCTGATCAAATGCGATGACCCGGAGCGGGTGGCTCGGTCCACGCTCGAGATCGCGGCCACTTTCCTCGCCGCCGGGCTCGACACGAACCGGGTCGTGTTCTATCGCCAGAGCGACATCCCCGAGACGCCCGAGCTCACCTGGCTGTTGACGTGTGTCACGGCGAAGGGGCAGATGAATCGTGCGCACGCTTACAAGGCCGCCACGGATGCGAACCTGGCTGAGGGCAAAGACGTCGACGCCGACATCTCGATGGGGCTCTACAGCTACCCGATCCTGATGGCCGCCGACATCCTGTTGTTCAACGCCCACCGCGTGCCGGTGGGCAAGGACCAGGTGCAGCACATCGAGATGGCCCGCGACGTGGCGCAGCGCTTCAACCACCTGTACGGCCAGGGCCGCGAGCTGTTCGTGCTTCCGCGCGCGGAGGTGGAGGAGGATGTCGCCACGCTGCCGGGGCTCGATGGGCGCAAGATGTCGAAGAGCTACGACAACACCGTGCCGCTGTTCGAAGGCGGCGCCAAGGGCCTGAAGGATGCCATCGCCCGCATCGTCACCGACTCTCGCCTGCCGGGCGAGCCGAAGGACCCGGGCAGCACGAGCCTCGTGACGATCCACGACGCCTTCGCCACGCCCGAGCAGCGCGAAACGTTCCACACGGAGCTGCGCGCCGGCCTCGGATGGGGTGAGGCGAAGCAGCGCACCGTGGCGCTGATCGAATCGCACATCGGGCCCATGCGGGCGGCTTACGCTGAGTTGATCGCGCATCCGGAGCGCGTGGAAGCTGCGCTGCAGGAAGGCGCTCGCAAGGCGCGCGCCGTGGCCCGGCCGCTGCTGGATGAACTTCGGCGTGCCGTGGGCCTGCGCCCGATGGTGGCGGTGGCTTCGCCGCAGAAAGCGGTTCTTCGCCCGGCCGCCGCGAAGTTGCCGGAGTTCAAGCAATACCGTGAGGCCGACGGCCGCTTTTTCTTCAAGCTGACCGACGCCGACGGCACTGCCCTGCTCCAGAGCGACGGCCTCAGCGAGGGCAAGGCCGCCGGCGCATGGGTCAAGCGGCTCAAGCTGGAAGGCAGCGCGGCGCTGGCCGATGCCCCGGTGCACCTCATCGCCGACCAGGCCACGGTCGACGCCGCCCTGTCCGCCCTGGTGGCGGCCCAGGCATGACGCAGCAAGGCGTGGCGATGGCCGGCATCCACATCACCGACATCGAGTCCGCCATCAACTGGTGGCGCGAGCGTGAGCCCTCGCCGGACGGCATCACCGCATGCCGGGAGGTGCTCGCCCTGGCGGAGGTGTACGCCCTGCTCGTGTACTACCACGAGACCGAGTGCGATGAAGATTCCATGCCGGCACGCGCGCGCGACGCATGGCTTGCCTGGTATGCGACGACGCCCGACGCGCCGTGCATCGCCATTTGCTCCACGAGCCAGGGAGATGATGTGTGCAAAGGCTGTGGCCGCACCTTCGATGAGGTGCAGCACTGGCCGGTGATGTCCCCCGGTGAAAAGCGCGCCACCTGGCGGCGCATCACGATGGAAGGCACGGCGTGGCGGTTCAACCGCTACAGCGAACGGGCCCTGGAGGATCTTTCTCCCGCGGAACCAGGCGAGCCCCCGGCGTGACGGCCAGCCTGCGGCAAAGCGCAGGGCGCATCCTGCCGTTGGCGTGGCCCGTGCTCGTGGGCCAGCTGGCCGTGCTCGCGTTCGGCACGGTGGACACCGTGCTCGTGGCACGCGCCTCGGCGCTGGACCTGGCGGCGCTCGCGATCGGTGGAGCGGCCTACATCACGGTCTTCATCGGCTTGATGGGCGTGGTGCTCGCGATCGGCCCCATCGCCGGCCAGCTGTTCGGCGCCAAACAACTGCACGAGGCGGGGCGCCAACTGCACCAGGCCGGCTGGCTCGCCATCGGCCTCTCGGTGATCGGTTGTTCGACCTTGTTGTTTCCACAACCCATTCTGGCGCTGTCCCGGGCATCACCGGAGGTGGCCATCGAGGTGCGGGGCTACCTCGCGGCGCTCGCCGTGGCGCTCCCGCCGGCGCTCTTGTTCACGGCATTCCGAGGGTTCAACACGTCGGTGTCGCGGCCGAAGGTCGTGATGGCCGTGCAGCTCATCGGTCTGGCCTTGAAAGTGCCGCTGACCGTCTTGCTGGTGTTCGGCTGGCGGGCGGGGCAGGTGCCGGCGCTCGGTGCCACGGGTTGCGGCATTGCCACGGCCATCGTGATGTGGGCGCAACTGGCCGTGGCCGTCTGGATCTTGCGACACGACCGGTTCTACGCCCCGTTCGGGCTGCAGGCGGGTGGCATCGGGCGGCCGCACCGCCAAAGCCTCGCGGCCTTCATCAAGCTTGGGGTGCCGATGGGCCTGTCGGTGCTCATCGAAGTCACGGGGTTCACGTTCATGGCGTTTTTCATCGCCCGCATGGGCACGACGCCTGTGGCCGGGCACCAGGTGGCGGTGAACCTGGTCACGATGCTGTTCATGGTGCCGCTCTCGATCGGCAACGCCGCGTCCACGCTCGTCGCGCAACGCATTGGCGCGGCCGACCTGCCGGACGCCCGCCGCCTCGGCTGGCATGGCCTGCAGATCGCATTGATGATTGCCGCGCTGCTCGGCACCGCCGTGTATGGGGCGCGCAGGGAGGTGCTCGGGCTTTACACGGGAGATGCTGCCATCGTGGCCGCAGCCATGCCGCTGCTGGCCTGGGTGGCTGTGTTCCACATTGCCGACGCCGGCCAGACGGTGACCTCGTTCGTGTTGCGGGCGCACCGCATCACCACGGTGCCGGTGCTGATCTATGCCTTTGCGATATGGGGCGTGGGGCTGGGCGGCGGCATCGTGCTGGGGTTCGATGCGCTGGGGATCTCCCCGCCCGAACTGCACGGCGCACGCGGTTTCTGGGCGGCCTCCACCACGGGGCTCACCATCGCGGCCCTCGGGCTGATCGGGTTTCTGCAGTGGGTGCTGCGCCAGCGGCAGCGAGGCGTCCTTTAGGTCACTGGAGTTTCGGCAGCGACAGCTCGAAGCAGCAACCGCCGCCCTCGCGCGGCAAACAGCGCACGGCGCCGCCATGGCCTTCGGCAATCTGCTTGACGAGGCTCAGCCCCAGGCCCACGCCGCCCGCTTGTTCCGCGTGACCCGGCAGCCGGTAGAACGGCTCGAAGATGCGCGTGCGCTGATCCTCCGGCACGCCGGGCCCTCGATCGCACACCTGCACGAGTGCCGATGGCCCGTCGGCGCGCACGGTGACATTGACCTCCCCTCCCCCATACCGGCGCCCGTTCTCGAGCAGGTTGCGCAGCGCGCGGCGCAACAGTCTCTCATCGCCGAGCACGCTGACCGGTTCGCCGCCCGCCAGGGCGTCCACGCGGGCCGCCTCTTCGGCCGCCAGCGCAAGCAGTTCCACCGGTTCACGCTGCCCCATCTGGGGCGCCGCATCCAACCGGCTTGCCAGCAGCACTTCCTCGACGAGTTCGTCCAGTTCGGCCACGTTGGTGTCGATCTC
>CBIHPH010000157.1:0-7267 GCA_966212105.1 uncultured Rhizobacter sp.
ACTACTACGTCGAACTGCTGCCCACGAGCCCGTGGATCCACCAGCCGTTCGAGGAATACGACGAGCTCCGGCCCGCAGGCCTCGCCAGGAAGTTTGCGATTTAAGCAAACGAAGAAGTGATAGAGGCCTGCACATGCAGGCCTTCGTCATGTACCCCGCTGACACCTTCCTGAAGGCGGACCGCCCCTGGACGGCATTCAGGCGTTCGATGGTTCCACTGTGCCCATCGGCTCAGTCGGATCTTGCGATCTCCAACCCGGACGTAGCCCCGCCCGATGGACCGACGGCTTGCGCGGCACCAGCGCCGAATGATGCTGCCGTGGACCGTCAAAGATGAGCCGGATCATCGAGCCATGGCCGGCTCTCGAGGAAATCCGCACTGAAGCGTTCAGCAGCTTGGCCGAGCGCGTGACGATCGACAGTCCCAGTCCAAAGCCTCCTCCCGTCGCCCCGGGCTTTGGAGCACCGTCTCCTTGGATGAATTCACCTCGCAGCTTGTCGTCGCTGTCGTCCGGCATGCCCGGGCCATTGTCGATCACGAACACTTCGGTCACGCCAGCGCGACACCTGGTTGCGACGAGCACCTTGCTGCGAGCGAACTTGATGGCGTTGGAGACGACGTTTTCCAGGATCCTGAGCAGGATTCGCTCATCGGAGAAAACAATGGCGCGCGTGTGGATGAACTTGATGTCGATGTTGTTGTATTTGGCAATCTCTTCGAACTGGAGTTCAAGCCGCTGAAATACTCTTTGCAGCGACACACGCCCGATTTGAGGCCGCACTGCGACTGCGTCCATTCGGGCGATCTCCAGAAAATTGTCGAGATAGCGTTGCAGCTCGCCCATGACGGCAGTCAGGCTGAGCATGATCCCTGATACCTGCTTCGCCGGTAATCTGCGCGCCGTGTTGATGAGCAGCTGCATGCCGTGCAAGCGCTGCCTGAAGTCGTGGCTGGCCTCGTTGAAAAGCTGAGATTTGAGTTTGATTCGCTTGGTGAGGAAGCGGCCGAGCAGCAGCATCAAGCCGATGCTGAAGGCAAAGAGCGCGGCCAGCGCAATGGTGACATTGCGAACGATCAGCGAGTCGTCCCGGATATCGCTTGCTCGCTTCATGACCCGTTGACCGGTGGACACCGCAAGCAGGTCGGCGCGCAGCGACAGCGCTTGCTCCATCTGGCGCCATTCGTTGGCGTCCCGCTCGCCTGCAACGATCTCCTGGATCAGCTCGGACGCCTGCGACACCAGCTGCCGCGTGTCATCGTCGTCCAGGCTCGCGGCATTGGCGGCCGCGAACGTTGCGAGGACGGCCGACTTCTGCCGCACCTGCCGGCCTGCCGCCCTGGTAGCGACACTTCCGTGCTGGATCAGCACCCCGAGGTTGCGCACCGCGCGAATTTGCTCGATGAACTGCGGGACCAATTCCTCCTGGGTCTCGTTGGTCAGCAGAAACATCCGCTGCTGCAGGCCGAGAATGCTCAATGACAAAACAGTGAACACCAGCACGCAGATTGCAGCCGACAGGTACGCGATCCAAAGGCCCTGCCATTTTCCGGCCGCGTTCAACCTGAACCAGCGCAACCGACCTTCAAAACAACCTGACCGAGTAATATCTTGAGTTGATGAGGTCGAGTTTGCCATTTGTCTTGATCTTTTTGAGCGCGGCATTCAATCGATCGCAAAGCTCTTTGTCTGCAGGGTTGACAGCGATGGCGACGGGGTTGTTGAACTCATCCGACTCGATCGACCGGGCCGCCAGGTTCTCCCCCAAGCCCTTCGAATTCATGATGTCGAGCGCGGTGCTCGATGGGGAAATCACCGCGTCCGCTTGCCCGTCACGCAGCGACTTTTCCAAATCCGGCAGGAAGCCCACCGGTACCAGCGTCCAGCCGTGGCTGGCCTTGTTGCGCTCGGCCCATTGGTGCTGCAAGGAGCCGTTGACCACCGCGACTCGTGACTGTTTGGACTGGCCGATGGGTCTTTGAGAGATCCAGAAGGTCTTGCTCGTTCGGTAGGGTTCCGTGAAGAGAACCTGTTTGGCTCGCTCGGGCGTGACGATCAATGAGACCATCGTGAAATCGAACTCACCTTTGGCGACGGAGCTCACCACCTTCGCTGACTCGATTTCGTGGAATTCACACGGCGCCTTGATCGTTTCGCACAGCAGCCGTCCAAAGTCGACATTGAAGCCGACGAAATTGCCTTTCCAGTCGCGGTAGCTGAGTGGAGAGTCTTTCAACACCAGCACTCGCAATGTTCGCTGCTTTCCCTCGGTCGCCCCTTGCGTATCGGCAGCCAACGCACAAGACATCGCGACGCACAACCCAGTACCCAAGAGTTTCATTTTCATGCTGGAAAGGGCCTTTTCAATAGTGAAGCTGTATGTACCCGTACTGCATTCCGAGCGCCACCGCATGTGTTCGGTCATTCGCTTCGAGCGCATGGATAATGTTGCTGATGTGGTTGTCCACCGTGCCAAGCGATAAACCCAGCGTCCGCGCGATGTCCTTGGTGCAGCAGCCGTCGTGCAGCAGGCCGAGAATCTCGATCTGTCGTGCGGTCAGGTGGCTGCCTTGCGTTGGGTCTTGGGAATGGTTGAAGTAGCGTCGCCCCTTCATGATTTCCGCCAATCCGTGATTGAATTCTTCCAGTGCGGCTGTCTTGAGCAAATAGCCCAAGAATCCCATCGCTTCCACCTCGGATTGCCATTTGTGGTTTTCGCTGCCGGTGATAACAGCCGACCGACCGGCCAGGCCCAGGTTGAATACATGGCGCACCAACGACAGCCCATGGGCGCCGGGCACGTTGAGATCGAGCCAGATCCGAAACCAATCGGTTCCGGAGCGAAGCTGAGTTACCGCCTCATCTGCGTTTCTGCAAACCTCGACGTGATCGACATCCATTGCCAGGAAGAGCAATTTTGTAGATTGCGCGACAAATGGGTGGTCCTCCACGATGAGCATCTTTTTCATGAGGCAACTCGGTGTTTTGTCCTTTGTTGAAGATGTGCGTTGGAAGGAAAACTCCGGACGAACGAACGCGCGCCAGTATTGCGGAGTTTCGGCAATTTGGTTCCTGTAAGTCATTACACTTGCGACGCCTGTCGCAGACTGCCTGACATTCGGGAAATGCCTGCTCCGTCACTCGCTTGGGCAAAGGGCAGGGCGCTGATGTCGGACGCCAGCACGGCGGCCGGCGAGCACCATTCCGATTGAATCAGGCCGCTCAGCGTGGCCGTTTTGTCGGCGTCAATTGCCGTGGCAGCATTCCCGCGGCGTGTGTCGCACCAGTGTTGTAGTACCGATCGCGCAGCAGGTTCACATCCTTTGTGCCGATCGCATGCGACAGCGCAAGCACGTCGATGTGAGAAGCCAGGCGCGTGCAGGCCTCGTGTTTGGAATCGTGAAATGTGTGGCCCATCAGGCCGGCCTGGTCGCGTGCCTTGCGCCAAAGGGCATCGCGTTGCGAGTCGTTGATGCCGACGATGTAGGGCTGGCCCGTGGGCATCGATGCGACGAGCTGGTCCAGCAGTTCGATCGCGCGTGCGGTGAGCGGGACGTTGCGACTCGGGTCTGGCAGCTGCCCGCTTTTGCTGTTTTTGCGCCCGCCAGGCTCGGTTGCGGCCACATGCAATGTGCA
Source organism: uncultured Rhizobacter sp. (assembly GCA_966212105.1). GTDB lineage: Bacteria > Pseudomonadota > Gammaproteobacteria > Burkholderiales > Burkholderiaceae_C > Rhizobacter. The sequence continues at coordinate 3,636 of CBIHPH010000157.1, forward strand.
TTCATCACGCCAGTAGTCGGCCGGTCGGATGCGGAGGATCTCTCCCGAGCGCATCCCTGTCTCCAGCGCCAACAAGAAGCATGCGCCGACCCGCGCGGTCAGAGTGTGGAGCTTCTGGTCATGCGCATAGCCGGTGCTGATGCAAATCGCCTCGATTTGATCGAGCGTCAGCAGCTTTGGCTTGCGCGCGTTGCCTTTTTCCGGCCGGCGTGCCCCATGGCATGGATTCACCTTGATCCACTCGCGATCCTTGCGTGCATGTTCGAACGCGCCACTCATCAGGTTGAGTTCGCGGTTGACCGTCGCGCAGGTCACGCGCTTGCCACGGTGCATGTCTTCAGCGCGGCGTGCGATCCATGCATTGATGTCGTCTGTCGAGACATCGGCCAGCAGCCGTTCGGCAATCGGGTCCAGGCACCATTTGTCGAGGCGCAGCTTGGCCCACCTTGCTGAATCGCGCCTGGAGGCCACCGCGTCGTAGTAGGCCTCGAACAGCTCGCCGACCGTCGCACCATTGGGGGCGGTGCCCAGCGCCTTCTTGCGCTCTTGCCTGCCAGCCCACGCTTCGGCCTCGGCCTTGGTGTCGTGCGTGCTGTTGATCCTGCCATCGGGGGTGCGCACGACCGCCCTCCAGACCTTGCCGCGCTGTGCGATCCATGCCATTGCGACTTTCCCCGGCGTTGAGCTGGAGTCAAGTCTGGAGTCGGCCTGCGGCCGCGTCAATCGGGATGCACAGGGGCGCGGAAGAGTTCTGCGTGCCGCCTGACTCCGGCAGCAGGGCGATTCAGATACAAAAAAACCCCGTAAATCAAAGACTTACGGGGTTTTTCATCTGCTACAATGGTGCCCAGGAGAGGACTCGAACCTCCACGGAGTTACCCGCTAGTACCTGAAACTAGTGCGTCTACCAATTCCGCCACCTGGGCATTTCAGGAAGACTTGGATTCTATCATCAAAAAATCTACGACGCAACAATCTTCTTCAACAATCGGCAGTGAGCTGATGAATGAAGTCGAAGGCACGGTGCAAGGGCACCGCGACGGCCACGGGTTCCTGGTCCGCGACGACCACCAGCCCGACCTCTATCTGTCCCCTCAGGAGATGCGTGCGGTGCTCCACCGCGACCGGGTGAAAGCGCGCATCGTCCGGTACGACCGCAAGGGCCGCCCTGAAGGGCGGGTGGTCGAGATCATCGAGCGGCGCAAGTCACCGATCATCGGCCGCCTTCTGCACGAGAGCGGTGTGTGGCTCGTGGCGCCTGAAGACAAGCGCTACGGCCAGGACATCATGGTGCCCAAGAACGCGATCGCCAACGCAACCGCAGGGCAGGTGGTGGCAATCGAACTGACAGAGCCTCCCTCTCTGTATTCGCAGCCCATGGGGCGGGTGACGGAAGTGCTGGGCGAGATCGATGACCCCGGCATGGAGATCGAGATCGCGGTGCGCAAGTACGAGGTGCCGCATCTCTTTTCGCCCGAGGCGCTGTCGCAGGCAGCGACGCTGCCCGACAAGATCCGGCCGGCCGACCGCAAGGACCGCATCGATCTGACCGACGTGCCGCTCGTCACCATCGACGGCGAGGATGCGCGCGATTTCGACGATGCCGTTTACTGCGAACCCATCAAGACCGGTCGAGGCAAGTCGGCGTTCGAAGGCTGGCGCCTCGTGGTCGCCATTGCCGACGTGAGCCACTACGTGAAGCCGGGCGAGCCCATCGACGAGGACGCGTACGAGCGGGCCACGTCGGTGTACTTCCCTCGCCGGGTGATTCCCATGCTGCCGGAGAAGCTGTCGAACGGCCTGTGCTCGCTCAATCCCAACGAGGACCGGCTTGCCATGGTGTGCGACATGCTCATCAGCCGGGTGGGCGAGATCCATGCATACCAGTTCTTCCCGGCCGTGATCCGCTCTCACGCGCGCTTCACGTACACGGAAGTGGCGGCCATCCTCGGCAACACGCGCGGCCCCGAAGCGGCTCGCCGAAGGGAACTCGTTCCCCATCTGCTGAATTTGCACGAGGCGTACCGCGCGCTGTTGAAGGAGCGTACCCGCCGCGGCGCGGTGGATTTCGAAAGCACCGAGACCCAGATCGTCTGCGATGAGAACGGCCGCATCGAGAAGATCGTGCCGCGCGTCCGCACCGAGGCGCACAAGCTGATCGAAGAGGCCATGCTGGCGGCCAACGTTTGCTCCGCCGACTTCATCGCGACGAGCAAGCACCCATCGCTGTACCGGGTGCACGAGGGCCCCACGCCCGAGAAGAAGACGCTGCTGCAGAACTACCTCAAGGCGCTCGGCCTCGGCTTGTCGATCGGCGATGAACCGACGCCAGGCGAGTTCCAGGCCATCGCCACGGCCACGAAGGACCGGGTCGACGCGCAGCAGATCCACACGATGCTGCTGCGGTCGATGCAGCAGGCCATCTATACCGGCACGAACAGCGGCCACTTCGGACTCGCGTACGAGGCCTACACGCACTTCACGAGCCCGATCCGACGCTACCCGGACCTCCTGGTGCATCGGGTCATCAAGGCCCTGCTGCACAGCAAGCGCTACAGCCTGCTCACGGGGGCCCTCGAGACGGCCGCGAAGGCGAAGAAAGGAGCGGGGGCGGAAGCCGAGCAGTGGGAGGTCACGGGGGCGCATTGCAGTGCCAACGAGCGCCGCGCCGACGAAGCCTCCCGCGATGTGGAGGCGTGGCTGAAATGCCGGTTCATGCGTGAGCATCTCGGCGAGGAGTACAGCGGCACGGTCACGGCCGTGACCAGCTTCGGTCTGTTTGTCACGCTCGATGCGTTGTATGTCGAGGGCTTGATCCACATCACGGAGCTGGGGGGCGAGTACTACCAGTTCGACGAGGTGCGCCAGGAGTTGCGCGGCGGACGCTCGGGCGTTCGCTATGCCGTGGGGGCGCGGGTGCGTGTGCAGGTGATCCGTGTGGACCTCGATGGCCGAAAGATCGACTTCCGCATGGTCCACGAAGGAGACGACGGCATCCAGGCGCCGCGCGGCCGCCGAAGTGAGAAGGCAGGTGAGAAGGCTGCCAGCGCGGCTGAGGAGCTGGCAGGCATCAAGGCGGCGGATCGCGCCGTGAAAGCTGCCACCCGGGCCCGCAAGGCCTCGGGCGCCGGGCATCCTGTGAAGGCGGCAAAGTCCGCTGCTCGCAAAGGGGCCGCCGGCAAGGGAGCTCCCGGAAAGGCGTCGCGCCGGCGCTGAAGCTTCAGCGCCGCATCAGGGCGTGCAGGGCCTCGATGAGGTCTGCCGCCCGCAGCGTCGCCGTCGGGCATCGGTCGGCCGCCTCGCCGTGCTGCCAGGTTCCATGCAGCGCCGGCGGCAGTGGTTGGCCGCCTTCGACGGCCCAGAGGCCGCCAATCCACCCGGCCAGCACGTCACCCGTGCCGGCGGTGGCGAGTGCGGCGTTGCCCGTGGGATTGATGTGCGGCACAGCGCCAGGGGCTGTGATCACGGTGCCCGAACCTTTGAGCACTATCACGGCGCCGAACTGGTCGGCCAGGCGGCGGGCCGCAGCAAGGCGATCGTGCTGCACGGTGCTCGTGTCGACGGCCAGCAGGCGGGCCGCTTCCAGGGGGTGAGGCGTCAGCACGGTGGTGTGGTCACGCGTGGTGCGCGCC
>CBIHPH010000158.1:0-7187 GCA_966212105.1 uncultured Rhizobacter sp.
CCCAGTCGCTTCGCTCCTGCCCCCGAGGGGCGACCCCGGGTCGGCCGGCAAAGCCAGCCTCGCGGGTGGCTTGATCTACGGCTTCGCTGCGCTTGCCTGGCCTCGCTGGCGGTGCGCCGCAACTGAGGAGAACGCTATAGCTGGCGGTTGCGGGCCAATGGGGGGTTTTTCGCGAAGTAGCGGCGGATGCCGGTGACGAGGGCGTCCACCAGCTCGTGCTGGTAGCTGGCGTCGCGCAGCTTGGCTTCTTCTTCCGGGTTGGAGATGAAGGCGGTCTCGACGAGGATGGACGGGATGTCGGGCGCCTTGAGGACGGCGAAGCCGGCCTGCTCGACCTTGGCCTTGTGCAGCTTGCCGACCTTGCCGATCTGGCCCAGCACTTCGCTCCCGAGTTTCAGGCTGTCCTGGATCTGGGCCGATGTGCTCATGTCGAACATGGCGCGCATCACGGTGGCGTCCTTGGTCTTGATGTTGACGCCGCCCACCGCGTCGGATGCGTTTTCCTTGCTGGCCATCCACCTCGCCGCGGCACTGGTGGCGCCGCCCTGCGACAGCGCGAACACCGAGGCGCCGCGGGCTTGGGGGTTCATGAAGGCGTCGGCATGGATGGAGACGAAGAGGTCGGCCTGCACGCGGCGTGCCTTGCGCACGCGCTCGTGCAGCGGCACGAAAAAGTCGGCATCGCGGGTGAGCATGGCGCGCATGCCGGGGACGTCGTTGAGCTTGTCGCGCAGCTTGTGCGCCACTTGCAGCACCACGTCTTTCTCGCGCAGGCCGCTCGGCCCGATGGCGCCAGGGTCTTCGCCGCCATGGCCTGGATCGAGGGCCACGATGATGAGGCGGTCGATGCGTGCCTGGCTCATCGGCGGGGGTTTGCCGGCGACGGCGGGAGGCGCCGGCACCGGGGGCTGCGTGCCACTGGCGGCGCTGGCCGGCGGGCTGGGATGCTTGCCGACGCGGCCGATGAATTCGCCCAGGGCGTCCTGGACGGCTTCGGCCGCTTGCTGTTCGGCGGTCTGCTTCTCCTGGATGAGCGCCAGCAGCGGATCGGCTTCCTGCGCCGGATGAAGATCAAAGACCAGCCGGTGCTGGTAGGCCGCCGCGGGCGCCAGGGTGAACAACTGGGGCGCCGTGGCCTGCTTGAGGTCCAGCACCAGCCGCACCACGCGCGGCTGGTTCTGCCCGACCCGCACGCCGGCGATGTACGGGTCGTCGGACCGCACCTTGCCGACCAGCTCGCGCAGCGCGGGGCTGAGCTCCAGTCCGTCGATGTCGATGACGAGGCGGCGCGGGTTGTCGGCCATGAAGTGCTTGACCGACAGCACCGTGTCGGATTCGAGCGTGACGCGGGTGTAGGCGTCGGCGGGCCAGACGCGCACGGCGATGAGGCTTGCACCGAAGGCGAGCTCGGATGCTCCGAGCGACAGCACGAGGGTGCCGAGCGTTTGCAATGCGGTGCGGCGCTTCATGGCAACAGCTCCAGCCCGAGGGGGGTGCAGGCGGTGAAGGTCACGCGGCGTTCATCTCCATCGAGAGGGGCGAGTTCCACCCGCAGGTCGGGCTCGGGCAGCAGGCCGGCAGCCTGCTCGGGCCATTCGGCGAGCTTGAGGCCCGGGCTTGCGAACACGTCGCGAAAGCCGGCATCCTCCCATTCCTGCGGGTCGTTGAAGCGGTAGAAATCGAAATGCCAGGCAGGACCTTCGGCAAGGGCGTACGCTTCCATCACGGCATAGGTGGGGCTCTTCACGCGCCCCTGCACGCCGAGGGCATGGAGCAGCCCCCGCACGAAGGTGGTCTTGCCGGCGCCCAGCGGGCCCAGCAGTTCGATGAAGGCGCTGCGCAGCGCCGGACGTGCCGCGAGTTGCCGCGCTGCCTGTTCGCAGGCGGCCTCGTCGGGCCAGTGTTGCGTGCGGGTTTCTAGAATCGGCAAATGACGGACACCCGGATGATCGATGAAGGGAACAACGAGCTCCCGGCCGCGCTGGTGGAACAGCTGCGCGGCTGGGCGCGTGCGCTCGGATTTTCCCAGATCGGCGTGGCGGATGTGGATCTCTCGTCGGCCGAACCGGGGCTTTTGGCGTGGCTGCACAACGGCTTTCACGGCACGATGGACTACATGGCCTCGCACGGGCTCAAGCGGGCCCGGCCGGCAGAACTGGTGCCGGGCACCATCCGGGTCATCACCGCACGCATGGACTACCTGCCGCGCGGCAGCGCCGACGACTGGCAGGCCATCGAATGGCGTCACCTCGGCCATCCCGCCAACGCCGGCATCTCCGCCTACGCCCGCGGGCGGGACTATCACAAGGTGCTTCGCAGCCGGCTGCAAAAGCTCGCCGACCGCCTGACCGAGGCCGTGGGCCCGCACGGCTACCGCGTCTTCACCGACTCGGCGCCGGTGCTCGAAGTGGAATTGGCCTCGCGCAGCGGCATCGGCTGGCGAGGCAAGCACACGCTGACGCTGCACCGCGAGGCCGGTTCGATGTTTTTCCTGGGAGAGATCTATGTGGATCTGCCCCTGCCGTTGTCCGATCCGGTGACGGCCCACTGCGGCCAGTGCACCGCATGCCTCGATGTGTGCCCCACCGGGGCGATCGTGGCCCCCTACCGGGTGGATGCACGCCGCTGCATCTCTTACCTGACGATCGAACACGACGGCCCGATTCCCGAGGCGCTGCGACCGCTGATCGGCAACCGCATTTACGGTTGCGACGACTGCCAGCTCACATGCCCCTGGAACAAGTTCGCGCAACGCGCCACGCTGCCTGACTTCGACGCCCGCCCTGCCCTCACCCACCCCAGCCTGCTCGCGCTGTGGGCGTGGACCGAAGATGATTTCCTGCGCCACACCGAAGGCGGCCCGATCCGCCGCATCGGCTACGAGCGCTGGCGGCGCAACCTGGCCGTCGGCCTGGGCAACGCCCTCCATGCCGATCCCGCGCGAAGCGACATCCGCGCCGCGTTGCAGGCGGCCCGTGACAGCGCCTCGGCCTTGGTGCAAGAGCACATCGACTGGGCCCTCAGCCCACCCAACCCAGCACCGCCAGCCACCACGGGATGCTGACCATCCCGAGCAGGATCGACACCGAGACGAGGCCTGCAACGAACGGCCCGTCGCCGCCCATGCGCGCGGCCAGCACATAGGCGCTCGACGCCGTCGGCATGGCTGCGAACAGCGAGACGATCAGTCGCTGCGCGGGGGGCAGCCCCATGCCCAGTGCCAGTGCGATGCCGGCGGCGGGCAAGACGGCATGGCGGATCGCGAGAAACGCAAGGCCGAGACCAGGCGCGGCCTTCAACCCGCCCATGCGCAGGCCCGCGCCCACGGCGAGCAACCCGACGGGCAACGCCGCCACCCCGATGCGCTGCAGCGTCGTGCCGACCGGGTCCGGGAACTTCAGCCCCGACAGGTTGGCCACGAGGCCCAGGACGGTGGCCAGGATCAACGGATTGCGCGCGATCTCGCGCGCATAAGACTGCCCGCCGTGCCGCGCCAGGGGCCAGACCGCCGCCACGTTGCACACCGGCACGCCCACGGCCAGCAGCAAGGCCATCCACGTGACCCCGGTGGTTCCTCCGAGCCGCTCGGCCAGCGCGAGCGCGATGAACGAATTGAAGCGAAAGGCCACCTGAGCGCCCGAGGCATGCAGCCGGCCATCGATCCCCGGCCAGGCTCGCACCGCGAAGGACAGCGCGATGCCGAGCGCGAGCACCGCCGTGCCCGCCAACGTGAGGCTGAGCGTCTCGCCGAGATGCAAAGGGCTGCGCACCACAGAGTTGAACAGCAGCACCGGGAACAGCAGGTAGTAGACGAGTTTCTCGGCTGCTTCCCACACCGGCCGGTCCAGCGTGGAATAGCGGCACAGGCAGAAGCCGCAGACGATCAGAAGAAAATCGGGGACCAGCAGCAAGGCAGTCGACATGCCGGTCAGTGTGCCAGCGGTCCGGCTGCGTAGTTTCCACACTCGCCAAGGGGCAAGCCGCCATGCAACATGCGTCGCGATGGTCGACAAGTGATACCCGCCGGCAAGACACTGTGGTGCGACGACACTCACACCGACAGGCACGGCCGACCTCTCACATTTCATCGCTCCGAGGAGACTTCGCCATGCAACGCAGAACCCTTGTCACCGCAGTCACGCTGGCCCTGCTGGGCACCACCACCGGTGCCACGTGGGCCCAGGGCGCCTACCCCACCAAGCCGGTGAGGCTGGTCGTGCCCTTCGCACCGGGCGGCACCACCGACATCATTGCGCGCACGCTCGCGGAGAAGCTCAATGGCACGCTTGGCCAGACCGTCATCGTCGAGAACAAGGCCGGTGGGGGCGGCATCATCGGCGCGGCCGAGATCGCCCGGTCACCGGCCGACGGCTACACGCTCGGCGTCGCCACCGTGAGCACCACCGCGTCGAACCCGGCCATCAACCCGAAGATCGGCTACAACCCCATCACCGATTTCACGCAGATCACCAACGTGGCCGCCACGCCGAACGTGCTCGCGGTGCATCCGAGCTTCGGGCCGCGTGACTACAAGTCGTTCATCGCGGAACTGAAGAAGAACCCCGGCAAGCATTCATACGCCACCTCCGGCACCGGCGGCATTGGCCACCTGCAGTTCGAGCTGTACAAGAGCCTGACGAACACCTTCGTCACGCACATCCCGTACCGCGGCGCGGGCCCTGCCCTCAACGATGTCGTGGCCGGCCAGGTGCCCATCATCTTCGACAACCTGCCGTCCGCCCTGCCCTTCATCAAGGACGGCCGCTTGATCCCCATTGCCGTGGCGGCCCCGACGCGCCTGCCGATGCTGCCGAACGTGCCCACGTTCAAGGAAGTCGATCTGGAGCCGGTGAACCGCATGGCCTACTACGGCATCCAGGCGCCGAAGAACCTCCCGAAGGACATCGTCGACAAGGTCTACGCCGCGGTGAAGAAGGCGATGGAAGACCCGGCCGTGAAGGCGCGCATCGAAGGCACCGGCTCGATCCTCATCGGCAACACGCCGCAGCAGTTCACCGCGCAAGTGGCCGCCGAATACGAGATCTACAAGAAGGTCGTCGCCGCTCAAAACCTGAAGCTCGAGTGACAAGCACCGCCATGCAACGCAGCCAGGGCGCGATCGACCGGTTCATCGACGCGCTCTGGATCGAAGACGGCCTGTCGCCCAACACCCTGGCCGCGTACCGGCGCGACCTCACCCTCTACGCACAGTGGCTCGACCGCGACAAGGGCAAGGCGCTCGATGACACCACCGAGGTGGACCTCCGCGAACATGCGGTGGCCCACCATGCAGGCCGCAAAGCCACCAGTGCGAACCGGCGGCTGGCCGTCTTCAAGCGGTACTTCCGCTGGGCGCTGCGCGAGAACCTGTTGTCACGCGATCCCACGCTCAAGCTGGTGGCGGCCAAGCAGCCGCCCCGGGTGCCGAAGGTGCTGAGCGAGGCCCAGGTGGAAGCGCTGCTGAACGCGCCGGACGAGACCGTGCCTCTCGGCTTGCGGGACCGCACGATGCTCGAACTGATGTACGCCTGCGGGCTGCGCGTCAGCGAACTGGTGACATTGAAATCGGTTCACCTCGGCCTGGACGAAGGCGTGCTGCGCGTGACCGGCAAGGGCAGCAAGGAGCGCCTCGTGCCGTTCGGGGAGGAGGCCCATGCCTGGCTGCGCCGCTACCTCGCGCAAGCGCGCGCCGACATCCTGGGCGGCCAGGCATCCGATGCGCTGTTCGTCACCGCCCGTGGCGGCCCGATGACACGCCAGATGTTCTGGCAGCTCATCAAGAAGTACGCCGTGATCGCCCATGTGACCGCGCCCCTGTCGCCACACACGCTCCGGCATGCATTCGCCACCCACCTGCTCAACCATGGCGCCGACCTGAGAGCGGTGCAAATGCTGCTGGGCCACGCCGACATCTCGACGACCACCATTTACACGCACGTCGCACGTGAGCGCCTCAAAGCCTTGCACGCTGCACATCACCCCCGTGGCTGACCGCGCGTGTTCAAATCGCGCATGGCCACGATCAAACTGAAGAAGCCCGCCCAGTCGGGCCGCCCCTCCGAACGCGACCCTGCCCGCCCGCCGGTGCGAGGCGTCGGGGCGGGCGCACGCAAGCCCCGCCCCACCCTGGCCGAGGCAGAAGCGCAGCGCGCGGAACGTGAAGCGCGCTACCAGGAACAGCTGCGCCAGCGCTTCGGCGAACGGCCTCCGGAGAAATTCGTCCGCCGCGACGACACCGCACGCAGCGGCCCCGCCGCACGACGCCCCAACGATGCCCCACCCAGGCGCGAAGGCACGGGCACGCCGCCGCCGCGCCATGGCCGCGACGACCGGAGGCCCCCCGCTCGCCGCACCGCCCCGCCGCCCCCGCACGGCCCGCGACCGGCTGGCCGCAACACCGCATTCGGTCGGGACGACGCACCGGCGCCCGCGCGCCGCCGCGCTCCCGATCCGCGCGACGAGGACGAGGTCATCCATCCCGAATTGCCGGGCAGCATGCGCTTGTCCAAGCGCATGAGCGAACTGGGCCTCGCGTCCCGCCGCGAGGCGGACGAATGGATTCCCAAAGGCTGGGTCCGCGTCGACGGCCGCGTCGTCACGGAACTCGGTTCGCGCGTGCTCCCGGAGCAGCAGATCACCATCGATGCCAAGGCCCGGCACATGCAGGCCCAACGCGTCACCATCCTGATCCACAAACCCGTGGGATACGTCAGCGGCCAGGCCGAGGACGGCTACGAACCCGCGTACGTGCTCGTCACCCCGGAAAACCAGTGGCGCGAAGACCGCTCCGGCATTCGCTTCCTGCGGTCACACCTGCGCAACCTGGCGCCGGCCGGCCGGCTCGACATCGACTCCACCGGCCTGCTCGTGCTCACGCAGGACGGCCGCATCGCCAAGCAACTGATTGGCGACGACAGCGAAATCGACAAAGAGTACCTCGTGCGCGTGAAGAGCCGCAGCGGCGAGCCGCTCTCCCAGGAATCGCTCGCACTGCTGAACCACGGCCTGGCGCTTGACGGCGTGCAACTGCGCCCGGCCCTCGTCGAATGGGTCAACGACGACCAACTGCGCTTCGTGCTCCGTGAAGGCCGCAAACGCCAGATCCGCCGCATGTGCGAAGCCGTCGGCCTCGACGTCCTCGGCCTCAAGCGCGTGCGCATCGGCAAGGTGATGCTGGGCGACTTGCC
>CBIHPH010000159.1:0-7164 GCA_966212105.1 uncultured Rhizobacter sp.
ACGACGTGACCGTGCAGGCCAGCGACGGCACCCTCACCGACACCCAGGCCATCGCAGTGGCAGTGACCCCGGTGAACGAGCACGCACCGGTCATCACCAGCAACGGGGGTGGGGCCGCGGGCTCGGTGAGCGTGGTCGAGCGCGTTGCGAACGTCACGACCGTCGCTGCCACCGATGCCGACCAGCCCGCGCAGACGCTGACCTACACCATCGTCGGCGGAGCAGATGCCGCGCTGTTCACCATCGACCCTTCGACGGGTGCCCTGAGGTTCATCAGCGCGCCCGATTTCGATGCCCCGGCCGATGCCGGCGCCGACAACATCTATGACGTGATCGTGCAGGCCAGCGACGGTACTTTCGCCACCGCCCAGAACCTGTCCGTCACCGTGACGGAGGTGAGCGAAGCCGTTTTCGACTTCCCGCTGCCCGATGCCAGCGGCAGCTCTTTCCTCGATGAGATCCATATGCCTCGATCGGGCGGCACCCCGAACGCCGGTACCGCGAACCCCTCGCTACCGGTTGCGAGCAGTGCGCGGACGGATGCGGTGATCACGGCGTCGGCAAACAGTGCGGCGGCGTCTTCCCTCTCGCTGTACCGCGACGCCTCCCCACGCGTCCTGCGCACGGTGGAAGACATGATCCGCTCCTCGCGCAATGGCCTCGCCGCCGAGGAGATCGCGATCAAGGCCTGGTGGGCCGGGGCGCAGGCGTCGCAGCACAACCATGAGCACGACGACCACGAGTGGCGCATCTCCCCCGCTTCAGGCCAGCATCCATACGGCGACGGCGATTCATCAGTCGCGTTCGACGAATGGGTGCTCCATGCGGGCCTTGCCAGCCTGTCCGCTGGTGTCACATGGTGGACCGGGCGGTCCTCGGGGCTGCTCGCCAGCGTGCTGGCCTCCGTGCGTGCATGGCAGAGCTTCGATCTGCTGCCCGTGCTCAAGCGCGATGAAAAGGAGAAACGCCGGTTGCTCCTCGACGAGCAGCACGGCGATGAGGAGGACGGGCGTTCGGGCGGCTCGCAGCCCGGCCGGCCCGGTCAGCCGAGAGCCCCCGCCATGCAACTGGAGGCAGACGAGTGAAATTCATGCGTAGCCCGTCCTTGCGCATGGCGCTGGGGCTGTTGTCCCTGGCGCTCACGCTGTTGCTGGCGGCCGATCTGGTGTTCCGGGTGTTTCCGCTGGACGGTGAGGAGGAGTGGCATCGCCGGGAGCACCTGGCGCAGCGCCTGGCCTCGCAGGTGGTGGGCCAGTACAGCCTCGAGCCGTCGCGCCTGGAGGCGATGCTCCCCGACATGCTGGGCGCCGATCCGGCGCTGCGTTCCATCGGCCTGCGGCTCGACGGCGGTCAGCTGGCCGCCTCATCGCCCGGGCACGACACGATCTGGCGCCCCTTGGACAAGTCGGCCGAGGGGAACACGCAGTTCGCCGTCTCCGTTTCGCGTCCGCGGCAGTCGATTCCCTGGGCCCAGGTCGAGGTGGTGTACCACCCGATGAACTGGAACGCCTGGTGGTCGCCGCAGGTGCGCATGCTGATCTTCTTCAGCATCGGGGCCATGCTCTTCTTTGCGCTGTACCTGCGCCGTGCATTCCAGTACCTGGATCCCGGCAAGGTGGTGCCGCAAAGGGTGCAGATGGCCTTCGACGCACTCAGCGAAGCGGTCGTCGTGCTCGACCAGGACGGCCGCATCGTGATGTCGAACCAGGCGTTCGACGCGCTCACCCCGGATGCGGCGAGTTCACCCGTGGGCCGGCGGCCGCACGACTTGGCATGGCTGCAACCCAGCGTGCCGCAGGAGGTTGTGCCGTGGGTCGCCTGCATGGAGCAGGCCTCGGTGAACGTCGGCATCGAATACGAAGCTGCATCGCCCGCGCGACCGCTGCGCAAGCTCATCGTCAACTGCTCTCCCGTCGTCGACGACAAGGGCAGGGTGCGTGGCTGCGTCATTTCATTCACCGACGTGACGGCGCTCGACGCCGCACACCGCCGGCTCGTGCAGGTGATGGAGGAGCTGCGCGGCTCCAAGGAACAACTCGAACGCCAGAACAGCGAGCTGCGCCGCATGGCCACCGAGGACCCGATGACCGGCAGCATGAACCGGCGAGCTTTCTTCCCACTGCTCGAATCCCTGTTCGAGCACGCACGCCGCCACGGGAAGCCGCTGACCGTGCTCATGGCGGACATCGACAGATTCAAGGCGATCAACGACATCTACGGACACGCCGCGGGCGACCGTGTCATCCAGGGGTTCGCAGCCATCTTGCGGCGCGGCGTGCGACAGAACGACATCATCTGCCGCTACGGCGGCGAGGAGTTCTGCATTGCATTGCCCGGTGCTGACGCGCAACTGGCCGCGACCATCGCCGAGAGGCTGCGCGCCATGGCGGCAGCGGAGTTGGGCGGCTGCATCGCGTTGGGCGATGCGCCCATCGTCACGGCGAGCTTCGGCATCGCCCAGATCACCGAATCCGTGCCCCAGGCGCCGCAACTCGTCGACCAGGCCGACCAGGCGCTCTACAGGGCCAAGCGCTCCGGGCGCAATCAGGTGGTGCAGTACGAGGCTGAGGGTGCGATGGCCAGCGAGCGGGCGTGAAGGTGATGTGAACCAAAGAACGGAAGGTGGTGCTGGCGCCGGCCGGCGAAGACGCGAATGGTGGTTGACACCATGGGTGGATGCAGGCGTGTCCGCTGCACTACAGCAGCCCCAACGCATCGCGGCCACGCGACGTGCAGGGCACGTTGATGCTCGACATCCTGGCGGCAAGCAAGCGTTGCGCACATTGCTGGCGTCCGCGTCGGTACGCCGTGAGCTCAAGGCGATGGCGCCCGAGGCCAGCGAGCCCGTGGATGCGCAATGCACTGATGGTCAGCATGGGCGAGGCCTTGCAGCGGCCGTGGGTGCGCTGGACATGGACGCCACCGTCAAGCCGCTGTACGGCCGCCAGGAAGGTGCCTAGGTCGGCTACACGACACGTTGAGCGGGACACCCAATAGCGAACCTACTTGTCGGCCAACACCGACTCGAGGTACTTGCAACCGAAGCCGACTGGCATCACGACATCATCTCAGCCAGCCACTGCCTCGCGGAGCGGGGAGACAGGCCGAGCCGCTGCTGTGCGCTCGTGGCCGGCGTGATCGCGTTCGCAGCAGCGCGGGCCTGCGCCTGATAACCGGCCACCACGCCCGCTGCCGCGGCGGCGCCGAGCATGGGACTGATCATTTCACCGAGCGCTTCGGGCGTGAGGGGGCTGAACGATACGGGGCGGCCGAAGAACTCCGCAAAGCTCGTCGCCAGGTCATTCCCGGTGATGCCGGGCAACTGGCCGACGCCCACCAGCCCCGTCACCGCATGGTCGGTCAGCAGGCGCTCGGCCACCTCGGCCACATCGAGATGCGAACTCCATGACACGGCGAAGTCGGCGCGCAGCGGATAGCGCAACACGCCTTCAGACTTCGCCGGTTCCAGCATCAGCGGATTCAGCAGGTTCTCGAAGAACAGCCGCGGCGCCACCACGGCGGTCGAAACGCCGGTGCGCTCTGTCTCGCGGATCAGCGTGGCGATGGCGCTTTCCGGCGGGTTCTGCAGCGGGGATTGCGGCTCGTCCACCACCCAGCCGCTGGTGGAGATCACCACCCGCTTCGGCTTGGCCATGCCGATCGCGCGGACGATGTTCTGGGCGTACTGCAGGCGCTCCGCTTCGGCCGTGACTGGCAGGTGAACGAACACACCCTGGGCACCCCGGTACGCTGCGGCCAGCGAATGCGCCGAAGTGTTGTCGATGGCGACCGCGGGCTTGCCCTGCGCCGCGCTGGTGTTGCGCACGGCGGCCACGGCCGGCTTGCCGGCCTTGAGAAGCCGCCCGAACAGCGGGCCGCCTTGCGCGCCGGTGGCGCCATGGATTACGAAGCTCATGTGTCCCTTTCAATGGTTCAAAGAAGAGAATTGATGCTCTACTGCGCGCACTGGTTACGTCAAATGCACTGAAGGAGGTCCGGGATGAAACGTGAGGCAACGCCCTGCTGCGGCGTGTCGCGGTTCCTCACCCTGCTCGACGGCCCGTGGGCCACGCTGATCGTGCTCGATCTGCTGCAAGGCCCGCGGCGCTTCACCGAACTGCGAGCAGCAATGCCCGGCATCAGTGCGCACACGCTGACGCATCGTCTGAAGGGCTTCGAACGCCACGGGTTGGTGACACGCACCGCGTTCGCCGAAACGCCGCCGCGCGTTGTTTACGAACTCACGCCGCTAGGGCAAGGCCTGCGGGAGGTGTTGGAGGCGATGCGCAAGTGGGGCGACTCGGTGCCCGACCGCGTCATCGAGCCGGAGCCGTCCCGGCGCCGCGCCGGAACCGCGCGGGCGTAAGCAGCCGACCTCGCGCCTGAAGAACTTACTGAAGTTGGTGGGCTCGTCGAAGCTCAGCTTGTCCGGGATGGCGGCAACGGGCAAGGCCGGGTGCACCAGCAGCCGCTTGGCCTCCAGAATGATCCGCGCCGCGATGAAGGCCTCGGCCGTTCTTCCACCAGCTGCCTGAACCGCTTGAAGCGCTGCATCGCCCCCGAGGATGTGTTCTCTCTCGTGGGCTGATGACTGCGGGATGCCCAGCCCGATTCACGCCCGCATGGCCACATGCGGTGGGCGCAGGCAATGCAGCGCCTGGACTTCGCCAGGAGCTTGCAACGCCAAAGCTCGCAGGCGTCTGATTCGATCCATCAGCTCGGCATGCGGAACTTGGCTCGAATCAAGGTGCCTGTAGGGTGGGCTGAACTCGCCATGAGGGAAATCATGGATACGTACCACTGATCGGGTGCCACCAGCATGGCGGCTCAACTCCAGGCACCGATCAGCTCTCCTGGTGACGTGCCGGCACGCCATAGCTGCCCATGTCCTTGCACCCTGTCGCGTTTCCCGTTAGCACCAAAAAGCCCGACCTGGCCGGCGTTCGGGTGGCCTTGGCATGCATGCCGTGGCGACTTCCCCGGTTGCCGGCGATCGGGCTGGCTTCCATCAAGGCCGCGGCCCTTGAGGCTGGCGTGGGCGGCTGCGACGTGCTCTACCTCAACGACCGCTGGTTCCGGTTCCTGCTGGAGCATGGTCGCTACTCGCAGGAGCTGCGTAGCAAGAGCTACAGCGAATTCAGCCGAGTCATCAGCGATCTGTCGCGGGTCATCCTGGCGGCAGAGTGGATGTTCAGCTCGGCTGTCTTCGGGGGCTACGTGTGCACGCCGCAGGAATATGCAGCCATCTTCAGCAAGGAAGCCGCCGATCACCCCTATGCGAGGTTTTGCGACGACGTGATGGGCAATGCTCATCTCGCGCAGGCATTCATCGACGAGTGCGTGAGCCAGACCGACTGGAGCCGCTACGGCCTGATCGGCTTCAGCTGCGTCTTCGACCAGCTCATGCCCTCGCTGGCCCTGGCCAGGAAGCTCAGAAGCGCCGGCTTTGCCGGCAAGCTCGTGCTGGGCGGACCGCTGTGCGAGGGCAGCGTGGGCAAGCACATCCTCGAGCTGTTCGATTTCGTGGACGCGGTGTTCGACGGCG
This sequence comes from uncultured Rhizobacter sp., assembly GCA_966212105.1. Lineage (GTDB taxonomy): Bacteria > Pseudomonadota > Gammaproteobacteria > Burkholderiales > Burkholderiaceae_C > Rhizobacter. The sequence goes on from CBIHPH010000159.1 coordinate 5,546, forward strand.
AAAGCGAGCTGTCGTTTCCGGCATACCTGGCGCAGCTGGTCCGCCCGACAGGGGCGAAGGCACCCGGTGTGTGGCAGCGTGCGTCCGATGGTTCGGTCTTCAAGGCGCAGGGAAGCTCCTCGGTGCGCGAGATGGATGCCCTGCCCGTGCCCGTGTATACGGACTACTTCGAGGAAATCGACCGTCACGGGCTGATGAATCGCGAAGACGTGCCTTTCCCGGTGGAGGCCTCGCGCGGCTGCTGGTGGGGCGAACACCACCACTGCGTCTTCTGTGGCCTCAACGGCTCGGACATGGCCTACCGCAGCAAGTCGCCCGAGCGCGTCGACCGGGAGATCAGGGCGCAGCACGAAGCCTACGGGCTCAATTACGTTTCCTTCACCGACAACATCGTCAGTCCGAAGTTCATGCGCCCGCTCATCGGGAAGCTGGAGAAGGAACCGCTGCCGATCAAGTTTTTCATCGAGACCAAGTCGAACCTCTCGCGGCGCCAGGTCAAGGAATACAAGCGCGTGGGGATCGAAGCCATCCAGCCCGGGATCGAATCGCTGAGCAGTCATGTCTTGGAGCTCATGGACAAAGGCGTCAGCGCCTTGGGCAACGTGGCGTGCCTGAAATACTGCAAGGAAGCGGGCGTGCGGCCCTACTGGAACCTGCTGTACGGGTTTCCTGGAGAAAGGCGCGAGGACTACGAGCAGATCCGCACTTTTCTGCTGGCCATGGTGCACTTGGACCCGCCGGAAGGCACAGGCGCAATGAGGCTGACTCGGTTCAGCCCTTCGTACACCAACTCCGAGGCCTTGGGCTTCCATGACCGGCGCCCGGCGAGCTACCACCGCCTGATCTATCCGTACCCCGACGACGTCATTGCGGAGTTGGTCAACACCTTCGACTTCTCGTTCCGTGACGACCTGGACCGGGATGCGCTGGTGCGACCCATCGACGACTTCATCGCCGTATGGAAGCGTTACCCGAAGGCGGGAACATTGGTGCTGACCGACGACCGCTCCGGCGTCCCCACGCTTTATGACAGCCGCTTCAATCGCGTGCGGGACAGCAAGGCACTGACCCCGCTGGAGAAGGTCGTTTATGAGTTCTGTGATGTGCCGCGCGGCTTCGCGGACATCGCCTGCGCCGCGGCTGAGCACGATCCCGGCGTGACGGACGCACAAGTGCGCGTCCTGCTCGAAAGCTTCGTTGCCGACCGCTTCATGCTGACCGAGGCTGACGCCTGGCTCAGCCTGGCGCTCCACGACGCCGAGTTCATACCCTGGTACGACAGGGCCTTGGCAGAGCGATGGAGGCTTTTCGAAGAAGGGAAGGGCCCGCGCCCCAAGTGGTGAGCGCGTGATCGGGTGATCGGGTGATCGGGTGATCGGGTGATCGGGTGATCGCGGAAGATCACGTTGGGCGTCGGCTTGCTGGCGCTGGCGCACTGGCCTGACAGGCAATGTGCCTTGCTGGCTGTGGTTCTCAACCACGCGGTGCCAGGACGACCTGTAAGCCTACAGGCCTTCGGCCGGCGCTCTGATCGCATTGCTTGCCTTGACGCCTTGACGCCTTCGCCACGGTACCCGGTGTTGCTTGCAAGGCATCGGCAGACGGAGGGTGCCTTCACT
>CBIHPH010000160.1:0-7153 GCA_966212105.1 uncultured Rhizobacter sp.
AGCAAAGCGAAGCCGCACCTCAAGCCACCCGCGAGGCCGGCTCTGCCGGCCGACCCGGGGTCGCCCCTTGGGGGCAGGAGCGAAGCGACTGGGGGGCCTCACCGTCTCCGGAGGAAGTGAATGTACTCCCCCGCCTGAGCCGACTGTTCGACCAGTTCGTTGCCTGTCTGCCGGGCGAAGGCCTGGAAATCGCGGGTGGAACCCGGATCGGTGGCCACCACCTTGAGCACCTCGCCGCTGTTCATGTCGGCCAGGGCCTTCTTGGCCTTCAGGATGGGGAGCGGGCAGTTCATCCCGCGGGTGTCGATTTCCTTGTGTGCATCCATGGCGTTTGTCTCTTGCAGGGTCAGTCAGGCCTCGGCGGCCGGCCAGTCCGTCCATTGCGGCTCGATGCCCCTTGAGCGCAGGAAATCGGCCACGGCCAGCCCGGTGGCGACCGGCCAGCATTTGAAGCGCTCCGGCACCACGAGCTTGTATTCAGCCAGCTCCGGGGACAGGATCACCTCGCCCCGGGCCACCACGTGGTAAGCAATGATCACCTGGTTCATCCGCTGGAAGTCGTAGACGCCGAGCAGGTGGACGGCATCCACCTGCAGCGCCGTTTCCTCCACCACCTCCCGGCGGATGCCTTCCTCCGGGCTTTCGCCGGCTTCCATGAACCCGGTGACGAGGCCGAAGGTCTCGACAGGCCATGCGGCATTGCGGGCGATCAGCAGGCGGCCGTCGGCCTCGGGCAGTTCGATCACCGCGGCGAGCACCGGTGTCGGGTTGTTCCAATGCGTCCAACCGCAGGCGGTGCAGCGGCTGCGTTCCTTCGGACCACCGTCTTCGACCTGGGTGATGCGCTGCAGCGCGCCAGCGCAGCTCGGGCAATAGATGTAGGCCTGCGCCATCGGTGGCTCAGGCCGGGAACACGCCGGTGGACAGATACCGGTCTCCACGGTCGCAGACGATGAACACGATGGTGGCGTTTTCCACCTGCTTGGCCACCTCGAGCGCTGCCCAGCAGGCACCGGCCGCCGAAATGCCGGCAAACAGGCCATCTTCCCGTGCGAGGCGGCGCGCCATGTCCTCGGCGTCTGCCTGGCTCACCTCGATGGTTTCGTCGATGTGGCTCGGATCGTAGATGGCCGGCATGTACGCCGCCGGCCACTTGCGGATGCCGGGAATGCGAGACCCCTCGCTCGGCTGGGCGCCGATCACGCGGATGGCGGGGTTCTTTTCCTTCAGGAACTTCGAGACGCCGGTGATGGTGCCGGTGGTGCCCATGGCGCTGACGAAATGCGTGACGCGCCCTTGGGTGTCATTCCAGATTTCCGGCCCGGTGCCTTCGTAATGGGACAGCGGGTTGTCGGCGTTGGCGAACTGGTCGAGCACCCGGCCTTTGCCGTCGCGCTGCATTTGCTCGGCCAGGTCGCGGGCGTATTCCATGCCACCGCTGCGGGGCGTGAGCACCAGCTCGGCGCCGAACGCTTTCATCGTCTGAGCACGCTCGATGCTGAGGTCCTCCGGCATGATGAGGACCATGCGATAGCCGCGAACGGCCGCGGCCATCGCCAGCGCAATGCCGGTGTTGCCCGAGGTGGCTTCGATCAAGGTGTCGCCAGGGCGGATTTCACCGCGGGCCTCGGCGCGCCGGATCATGCTGATGGCCGGCCGGTCCTTCACGGAGCCAGCGGGGTTGTTGCCCTCGAGCTTGCCGAGGATCACGTTGCCCCGCCGCTCGTTCGCCTCACCGGGCACCCGAACCAACCGGATCAGCGGGGTGTGGCCGATGGTGTCTTCCAGAGTCTTGTAGGTCGTCATGAGGTCTCCTCCCACCATTGTCGCAGGCTGTGCAACCGGAGGGCTTGCAGGTTCTGGAGAGCTTGTGCATTGCAGGGCGAACCGCCTCGACTGCCCTGGGGCCCACGGACGCCTACGGTGAGGGCGCCGCGGTTCCCATGGCAGCGGGTCCATGGCAGGCATCAGCGACAGCTGCACCGCGACGTACCAGCCAGGCTTCCACGATCAGGACCGCATCAGACACGGGGCGCTGCCTGGATTTGAGCACGTGGTAGGACATTCCCTTGAGTGTGCGGCTGCCCACGGTTCGCAGCAGCCCCAGGCGCAGCTCCTCCTCCACAAGCACCAGGCTCAGCAACGCCACGCCCTGGCCTGCCACGGCCGCCTGGATGGCATGGCTTTCCTCCGAATACCGCATGCCGGCGGAAAGCTCGGCAAGCGTGCCACCCACCTCGCTTACCCAGCCTCGCCAGGTCAGATCCGCGGGCCCAGGACGGTGCCAGTCAAAGTGGATCAAGGGCCATTGCGACGCATCGTCGCCTGCGGCCGCCACGAGCGCGGGGCTCGCGACAGGCGCGAAGCGATCTTCCAGCAGCAACGTGGCCGTCGCTCCTGCGCCGTGGCCGTCGCCATATCGGATTGCCAGGTCGACCGTGCCCGCCTGCAGATCGACCGGCGCATTGGACGCATGGACATGCAGGTCGATGTCAGGGTGCTCCGCCTGAAAGGATGCCAGCCGGGGCACCAACCATTTGGCGGCGAACGCAGGTGTCGTCGACAGCATCACGGAAGCTCGGCGAGGCTTGCGCACCTGCTCGATCGCCGCGGCAATGGTCTGGAAGCCGCTGTGCACCGCAGCGTAAAGCGCCAGCCCATCGGGTGTCAGTTCGACAGCTCGCACTTTGCGCAGGAACAAGGGACGTCCGAGGTCGTCCTCCAGATCGCGAATGCGATGGCTGATCGCGGTTGCCGTCACGGCCAGTTCTTCGGCGGCTTGCTTGAAGCTGCATGAACGTGCCGCCGCCTCGAAGGCGCGAAGCGAAGTCAGCGATGGGAGTGGCATGGGCGTTCACAGATGATCTGATGTCATTCATCGAATGAGAACACATCGTTTGTTCGCCCGAAATCGCCGATCGAAACTCGAAACCCCTGAACAAGTTTCGTCTTCACGGAGCCCATTGACGATGACCACACTATTGCAAATTGACGCCAGCGCCCGGCCCGGGAGCTCCGACGGTGTTTCCCATGGATCGCACACACGGCGGCTGACGGCCCGTTTCGTTCGGCAGTGGACTGCCCTGCGTCCCGACACCGAGGTGATCTACCGCGACGTGGGCCATGAGCCCCCGCCGCCCGTCACCGGCCGCTGGATCCATGCAGCCTTCACCCCGGAGCACGCGCGAGAGGCCTGGATGCGGGAAGAACTGCGCGTCAGCGACACCCTGGTCGATGAACTGATGCGGGCCGACCTCGTCATCGCCGGCGTACCCATGTACAACTTCGGGCCCCCTGCGCCCTTCAAGGCGTACATCGACAACATCGTGCGTGTGGGACGCACGTTCGGGTTTGATCGAAGCCGCGATGGCGCCCCCTACTGGCCACTGCTGGCAGACTGCGCCAAGCGGCTGGTGATTCTTTCGTCTCGTGGCGACCATGGCTACCGGCAAGGCGGGCACAACGCGAACCGCAACCACGTGGAGACCTCTGTTGAAACCGCTTTTGCCTACATCGGCGTGACCGATGTGCGCAGCGCAGCCATCGAATACGACGAATTCGGGGACCATCGACTGGACGCGTCGATCAGGCAGGCCGAACATGCGGTGGACGAGCTGGTGTCGATGCTGGCAGCGGATACGCACCGTCGTTGAAGCCGACACGCGGGCAAAGCGTCGTCGGATCGGATGCCGCTAATAAAAAAAAGCCGCCCCTGTCGAAACAGGGGCGGCTTGGGGTGTGGTGCCCGGGGCCGGAATCGAACCGGCACGCCTTGCGGCGGGGGATTTTCTTCCCACTTCGGCTTTCGCCGCCGCCGCCTCCGAAGAGGCGGCGTTCGTGGGCTGGAGCACGCCTTCACCATAGCCTTTCGGCCTTAGGTGCCCGCCGTCTGCTCTCTACACCTTCCGAGAAGCCTTTCAGCTTCAGGGCTTGGCTCGGTATTAGCTCGGACTTGCATCCAGGGCCTTCGCCGAGTTTGACGGGCTTCACCTCTGGGGTTTCCCCCGGAGGGCTCAAATTTGGTCTGAGTCCCCTGCGTCTACCAATTTCACCACCCGGGCAAAACTGTGAAGCAGTCTACAACACACTACCTCGTACACCTTGGCAGGAACCGCGACGCATTCGCCTGGTTCCCACCTGGCTCCTGATGCAAAGAGTGCGGACTCTTCGAACCGGAGCCTGAATTCGATCTTGCCCTCACAAGGCGAGCAAGCCCGCTATTGTGCACCATCCGGGCCGTTGTTCGCCAGCCCCCTGTGCGCCCGTGTCGGTTCGCACATTGGGACATGCCTGTGCGCGTCCGCAAACCGGGTACCCTTGCGGTCTTGTCGACGACCTGAATCTGCGCATGCCCCCGATGCCTCCCATCACCCAGGCCCTGTTGTTGATCAACGTGGGCGTCTTCTGCGTTCAGTTCCTTCTGGGCCGATTCTTCGAAGGTCTGTTCGCCCTCTGGCCCTGGGGCAATGGATTCCTGCCTTGGCAGCTGGTGACGTACGCATTCCTGCACGGCTCGCCGCTTCATTTGTTCTTCAACATGCTGGGCCTGTGGATGTTCGGCTCCGAACTGGAGCGTGTGTGGGGCCCCAAACGGTTCGTGCAGTTCTGGATCGCGAGCATCGTTGCCGCGGCCTTCACGCAGTTGGCCGTGGCCGCGCTGCTCGGCTTCGGCGCACCGACGGTCGGTGCCTCCGGAGGCCTCTTCGGGCTGCTGCTCGCGTTCGGGATGATGTTCCCGAACCGGATCATCATGCCCCTCTTCCCGCCGATTCCAATGAAGGCGAAGGTCTTCGTCGCATTGTTCGGCGGGCTAGAACTGCTGTTCGGGTTCACCGACACGCGCAGTGGCGTCGCGCACTTCGCCCACCTGGGGGGCATGATCGGCGCCTTCTTGATGATCCAGTATTGGCGAGGCAGGCCGCCGTTCGGGCGCCGCCGCTGAACGCCGCCGCAGGGCTCAGGCCGACAGGCCTTCTCGCACCGTGGGATAGCGAAGCCTCACCCGCAGTTCCTGGGTGAGCCGCCGGTTGTCGAGCCGGCGTGACTCGCTCCAGAACGACAGCTGCAGGTCCGACATCGTGCGGCTGGCTTCCTGCCTCGTGATGCGCGGCGGGCGCGGCAAGCCGCACAGGTCGGCCGCGAGGTCGAAGTACTCACCCATTTTCAGCATCGTGTGGTCGCTCGCATGGACGACGCGCTGCGGCCGCCCGCGATGAAGCGCTGCGACACAGGCACGCGCGAGGTCATCTGCATGGATGTGGTTCGTGTAGACGTCGTCCTGCGCCACCAGCACCGGCGTGGCGCGTGAGAGCCGCTCTCGGGGATGACCGCCCGGCCGGTCTCCCGCGTAAATTCCCGGAATGCGAAGCACCGTGGCGGTCACGCCGAACGCCTTGCCGAACCACCGCACCCGGGCCTCAGCATCGACCCTCCGCCGGGCCCGATCGCTCGCAGGTCGAACCGGCCGGGTCTCATCGAAGCGGGCGCCGCCGGTATCGCCATAGACGCCCGTGGTGCTGCCATACACCAGCCGTTTCAGCCGGCCCTGGCGGCCGAGCGCCTGCAGCAGGTGGCGCGTGCGTTCATCCGTGTTCCCGTCCCGCGCGGGCGGGGCCAGGTGCAGCACGGCATCGGCCAGACCGGCGAGCCGGGAGAGCGTCTCCGCGGCATCCAGATTGCCCCAAAGCGGCACGGCGCCCGCCGTCCGGATCGCCGGCACGCGGTCCGCACTGGAGGTCAGCGCCAGCACGCGCCAGCGGCCCGCGAGCAGGCGCACCACCCGCATGCCGACATCCCCACAGCCGACGATCAAAAGGACGGGCCGCCGGAAGCGGTGCGGACGGGCTGACAGGGCGGTCATGGGAACGAGGGCAAAATCGGGGGGTGAACGATGTCAATGCCGGAAGAGATTACCCCATGACTTTCAACGTCACCGTGCTGCCCAGTGGTGTGACCTTCGAGGTGGACAGGGACGAGCCCGTCCTTGCCGCCGCCATCGAACAAGGCATCGGCCTGCCCTACGGTTGCAAAGACGGCGCCTGCGGCTCGTGCAAGTGCCGCCTTGTCGCAGGCCGCGTGATCCACGGCGCCCACCAGGCCAAGGCCCTCAGCGCCGAAGAAGAAGCGGCCGGCATGGTGCTCACCTGCGTGGCCGCCCCGCAGACCGACCTCGTGCTCGAGGCCCGCACCGTACCCGGTGCGGGCGAATTCCCGGTGCGCAAAATGCCGAGCCGCGTCATCAGCATCGACAAACCCGCCCCTGACGTGGCCATCGTCAAACTGCAGCTGCCCGCCAACGACAAGCTCGGGTACCACGCCGGCCAATACATCGAATTCATCCTGCGCGACGGCAGCCGCCGCAGCTACAGCATGGCCACCGCTCCGCACGTGCAGGAGCAGCACCCGGGCATCGAACTCCACATCCGCCACATGCCCGGCGGCAAGTTCACCGACCATGTCTTCCACGGCATGAAGGAAAAGGAAATCCTGCGGCTCGAAGGCCCGTTCGGCAGCTTCTTCCTGCGAGAAGGCGTGCCCAACCCCGTCGTGCTGCTTGCCAGCGGCACCGGCTTTGCGCCCATCAAGGCCATCGTCGAACACATGCGCCACAGCGGAGACGCGCGCCCGGCGCACCTGTATTGGGGCTGCCGCAGCCTCATCGACCTCTACGCCCATGAGTGGCTCGTCGAAGCGGCACGCACCATGCCCAGCCTGCGCTACGTGCCCGTGCTGAGCGAGCCCAAGCCCACCGACGAATGGGCAGGCCGCACCGGCCTCGTCCACCATGCCGTCATGGCTGACCTTCCCGACCTGTCGGGCTTCCATGTTTACGCCTGCGGGGCGCCCGTCATGGTCGAGTCGGCTCAGCGGGACTTCGTCGCTCAATGCGGGCTGCCCTCTGACGCCTTCTTTGCGGATGCGTTTACGAGCGAGTTGGACAAGCATTGACCCATTTGAGCGGGTCCCCGCACCCTGCTCATCTTTTAGATGATCTTGCTCTCTGGCGAGGCCGCGCCGGGTCTCGGCCCGGCAGCCGAGTCACCTTTCTGTCGGCGCCAGAAAGGTGCCCCAAAGAGGCGCTCTGAACACCAGCTTCCACGCATTTTGCTCAGGCGCTTCGGCCACGAATCCCCCGCACGACCACTGTCTCCAG
>CBIHPH010000161.1:0-7094 GCA_966212105.1 uncultured Rhizobacter sp.
GCCGCACATCAAGCCACACGCGAGCCCGGCTCCGCCGGGCGACCCGTGGCGCCCCTTGGGGGCAGGAGCGAAGCGACTGGGGGGCCTATTTTCTAGGTTTGAAGGCAATGATGACCGGCGAGATGACCCGTCCATCGATGTCGCGTGGCAGCTTTTGGGTTTTGTCGACGGCGCGCAGCACCGCCTCGTCCCATTCCGTGACGCCGCTGCTCTTGACGAGCCGCTTGCCAAGGATGGTGCCGTCGGGCCCTTGGCGAACCTCGACCTCGGCGGTGGGGTTGCCGTTGAGTTCGTTCGTGAGCGTGATGTTGGGTTCCACCGCGGCGCGGATGCGGCCCGCATAGGAGGACGATGCACCGCTAGTCTGCGAGTCCCTGCCACCGGGCGAGCCGTTGTCAGCACCGGCCTGGTTGAGGATTCGCTTGAGCTGTGCCTCACGCTGAGCTTCGGCCTGGGCCTGCGCCTTGGCGGCATCCTGCTTCTTCTTCTCAGCCAGCTTCTTCTCTTCGAGCTTCTTTTCCTCGAGCTTTTTCTCTTCGAGCTTCTTCGCTTCCTCGCGCTTTTGCTGCTCGGCCTTTTCTCGCTTGGCCTTTTCGGCCTTTTCTTTCTCTTCTTCCCGCCGCTTTTCTTCTTTCAGTTTTTCCTGGCGCGCCTTTTCCTTCTCGATCGCGATCTGCGGGTCGGGCAGGGGCTTGGGCGGAGGCGGGGCCTCGACGGGTTTGGGCACTGGCCTGGGCTCGGGTTTCGGCGGCGGAGCGGGTTCCGGTTCGGGCTCGGGCGGGGCGGATCGCTGTGCGGCGATCTGCGGCACGGCCGACCACAGCTCGGCCTCGACACCGGCCGGGTCGCTCGAGTTCCAGTGCACGCCGAACGCGATGGCGATCATCAGCAGCACGTGTGCGGCGAGCGCGAGCAACAGGCCCCGGCCCATGCCGGCGGGCTCCGGTGGGAGCAAGTCGTCCCGGCTCAGCCTGGGCAGGTGCAGGTCGTGCATGGGCTTGTGCAAGGCATCACACCCCGGTGGTCTTGACGGCAAGACCCACGCGCTGCACGCCGGCACGCTGCAGGCTGTCCATCACCTTGACGACCATTTCATACTGGACGGCGCGGTCGGCCGAGATGATGACTGGCGAGCGTTCGTCGCCGTCTTGCAGGGTCACCACGCGGTCGTTCAGGGTCTTCATCGTGGCGGTGCCCTTGTCCTTGTTGTCGAAGCGCAGCTTCAGCGTTTCGTCCTTGGCGATGACCACTTCGATCACATGCGGCGGCTGCTGCTTGCTCTTGCCGATGCTGGGCAGGTCGACCACCCCCGGCGTGATGAGCGGTGCGCTGACCATGAAGATGATGAGCAACACGAGCATCACGTCGATGAACGGCACCATGTTCATCTCGGCGATCGTGCGGCGGCGCGAGCCGCGTCCGGCGACGGCAGGCATCGGTCAGCGTCCCATCATGGCGGCCATGGCCGGTGCCGGGGCTGGCGCGGGTGCCGGATGGCCGGCGTTGCGCTGCAGGATGTTGGAGAACTCTTCCGTGAAGGTGTCCATCTGCATCGCGATGCGGTCGATGTCGCGCGCGAAGCGGTTGTAGGCGATCACGGCCGGAATGGCCGCGAACAGGCCGATCGCGGTCGCGACGAGCGCCTCGGCAATGCCGGGGGCCACGGTGGCAAGCGAAACCTGCTGCAGGTTCGACAGGCCCACGAACGCATGCATGATGCCCCACACGGTACCGAAAAGGCCCACGTACGGTGACACGGATCCCACCGTGGCAAGGAACGACAGGTTCGATTCGACGGTATCGAGTTCACGCTGCAGGCTGGCGCGCATGGCCCGGCGCGAGCCGTCGAGCAGCGCTGCCGGATCCACCACGCGGCGTTCGCGCAGCTTCATGAATTCGCGCATGCCGGAGGCGAAGATGCGCTCCATCGGGGCGCCGTCGCTGCGTTGCGCGGCGTCGCTGTACAGGTCGTTGAGGTTGCGGCCTGTCCAGAATTCCCGTTCGAATTCCTCGTTGGTGCTGCGCACCTTCCGCAAGCCGAAAAGCTTGCCGAAGATGACGGTCCAACTGGCCAGTGACGTGAGCAACAGGCCCCCCATCACGAGCTGCACGACAAGGCTCGCATGCATGATCAGCGAGACGATCGAAAAATCTTGGTTCATTCGGCAGTTGTCCAGTCTCGAAAGGGTCGGCGGTGTGATGCGCCAGGGCGCCCCTTGTTCCGCGAAGCCGACATTATCCTCGCGGGACGGCGGCAATCCGCTCCAGCAGGTCTCCCGGAAGGCGCCTTGGCTTGAAGGTGTCCGCATCCACGCAGCCGATGCGGATATCGCCTTCCACCAGGCGTTCGTCGCCGCGCCAGGCCACCTGCGTGATCTCCAGCGATGCACGACCGACATCGCACCTGTCCACCGTGACGCGCAATTCGTCGTCCAACCTCGCCGGGCGCCGATAGCTCAGGCGAGCCTCGGTCACCACGAGCACCACGCGCGCCGTGGAACGCAAGGCTTCTTGTTCGAAGCCACGCGCCCGCAGCCATTCGGTGCGGGCACGTTCGAAATACTTGAGGTAATTGGCGTAGAAGACGACGCCGCCGGCGTCGGTGTCTTCCCAATAGATGCGCAGCTGGTGCGAGAAAGGCGTGGTCATGGCTCGGAACTGCGGCCCCGATGCCGCATGACCGCGGATTATGGCAACACGCGTTTGTAGACGGGGCCCCAGACCGGGTGGCCTTGCTCTGAACGGCTCAGTGCGAATGCCGGATCGGCCTTGCGTGCTTCACGGAATGCGTTTTCGCACAACGGCGTGCGGTTGGTGGTGCAATAGATGAACGCAAGATGCTTTTGTGCGGCGGCCACATCCTTCGATGATGCAAGGCCTGCTTGCAGCGCTGCGTTGAACTGCTTTTCAGATTCGACGTACTGCCCGTCCTCGTACGCCCGGATGCCGGCCAGGAGGGCTTTCTCCGCCGGCCGCGCAATGACATCGAGGAGGCCGACTGGAGCCGCGGGCGGCTGCACGCAACCGGTGGTGAGCGAGAGCGCGGCCGCTGCGAGCGCGAGCCAGGAAATCTTGGTCATGATCCGAAGCGGTGTTTCACGTTGACGGGCTGGCCGGCGACGATGTTGACCGTGGCGCTGAAGGGGGGAAATTCATCGTTGCGGATCGTCACGGTGTGCCGGCCCTCTGGCAGGTTCAGTTCATTGAGCGGGGGCGCCGTGCCGACCGGGCGGCCGTCGACTTCGACATTTCCCCAGGGGCTCACCGCGATGCGCACGGTGCCCATGGTGATGGCCGGTGCTCCTGATGCGGCCCGTTCGGCCTTTTCGCGCGCCTCGCGGGCGCGACGTTCCTTCGCCGTTTCCTTGGCGGACTTGGCTGGACTGGTCGGCGTCTCGCTGGCCTGGGCCCTGGGGGTCATCACCGTGGCGGTGGCCGTGGCGAGCTTGACCGCGGGCAGGTCCGGCGGCAGGGCGACAGGGGCGTTCCCGGGAGGCACCGCATTGACAGCGACGGCTTGTGCGGCGGAGGCCTGGGCATCGGGCAACGGCGTACTGGCGGGAGGGGCCGTGTCAGGCGGCGGTGCGGATGGGACGGTGTCCGCGGCCACGGCGGCTGGCACCAGCGGCAGGGATGCAACAGCTGCAGCCTGGCTGGCCGGGGCCGAGGCAGCCGCCGCGGCTGCCGCGCCAGGAGGGATGTTGCTGTCGTCGCCATGGGCCCCCAGCGACCACCATGCCGCACCGGCGACAGCCAGTGCGGCCACGCCGCCGCCTGCCCAGGCGAACATGCGCTTGTGGTTGTTGGTCGCGGTGGGAACCGCGGCATCTTGTTGCGCGTGTTCGTCGAGCCAATGGCGCAGTTCCCGCGACAGCGACCGTGCCGAGCTGAACCGATCGTCGCGGTTCTTCTGCATGGCACGGGCCGCGATGTCGGAGAGCGCCCTCGGGACGGTCGGATCGACCTCGTGGGCCGGCGTCGGCGAGCCCTCGAGCACCGCGCACGTGATTTCCGGAAGCGTGCTGCCCCGGAACGGACGCACATCGGTCAACAGCTCATAGAGCACCACGCCGAGCGAATACACATCGGTACGGCGGTCGACCGGTTCCTGGCGGATCTGCTCGGGCGACATGTAGTACGGCGAACCGCCAACCAGGTCGCTTTCGCCGTGCACGTCGTGGTGATGCGCCACCCGGGCAATGCCGAAATCGAGCACGCGCGGTTGCGTGCGGCCCACCATGAAGATGTTGGCCGGCTTCATGTCGCGGTGCACCACGCCTTTTGAATGCGCGTAGGCCAGCGCATCGGCCACCCGACGGATCACCAGTGCGGCCTGCATGGGCGTGGGGCGCCAGCCTTCGAGGCGGAGCTGACGCAGGTCGCGCCCGCGCAGCAGTTCCATCGCGATGTAGGGGCCCTGTTCGCTGACTCCCGCGTCGAAGACCGTGACGATGTGGGGGTGGCTCAGCCCGCCGGCGGCGCGTGCTTCGTTCAGGAACAGTGCATTGAACGATTCACGTTCCTCGGCCGACACCGCGACATTGAGCGTCTTGATGGCGATGAGGCGCGACAGCAACGGATCGTGGGCAGCGAACACACGCCCAAGGCCGCCTTCGCCGATCTGGTACTTCAGCGCGTAGCGGCCGATGTGCCCGATGGTGGAAAGCTGCCCTGTGGCCACCGGAGTCTTCTGAGGTACCGGAGCTCGAGCCGGTGCACTGGCCGGTGCCAGGCCCAGGTCGGTGTCGGTCCACGGCGCGGAATCCGGAGGAGACGTCGCGTCGGGAGAGGCTGGCAGGGACGGTTCGGGCTCGGGACCTGACATGAGGAAGCAATGCGTGTGGTGGAAGGAACCACTACCGACCTAGCTTAGTGCAATGTGAGTGAGCCTTGGCCCCAAAAAGCACCGGCTTCACGGAATTCGTAACACACCGACACGAAACTCGCAGCCCTGTGGCTTCGGCGATGCGCCGATCCCACGTCGGCGCACACCTGTTCAGCGACGCGAGGTCCTGAACGCCTCGACCTCAACCGGGCGGAGATCGATCGCCGCCTTGTCGAGCACGCCATTGACGTACTTGTGGCCGTCCGTGCCGCCAAAGCTCTTTGCCAGCTCCACGGCCTCGTTGATGGCGACCTTGTACGGTATGTCGATGCAGTGCTTGAGCTCGTAGGAGCCGATCATGAGCACGCCATGTTCAATGGGCGAGAGCAGGTTGGTCTGCCGATCGACGTGGCGCTTGAGCACGGCGTCGAGGTCGGCGGCTTCGGCGATGCAGCCGTGCAGCAACGCCTCGAAGTGGGCGGGATCGCACTTGTCGAACCCTTCCTGCTCGCGCATGTGGGCGTCGATCACGGCCGCCTCGGTGCCCGAGATCAGCCATTCGTACAGGCCTTGCAAAGCCGCCTCGCGCGAACGGCGCCGGGCGGACTTCGGCGCGTTGGCCTTGGGCGTGCCGCGTGCTGCGGCGCTCTTTTTCTTTGGTGTGTCGGTCACGTGAGGTCTTCCAGCAGGTTGGCCATTTCGACGGCCACACGGGCGGCATCGCGCCCCTTTTCCTCGGCGCGCGCCCAGGCTTGCGCTTCGTTTTCGACGGTCAGGATCGCGTTGGCCACTGGCACCTCGTGGTCCAGCGCCACGCGGGTCACGCCGCTGCCGCTTTCATTGGCAACGAGTTCGAAGTGGTACGTCTCGCCACGGATGATGCAGCCGAGCGCGACCAGTGCATCGAAGCGGCCGCTCTCGGCCATGGCGTGCAGTGCGATCGGCACCTCCAGGGCGCCGGGCACGGTCACGTGCTTGATGTGCTTGGCCGAGACCCCGAGCTGGACGAGTTCCTCGATGCACGATGCGGCGAGCTGCCCAGTCAACTTGTCGTTGAAGCGGGCCTGCACGATGCCGATGCGCAGGTCGGTTCCATCCAGATCGGCGGCCTGGCCCTTGTCAGCAGCTTGCATGGAAAGGTTCCTTGGTAGGAATAAGGCGAAAAAACAAGAACGGGGATCAGTTGGCCGACACGAAACCGGTGACTTCGAGGCCATACCCGGTCATGCTCGGCATGCGGCGCGGGCTGCCCAACAGCTTCATGCGGCTCACCCCCAGCTCGCGCAAAATCTGCGCCCCCACGCCGTGGATTCGCAAGTCGATCTGCCCGCGGGCCGGAGCAGCAGGCTGCTCCGGTGCCGTCAGGCGCGACACCAGCGACTTCGCATCATCACCACAGTTGAGCAGCACGGCCACGCCACGGCCGGACGCCCGCAGCTCGGCAAGCGCCTTCGGCAGCGGCCATGAATGACCGCAAGCGCCTGCGTCGAGCAGATCGAGCACCGACAGCGGCTCGTGCACACGAACCAGCACCTCATCGCCCGAACCCACCGGGCCATGGCTCAGTGCCAGGTGGATACCTCCAGTGCGGTCCCGAAAGGTCGTGCAGGTGAACTCGCCCTGTGCCGTGACCAACTGGCGCTGGCTGAGCCGCTCGATCAGCGTCTCGTTGCGGCTGCGGTAGCCGATGAGATCGGCAATGGTGCCGATCTTCAGGCCATGTTCCTTTGCGAAGACCTCCAGGTCGGGCAGCCGGGCCATCGTGCCGTCGTCCTTCATGATCTCGCAGATCACGGCGGCCGGGCTCAGCCCGGCCATGCCGGCCAGATCGCAACCCGCTTCGGTGTGCCCCGCGCGCATCAGCACCCCGCCATCCTGGGCTTGCAGGGGAAAGATGTGGCCCGGTTGCACCAGGTCAGACGCCTTCGCATCCCGGGCGACGGCGGCTTGCACGGTGCGTGCACGATCGGCGGCGGAAATGCCCGTGGTCACACCCGTGGCCGCCTCGATCGACACCGTGAACGCCGTCCCGTGCTGCGTGCCATTGCGACGCGTCATGGGTGGCAACTGCAGACGCTCGCAGCGCTCGCGTGTCAGCGTGAGGCAGATCAGACCCCGCCCGAACCGTGCCATGAAATTGATCGCCTCGGGCGTGACGAGGTCCGCGGCGAGCACCAGGTCGCCCTCGTTCTCACGATCCTCCTCATCGACGAGGATGACCATGCGCCCGGCCGCCAGGTCGGCGACCAGCTCGGGGATGGGGGAAATT
>CBIHPH010000162.1:0-7047 GCA_966212105.1 uncultured Rhizobacter sp.
GACGACAAGATGGACCAGATCATCCTCGACAAGAAGGAGTGCACCTACTCCTACTATGCCGACCCGATGTACGCGTTCATGGACGCCGACTACAACCAGTTCGAAGTCGAATCGGAGAACATGGGCGACGCCATCCAGTACCTGGAAGACGCCATGCCCGTCGAAGTGGTGTTCTACGAAGGCAAGGCCATCTCGGTGGAACTGCCCACGAGCCTGGTGCGCGAAGTCACCTACACCGAACCCGCCGTCAAGGGCGACACGTCCGGCAAGGTGCTCAAGCCGGCGAAGCTGGCCACCGGTTTCGAAATCTCGGTGCCCCTGTTCGTGGAAACCGGCGACAAGATCGAAATCGACACCCGCACGCACGAGTACCGCAAGCGCGTCTGAGCCCCGGCTCGGCGTTCCTCGCTGGCACACGATCAAAGGGCACCCTCGGTGCCCTTTTTCCATGGTGATCCCCTCACGATGACACTGCTCCCCCCGATGGATGGCTGGCAGGGCCGCGAGCGGTTCTCCGTGTTGCTGGACACGCCGGCGCCCTTCCCTGCGCTGTGGGCGGCGTGGCGGTCGGATCCTCACCGCAGCACGCGGCTCGACGTCGTGATGCTGTCGTGCAAACCCCTCGATGCCATGGCCTTGAAGTTGGCATGCGCGTCCGAGGGCCTCGAGATGCCGGCCCACTGGCCGCCCGCCACCGCGGATTTCCACCCCGCCGTGCTCGACGGCGGCCGGCTGCATTTGCTGCTGGCCGCGGGCGACCCTCGCCGCGTCTGGCGAGAGGTGGTGGCCCGCATCAATGCGTTCTGCTTCGATGCCCCGGTGACCGACCCGCAGGGGCTGTCCAAGGCCCTGGTGCGCCTGGCCGCGCCGGATGCCACCGTGACGGCGCGCCACGCCAGCCCTGCGCTGCGAGACCACCTGCGGGCGCGCGGTTTCGAGCTGGCCGAGGACGGACATCAGCCCATGGCGCGCTATCGCCCGGCCTTCGTCCCGAGCCGCGCCCCGGTGCGCCATGCGGCAGCTGCCTCATCCGAGAGGCATGCGGTGATCGTCGGGGCCGGCCTGGCCGGGGCCGCCACCGCGCTCGCACTTGCGGAGCAAGGCTGGCGCAGCACCGTGATCGACGGCCATCATGCACCCGCACAGGCCGCCTCCGGCAACCCGGCCGGCCTCTTCCATGGCATCGTCAACGCCCACGACGGCCCTCATGCCCGCTTCAATCGCGCAGCCTCCTGGGCGGCATGGCGGGCCGTGCAGCGGGCGATCGATGCACACGGCGTCGCGGGCAGCACGGCCGGGCTGCTGCGCCTCGAAAACGCCGCCACAGACCCGGCGGCAATGGGGTCGCTTCTCCACCGCCTGAACTTGCCCGCCGATTACGTCCAAGCCCTCGATGCGGCCGCCGCCAGTGACGTGTGCGGCATCGCACTGCACCAGCCGGCATGGTTTTACCCGCACGGCGGCTGGGTGAATCCGGCAGGACTCGCACAAGCCATGCTGGCCGAAGCCGGGCCCCTGTGCGAATTCCTCGGAAGTCGGCAGGTTCACCGCATCGCGCGCGAGGGTTCGCGCTGGCAGGCGCTGGACCAGGCGGGTCACGTGATCTCAGAATCGGGCGTGCTGGTGCTCGCCAATGCCGGTGATGCCTTGCGTCTGCTCGATCACCCCGCGTGGCCGGTGCAGTCGGTGCGAGGGCAGCTCTCGATGGCGCCGAGGCCTGCCAACATGGTGCTGCCCGCCGTGCCGATCGCGGGGGGCGGCTATGTGATGCCGGACGTGGCCGGCCACATCGTGTTCGGCGCTACGGCCCAGGCGGGAGATAGCGACGCTTCCGTGCGCGCAGCCGACCATGCCCACAACCTCGCGCAATTGGCACGCCTGCTGGGACGCTCCTGGGAGGGCTCCGTCGAAGAGCTGCGGGGACGCACGGCCTGGCGCTGTGTGGCGGAAGATCGCCTGCCGCTGATCGGCGAGGTGCCCGATGTGGGCCCGGACCGGCTCACCGTCGAGCAGGCGCGTTTCGTGCCGCGGCGTCAGGGTTTGTTCGTGTTCACCGCGCTGGGCTCACGCGGCATCACGTGGAGCGCGCTCGGGGGCCAGGTGCTGGCCGCCGCCATCGCGGGGGCGCCGTCGCCTTTGCCGGCGAACCTGCTCGATGCAGTGGACCCGGCGCGGTTCGTCACCCGGGCAGCGCGCCGCGCGAGCGCGCCAAACTGAAACCGTCGTTCAGCCGGCGTGGTGGCCTCCGGCCGGCGTGGCATCCGCCTCGCCTTGTGCCTCGGCGCCCACTTCATGGACCGCCGGAGCCTCGCCATGCAGCTTGCGATCGGCCTTCTCCTTCAGCTTCTCTTCCTTCTTCTTTTTCTTGGCCAGCTCACGCTGGCGCTTTTCAAATGAGTAATTGGGTTTGGCCATGGGCACGTCCTTTCAGCAGGTTGCCGAACTGGCAACAGCCCGAGCGTACGCGCTTTTCCTGTGCGACGCTGGGATGTAGGTCTAGAAAGTCAGCGTCCTGACGCCTTTCGCGGTGCCGAGCAGGCACACGCTGGCACGGTTGCGCGCGAAAATGCCGACCGTGACGACGCCGGGCCACTGGTTGATGTCGCGCTCCATGGCCGCCGGATCCGTGATGCGCAACCCGCGCACGTCCAGGATGTGGCACCCGTTGTCGGTCACCACGCCTTCGCGCAAGCGTGCCTGACCGCCCAAGGCCTCGAACCGGCGGGCCACCTGGGCCGCGGCCATCGGAATGACCTCGACCGGCAGCGGGAACGCACCGAGCACCTCGACAAGTTTGGATTCATCGGCGATGCAGACGAACCGCTCGGCCGTGTCCGCCACGATCTTTTCGCGTGTGAGCGCCGCCCCGCCCCCCTTGATCATGTTTCCCTGGTGGTCGATCTCGTCCGCGCCATCGATGTACACGGGGATGCTTGCCACGGTGTTGCTGTCGAGCACCTGGATGCCATGCGCGCGCAGGCGCTCCGTGCTCTTTTCACTGCTGGAGACGGCGCCCGCAATGCGGTCCTTCATCGAAGCGAGCGCGTCGATGAAGCAGTTCACGGTGGAGCCGGTACCGACGCCCACCACGGTGCCGGGCACCACATGGTCGAGCGCGGCACGGCCGACCAGCACCTTCAGTTCATCTTGGGTCATGAAAAACTCGGGTTTGAGACAATGCTGCCATTATCCAAGACCCTGCCCATGGCCTTCGTTCCCTACGCCCTCACCCGCCCGTTCCTGTTCGGCCTCGACCCCGAACTTGCCCATGAAATCACGCTGGGCACCCTCGCCCGCATCCAGCACACCCCGCTGATGTGCGCGATGGCGCAAAAACGCGTGGAGAGCCCGGTCACCGTCGCGGGGCTCGTGTTTCCCAATCGTGTGGGGCTGGCCGCGGGCCTCGACAAGAACGGTCGCTGCATCGATGCCTTCGGCGCCATGGGCTTCGGTTTCGTGGAGGTGGGCACGGTGACGCCCAAGGCCCAGCCGGGCAACCCGAAACCGCGCATGTTCCGCCTGCCCGAGGCCCAGGGCCTGATCAACCGACTGGGCTTCAACAACGACGGCCTCGACGTGTTCATCGCCAACGTGCGCCGCAGCAAGTTTCGCGGGCAAGGCGGCATCCTCGGCTTGAACATCGGCAAGAACGCGGCCACGCCCATCGAGCGTGCCGTGGACGACTACCTGATCGGCCTCGATGGCGTGTACCCGCATGCGGACTATGTGACAGTCAACATCTCTTCGCCGAACACGAAGAACCTGCGCGAGCTGCAGTCCGATGCAGCGCTGGACGCCCTGCTCACCGCCCTGGAGGCCCGCGGCCGCGAGCTCGCCGCGCGGCATGGCCGGCGCGTGCCCATCTTCGTGAAGATCGCACCCGACCTGGATGATGCGCAGGTGCAATTGATCGCCCGCACGCTGAAGAAAACGGGCATGGACGGCGTCATCGCCACCAACACCACGATTGCCCGCGATGCGGTACGTCATTTGCCGCACGGCGAAGAGGTGGGCGGCCTGTCCGGCGCGCCGGTGTTCGAGGCCAGCAACCGTGTGATCGCACAGCTCCGAGCCGAGCTTGGCACCGGTTTCCCGATCATCGGCGCCGGCGGCGTGATGAGCGGCGCGGACGCTCGCGCCAAGGTGGCCGCCGGCGCGGATCTGGTGCAGGTCTACACCGGCTTCATCTACAAGGGGCCAGCGCTCGTCCCCGAGGTTGCCCGGGCGACAGCCACCCGTTGATCTGCCAGACTCGGGCGGTCCGCTCATTGCGGCGCCTGGAGTCGTCATGGCAAACATCTTGCGCAGGGCGTGGGCCCGGTGGTTGGTGGTGGCGGTGCTGGTGCAGGTCGGCCTGCTCGTTGCATGCAGCTCGCTGCCCACGATCGTGCCCGACCTGTCGCGCAAGGAAGTTCGGGTGGCCGTCGAAGGCGCCGGGGGGCCCCT
This sequence comes from uncultured Rhizobacter sp., assembly GCA_966212105.1. Lineage (GTDB taxonomy): Bacteria > Pseudomonadota > Gammaproteobacteria > Burkholderiales > Burkholderiaceae_C > Rhizobacter. Next base: position 4,447 of record CBIHPH010000162.1, read on the forward strand.
GAGCGCAGCGCAATCAAAAGTGGTGCTGGACCGCTTGAAGGCCGGCGGCAAGCCCACCAGCATCTTCGATCGTCACCTCGCCTTCGAGGAGGCGGTGGCCGGCACGCCGCTCGTCACCGGCAACCGGGTCACGCTCCTGATCGATGGGCCGGACACGTACAAGGCGATGTTCCATGCGATCGCCGGCGCGCACGATCACATCAACCTCGAGACCTACATCCTCGAAGACGACGAGACCGGACAGCAGTTCGCCAATGCCCTCATTGCCAAGCAACGCGCCGGTGTGCAAGTCAACCTGATGTACGACAGCGTGGGGAGCCGCAACGCCGGGCGGGAATTCTTCCAGCAGTTGCGCGATGCCGGCGTTCGCACGCTCGCGTACAACCCGGTGAATCCGCTCGTGGCGAAGGCCGGGTGGGACGTCAATGAGCGCGACCACCGCAAGTTGCTCGTGGTCGATGGGCGCACGGCATTCGTGGGTGGCGTCAACATCAGCAGCGTCTACCGGGGCGGCTCCTTCAGCAAGCCGTCCACACGTACCGCCAGAACCGGCAAGGCGCTGCCATGGCGCGACACCCACCTGCAGATCGACGGTCCGGTGGTGGCGGATCTGCAGCGCATGTTCATCGACACCTGGGCCCAGCAGCAAGGCGATCCGCTGCCGCCGCGCCGCTATTTCCCGAAGCTCGTGTCCCAGGGCGACGACGTGGTGCGCGCCATCGGCAGCTCGCCGAACGATGCCTACAGCCTGATCTATGCCACGCTGATCTCGGCCATCGACAGCGCCGAGTCGGACATCCTCATCACCACGGCCTATTTCGTTCCGGACCCGCAGCTGATGGCCGCCTTGAAGGCGGCCGTGGCCCGGGGCGTGAAGGTCACGCTGCTGCTGCCCAGCGAGACCGACTCCAAGCTGGTGCTTTACGCCGGGCGTGCGTCATACACAGAGCTGCTCGAGGCGGGAATTCGCATCCACGAGCGCAAAGGGGCGTTGCTGCATTCGAAAACGGCCTTGATCGACGGGGTGTGGAGCACCATCGGATCCACGAACCTCGACTGGCGCAGTTTCCTGCACAACATGGAAGTCAATGCGGTGATCCTCGGCCCGGCCTTCGGCCGGCAGATGCGCACGTTGTTCGACCGCGATCTCGCCGAATCCACCGAGGTCACGCTCGAGGCCTGGGGCCACCGGGGCATCACCCCCCGCATTCGGGAAGCGCTCAGCAAGGCTTGGGAATACTGGCTCTGAGCTGCACTGTGTTCTGAAGCACTGCCCTCGCGGAACTTGACGCCAATCAAGGAAAACCAAGTTCCATGCCGCCCCCGCCCATGCTGCTCTTGCGCATCCTCTTCGCGCTTGCGACCACTCTGGCATGCGTCACTGCTGCCCTCGCCGACGGCAGCGCCGACGCGCTGAAGGCGCGGCATGTCGCACTCCTGCCCGCGCTGACACAGAACGGGTTCGGCCGGCCGCTGCATGTGGACTCCGCGGACACCTCGGGGAAGCTCAAGAGCGAAATCCATGCCGTCGTGACGCATCCCTTCTCGCAGGTGGCGGATGCGCTGACGTCGCGCGAGGCCTGGTGCAACATCCTGATCCTGCCCTTCAACATCAAGCAGTGCCTTGCGCCCCCGGACGGGCGCACGCTGAGCATTCGCATCGGCCGCAAATCCGACCAGCCCATCGAAGACACCTATCTGGTGAAGTTCACGTTCCGCACCGTCCACCAGAGCGCGGATCATCTCGAGGTTCGCCTGGAAGCAGCCCAAGGTCCCTTCGGTACCCACGACCATCGCATCGCGGTGGAAGCCATCCCGTTGGATGGGGAGCGCTCGTTCATCCGGTTCAGCTACGAACACGGCTACGGCATCACGGCACGCCTGGCCATGCAGGCCTACCTGGCCACGATCGGCAGCAGCAAGGTGGGCTTCAGCGTATTGGGGCGCACCGCCAAAGGCGAGCCGGTGTACGTGGGCGGCATGCGCGCAGTGATCGAGCGCAATGCGATGCGCTATTTCCTGGCGATCGACGCGTACCTGAACGCCCCGGACGACGCCGATCGCCGCATGCTCGACTGGTTCGCTGCATCCGAGCGCTACCCCCTCCAGCTGCACGAGATGGATCAGGCGACCTACCTGCGCATCAAACGCAAGGAGATCCTGGCGAAGGCGCCCCCAGAGATGTCACCCCGGTGAAAACCGGGGCCCACCGCAACCCGTGGATACCGAGGTGGTCAGTGCAGCTGCACCCCGGTCTTGGCCTGCAGTTCCTCCCGGGTGACGCCCGGTGCGATCTCCACCACCTTCAACCCCTGCGGCGTGACGTCGAGCACCGCCAGGTCGGTGATGATGCGGTTGACCACGCGCACCCCGGTCAGCGGCAGCGTGCATGCGGGGATGATCTTCAGGTCTTCCGTGCCATCCTTCTTGCGGGCCACGTGTTCCATGAGCACGAGCACGCGGCCCACGCCGGCCACCAGGTCCATCGCACCGCCCATTCCCTTGACCATCTTGCCGGGAATCATCCAGTTGGCCAGGTCGCCCTGGGCGCTGACCTGCATGGCGCCCAGGATGCTGAGGTTGATCTTGCCGCCGCGGATC
>CBIHPH010000163.1:0-6953 GCA_966212105.1 uncultured Rhizobacter sp.
GGGGCAGCGTGAGCAGCAGGGCGGGCGTGCCGGCGTGCCGGCAGACGGTCGCTCGACTCCCGCCGGCGACCTTGTACCGGCGTCCCGCCCACCGGTGCGCACCGTCCGGGCCGGAGGCATCGATCTCTATGCGTGAATGACACGTCATGCCGGCGAAAGTCGGTATGCACTGGCTGCAGTGGGCCCCGGCTTGCGCCGGGGTGACGACTGTCTTTCGGCGCAGTGGGCCCCGGCTCGCGCCGGGGTGACGACGGCCTTTGGGCGCAGTGAGCCCCGGCCTGCGCCGAGGTGACGACCGCGCCTTTGTCATTTGAGAGGGGTATTCAGCCCGCTATTCCGGCCATTGGGCGACACCCCGCTTTCGATAATTTCCTTCATGCGCGTCCTCTGGGCGTGTATCTGAAGGAGATTTCATGTCGAGTGCGAGCGCCACGGCCGATGCCCCTCAAAAGGGCAACAAGAAGCTGATCATCATCATCGCGTCCGCGGTGCTGCTGCTCGGCATCGGCGGCGGGGCCATCGCCTACGTCCTCAAGCACAAGGCCGCCGCAGCCGCCGCAGCCGCGGATGAAGAGGAGGGGGGCGAGGCCCCCGATGCGGCCGAAGAGGCGCCCCCGGCGAAAGCAGAAGCCCGCAAGTCCAAACAGGTGCCCACGTTCGTGCCGTTGGAGCCTTTCGTCGTGAACCTCGCCGACAGGGAAACCGAACGCTTCGCCCAGGTGGGCGTGACCCTCGAGGTGGACGACGCCAAGTTCGCCGACGAACTCAAGGCCTACATGCCGGCCATTCGCAACGGCATCCTGATGGTGCTGGCGCACAAGACCTCGGCCGAGCTGCTGAGCCAGGAAGGCAAGCTCGCCCTGCAAAAGGAAATCCTGCGCGAGTCGGTGCTGCCGCTCGGCATCGAGGTGGAAGACGAGGGTGATGCCTCGCCGCAAGGCAAGCGAAAGAAAAAGCGCAAGAGCAGCGTGCACAACCCGGTGACCAAGGTGCACTTCTCCAACTTCATCGTCCAGTGATCAGCCAACCGCCCGTCCCAGGCCAGGCCATTCCATGAACCAGCAAATCCTCTCGCAAGACGAAGTCGACGCGCTGCTGCAGGGCATCACCGGCGAAAGCCAGAAGCTCGAGCAGGAAGAGGTGCAGTCCGGCGGCATCCGCGATTACGACATCGCAAGCCAGGAGCGGATCGTTCGCGGGCGCATGCCCACGATGGAGATCATCAACGAACGGTTCGCACGCAACATCCGCATCGGCCTGTTCAACTTCATCCGCAAGAGCCCGGAAATATCGATCGGCGGCATCAAGGTGCAGAAGTACAGCGCCTTCCTGCGCGAGATCGTGGTGCCCACGAACTTCAACATCGTGTCGGTACGCCCGCTTCGCGGCAGTGGCCTGATCGTGTGCGACCCCACGCTGGTGTTCGCCGTGATCGATGCGCTCTTCGGCGGCGCCGGCAAGTTTCACACCCGAATCGAAGGGCGCGACTTCTCGCCCACGGAGCAGCGCATCATCACGCGCCTTGTCGATGTGGTGACCCAGGAATACAAGAAGGCGTGGGCGGGCATCTACCCGCTCGAGCTCGATTACCAGCGCTCGGAGATGCAGCCGCAGTTCGCGAACATCGCCACCCCGAGCGAGATCGTCGTGGCCACGAGCTTCACGCTCGAGATCGGCGAAACCACCGGCACCATCCACTTCTGCATCCCGTATTCCACGCTGGAGCCGATCCGCGATGTGCTCTATTCAACGATCCAGGGCGACAGCAACGAGCCGGACCGCCGCTGGGTCAACCTGATGAAGCAGCAGATCCAGTCGGCCACGGTGGAGATCGTCGCCGAACTCGCCCATGCGCAGGCCACGGTGGAGCAGCTGCTGGCGTTCAAGCCGGGCGATTTCATCGAACTGGACCTCAGCGCAGGCATCGAGGCCAAAGTGGTCGGCGTGCCGATTTTCGATTGCCACTACGGAACCTCCAACGGCAGGTACGCGTTGAAGGTCGACCGCATGTTGTCCAGCTCGAACATGAGCTGGCTCGGAGACCAGAATGTCTGACACCACCAATTCCCCCGAAGACGACATGGCCGCCGAATGGGCTGCGGCCCTCGCCGAGGCCAAGCCCGAGGTGGCCTCCGAGGTGCAGAGCCCGGCCGCGAGTGCGGCGCCGGTGGCGTTCACCGACTTCGCCGCCAGCGAAGGCGCGGCGGCGACGAACGACATCAACATGATCCTGGACATCCCGGTGCAGCTCACCGTGGAACTGGGGCGCACCAGGATTCCCATCAAGCACATCCTGCAGCTCGCGCAAGGATCGGTCGTCGAACTCGACGCGCTGGCCGGTGAACCGATGGACGTGCTCGTCAACGGCTACCTGATCGCGCAGGGCGAAGTGGTTGTCGTCAACGACAAATTCGGCATCCGGCTGACCGACATCGTCACGCCGAGCGAGCGCATGCGCCGCCTGAGCCGCACGGCTTGACCGGAGCCCACGCATGCCTGCTTCCGGTTTCACCTCCCTGCTCGGCTTTCTCGTCGTCATCGCCCTCATTCCGGTGGCGTTGTGGTTGCTCAAGCGCTCGCCCATGGGGGCGGGTGCGGCCCATGGCACCATGCGCGCCATCGCCGCGCTGCCGTTGTCGCAGAACCAGCGGCTGATCACCGTCGAGGTGGGGCAGGGCGATCAGCGCAAATGGCTGGTGCTCGGCGTCACGCCGCAGCAGATCACCACGCTCCACACGATGGAGCCCGGCACGGACCCGGCACTTTCGGTCGGCCAGCCCGTCCCCCCGTTCGCACAACTGCTCAACAGGCTGCGTGGCGACCAAGGAACGACGAAGTGACTCTGTTGCCGAGCACCACCGAGTGGTCTGCCGGTTCACGCTGGCCTCATGGGCCACGCCTGATGCTGGCCGCGCTGCTGGCCGGGCCTGCGGCAGCATGGGCTCAGGCCGCCGCACCGAGCCTGCCCCTCGTGGTCGGGCAAGGGGCAGGCGGCACGAGCTACTCCGTGCCCATCCAGACGCTCCTCTTCTTCACCGCGCTGAGCTTCCTGCCGGCCGTGCTGCTGCTGATGACGGGCTTCACCCGCATCGTCATCGTGCTGGGACTGCTGCGCCAGGCGATGGGCACGCAGTCCTCGCCGCCGAACCAGGTGATCATCGGCCTGAGCCTCTTCCTCACGTTCTTCGTGATGAGCCCCACCATCGACAAGGTGTACGCCGAGGCGTACCAGCCGTATGCCGAGAACCGCATTGCGTTCGATGAAGCCCTCAAGCGGGGCGAAGTGCCGATGCGAGCGTTCATGCTGAAGCAGACGCGTCAGGCCGACCTGATGCTCTTCGCGCGCCTGGCCAGGGTGGACCCCGCCGTGAAGGCCGAGGATGTGCCTTTCAAGGTGCTCGTGCCGGCGTTCGTCACGAGTGAGCTCAAGAGCGCGTTCCAGATCGGCTTTCTGATCTTCATCCCGTTCCTCGTGATCGACATGATCGTGTCGAGCGTGCTGATGAGCCTCGGCATGATGATGCTGAGCCCCGTGCTCGTGGCCTTGCCGTTCAAGCTGATGCTGTTCGTGCTGGCCGACGGCTGGAACCTGTTGCTCGGCTCGCTGGCTGCAAGCTTCTCCACCTGACGAGGACACCTCATGGACGCCCAACAAGTCTTCACGTTCGGCCAGCAAGGGCTCTACTTGTTGCTGACGGTGGCCGCGCCCGTGCTGCTGGCGGTGCTGGTGGTGGGGCTGCTCGTGAGTGTCTTCCAGGCCGCCACCCAAATCCATGAGGCCACGCTCTCGTTCGTTCCCAAGATGATCGCGGCCGTCGCCGTGCTCGCATTCGCCGGCCCCTGGATGCTGACAACCCTCGTCGAGTACCTCCAGAGGATGATCCAGTTGATCCCGAGCGTCGTGGGCTGAGCCTTCTTCCGTGCTCACCTTCACCGAATCGCAGGTGCTGGCGTGGCTCACGCCGCTGCTGTGGCCTTTCCTTCGATTGCTGGCCCTCTTCACGTCCGCGCCGGTGCTGTCGCAGCGCGGTGTTCCGGTGCGGGTCAAGGTCTCCCTGGCCTTTGTCATCGCCGTGTGCGCGCAGGCATCGCTGCCTCCCATGCCTGCCATCGCGCTCGACTCGCCGGTGGCCGTGCTGGTCGTGATCCAGCAACTGCTGATCGGCATTTCGCTGGGCTTTGCGGCCCGCATCGTCTTCGCGGCCATTGAGTTCGCCGGAGAGCTCGTGGGCCTGCAGATGGGCCTGAACTTCGCCGGCTTCTTCGACCCGACCACCAACGGCCAGACCACGGCGGTCAGCCGCTTCTACAACACGGTGGTGGTGCTGCTGTTCGTCATCACCAACGGCCATCTGCTGATGATCGCCGCGCTCAACCAGAGCTTTGTCGCGTTTCCGGTCAGCCCGGAGCCGTTCGAATTCCTGCGCCGCCTGCAGCCTCATCTGTGGGGCATCGAGATCTTCAAGCTCGGCCTGTGGATCGCCTTGCCCATGGTGACGATGCTGCTCTTCGTCAACCTCGTGCTCGGTGTGATCTCGCGCGTGTCGCAGCAGATGAACATCTTTGCGGTGGGTTTCCCCATCACCTTGTCGGTGGGCCTCGTGGGGGTGCTGCTCACGCTGCCAATGATGCAGGCGCCGTTCACGATGGTGCTCGAGCAGATGCTGTCGAAGTTCCAGTAGGTGGTGCGTTTGCCGGTCACATCGCTCCGGTGGACGCTGGAGCCGCTGCGGCCAGTGGGTACCGGCGTTCGCCGGTATGACATGGAGGGATAGGCGGTGGCTGCGCGTTTGACCTGCATCACGAACGAGACCGCCACCCGGGCGCACGCGGGGGCCCACTGTGGCCAGCAGGTACCTGCGTTCGCCGGTATGACATGGAGGGATAGACGGTGGCTGCGCGTATGACCTGCATCACTAACGAGAACGTCACCCCGGCGCAAGCCGGGGCTCACTGTGGCCAGCAGGCACCGGCGTTGGTCAGTATCGCCGCTCACGTGGCGGGCAGGGGGTTCGCCGGCGGCTCCGCATGAGTCAGCGGACGACGGACGGGCCGGCCCGTCTCGATGAAGTTGGCGATGTCGTCGAGCACGGGTGACAGCCAGCGCAGCGGGGCGGCCAGGGAGGCCGCCATGGTGACATGACCCACGGTGTTGTACAGCTTGATCTGCACGGGCACGCCTGCCGCCCGGAGTTTGCGGCCGAGCGCCACCGTGTTGCGCTCAGGGCTCACGACACTGTCCTTTCGGGCCGCGCCAAGAAAGGTGCGCGGAGCACGGGGCGAAACGAATTCACCCGGCTGGGAGTCGGGCGGATAGTCCGGGTGGAAGAAGACGGGTTGGGCCTGAGGGTCCTCGATCGGGTAGAAATCGTAAGGGCCGGCCAGGCCCACCCAGCCGGCAAGTGCCTGCGGCGAAGTGCCGGCCGCCCGGAGCCAGCGGGGGTCGAGCGCCAGCATGGCCGCGTTGTAGCCCCCGGAGCTGTGCCCTACCATGTACACCCGCCGGGGGTTGCCGCCGAGCGCCCGGGCGTGGTTCAAGGTGTAGGCCACGGCCTGTGCGCTGTCTTCCAGGAAGGCCGGGTACCTCACGGCGGGGTAGAGGCGGTAGTCGGCCACGAGCGTCAACACGCCGCGCGATGCGAGCGCCTCTCCCACGAATCGGTAGTCGGCACGTTCACCTTTGCGCCAGGTGTCGCCGTAGAAGAACACGGCCACGGGCCAGCCGCCGTTCGGTGCCGGCAGCACGGGGCGGTAGACATCGAGCCGCTGGCGGGGCAGGACGCCGTAGGCCACGCCTTCGGTCAGCACATAGGTGCTGCGCGGCGAGAGCACGTTGAGGGTGGACACCGGGGTGCACGCAGTCAGGGCGCCCGTCAGCAGCAAGCCTGCGAAGGTGACGCGAAGAAGGCGGTGCGTGGAGCGCATGACGCCATAGCATACGCTCGCCGACCTTCCTCGAACGCAGCGCGGGCAAGCCTTCCCCGGCGTGAGGGGCGTGTTTTCCCCGACCGGTGCGGCGGCCGCCGCGAGGCTTTACTTCGCGGCCGAGCCCCGTGCTGCCGCAAGCCGCGCCATCAGCCACTGCTTGCTTTCGACCGGCGCGGCGCCGGGGCAGCGCACAAGGTAGGGCTTGCCGGTGGAGCTGCTCGTGGAAGCGGCCCGTTCGATGAATTGCTCGGTGGTGCTGACGGCGTCCTTGTCCTCGAGGTATTGCAGTTTGCGCAGCAAATGTGTCTTTGCTTCGCCCCCGCTGTGCCACGAACCGTTGCGGCTGAACTCGCATCCTGATCGTTCGAGCGATGTCAGCAGCGCGCCGATCTCGGCACGTACCGCAGGAGTGAGCGGCGCGGCCTGCGCGAGCGATGCGGTGGCAAAAATCGTGGCGGCGAGGAAGAGGTGGCGCATGGAACAGGAAGAGGCGTGACAGGCTGTCGGAACGGGCGCGGCGTCTGACCCCAAGGGCCGATCAGGCGAGCCGCGCCTTGTGGCGCGCGATCTGCTGGCGCACCTGCGCCGGTGCCGTGCCGCCCAGCACATTGCGGGCGTTGAGCGAACCGCGCAGCGTGAGCACATCGAAGACGTCTTCGGTGATCGATGCGTGGAAGCCCTGCAGCGTGGCCAGCGGCAGCTCGGCCAGGTCCACGCCGGAGGCGATGGCCTGCTTCACGGCATGCGCCACGACCTCATGCGCGTCACGGAAGGGCAGGCCCTTCTTGACGAGGTAATCCGCCAGGTCGGTGGCCGTGGCATAGCCGCGCAGGGCGGCGCGTTCCATGGCTTCGGGCTTGACGGTGATGCCCCCCACCATCTCGGCCATGATGCGCAGCGTGTCGCGCACGGTGTCCACCGTGTCGAACAGCGGTTCCTTGTCTTCCTGGTTGTCCTTGTTGTATGTGAGGGGCTGGCCCTTCATCAGCGTGATCAGGCCCATCAGGTGACCCACCACGCGGCCG
>CBIHPH010000164.1:0-6882 GCA_966212105.1 uncultured Rhizobacter sp.
TTTCGAGGCCGCGGAACCGCCGCCACGGGTGAAGCTGCGCACGCTGCTCGGCCGCGTGGTGGGGCTGCGCGGCACGCTCGCCCAGTTGTTCCTCATCGCAGGCGCCATCGAGGTGCTGGCCGTGCTCAGCCCCTTGTTCCTGCAGTGGGTGGTCGACCACGTGCTGCTGGCTGCGGATCGCAGCCTGCTGCTGGTGCTCGCATTGGGCTTCGGGCTGCTGATGGTCCTGCGCACCGCGCTGACCGCCATGCGAGGCTGGATGCTCATCGCGCTGGGCGCCACGCTGAAGGTGCAGGGCCCTTCCAATCTGTTCAGCCACCTCGTGAACCTGCCCGCCGCGTTCTTCGAGCAGCGCCACCTCGGGGACATCGTGTCCAGGTTCGGTTCGCAGGAGACGATGCTGCGCGCGCTCACTGTCGACATGGTCGAGGCGGTCCTCGATGGCATCCTGGTCCTCCTGACGCTCTCGATCATGTTCGTGCTGGCGCCGATGCTCACGGCGCTGGTGCTCGCCGGCGCATTGCTGTATGCCCTGCTGCGCTGGGGCGCCTGGCTGCCCTTGAAGAACGCCTCGCAGGAATCCATCGTCTGGTCGGCGCGCCGCGAGAGCCACCTGCTCGAGACGCTGCGAGGCGTCAAGACAATCAAGTTGTTCAACAGCCAGGAGACAAGGCGAACCCACTGGCTGAACCTGTCGGTGGAAGCCGTCAACCGGGATGTGACGGCGCAGCAGCTGCTGCTCTGGTTCCGCTTTGCGAACATGCTGCTGATGGGCTCGCTGGCCATCGGTGTGGTATGGATCGGCGCACACCGTGTCCTCGACAACGCCATGACAGTGGGACTGCTGCTCGCATTCCTCGCCTACCAGGACCAGTTCCTCGCGCGCATCGGCAAGCTGATCGACCGCATCAGCGATCTGGCCATGCTGCGGCTGCACGGCGAAAGACTCGCCGACATCGCGCTCACGCCGCCCGAACCGTGGGGCGGCCAGGCGACACAGGAGGCATCCCGCATGCCCGCGTCGATCGAGGTCCGTGACCTTCGCTTCCGCTACAGCGACAACGAACCGTGGGTGCTCGACGGACTGAACCTGCGCATCGATGCCGGCGAGACAGTGGCCATCGTGGGCCGATCGGGCGGCGGCAAGACCACGCTGCTCAAGCTGCTGGCGAGTCTGCTGGTGCCGACGGAAGGCCAAGTCCTCGTCGATGGCGAACCGCTGCGGCCGGATTCGTTCGCGCGCTGGCGATCGATGATCGGCGTGGTGATGCAGGACGACCAGCTCTTCAGCGGCACCGTGGCAGACAACATCTGCTTTTTCTCGACGACAGCGGATGCGGAACGCATCCAGGCCTGCGCCCGCGCAGCGTGCGTGCACGACGAACTGATGTCCATGCCGATGGGCTACAGCACGCTCATTGGCGACATGGGCATGGTGCTGTCGGGCGGTCAGAAACAGCGCATCCTGATTGCCCGTGCGTTGTACCGGAACCCGGCCGTGTTGCTGCTCGACGAGGCGACGAGCCATCTGGACGTTCAAAACGAATCGGCTGTTTCGGCCGCCATCCGCGCGACGCAGGTGACGCGCATCATCATCGCCCACCGGCCCGAAACCATCCGCAGCGCCGATCGTGTCATCGACCTGGATGACTTGCGACGGCAGCGCCACGCGCGGTTTGCACCTCCGCTTTCACAGGGCCCTCACGCGCCCCAGGCTGTTGCCGGTTGAGCTTGTGCCAGCAGCCGGTCGAGCGCGTTCGGCCCAGCGTACACCCCCGGATGGCGTACGAATTAGACGACAAGTGGCTTACCTCATGCCGGCTGACGCGTCCCATGTCGCATACTTCGCCCTTGGCGATTGCGCCTTGATTTCTGCCGAATGCGCGTCCTTCGATGTCATCGTATTCATGAAAGTTTATAAACAATCATTTCCATCGCGCAGCCTCGCCGTTTTTGCTTTCGGACTTGTTTCTCTAGGAGTTTTTGCCGCCTTGGCATTGGATTCCTTGGGAAAAAATGCGCGACCGTCCGGCATCTTCTCGGTTTTCGATCGAGCGAATGGTGATTGGATTTTCATGAGCCTGATGATGGGCCTCATCCTCCTGTGCCACTCGGGGTGGGACCTCATGATTCTTTTTCGTGGACCTCATCGCATATTGATTGATGAAGCCACCTTTGCCGTGAATGGAAAGCGCCATGCTTTCAATGATGTCCGGGGCTTTGTGTACAAAGGGAGCGCATGGGCGAGTGACTTGCACATTCTCATGCGTTCCGGCAAAAATCTGAAAATACGCAAGGCGCTTTTCGAGAAATTTGATGACATTCGTGCGGAGCTCATCTTTCACACAGAAGATCGCCTGACGAATGAAGCGCGCATGAAGCTCGTCTCCGGGAAAAGCGTCAGCTTCGGAAAAGGCGCCACGCTTTCTCCTGCCAATCTCGTCATCAAGCGGAAATCCATCTCGTTTGAGGAGATCAAGAAGGCCAGGATTTTTGTGGTGAATGAGTCTGAAAAGCTGATCGTCGAATTGCTGAATGGTGAAAGGGTGAAGATCGAGGCTTGCCTGGTTGAAAACGTCAACGTGCTACTTTGGCTCGTTGCTCACATGAGTCCGAACATGAGGGTCGGACTTTAATTCGAGATTTGCTTCAAGTGAGATTTATGACAAGAACATCTTCATATCCCATCTATCAATCGAAGCTCAATTTGTATGTGGGATTTTTTGCTTCGATCCTGATGGCCGGTCTTTGCTGGGCTGGAGTGGCGCTGTTGGCGTTCGTGCCAGCCAAGGACAAGGGGGCAGAAGGATTTTCAGGGGCAACTCTGGTGCTTCTGGCATTGGCTCTGCTCATCACGATATTGGTAATCAGGTTGTTCTTGATCCTTCTGAACGCCGGTAAGCCGATTGCAACGATCGATTCATCGGGCATCGCACTTCGAAATGGCAAGGTGCTCCCTTGGAATGATATTGAAGGCGTGCGCATGATATCGATCTCGACAATGCTGACGATCAGCCATCACCTGGAAATCCGGCTCTCCAAAGGCAAAAAGAGGGTGTCCAATGTGAAAATCACACAAGAGGAATTGGCGGATCTCATCGAGGAAGTGCGCAAATAAAGCGCCTCTGTTGATCCGTGAGGTCAGCGTCCGGAGTTGCAGCTGCCGTTCCTGTCCCTGACGAAGCAGAACTCACCCGTCAGGCTTGAGCTTTCCCATGGCACCTGAACCCGGCCGGTCTCGCGCGCGACACCCAGGCGAACTTGCTTGAACAAGAGCTCGATCGGCAAGCCGGGGGAGCGCATGCTGGTCAGCAGGTGCTTGGTGTACAGGCTGTTCTTCTCGCTGGGGTTGTCGAGTGCGACGCCGCCCGGCGCCGTCGAGAACGCGATCATCGATCCGAGCGGTGCCTCGACCGGCGCCAGGCCAGCAGGCGTGGCGCCGCGAAACTTCAGGCGGCGGCCGTCGGGGCCCACGAACTCGACGCCCGAGAATGGGTTGTTGCGGCAGGCATCGAGAATGACGATGTTGATGCCTTGTTTCGTGTTGCCCAGCCGATCGAGCAGTTCGTTGAGGTCGGCGCTCTTGGCCACCACTTCATCCTCGCCACGGATTTCCGTGTCGACGGGCAGCAGGTAGTTGCGCCCCTTGAGCTGCAGGCCGTGCCCGGCGTAGTAGACGACGCGCACGCTGGCCAACCGGGTGTTCAAGGAGAACTGGCGGAACGATTCGATCAGGTCGCGCAGCGAGGTGTTCTCGCGCAGCGAGACTTCGAAGCCCAGCGTGCGCAGTGTTGCGGCCACGGCCTGAGCGTCATGGACCGGATTCTTCAGTACACCCACACGATACGCGCTGTTGCCGATCACGAGCGCCACCTTGCGCTCGCCGGCCATGGCCGATGCGGCAGAGGCCGGCGTCGACGTCGCCGGATGGGCCGCCAGGCAGGGAACGCCGATCGATGCGAGGGCCAGTCCCACACACAGTCGACGCCGATCGGTTGGCATGGGCGGCTCCGGTCATGGCCGCGCCGGCAACGCGTCGACGACGGCGACCGCATCGACGAGGGCGCTCGCGGCCAGCTTGTCGCTGCTGGCCTGCAGTTGCTGCTCGGGCACGCGAACGTAGTAGTCGCCCAGCTGGCCCGGGCCGGCGGCCAGGCTGCCGTTGATCGAGACCAGCAGCATGCGGATGTCGCTCTCTCGTGCATCCGCCTTGAAGTTCACCTTGAGGTACGGGCCTTTGTCGGTCACGGTCCCGCGAAGCGCGCGGATCTCGGTGGGGTCTTCGCGCTCGGCCACCAGCGTGGCGATCACGGCGGCCTGCAGGGCGACGACGGCGATCGCGGTTGCGAATGCCGGCTGCAGCATCGGCTGCGGGAGGACGCCGACGAGCCAACCCCGAAGCCGCTCCAGCGGGGACGTCGAAGCCGGCTTCCTCTCGCTTGGGTGAGCAGGTCGCCCGGCGCGGATGCGTTTCAGGGCGCGCTCCATGCCGATCTCGCTCGAGACCGCTGGAACGTCTTCACGCAGGTGCGTCTGCAGCGATTCGTACCACTGCAATTCGGCGCCCGCGGACGGGTGCGTGCGCAGATGTTCTTCGACCCAGGCGCGATCGGCTGCGGACAGGGTGCCGTTGGCGTAGAACGGCAGCAGTTCGTCGAAGCGGGATTTCATGGTGCAGCTCCTGCAGCGCCTGATGCGCCGGCGCGCGTGTTGCCCTCGCGCTGGAGCAGCAGGCGCAGGCAGTTCTTCAGCTTCTGGCGCGCATGGAAGAGGCGCGTCTTCACGGTGTTCTCGGGGCAAGCCTGCAGCGAGGCGACCTCGGCCAGGGAGAGCCCTTCGTAAAACACCAGGTGCACGCACTCCCGGTGCTCGTTCGACAGCTTTCCCATGCAATGGCGGACGCCCTCGCTGCGTTGCCGGCCGGCCAGGATCTCGAATGCGTTCGGCTCGGCGGACGTGACGGTGTCGGCCATGGCGTCGATGTCGTCGTGGAGGGTGTCGGGCTTGCGTCCGCGGAACGCCATCAGCACCTTGTTGCGCGCAATCCCGATGAGCCAGGTGCCGAACTGGGATTCACCGCGAAACCGTGCGGGCTGGCGCCAGACTTCGTACAGGGTGTCCGACACGATTTCCTCCGCCTGGGCCGGGTCACCGAGTTGCCTCAGCACGTAAGCGTAGAGCTTGCGCGAGAACGCCCGGTACAAGTCGCGGAACGCCTCTTCATCGGCCCGTTCGATCCGAACGAGCAGGCGGAGCACCTCGTCGTTGTCCATGCTTGATGCGCCGGGAGCGCCTGGGCTGGGGATGGTGCATACATGGTAATCGCCTGCATGGTTCGTTGGGTTGGGGCGTGTTCGGCGAAACAGGGCCTCATTCGCCGCGGAATTGGACGCGGCGGTTCTCCGCGGCACAGGGGTCGAGGTCGGGCAGCGTGGCCCGCTGGCCCATGCCGATGGCCCGCAGGCGGGTGGGGTCGATGCCGTGCATGGCCACCAGGTACCGCTTGACCGAGTTGGCGCGCCGTTGCGACAACTGCTCGTTGTATGGCGCCGCCCCGACCGCGTCCGTGTGGCCTTCGATGGTCACCGCCCTGGCAGCGGGCAGCATGCGGATGCCTTCGGCCAGCGCGTCGAGTTGCCTGCGTGCCGCAGGCTGGATTTCCGCGGAGTCGAATCCGAACTGAACCGGCAGCGCCAGCGCGGATGGGCCCTTGGCCACCGACGTGCCGGCGGCGTCCGTGTCGTCGTCGGCCGTCGCCACGGGCCCGGCTGGCGTCGACTTGGCCCGGGTGTCGTCGAGCAGTCGCAGCGACCGCATCTTGATGGCCGGGCGCGCTTGCGGCGTGCCGAGGATGCGGGCCACGTCAACCGGGTTCACCGTTTCGGCGGGACCGTACAGGCGCACGTCCTGCGCGAGAGACGGGGCTGCAAGCAGCACGAGGACGAGGGCCAGGATCGGGCGGCGGTGTGACATGGTGATGACCTCGAATGGGGGGACTCCCGACTGGGTTGCAGCGCCGGTGCCAGAGGTTCATCTTTTTGTTGCCGTCAGTTGAGCTTGGCCTCCATCAGTTCGAACGAGCTTGCTTCGCGCAGCACATTGCCCACGCGGGTCGAGATCGTTTGCTTGACGGTGCGCTTGACTTCGGGCGCGTACCAGACGGTCTGTTCGGTGAGCACCGTGGTGCGGGTTCCTCCGCGTGTCTGGATTCCCTGGCCGCGCAACACCAGTTTCGTGGCGCGGAAGCGCCCGGCAGCGACCGTCACGTCCTCCTCGCCCTCGACGCTGACCTTCATGGGCACCGTCACCTGGTCGATGCGGCGCTGCTGGTCGACGATGGCCTCGCCGGGGCGCAGCAGTCCCGAGGACTGCAAGTAGGGGGCGAACTCGGGCGGGGTGAGTGTCCAGTCGGGCAGTGCATGGAAGCCCAGGCTGCGCGGCGCGAGCGCGGTGCGCACCCGCGCGTCGGAGGTCGTGGTCCAGGTCTCGGCGATGCCTTCGTCGGTGACCGCGTTGACGCGCGCGGTGACGTACAGGTCACCGAGGCGGAACTGGTCCTGCACGCGGTAGCGCCAGGTGTCGCCAGGGCGCGGCAGCAGCTCCGGACGCGCGGCCTGCGGAGCGCCAGCAGGCTCCCTCGGCACGGTCGCCGCTGCAGGGGCAACTGCGGCCAGGCGTGCCTGCGCCAGCGTTGCGAATCGGCCCTGGGGATACTGGCGCAGGTAGGCGCGGTATTCGTCGGCACGGTTCGATGCCTGGATGCTGTTCCAGAACGCCAGTTCGCCGGCTGCCTCCTGGTCCGGCGCCGGCTCGCGCGCGGCCGGCGCCCCGCCGGGCCCGCAGGCGAATTCGCCCAGCAGCGACGAGCTCTCCCACCGCACA
>CBIHPH010000165.1:0-6844 GCA_966212105.1 uncultured Rhizobacter sp.
CCCCCGCTCCAGCGCCGGCCCCGGCCCCGGCTCCTGCTCCTGCTCCCGCGCCGGCCCCAGCGCCTTCAATTGCTCAGCAAATAGCGGCCGACATGTCGTCGCCCGGTGATGCCAAAGCTCACGGTATCGAGACATGGCCGCAAAGCCAGGGGGCCTGGAGCAAAGTGGCAGCGAGTGGTCTGCGCGAGGAATACGTCCTGCCTTCGGGGTGGAACGCAGCCGGTGGCTGGGGACAAATTTATCGGGATTCATCGAATTCCAACGACACCAACACCCGCGTCGAGATCAAAGATTTCGAGGTTTATACCGTCAGCAAGACCGGCGTCTGGAAATTGGTTCAGGCGGGCACAAACGGTGTCGAAGGTGGCGCTTTCCCTGAAAACTACAGCAGCAACGATCAGGGCGCCATTGACAAGCGCCTCATCTCCGGAGGCGTCTCGGTCAAAATGATCAAGGGGCGCAACTTCCACTTCTGGCCGGCGGTGGCCCGCGCCCAACTGGATTCCGGCTACGCCGGGATCTACATGACATTCAAAGCACGCAAGGTCATCGATAATCCGAGCGGTCCGGATGATCGGAATATCGCCAAGTATTTGATGAACGTCGGCGGAGACTATTGGAAGACCGTTTCCATTGGTTATGGTGGATTCAACGTCAACAACACGGAAATTGGATTCAGCCGGTTCAAGTATCTGACGAACGAGTGGCAATCCATCCGCTTCACCAATGTTCCGGATGCAAGGATTCAGGTGAATCCTCCACCGGGTGGTTCTGCGCCTGCGCCTGCGCCGGCGCCGGCTCCGGCTCCGGCTCCGGCACCGGCTCCAGCGCCTGCTCCAGCCCCCGCACCGGCACCGGCTCCAGCGCCTGCTCCAGCCCCCGCACCGGCACCGGCTCCAGCGCCTGCTCCAGCCCCCGCACCGGCACCGGCACCCGCACCCGCACCGGCACCAGCTCCGGCTCCGGCACCTATCCCTGCACCTTCAACGTCCGCCACGTTCCTTGCCACGTCGGCAGACATTCCCAATCCGGATCGCGGGTTCTACGGCTGGTCGGGTGGTGACTTCGTCAACAGCTTCGACCTCGCCAGTGTCCAAAGCGCCTATTCCAGCGGGCAGCGCCTGGTTCTGGCGAAGGTGTCGCTGGCGTCCTATCGCTACTCCGACCTGCCCGCCTCGTTCCTGTCGTCGCTCAGCTCCCGCTTCGCCTCCGTCCGCTCTGCAGGGATGAAGGTGAGCCTGCTGTTCGCCTACGACTTCTCGGGCTCGGGAGCCGATGCCAGTGCCTCCCAGATCAAGCGTCACCTGGAACAGCTCAAGCCAGTGCTTGCGGCCAACGCGGACGTCATTCCCTACATGCGTGCCGGTTTCATCGGCGCCTGGGGTGAATGGCATTCCTCGCAGTCCGGCAACTCGTGCGGCTACAACTCGGGCAGCACCACGTGCTCGACCGCCAATGCCAACCGTGCCATCGTTCGGGATGCGCTGCTCGCCAACGTTCCGGCCACGACACAGATCGGCTTCCGCTACCCGGCAGACCTGCAGACGTGGTACCCGTCCGCGACGCAGCAAAGCCGAGTCGGGGTGCACAACGACTGCTTGCTCGCCGGCCCGACGGACTCCGGCACCTACACCAACTCCACGTCGCGCGCCTATGCACAGGAACTCAGCAAGCGCACTGCGTTCGGTGGCGAGACCTGCGACAACGCAGAGACGCCGGTCCGAAGCAGCTGCTCTGACATCCTGTCGGAAGGACCGCAGTACCACCTGGCCTGGCTCAACAGTTCCTATGCCGCCTCGGTGCTCAATTCGTGGAAGAACGGTGGCTGCTACACCACGGTGTCGAGCAAGATGGGCTACCGCATCCAGGTGGACCGGGTGACCCACGGCACGGTGGTGGCGCGTGGCAACACCTTGCCGGTCACGGTGGATCTGCGCAACGTCGGCTGGGCTCGCATGTTCGTCACACGCGCCCTGGTGGTCACCCTGCGCAATCGCGCAACAGGTGCAACGCTGACCGCTTCCGGCGGCGACCTCAGCACGCTGGCGTCACAGGCCACCGGCTCAACGACCATCACAGTGAACGTGCCCGTGCCGACATCGGCCGCGACCGGCTCCTATGATGTGCTGCTGAGCGCGCCCGATGCCTTCGCGTCGACCAAGAGCGATGTGCGCTTCTCCGTGCGCTTCGCCAACGCCGACCAGGCCGGTGTGGGCCAGACATGGAACGCATCCGCCGGCACCCTGAGCGCCGGAACGACGCGTCAGATCAACTGAAGCCCTGGCCGGCGCCCTGCCGGCCAGCGCCTCGCGCCGCCTTGCGGCGGCGCGAGGCGTCGCCACGTTTGCGCATCACCCCGTGACTTCCCGCCCGCAAACGCCGTTGCGCACCCCGTAGTGGACGAGCGCTGCAATGGAATCCACCGCCAGCTTGATCTGGATGCGCCGCTTGTGCGACCTGACCGTCTTCAAGGACAGGCGCATGTCATCCGCGATTTCACTCAGGCGACGTCCGGCGACCAGGCGCCGGAAGATGTCGAACTCCCGATTCGTCAAACGCTCGAGCCCCGGCTCGCGGGCCTGGCCATGAAGATGGGTCGCCACATGTTCGGCAATGCCTCGCGCGACATAGTTTTCCCCTCCTGCAACCCTCAGCACTGCGCCGACCAACTCGCTTCCCGCTCGGTCCTTCGTCAGATAGCCATGCGCCCCTGCACGGAATGCCCGCGTGGCAAGCCCCAGATCCGCATGCATGGTGAGGACGAGGATGCGCAGGTTGGGCCACCCGACATGCAGGCGGCGAATGAGGTCGAGCCCGCACAGGCCAGGCATGCTCATGTCGGTCACGATCAGATCGGTCCGGCACATGCCCAGTTGGACCAGTGCGTCGTCACCTCCGACCGCCTGCTCGATGGACCAGGGCCGCCCGGCACCCGCAAGAATATGGACGATGCCTTCACGCACGATGGCGTGGTCGTCCACGACGAGAATGTGCAATGTGCCGCTCATGACGCTGTTCCCTCGTCCATTCCACCTCGGCATCGTGCGCCAAGGTGCAGGACCGGCGTTGATCGTCCGCAACTGTCACGTCCGTGCAGCACATCACACTGGAGGCCCCTCACCGTTCGCGGCGGGTCATTCGGAAAATTCCGAATCGATGTCAGCTGAACGGACACCTGAAGAGGTCGATGAGAAGCTCTTTTCTGGATGACGTGAAGGGCCAAGTCGAGACTCCACCGATTGTCCGGCAGGCACCAACAGGGGAAGCTCTGGTCTCGGGCTCGCCTTTGCGGCAGGCCGACCAAAGAGGAGTTTCCATGCAGACCACCGATGTCACCCAGGCTCCCGCAACGGCCACGCCGACCGCACCGGTCTGCCACCGAAACGCCCGGGTACCGGGCGCTGACAAGGGTCGCCTGCGCGACCTGCTGGCCCAGCTCGGCGTCGACCTCCACGCCATCGACGCGACCAACCCCCAGCTCTCCCTGACGCTCTGGCACGTGCGCCAAGGCGGCACGCTGCTGCTCGAGGGGGAAATGTCCCGCACCCTCTATGTCGTGCGCTCGGGCAGCCTCAAGTCTGCCAAGACGCTGGAGGACGGCTACCAGAAAATCCTCTCGCTCGCCCTGCCGGGCGAATTGCTCGGCTCTGAAGCGCTGCACGGTGGGCCCCAGCCCTCGACGCTGATCGCATTGGAAGAAACGACCGTCTACGGACTGCCCTTGCGCGATCTGGGCGACCTGCGCCTGCATTGCCCGCTCGTCGATGGCGCCTTGCAGATGGCACTCAGCCGGCAACTCGCCCGGGCCGCGGACACCGCGGCGATGAGCTCGGCCGTCTCATCCGACGTGAGGCTGGCGCGCTTTCTCATCTGGATGTCCACGCGCATGGCCGACATGGGGCAATCGTCCCGGCGCATCCTGCTGCGCATGGGCCGCCGCGACATCGCCAGCCTGCTGTGCATCACGCATGAGACGGTCAGCCGCGCCTTCACGTCGCTGGCCGACAGCGGGTACCTCACCATCGATCGCAAGGAGGTCGAGATCCTTGACATCGAGAGACTGCGCGCCTTTGCCCGTTGTTCGCGTGGGCTGCCGCGCGCCAGCGAGAGCGTCAGGCCTGCGACCGAAAGCGCAGGAGAAGTGCCCACGGCATGGGATGCAAGCCTGGCGACGGCATTGACGGCGCACCCACGCGAAAAGAAGGTCCCTGCACTCTGGCGGCGTCAGGCCAAGCCGCCCAAAATCAGGTCGTGAAGGCACTGAGGTTCAGTCAGGAAGAACCCTGGCTGGACCACATTCCGAAGGTGGTGCCTGGACCGACTCGCAATGCGAGTAGGCCTCCGCCCTGGGGCCCACCTCACGGCGCTGATACGGGGCGAAACAGGCTTGGCTCTCGAAGTACCTGCGCCAAAGCTGATCGCATTCACGCTCTGCCTGCGTGAGTCCGGGCATCGTGCCGGGCTGAGTGATGGCAGGCCCCTGGACGGCCGTCGAGGCAACGGCCGCTTCCGCCCGCTCGCGGTCAGCCGCCGTCGCCGCCGCCAGTTCCCGCTCCTTGGCGCTTCGAGCCAGCGCCTCGGCCCGGTCGCTGGACGAAACCTCGAACTGCCTTGAATCGATCCTCGTGGCGGCGCGCTTGTAGCGCTCAGGAACCGATTCAGCCACGTGCGTATGACCCGCCTCGTCTTTCCAGCGGTACAAGTCCGTGGCGCCACAAAAGCCCGCTGAGCACAGCAAGGCCAACGCAAGGAACGCCTTGTTCATCGTGTGATGCGGAAAAGCCAACATCGGCCTTTCGGCCGACAACCGTTGGACATCCCACGTCGGGATTGGTTCGCGGATCTTGCGTGACTGCACCGGCCTTCGAGCAAAGCGACTCCATCACCTTAAGGATGCCGGTGCGCGAACGGGGGCGTAAGGTCCCGGACACGGGACGGCAGACCGGCCTACCCGCACAAGCGCTGCATTGCGGCGCTCCGTCGACGCGTACGCGACCTCTGCGGCTCCTTTCGGCGAGCAAGGCAGACGCATTGATATCCATCGGCAATGCCAAACGAGGGCTGGGGCATTGTCGTCTTCATCCGTCACGGCCCTCTCCACAACGGGAGGTTCTCACCGCGAAGAGTTCGATGTTCCGTGCCCAGTCCAGGGAGGCATCCGAGAGTCTCGACAGAGGTCGATTCACTCCCGCGCAACGCATCCCTCGCGACCCATTAACGAGTCTAACGATCGGAGAAGCAAGCATGGCATTCAATGATTCAAAGAGCAGGTGGATCAGCAAGTCGGCGGTTGCAGTTGCCGCGACCCTCGCATCCTTCGGTGCCCTCGCACAGTCGGCCAACGATGCGGTGGCCAGCGACGGGTCCTTGGTGCAGCAGCGTGAGGCCGCGGCCTACAACCCGGGAGCGCGCAGCCAAGGCGCTCCATCGTTCAACGGGGCGCCTCGTGTGACGGACGACGCGTTGCACCGGGAGGGCGTGGAACTCTACGGGGCCACACAAAGGTCGGCGGCAGATTTTCGGCGCGCGGTCGAGTTGCGGGACGGGGCGAAAAACAAGGCATCCTCCAGCGCCGAAGTCATCATCGGGGTCGACCGACGCGAACGGGTATACACCACCGAGTTTCCCTCTCGTGCTCGCGTCTTGATCACGTTCGATGGCGGCCGTTGCAGCGGCACGCTCATCGGGTCGAATACCGTGGTCACGGCTGGCCACTGCGTGCATTCGGGCGGTTCGAGTGGCGCATGGCGGCCGGTCGGGAGTTACCGCATCTATGCGGGCGCCGACGGCATGTCGAACCCCTACGGTTCGTGCACCGCCAAGTCGCTTCACTCGGTATGGGGCTGGACCTCGAGTGCCAATGAGCAGTACGACTATGGGGCCATCAAGCTCAACTGCACCATCGGCAACACGGTCGGCTGGTACGGCTACAACGCTGCGGCGGCGGCGTTGAACAGTCCGGCCATCGTGGGGGGCTATCCGGGCGACAAGCCGCTGACGCAATGGATTCATGCCGACAAGGTGCGCGAGATCACCGCTGAACAAATCTTCTACGCCAACGACACGACCCCAGGGTCCAGCGGCAGCGGCGTATGGTGGGACAACGGCGGTGCGATCTTGATCGGTATCCACGCCTACGGAACGCACGGTGTGTACCCGCACTCGTCGTTCAACCACGGCAAGCGGCTGACTTCGGCGGATGTCTCGAACTTCAACTATTGGAAGGGCCTGCCCTGAGTTGACTTGAGTGTTGGTGCTCCGGCGCCCTGCTTGGGCGCCGGAGGGTGCAACGTACGGGACTACATTTCAAGAATGGTTGCTTTCCTCAGCTTGTGGCGCTTGCTGGTCTCGGGTTTCGTCCTCGGCAGCATGGCTTGCGGCGCCGATGCACCGGCAGTTTCGAGCGGACATCGAACTCCCGTCCAGTCAGCAAGGCCTCAGGTGACGGAGGGCTTCGCGGGCCGGGTGGTCGACGAGTCCGGGCGGGCGGTTCAAGGAGCGTTGATCGTGCCTCGATCGCTCGGCCCCACAGGGCCTGCGATTCCCGAACTTGCGGTCTTGTCCGATGAAGCGGGCCGCTTCGAATGGCCCGTGCCTGCTGGAGCTTATGAGGTGCTCGTGACAGCGGACGGTTATCGAAGCGCAAGCCGTGAGGTGAGCGTTGCCAAGGGCAAGGTGACCAGGGTCGAGGTCGTCCTGGGTCGGGACCGCTGAAGCCATGCCGGCCAGCGGTGCCAAACGTGGCGTAGAAAATGAAAAAGCCTTGCAGATCGAAGACCTGCAAGGCTTTGTGTTGGCGGAGTGGACGGGGCTCGAACCCGCGACCCCCGGCGTGACAGGCCGG
>CBIHPH010000166.1:0-6834 GCA_966212105.1 uncultured Rhizobacter sp.
CGACAGGAAGGCAAGCGCAGCGAAGCCGCAGATCAAGCCACACGCGAGCCCGGGTCTCCCGGGCGCTCCGTGGCTCCCCCTTGGGGGGACCGGCGCGCCAGCGCCGTAGGGGGCCCAATCCCCCGGGGTTCAAAGATCCGTGAAGTTGGTATCGTCAATCAGTGAATTGAAGCCGGTATCGACGAAAAGGCGCAGGGAGTGTTTCGAGATGCGCTCCCGGAAGTTCTTGCGGGCGAAGAGTTTTGCCTGGGCCTCCCCAGGGAGGTCGGTGATGTTGATGACGTTCTTGGAAATCAGTGTGTCGATGACGTCTTCGATCACCCGCACGAAGTCGGCGTCGAGCCGGCCGAAGTCGCTTTGCTGGGGGGCGGAGTGGCCCAGGAAGACCATCAGTTCCGCGTGTCCGTCCGGCAGGAATTCCATGCCGGGTGCGCCGTGGCGGTGGATGCTTTCGATCTGGCCGTCAGGGCCACGGCGGATGTGAGGCATGGTGGCGGGCAGAGTGGTCGGGTCCATTGACTATAGACCTTCAGTCGGCCGCTGCGTCATCGTTTGCTCGCGGAAAGTAGCGCCGGCAGGTACAGATTGGCACGGGATGGCCGCAAACAGAAAAAGAAAAGGCCGGTCAGCGACCGGCCTTCTGGAGGGAGTACCTGGGCGGGATGTTCAGCGCATCCCGGCGATGTAGTCGGCGACGGCCTTGATTTCGGCATCGTTCATCTTCGAGACGACGCCGACCATTTGCGGGCTGTTCTGGCGGGTGTTGGCGCGGAAGGCTTTCAATTGGGCCTCGGTGTAGTCGGCGTGCTGACCGCGCAGGCGTGGGTATTGCGATGGCACGCCGCTGCCGGTCGGCCCGTGGCAACCGGCGCAAGCGGGCACGCCCCGGTCGGCGATGCCTCCCCGGTAAATCTTCTGGCCCAGCTCAACCGTGGCTTTGTTCTTGGCCGTGCCGAGAGACGGCGGCTTGCTGGCGTAGAAGGCGGCCACATCGCGCATGTCCTGTTCGCTCAATGCCGACGCAAAGCCCTTCATCACCGGGTTCTTGCGTTTGTCGGTCTTGAAGTCTTGCAGCTGCTTGGCCAGGTATTCCGGATGCTGGCCTTTGAGGATCGGGTTGGCGGCAGCGCCCCGTGTGGCATCGGCCGTGTGGCAGGCGCCGCACACGTTCGTGGAGATCGCCTCCCCCTTGGCCAGATCAGGCTTCGCGGGTGCGTGGCTTTCTGCGGCGGCCGCCGGAGCGATGAAGGAGGCGGCCAACAGACTCAACAACACAGAGGCAAAAGACTTCATGGCGGGGGGCGATTCCTTGTGCTCAACCCAAGAATTTTACAATGCAAGCTTTGGGCGCCCGAATGACCGACGAAAACAAAGCCAAACCCCAGGTCGAGGACGCCGTGAACGCGGAGAAGTTGGCGTTGGCCTGGAGCCACACGGCCCGTTTCCTGACCACGGCCAGCCAACTCGACCAGCTGCCTGCCACGGAGCTGCCCGAAATCGCCTTCGTGGGGCGCTCCAATGCGGGCAAATCTACGGCGATCAACACGCTGACGCAGCAAAAGCGCCTGGCTTTCGCGTCCAAGACACCGGGCCGCACCCAGCACATCAACCTGTTCGAACTGGGGCCGCGCCTTCAGCCTGACGCCCTGTTCGCAGACCTGCCTGGTTACGGCTACGCCGCCGTGGCAAGAGGGGCGAAGCTGCGTTGGCAAAAAGTGATGGCTGACTACCTCGAGGTGCGCCGCTCGCTCGCCGGTGTGGTACTGATGGTGGATTCGCGCCTCGGTTTCACCGATCTGGACCGCCAGCTGCTGGATTTCGTGGCCCCTCGGGTGGGATCCGGTTCGGTGAAGCTGCTGGTGCTGCTGACCAAGTCCGACAAGCTCAGCCGTGCCGAGGCGAATGCGGCCCTGGCTGCTTCGCAGGAGGTTCTCGGCGAACTGTCGACGGATGAAGCAGACGTCAGCATGTCGCTGTTCTCTGCGTTGAAGAAGTCGGGCGTCGGCGATGCCGCCCAGGTCTTGCACAGCTGGACTCACCCGCAAGAGACGTCTTCCTGAGCCCCTGCCGCACTGGCGAGGGCGGGGCGTTGAATACGTCAGCCGGTGCTGTCGAGCCGGCGGATCAGTGCATCCACTGCGCGCTGGATCAGCGAATTCGATTCCAACGTTTCCACGAGCTCGGCCTTTCGCAGCCGTTCCAGCGCTCGCTGTGTCACCGAATGGGTGCGGTCCGGGGCGTCGCCGGCATACACGAAGTAGGTGCCGCGCGGGCTGCGCCACAGCAATTGAGCTTGCGTCCAGCGCCCATTGAGAAAGATGCGCTGGCGCGCGCCGGGCGGCAACCGGTTCACCCAATCGGACGCGTCTTCCGACGCAGTCGCCGTGGCATCGGTCATCAATGCCGCAGGCACTGTGTCCATCGACGGCAGATCGATCAGCGAATCGGCAAACTGCGCTGGCTCCGGGGAAGGCGGCGCGGTTTCCTCACGCAGCCGTCGCACAATTTCTTCAGGCGTCGGGGCGCGTTCAGGTGCGGGTGCGGAGCGGCCTCCGGACTTCAGTGCCTCGGTGTGAACGACCACGAGATCGTCGAGCACCGCCTGTCGCTCGGACTGCGGCAGATCGATCGATGCGGCCCCCGCCCGCAACCGCTGCAGCAATCCGGGCAGCAGGGCCAGCAGCCGCTGGCGGCTTTGCGGGTGGTCGACCGGCTTGAGGCTCCAGATGAGATCGTCGAGCGTCTTGACGTAGCCGATCGTGATCTCCGACGTGTCGCCGTGTTCAAGCATGGCCGTGGCGATGACCTTCGCCCATGCGCTCGTGACGAAGCGGCGGATGGCCGGCGTGGTGTGCACTGGCGCAAGCTGGTCTGACAGCCGGGAGGACAACTGCTGCTGCAGTTGGTCGGCCTGTTCGGCACGCAGCAAGGTCTCGATGGACCTGCGCGCGGCCTCCTGCTGCTCTCGGAATTGCCCCTCGAGAAAGCTCTCGAGCGCCGCGAGGCTGCGTGTGTATGCCTCGGCGCCCTGCGACCCCTGCACCGTCAGCTCGTCAACGAGCTGCCCCGAGAACGTCAGCAGCGCCACCAGGCGGGCATCGCCGGGATTCGGGTAACACGATGCCGCGTCCACGAGCCGCGTCATGAACATCCACACCGGGTGCTCGTGGCGGTCCAGCATGTCGTGGTCATGCAACGCGATGCGCAGGGCCGAGACTTGCAGGCGGCCCAGCTGCGCTCGCAGCGCAGGGTTGAGCCCGGGGTCCGACACGATGACCTCGAACAAGCGGGCAATGAGCTCGATGACCTGGCGTTCCACCGAGGCCCCCGTGGTGGCCAACAAGGTGGCTCGGTGTTCGAGAAGCCGGGGGGCAGCGCCCGTGCCCCCAGACACCGATGGCATGCGGCTCAGCAAGGCTTCGACCCGGGACAGCGCGTCGTCGAGGTCGCCGGGCGATGCGGCCGTGGCGTCGCCTTCCGGCATTGAACGGCGCAAGGCATCGAGTGCGCCGGGTTGTGTGACATTGACGGCCGGCACGCGTGAGCGCGCACCAGGAGCGAACACGACCGTCCGATAGATGCTGGGGGTGACGCCTTGGCCTTCCAACCGCGATGTGGCCGCGGCCCACGCGGATTTCAGCAGGGGGGCCATCGCGGTGGCTGATATCCGCAGCAG
This sequence comes from uncultured Rhizobacter sp., assembly GCA_966212105.1. Classification (GTDB taxonomy): domain Bacteria; phylum Pseudomonadota; class Gammaproteobacteria; order Burkholderiales; family Burkholderiaceae_C; genus Rhizobacter. Next base: position 3,677 of record CBIHPH010000166.1, read on the forward strand.
CAGCGATTGCTGCGCAGGCAGGATCGGCAGCGCGCCGGCTGCTTCGGCCAATGCTTTGGCATACGCCCTGGGGCGCAGGGGGTTCGATTCAGCGGTGGTGTGGTCCTGGCCGCGCAGGGTCGACGTGAAGGTCTGCAGCTCGCGCAGCTCCCATTCGGCGATCGTGTCGATTTCCTGAATGGCACGCGACAGGCCGATCTCGGATTCCACCCGGTTCTCGTCCATCAGTTGCAGGCTGCCGAGTCCGCCAGGCGCTGTGGGCGAGGGGCCGGCATCGTCGGTGGACAGTGTCATCTCGGCCACGACAGCATCGCGCAACGCATCGACGAAGCGGCGCTGGTATGTCACAGGATGTTGGGCCAGCGCATGGGCCACATCGAAATGATGTTGGCGCTCGGAAGCGTTCAACAGCGTGTCCCCGGGTTCGCGGAGCTTTGTCTGGATGGCCGCGAGCGTGCGGGCGATCAGGTCGGCCGAATGGCCCAGTTCGGCCTCGACAAAGGCTTGCAACAAAGGAGCATTGGCCATTGTGATCGGATGGTTGTTCCGCGACCATTATGCGACGGTGCTGCAAAAAGCCTCAAGTCGCAGCTTGCGCGCGACGGAGCGGTCCCATACCATGCCTGCACTTTCAAGACGCCCTCCCGGTTGGTTCCAGCCGGGAGGGCGCTTCTTTTTTGCTTCCCGCAACTGAAGAAGGAACGACTTGAAATGAAGCAACAGGTCTGCGCAACCCCGCCCGATCGCACCGGTCTTGGCCACGTGCAACATGGCTCGGGTCCGGAATGCGTGCTCGTCATGCACGACTGGCTCGGCGATCACACGAACTACGACGCCGTGATGCCTTACCTCGACGGGGATGCATTCACGTACGTCTTTGTCGACCTGCGCGGATACGGCAACTCCTTCGGAATGCGCGGCTGCTACACCGTGGAGGAAATCGCTCGCGACTGCCTGGATCTTGCCGACCGGTTCGGCTGGCAACGATTTCACTTGATTGGGCATTCGATGACCGGTTTGGCAACACAGCGCATCGCGGCCGACGCCCCCCGACGGATCAAGAGCGTGGTGGCGGTTTGCCCTGTCTCTGCCGCGGGCAACCGGCTGAGCGAAGACGCACGCGGCTTCTTTGCCAGCACGGGCGAGAACGATGATGCCTTCCGCCGTCTCGTGAAGTTTGTGACCGGCGGCCTGTCCGACCGATGGGCGGAGGTGAAGCTGCAGCAGAACAGGCGAGCAGTGGCACCCGAATGCCGGGGAGGTTACCTGGAGATGTTCGTCAATGCTGATTTCGTCGACGATGTTCGCGGGCTGGAAACGCCCTACCTGATCCTGATCGGGGACAAGGATCCAGGGTTGGACGAGGAGGTCATGAACCGGACCTTTCTGGCGTGGCATCCCAACGCCTCGCTCCACGTGATTCCGAATTGCGGGCATTACCCCATGCAGGAGTGCCCGCCTTATTTCGCAACGGTCGTCGAAAACTTCCTGAGCAAGGCCGCCCAGGAGGAGAAGGGCTGACAGCAGCCAGTTTGCCGCGGCCAAGAAAAAAGGGCTGCCGAAGCAGCCCTTTCGCAGTGCGCGGAGGCAATGGCCGGACCGCGAGGTCCGGCCGGGACATCACATGTCCATGCCCATGCCGCCCATGCCACCCATGCCACCGCCCATGCCGCCCGGTGCCGGGGCTTCGTCCTTCGGGGACTCGGCCACCATGGCTTCGGTCGTCAGCATCAGCGAAGCGACCGAGGCGGCGTTTTGCAGCGCCGTGCGGGTCACCTTGGTGGGATCCAGGATGCCCATTTCGATCATGTCGCCGTAGGTGTCGTTGGCTGCGTTGAAGCCGTAGTTGCCCTTGCCGGCCAGGACGGCATTGACGACCACGCTGGCTTCGCCGCCGGCGTTGTTGACGATTTCACGCAGCGGGGCTTCGATGGCGCGCAGGACCAGCTTGATGCCGGCGTCCTGATCGGCGTTGTCGCCCTTGATGGCGCCAGCGGCTTGCTTGGCGCGCAGCAGGGCCACGCCGCCACCGGCCACGATGCCTTCTTCCACCGCGGCGCGCGTGGCGTGCAGGGCGTCTTCGACGCGGGCCTTCTTTTCCTTCATTTCGACTTCGGTGGCCGCGCCGACCTTGATCACGGCAACACCGCCGGCCAGCTTGGCCACGCGCTCTTGCAGCTTTTCACGGTCGTAGTCGCTCGTGGCTTCCTCGATCTGCACGCGCACTTGCTTGACGCGAGCTTCGATGTCGGCAGCAGCGCCGGCGCCGTCGATGATGGTGGTGTTTTCCTTGCCCACTTCGACGCGCTTGGCTTGGCCGAGGTCGGCCAGCGTGACCTTCTCGAGCGTCAGGCCGACTTCTTCGGCGATGACCTTGCCGCCCGTCAGGATGGCGATGTCTTCGAGCATGGCCTTGCGGCGGTCGCCGAAGCCAGGAGCCTTCACGGCGACAACCTTCAGGATGCCGCGGATCGTGTTGACCACGAGGGTCGCCAGCGCTTCGCCTTCGACTTCTTCAGCAATGATCAGCAGCGGACGGCCGGCCTTGGCCACTTGCTCCAGCACCGGCAGCAGGTCGCGGATGTTGCTGATCTTCTTGTCGAACAGCAGCACGAACGGGTTGTCCAGCAGCGCCGATTGCTTGTCCGGGTTGTTGATGAAGTACGGCGAGAGGTAGCCGCGGTCGAATTGCATGCCTTCGACGACGTCGAGTTCGCTCTCGAGCGACTTGCCGTCTTCGACGGTGATGACGCCTTCCTTGCCCACCTTGTCCATCGCGTCGGCGATGATCTTGCCGATGGATTCGTCGCTGTTGGCCGAGATCGAGCCGACTTGAGCGATTTCCTTCGAGGTGGTGGTGGCCTTCGAGGCCTTCTTCAGCTCGGTCACCAGGGCCGTCACGGCCTTGTCGATGCCGCGCTTGAGGTCCATCGGGTTCATGCCGGCGGCCACGTACTTCATGCCTTCGCGGACGATGGCCTGGGCCAGCACCGTGGCGGTGGTGGTGCCGTCACCGGCGTTGTCGCTGGTCTTGGAAGCGACTTCCTTGACCATCTGGGCGCCCATGTTCTGGAGCTTGTCCTTCAGCTCGATTTCCTTGGCCACCGACACACCGTCCTTGGTGACGGTGGGGGCGCCGAACGAGCGCTCGAGCACCA
>CBIHPH010000167.1:0-6074 GCA_966212105.1 uncultured Rhizobacter sp.
GCCGTCCTGCGGCTTGCGGCGCTCGGAGATGTCGAGGTCGCACATGATCTTGATCCGGGCGATCACCGCGTTGCGGTAGTTCGGGGGCAGCTCAAGGTGCGTGCGCAGCAGGCCGTCCTTGCGAAAGCGGATCTTGATCTTCTCGCGCCCCGGGTAGCTCTCGACGTGGATGTCGGAGACCCCGTCGGCATGCGCCTCGATGATCATGTTGTTGATCAGGCGCACGAGCGAATTGTCGGATTGCTCGATCTGGCGGTCGTCCTCCGGCGCGAGGGCTTCGAGGCCTTCCTTCTCGAGTGTCTCCATCAGCTTGCCGGTGTCGTTCACTTCGAACGGGATGGGGTCGGCGATGCTGAGGGACAGACGCGCCGCGCTGGCGAGGCCGAACTTGTCGTACGCCGACAGCAGCAGCGTTTCCATGTTCAGGCACTGCGCCAGCACCGGCACGGTCTTCATCTGGGTGATGAATTCCACTTCGTCCACGGTGGAGCGGCGGCGCACCGGGTCGTCGAGCGCGATCACGAGCCGGCCCTCGCGGACCATCAGCGGCATCACCTGCACCCGGTTGGCCACCGAGAACGGCAGCTTGCGCAGCGCTTCCTCTTCGAAGGGGAACGCATCGAGGTTGACGAGCGGGTAGCCCATCTTGCGGGCCAGGGCGCTTTGGAGGTCTTCCCGCGAGACGATGCCCATGCGCACCAGCAATTCGCCGAGCGGCACGTTGCGGTCTTGCTTTTGTTGGGCGAGGGCGTCTTGAAGTTGTTCCTCGGTCACCATGCCGAGCGAGGTGAGCGCCTCGCCGATGCGCACCATCGGCATGCTCGCCTGTTTCTCGATGGCGGCGAGCAATTGCTCCGGCGTGACCACCTGGCGCATGAGCAGGATGTCGCCCAGCTTCTGGTTGCGCATCTGATGCTGCATGTCGGCCGCCTGCTCGACCTGCTCAGGCGTGGCGATGTTCTGGGACACCAGCAGCTCGCCAATGCGAGGACCCACATCGAACGACGTATATGCGTTGCGTGGCACGAACAGGCGTTGCACGCTGCCGTCGTCGCCGATCGGCGGGAAGAGAAAAAGGCCGTGCGCATTCTCGACGTGGCCGATCGTTTCACCTTCCATGTCGCCGCCACCCGGCAGCGCAATGCGGTAGCTGCTTTTCGGGCGCTGTTCGATCACCTTCGCGCGGGCGTCGGCGCCGGGTTCGGGCACGGGCTGCAGCGGATCGAGCATCCGCAAAGAGCGGAACTGGCTGAACCTCAGGGGCATGGTGGTGCGCGCCGGCGGCACCTGCACATGCGCGACGAATTCCTCGGGTACGAAAAAAATCAGGCGGCCCGTGACCTTCTTGCCGTTCATCCCGACGAATTCACAGCGTTCGGCCTGGTTCTGCTCCGCGGCATCGGGGTACGCGGCCAGCGGCGGCGTGGGCCAGCGGAAGGCCGCATGCTGCGCTTTCTCCGCGGGCTCAGGGCTTGTACGGAAGAGGGGCGTGTCACCATCGAACTCGAGGTTCACGAAGTCAGATGGTTGGGACACGGCGGGCAAGGTCCTTTGAGCTGTCTGGCGCACGCGGCCGGCCGTGCGAAAAGCGCGGCCGCGCCGCCCATCGTATAGAACAGGCAGCGCCTTTCCAACGTCAAAATGGCCTCCGATGCCTGCACAATTTCGCGGTGGACCGACCTGGACGCCCCCCGAAAATCCTGCTGACCGGATTCGATCCGTTCGGCGGTGAAGGCGTGAACCCGTCGCTCGAAGTGGCGCGGGCACTCGACGGCGAGCACGCGGGTGGGGCGGTGGTCGTGGCCCTGGGCCTGCCGGTGGCCTACGCGGCTGGCGCAGCGGGGCTGGTGCGGGCCGTGGAGTCCCTTTCGCCGGTGCTGGTGGTGGGCCTGGGCCAGTCGGCCGGCGCGACGGGGCTGCTGCTCGAGCGCGCGGCGATCAACTTGAGCGACGCCGAAACACCCGACAACGCCGGTGTTGTCCTCCGTGGATGCCCGGTGATCGCAGGCGGGCCTGCCGCCTACCTGTCGACACTGCCGCTGCATCGCATGCTGCTGGCGCTGCAGGCGGCCGGCATGCCGGCGCGGTTGTCCAACCATGCCGGCCGCTACGTCTGCAACCATGTGTTCTTCACGCAGCAGCATGTGCTGGCCTCCCGCGCGGTGCCCGGCGGGTTCATCCACCTGCCGCTGTTGCCGCGCCAGGCCCTGGGCAAACGCCGCATGCCCAGCCTGCCGCTTCACCTGCAGGTCGCTGCCGTGCGAAGCGCCCTCGAGGCGGCCATGGCTGCGCGCTGAACAGCCCATATTTCCAGGCATCATGCACGCGGCCTTGTAAGAAGCCGCCCGCCCGGGCGACCCACACCGGTCTGTTCCACCACGGGGCAGCGTCTTTTCATCAACTTCCAGGAGATCTCCGCATGAATCCCAACTCCATCGCCTCGGCTGCCCTCGCTTCGGTGCTCGCCATGGGGCTGACCGGCGCGGCGGCCGCGCAGGACAAGCCGAAGGAGAAATGCTTCGGTGTTGCAGAAGCCGGCAAGAACGACTGTGCGAGCCTGTCCGGTGCCCATTCCTGCGCCGGCCAGTCGAAGGTGTCCAAGAGCATGGATGAATGGAAGTACGTCCCGAAGGGCACCTGCAAGGAGCTTGGCGGCAAGACCGCCGATGAGGTGAAACCGAAGTGAACCAGGGCGGGACGGTGGGCATCGGCCTGCGCCACGCGCACTACGGCGAACTGCTCGAGAGCCGTCCCGCGCTCGATTTCGTCGAGGTGCATTCGGAGAATTTTTTCGCCGAAGGAGGTGCGAGCCGCGCGGTGCTGGCCGATGTGAGGGCCCAGTATCCCGTGAGCTTGCACGGCGTCGGTCTGTCCCTCGGTGCCGCGGCCGGACTCGACGCATGGCACCTCGACCGCCTCGCGCGGCTCGTCGAGGCCATTGACCCCGTGCATGTTTCCGATCATGCAAGTTTCGCCCGAGCCCCGCTGCGCGATGGCGGCCCGGTCGTGCATGCCAACGACCTGCTGCCCATCGCCTTCACCCACGCGTCGCTCGCCATCATGGCCTCCAACGTGGCCGAGGTGCAGGATCGCCTGCGCCGTCCTCTCCTCGTTGAAAACCTGTCGGCCTACGTGTCCTGGTCCGACCAGGAAATGGATGAACCGTCGTTCTTCAACGCACTGACCCGGCAGACCGGCTGCGGCCTGCTGCTCGACGTCAACAACCTCGTGGTCAACGCCCTCAACGACGGCCTCGAGCCGGTGCGCGCCGCATGCGACTGGATCGACCGGCTGGACGCTGCAAGCGTGGGCGAGATTCACCTCGCGGGCTACTGCGATCTCGGCGACATCGTCATCGACGACCACGGCAGCCGCGTGCATGCGCCCGTCTGGGAGGTGTACCGCCATGCCGTGCACCGCTTCGGCCTCCGGCCCACGCTGATCGAATGGGACACGGATGTGCCAGCGCTCGCCGTGCTGCTCGAAGAAGCCGGCAAGGCCGAACGCATCCAGATGGGCGCACGATGACCCGCGACACCGAACAACGGCGTCAACAGGCCTTCGTGCGGCGCCTGCTGACGCCCGGCGCCTGCGCCACACCGCCGGGATTGCGCCCCGAGCGGCTCGCCCGCGGGCTGGCTGCGTACGACGCCCATGCTGCCGGCGTCGCCGAACGATCGCTTGCCGGCGCGTATCCCACGGTGCTGGCCATGCTCGGCGCTGAGCCGTTCGGTCGCCTGGCACAGGTTCTCTGGACGGCACACCCGCCCTTGCACGGCGACCTGGCTGCCTGGGGCGACGAATTGCCGCAGTTCCTCGCCAACGATGCATCGCTTGCCGAATGGCCCTATCTCGCGGACTGCGCCCGGTTGGATCGGGCCGTCGCACGTTGTGCAACCAGCGCGGATGCCGTGAGCGATCTGTCCGCGCTCGTCCGTTTGGGAGACACGGATGCGGACCGGTTGCGGCTTGACCTCGCCCCGGGGGCGACCGCGATCGACAGCCCGTACCCGGTGGTGACCCTCTGGCATGCCCATCGGGCGGACGGCGTGTCCGGACACCTGTCTGCAGCCCGTGCGGCGCTCACCGAAGGGCGCGCGGAATGCGCCTTCGTCTGGCGTGCGGGATGGCGGCCTCAGGTGTCGCTCATCGACAGAGCCGCCGCGCAATTCGTGATGGCGTTGCGCGACGGCGCGTCTCTCGGCCAGGCGCTCGGCCGCGCCGGCGAGACGTTCGCTTTCGAACCGTGGCTTGTGTCTGCACTGCGGGACGGCTGGTTGACCCGCGTCCACATGGCCGAATGAACGAAGCAGGAAAACATCCATGAACATGCACTTGCTCGATCGCATCCTCATGCCTTGGCGGCTGCTGGTCCGGGGCCTCGAATGCCTGCAACCGCTTGCACAGTTGGCCGCGAGGCTCTACGTGGGACGCGTGTTTTTCCTGTCGGGGCTCACGAAGATCACCGACTGGGACACAACCCTGACCCTCTTCACCGACGACTACCATGTGCCCCTGCTGCCACCGCCATGGGCGGCCGTGATGGGCACGGGTGGAGAACTCGTGCTGCCGGTGCTGTTGGCGCTGGGCCTCGGCGGCCGCTTCGCCGCACTCGGCCTGTTCGTCGTCAACCTCACGGCCGTGGCCAGTCTCGCGGACATGCCTTCCCAGGCACTGCAGCTGCACATCTTCTGGGGCAGCCTGTTGGTGGCGTTGGCGCTGTGGGGGCCCGGCGCCTGGTCCCTCGAACGCACGCTGCCCCCCTTGTCCAGGGGTTGAACCGCGAGACGTGCGCCAGGGATGCGACACTCTCGCCCCATGAAGCACCTCGTCATGATCGGAGGCGGGCTGGCGCACCTTCGCGTGCTGCATGAACTGGCCGCCTCTCCGCTGCCAGGCACCCGTGTCACCCTCGTGGCCCACGCACGCCACGTTGCGCCAGACATGCTGGCGGGCTGGATCACGCAGCGAAATTCAGACGACGACTGCTGTGTCGCCCTGGCACCTCTGGCACGGCGTGCAGGCGCCACGCTCATCGACAGCGACGCCCTGGCCCTCGACGCTGCGCACCGCCAGGTCACGCTTGCGAACGGCCACACGCTCAAGTACGACGCACTCAGCATCGATTGCCCTGCGGATCCGGACCGCGACGCCATTGCAGGCGCCCGCGAAAACGCGCTGTTCCACCGACCCATCGACCACTTCATGAAGCTCTGGGCTGCGCTGGTGGCCTTGTCCGAAGAACAGGCCTTGAGCGTGGTCGTGATCGGCGGCGAGATCCCCGCCATCGAACTGGCCCTCGCTGTGCACCAGCGCCTGGGCAAAAGGGCGCGTGTCGCCCTGGTCACGGGTGGCGGAGCGCCCGTTCCGTCCCATCCGCCGTCTTTCCAGAAGCACGTCCGCCGCGCCCTCAAGCGCGGCCAGGTCACCCTGTTCGAAGACACCTGCGATGCCATCTTCGGCAACCAGATGCTGCTCGGCCAGGGCATGCGCCTTGCGTGCGATGCCCCCCTCGTGGCGCTTGAACCCTGCCTGCCCCGTTGGGCGTTGGAAAGCGGTCTCGCGCTGGACGAGCAAAACTTTCTGCTTGCTGGAGACACCCTTCAAAGCCCGTCGCATCCTGAGGTGTTCATCGCCGGGGAGCTGGCCGTGCGTTCCGACGGCCGGCGGGCCGCGAGCGGCACACGCCTCTTCGGCAAGGCACCGCCTCTGGGACTGAACCTGCGGCGCTACCTCGCTGGCGGGGCGCTTGTCTCCTGCCGTGGACCGTCACGCGGCATGCCGCTGCTCGACGTCGGTCAAGGGCATGCGCTTGCCGCCTGGGGGAACATCACCGTCGGCGGCCGCTGGGTCGGGCGATTGAAGGAACGGGCAGACCGCCGGCGCATCCGGCGCTTGCAAGTGCCTGGGTCACAAGGGGTGCCTGTGGCCAGTGTGGTGAAAGAGGTTGACGAAACGGTCGTGTGATGGGGGTTGCCATTTGGGCGCATGGCGTGGGCGCTTTTCGCTTTGCGCTTGGCTTGTTCTCTGGCGAGGCCGCGCCGGGTCTCGGCCCGGCAGCCGAGTCACCTTTC
>CBIHPH010000168.1:0-6030 GCA_966212105.1 uncultured Rhizobacter sp.
CGGCCGCCCCCCCACCCCCCTCCGCACTGGCTGCCGTTGTGTTAACAGGCCCTAGCGCGCCGCTGGCGACCGCGTCGTCGTACAACGCCTTCTCTTTCGATGAGAGGTTCCCCATCGTGTTGACGAATCCGGATGCCTTCTGCATGTAGCTCAAGTCGTCCGCAGAAAGATGAGCCGATCCTCCGGGGCCATTGCTTTTGATTTGCGCCAGGATCCCGGCGAGACGATCGTCGTGCGTTTGCACGAACGCTGTCTCTTCCGCCGTTCGCTGCACGACGGGTTTGGCTTTGATGGCATCCAGACGCGCTTGCATGCGGTCGTTGCAGCCACTTGAGTCACCGGCTGCCGTCAGCGTTTTCGCCGCATCGGAAATGGTGACCCTGTCGCCTTCACTTGGCGCAATGGAAGGCGCCATGGCCCGCCGCGCTGCATCCCGGGATGCGCCGTAGAACGCGGTGGATACGTTGCTGAAGCCCAAAATGTTCATCATTTTCCCTTGATTTCGGGCGTACGGACCAGCGCCCTGCCGACGTCAAAGATAGGCAATCCAAACGCTCGCGGCGGCCTGAAAAACACCTCGAAGCCAGGCTTGATCTTCCAATGGTGCGGACGACGGTGAGGGCCGGCCCGTGCCGGGGCGCATTCGATTCGAGGTGCCCGCGGGGCGCGGGCGCGATCGTGGAGATGGAACGTCGGCGTTGGTGTCAGGCCGGATGACAGGAGGCGAGTCCCTCGCGAAGGGGCTCGCTCGTCACGCCGCCTTCAATCGCTGTTCCACGAGGCGCTTGAGTTCCGGGATGCACGACCCGCAGTTCGTCCCGCACTTGAGCGCTCCCTGAAGCTGCGCGAACCGTTGCTCCGCCGAGCCCTCGCAGGTGGCCAGCGTGCCGAGGATGTCCGGCTCGGTGACGTTGAAGCAGGTGCACACCTGGCGCCCGCGTGCCTGCACGGCCATGGGCGCCTTGGCGCCAGGCACGAGCAGCATGCGGCCGTAGGCCTTTGCAGGAAGCTGATCCTGCAGCAGCGGCTTGACCCACGCTTCGGCACTGATGTCGCCGCCGAGGATGAAGCCTTCGAGCTGCGTCTGGCCGTTGACGTCGGCCAGGCGCATGGTGCGGCGCTGGCCGCGTCGCTTGTCGACGTAGTGCAGGACGTCCTTGCCGCCCAGGCCGAGGATGCCCTCGATCTTCTGCAGCACGTCGTCGGGAGGCGCCTCGTAGGCCGCCGCGCGGAACAGCACACCGGTGCGCTCGCGCCCGAACGGCACGCAGCTGGCGAATGAGAAGGCGCCCATCAGTGGCTTCAGGTGTTCGCGGGCCAGCAGGGCTTTGTCTTCCGGCAGCCAGGCCACGCCCAGCAGGCGCCATGGCAGCTCGGCCTTGAGCACCTTGACGGCGGTGTGCTTGAGCTCGGGTTGTTTCGAGGTGGGGCAGTAGGCCGGCGTGGTCAGGGCGTTGACGCCGTGGACGGATGCGCCGGTCGATGTGCTGCCGGACAGAACCTCCTCGCCCCAATGCATGGCCATGAAGGCCTGGGTGACGGCCACCTGCTCGCTCGCCATGACGGGCACGACGAGCGAGCCACGGCGGGAGGTGACGTGCACCAGGTCGCCGTCGGCCAGGCGCATGCGGGTCATGTCCTGCACGTTCATCTCGATCGACGGTTCGGGCACGTGGCCGAACAGCCGGCCGAGGGTGCCCGTGCGGCTCATGCCGTGCCATTGGTCGCGCAGGCGTCCGGTGGTCAGTGAGAACGGGTAGCGGGCGTCGCGTGGCTCGGCCAATTTTTCGTAGGCGACGTCGCTGAACTTGGCGCGGCCGTCCGCCGTGGGGAAGACGCCGTCTTCATAGAGCCGGGCCCGTCCGGTGGCGGCGCCTTCCGGGAAGGGCCATTGTTCGGGCCGCTCGTCGAGCCGGCTGTAGCTGAGGCCGGTGATGTCGAGGTCGCGGCCGCGGGTGGTTTCGCGGTGTTCGTTCCAGACCTGTTCGGGCCGCTCGTAGGGGAACAAGGTGGGCCGGCCCGGGCGCAGCCGGGATTCCAGCCGGCGCGCGAAATCGCACACAGCGGCCCAGTCGTGGCGCGCAGCCCCGGGCGCCGGTACGGCCGGGCGCACCCGGGAGATGCGCCGTTCGCTGTTCGTGACGGTGCCGTCTTTTTCGCCCCAGGTGGTGGCGGGCAGCAAGAGGTTGGCGTAGTCGCAGGTGGACGTGGTGCCGAAGGCTTCCTGCACCACGACGAATTCGGCGCGTTCGAGGGCCCTGCGCACGAGCGCCTGGTTGGGCATGGATTGCGCGGGGTTCGTGCAGCTGATCCACAGCGCCTTGATTTCGCCATCGGCCGCGGCCTGGAACATGTCCACGGCGGTCTTGCCGGGGTTGGAGGGCACGCTGTCGACGCCCCACAGGCGGGCCACTTCGTCGCGGTGCGCGGGGTTGGCCAGGTCGCGGTGGGCGCTGAGGAGGTTGGCCATGCCGCCCACCTCGCGGCCGCCCATCGCGTTGGGCTGGCCGGTGAGCGAGAAGGGGCCGGCGCCGGGTTTGCCGATCTGGCCCGTGGCCAGGTGCAGGTTGATCAATGCGGCGTTCTTTGCGGTGCCGCTGCTGCTCTGGTTCAGGCCCTGGCAGTACAGGGACAGCGTGCGTCCGCCCGCCGCGCCGAACCACCGCGCGGCCTGGATCAAATCTTCCTCGCGGATGCCGCACAGTTTCGCGGCGTCCTTCGGGGCGTAGTCGCGCACGCGGTTGCGCAAGGCTTCGAAGCCTTGCGTGTGGGCGGCGACGTAGGCCATGTCCACCAGGCCTTCCCACAGCATCACATGCAGCATGCCGTGGTAGAGCGCCACGTCGGTGCCGGGGAGGATGGGCAGGTGCAGGTCGGCGGCGCCTGCGGTGTCGGTGCGGCGCGGGTCGGCCACGATGAGCTTCATGGCCGGATTGGCCGCGCGGGCGTCCTCGATGCGCCGGTACAGGATCGGGTGCGCCCAGGCGGTGTTCGAGCCCGTGATGAAGAGCGTCGTCGCGTCCTTGAGGTCGTCGTAGCAGGCCGGCGGCGCATCGGCGCCCAGTGTGGCCTTGTAGCCCGCGACCGCGCTGCTCATGCACAGGCGCGAGTTGGTGTCGACGTTGTTGGTGCCGATCAGGCCCTTGGCCAGCTTGTTGAAGACGTAGTAGTCCTCGGTCAGCAGCTGGCCGGAGATGTAGAAGCCCACGGCATCCGGGCCATGGGCCTGGACCACGCGGGCGAAGTGGGCGGCGGCGAGTTCGAGTGCGCTGTCCCATGAAACGGGACGGGGTGCAGCGTCCCGGCTCGCGCGGTGCGATGGCTGCAGCAGGCGCGCCTGCAGCGAGATGGGGGCCGCCGCGGTGTGGTGCAGGGTGCTTCCCTTGGTGCACAGGCGGCCGAAGTTGGCAGGGTGGTCGGGATCGCCGCGCACGCCGGTGATCTGCGCGCCTTGCGATTCGATGATCACCCCGCAGCCGACGCCGCAGTACGGGCAGGTGGAGCGGGTTTCAGCCATCGATGGCCTCGCTGACAGCAGCCGTGGGAACGGTCACGCCGCCCCCGTCGGGGCCGGAGTGTCTGCCGGGGCTTCGAAGTCGCCCAGGCCGAGGGTTTGCAGTTCGTTCAAGGAGAGCTGCACCTGATCGCCTTCCAGCTTGACGCTGAATTTCTGTGTGCATCCGACGTCCGGCGCACGGGCGCAGCCGTCGTCGAGGCCGATGGTCCAGTTGTGGAGCGGGCATGCGACGGATTCGCCGAACACGATACCCTGGCTCAGCGGGCCGCCTTTGTGCGGGCAGCGGTCGAGCAGCGCGAACACCTTGTTCTCGCTGTTGCGGAACACGGCCACGGCGGTGTGCCCTTCGCGCGCCACGCGCCGCGAACCCAGCACCGGGATGTCGTCGACCTTGCAGATGGTCTTCCAGTCACTCATGATGTTTCCAAGAATTTGATGCGATGGCCCGCGCTGCGGGCCGATCGATGGGAGCTGCGTGAACGTGCGGTCGCGGTGCGGTCACGACACGGCCGTCACGGGCGCGAACTGGCGGGTGTCCACGGCCGCCTTGTCGAACTCGAACCAGGGGTCCGGTTCGCCGTCGAGCGCGAACTGCAGGCGTTCCCACAGGGCCTTGCGGCCTTCGGCGTCGTCGAGGATGCGCTTTTTCACATAGTCCAGACCCACGCGGTTGACGTAGTGCACCGTGCGCTCGAGGTACCAGCCTTCTTCACGGTAGAGCTGGCAGAACGCGCCGGTGTACTCCATGACCTCCTCGGCCGTCTTGAGCTTGACGAGGAAGTGGGCCACTTCGGTCTTGATGCCGCCGTTGCCGGCGATGTACATCTCCCAGCCGGAGTCCACACCGATGATGCCGACGTCCTTGATGCCCGATTCGGCGCAATTTCGCGGGCAGCCGCTCACCGCGAACTTCACCTTGTGGGGGGCGTACATGCGCCACATGGCGCGTTCGAGGTCCATGCCCAGCTTCGTGCTGTCCTGGGTGCCGAAGCGGCACCATTCGGACCCGACGCAGGTCTTCACCGTGCGCAGCGCCTTGGCGTAGGCGTGGCCGCTCGGCATGCCGATGTCCTTCCAGATGTCGACGAGGTCTTCCTTCTTCACGCCCAGCAAATCGATGCGCTGGCCGCCGGTGACCTTGATGGTGGGCACCTTGTACTTGTCGGCCGCATCGGCGATGCGGCGCAGTTCGTCGGCCGTGGTGACGCCGCCCCACATGCGCGGGATGACCGAATACGTGCCGTCCTTCTGGATGTTGGCGTGGCTGCGCTCGTTGATGAAGCGCGATTGCGGATCGTCCTTGGCCTCCTTGGGCCAGGTGCTGATCAGGTAGTAGTTGACCGCGGGGCGGCAGCTCGAGCAGCCGTTCGGCGTGCGCCAGGCCATGGTCTTGTACACGTCGTCGATCGTCAGGAGCTTCTGCTCGCGGATGGCCTGGCGGACTTCATCATGGCTGTGGTCCGTGCAGCCGCACATCGCCTTCTTCTTCGGTGCGGCGGAGTAGTCGCCGCCGGCGGTGAACATCAGCAGCTGCTCGACCAGCCCGGTGCAGGAGCCGCAGGAGGCACTGGCTTTCGTGTGCTTGCGCACATCCTCCAGCGTGAACAGGCCTTTTTCCTTGATGGCCTTGCACACGGCGCCCTTGGTGACGCCGTTGCAGCCGCACACCTCGTCGCTGTCGGCCATCGCGGCGGCCTTGTTCTGGCCCTGGTGGCCGGTGTCGCCGATGTTGGATTCGCCGAACATCAGCTTGTCGCGGATGTCGGTGATCTTGCGGCCGTCGCGCAGCAGCTTGAAGTACCAGCTGCCGTCCACGGTGTCACCGTAGAGGCAGGCGCCGACGAGTTGTTCGTCCTTGATGACGAGCTTCTTGTAGACCCCGCCGTAGGGGTCGCTCATCACGATTTCCTCGCAGCCCTCGCCACCCATGAAATCGCCCGCGGAGAACAGGTCGATGCCCGTGACCTTGAGCTTGGTGGAGGTTTGCGAACCGACGTAGCGGCCGATGCCGAATTCAGCCAGGTGCGTGGCGCACACCTTGCCCTGCTCGAACAGCGGGGCCACGAGGCCATAGGCGATGCCGCGGTGGGCCGCGCATTCGCCCACCGAATAGATGCGCGGGTCGGTGATGGTCTGCATCGTGTCGGTGACGACGATGCCGCGGTTGCAATGCAGGCCGATCTTCTCGGCCAGTTCGGTGTTCGGGCGAATGCCCACGGCCATCACGACGAGGTCGGCCGGGATTTCATTGCCATCCTTGAACTGCACGGCCATCACGCGGCCGTTCTTGTCGCCGATGAGCGCCTGGGTGTTGGCGCCGATCAGGAACTTCAGGCCGCGCGATTCGAGCGACTTGCGCAGCAGGCCGCCCGAGGTTTCGTCGAGCTGGCGCTCCATCAGCCACGGGGCTACGTGCACCACCGAGACCTGCATGCCGCGCAGCATCAGGCCGTTGGCCGCCTCCAGGCCCAGCAGGCCACCGCCGATGACGACGGCGTGCTTGTATTTGGTGG
>CBIHPH010000169.1:0-5951 GCA_966212105.1 uncultured Rhizobacter sp.
CACCGCGCCCCTCATCGGGAGCAGGATGACCAGCAGCAGCACGAACCAGATGCGAACGGATTTCACGATGGGCAGGGTAGCACGCCATCAGCGGCTCGGCCATCGTGAAGCTTGCCCTGATGGAAAGGTCAAGCACGGCATTGTTTCAACGCCACCAGAGTGCGCCGATGGGCGCACACAAAAGAAAGCCCGCGACAAGCGCGGGCTTCGATCGACTGGCGGAGAGGGAGGGATTCGAACCCTCGGTACGTTGCCGTACGCCTGATTTCGAGTCAGGTACAATCGACCACTCTGCCACCTCTCCTGGTGTCTCTTCTGGCGGGTCGGCGCCAAGCCGCAGATTCTAGCCCAGATTCGATCGCTTTCTCAAGCTTTCAACACCTCGAGCCCACCGAGGTAGGGCCGCAAGGCCTCCGGCACCGTCACGGAGCCATCTGCGTTCTGATAGTTCTCGAGCACCGCAACCAGGGTGCGCCCCACGGCCAGGCCCGAACCGTTGAGCGTGTGCACGAGTTCGTTCTTGCCCTGCGCATTCTTGAAGCGGGTCTGCATGCGGCGGGCCTGGAACGCTTCGGTGTTCGATACCGAGCTGATCTCGCGGTAGGTGTTCTGCGCGGGCAGCCACACTTCCAGGTCGTAGGTTTTGGCGGCGCCAAAACCCATGTCGCCCGTGCACAGGCTCATCACGCGGTACGGCAGGCCGAGCTTTTGCAGCACGGCTTCGGCGTGGCGCGTCATTTCTTCCAGCGCTTCGTAGCTCTTGTCGGGGTGCACGATCTGCACCATCTCGACCTTGTCGAACTGGTGCTGGCGGATCATGCCGCGGGTATCGCGCCCTGCACTGCCGGCTTCCGAACGGAAGCACGGGCTGTGCGCCGTCAGCTTGATGGGCAATGCATCGAGCGGCAGCACCTGCTCGCGCACGCTGTTGGTCAACGAGATTTCCGAGGTGGAGATCAGGTATTGCTCGGCCTGGTCCTCGTCCCCGCCGCGGCTGACCCAGAACATGTCTTCCCTGAACTTGGGCAGTTGGCCCGTGCCCTCGAGCACCTCGCGGTTGACGATGTAAGGCGTGTAGCACTCGGTGTAGCCGTGTTCGACGGTCTGCATGTCGAGCATGAACTGGGCGAGCGCCCGGTGCAAGCGTGCGACAGGGCCTTTCAGGAAAGAGAAGCGTGAGCCCGAGAGCTTGGCACCTGTGTCGAAGTCGAGGCCCAGGGGCTGGCCCAGGTCCACGTGGTCTCGCACCTCGAAGTCGAACGCGCGCGGCGTGCCCCAGCGGCGCAGTTCGGCGTTGCCGCTTTCATCCGAGCCCACCGGCACGCTGGCGTGCGGGAGGTTCGGCAAGTTCATGAGCAGGGACGACAGTTCGCTCTGGAGCACATCGAGGCGGTCGGCCGAGTTCTTGAGGTCGTCGGCCAGGGCGTTGACCTCGGCCATCACGGCGGTGGTGTCTTCGCCGCGCCCCTTCATGCCACCGATCTGCTTGGAGAGGCTGTTGCGCCTGGCTTGCAGTTCCTCCGTGCGCGTCTGGATGGCCTTGCGCTCGTTCTCGAGCGACTGGAATCGGTCCACATCGAGGTAGGGTTGGGGCGACTTGCGCTTGTCCAGCGCGGCGACAACGCTGTCGAGGTCTTTGCGCAGCAGGGTGATGTCGAGCATGGTCGGGTGTTCTTGTTGATACGAAAATCAGCGCGGCGCAATGCCGGCCATGGCCTTGTCGCCCAGGCCCATCGGGAGGGGGAACTGCACGGTCTCTTCGACGCCGGGCATCTTGCGCACCGAGACGGCTCCGAACGCGCGCAGGCGCTCGATGACCTCGGTGACGAGAACTTCCGGTGCGGAAGCCCCGGCGGTGAGGCCCACGCGGCGGCGGCCGTCGAACCATTCGGGTTTGAGGTCGTCGGCCTGGTCGACCATGTAGGCCTGGGCGCCCAGGCGCTCTCCCAGCTCGCGCAGGCGGTTGCTGTTGGAGCTCGTGGGGCTGCCCACCACGATCAGCACGTCCACCTGGGGCGCGAGCACCTTCACGGCGTCCTGGCGGTTCTGGGTGGCGTAGCAGATGTCTTGCTGCTTCGGCTCGCGCACCTTGGGAAAGCGGCGCTTCACGGCCGCGAGGATGTCGGCCGCATCGTCCACCGACAAGGTGGTCTGCGTGACCACCGCGAGCTTGTCGCTCTGGGCCACCTGCACCCGGTCGACATCGGCCACGTCCTCGACGAGGTAAATGCCTTCGTTGAGCTGGCCCATCGTGCCTTCGACCTCCGGATGCCCCTTGTGGCCGATCATGATGAAGTCGTAGCCTTCCTTGTGCAGCTTCGCGACTTCCACATGCACCTTGGTGACCAGCGGGCAGGTGGCGTCGAACACGCTGAAGCCGCGGCGGGCCGCCTCGCGGCGCACTTCCTGGGAGACGCCGTGGGCGCTGAACACCAGGGTGGCACCTGGGGGCACGTCGTCCAGGTCCTCGATGAAGATGGCGCCCTTGCGCTTGAGGTCGTTGACGACATAGGTGTTGTGCACGATTTCGTGCCGCACATAGATCGGGGCGCCGAATTTGCGGATGGCGCGCTCGACGATCTCGATGGCGCGGTCCACACCGGCACAGAACCCGCGCGGTTCGGCCAGCAACACATCCTCGATGCCGACAGGCGCAACAGCAGTCATCACAGCACTCCGATCAAATGCACTTCGAACGTCACCGGCTGGCCGGCGAGCGGATGATTGAAATCGAACAGCAGCCAGTCGCTGCCCACTTCGCGCACGACGCCGGCGTACGACGCCTGTCCGTCGGGCGTGGGGAATTGCACCACGTCCCCGAGGCCGTATTCCGCATCGGGATCTCCGAGTTCACGCAGCAGCGCCGTCTTCACGCGCTGGAGCATGTCGGGGTTGCGTTCCCCGAAGGCCTCGCCCGGCGCCAGCTGGAACGTGGCCCGCGTGCCCTCGGGCAAGCCGAGCAGCCGGGATTCCATCGCCGGGGCGAGCTCCCCCGTGCCGAGCGACAGCGTGGCAGGCTTGTCGGCGAAGGTGTTGATGAGGTCGGCGCCGTCAGGCCCCGCCAGGCGGTAGTGCAGGGTCAGGAAGGAGCCCTGTTCGACGTGGTTCAAGGAATATCCCGGTTCGATAGACTGAGGGGCAATTTTAGGTGCCCGGCCGAAGCCGGTCTCGGAATGCCCTCAATTAGCATGCTCACGTGCTGAAAGAACTCCCCCCCGAAGCCCGCCCGCGCGAGAAGTTGCTCACGCGCGGCCCCGCCGCGCTGGCCGACGCGGAACTCATCGCGCTGCTGCTGCGCACCGGCGTGCCGGGCGCCTCCGTACTGCAGTTGTCGCAACGCCTGCTCGACCACTTCTCGGGCCTGCCGGGCCTGCTGCACGCCAGGCCGGACGACCTCAAGCAGATCAAGGGCCTCGGCCCGGCCAAGCGTGCCGAGATGTGTGCCGTGCTCGAACTGGCGCGCCGCTCGCTCACCCACCAGCTCTCCGAGCATGCGGTGTTCGACAGCCCCGGCCGGGTGAAGGAGCATCTGCGCATGCACCTCGCGCATTTGCCGCACGAGGTGTTCGCCGTGCTGTTCCTCGATGCGCAACACCGCCTGATCTGCCTCGAAGAGATGTTCCGCGGCACGCTCGCACAGACGAGCGTCTACCCCCGCGAAGTGGTGCGCCGCGCGCTCGATCTGCATGCCGCGGCGGTCGTCTTGGCACACAACCACCCCTCCGGTGTCGCCGAGCCGTCCAAGGCCGACGAGCACCTCACCATCACCCTCCGAACGGCGCTCGCGCTGGTGGATGTGCGCGTGCTCGATCACTTGGTCGTGGGCCGCGACGACGTGGTCTCCTTTGCCGAACGGGGCCTGCTGTGAAAGTCAAGAGCCTGCAAGACCTCGGTGATGTGCGAGCGGCGCTGCGGCGGGCCCAGCGGGAGGCCGCGGAACGGGCCGCCCGCGAGAAGGCCGAACACGCACGCATCGCGCGGGAGCGCAATCTCTTCGCGCATTCGGTCGGGCACGTCAGCAAGCTGCCCTCGCAGGGCCGCGTGGAGTCCCGGCCGGCCCCGCCCACCCCTGAGCCGCGCCAACGCGAGCAGGACGAACAGGCGGTGCTGCGCGAAGCCATCTCCGATGAATTCGATGTCGAATCCCTCCTCGACACCGATGAAGCCTTGTCGTATCGGCGCTCGGACATCGGCGTGAACGTGGTGCGCAAGCTGCGCCGGGGCGGATGGGCCATCCAGGACCAGATCGACCTGCACGGCCTGCGCCGAGACGACGCCCGCGAGCAGTTGGCAGCCTTCCTGCGCGATGCCGCGCGCCGTGGGCTGCGCTGCGTGCGCGTGGTGCACGGCAAGGGCAACGGCTCGCCCGGGCGCGAGCCCGTGCTCAAAGCCAAGGTGCGTTCCTGGCTGGTGCAGAAGCAGGAGGTGATCGCCTTCGTGCAGGCACGGGCCTCCGAAGGCGGGCATGGCGCGCTCGTCGTGCTGCTCAAGCCCAAGCAAGGACAGGCTGCCGTGGCGCCGCTCGCTTCGCCGCTGTCTCCCTCGAAGCCCCGCCGATGAGCTGGCATGGCCACCTGGCGTTGAGCTATCGCCACGATGGCCTGCGCACCGTCGTCGCCGATCGGCACACCGGGCCGCTTCGAATCCTGAAGAGCCTGTATCCCGAAGGGCCAGGCATCTGCCACAACGTGCTGGTGCACCCGCCTGCCGGCGTGGCAGGAGGCGACGTTCTGGGCATCGAGGCCCATCTGCAAGCGGGCGCCCATGCGTTGCTCACCACGCCCGGGGCCACGCGTTTCTACCGCAGCACCGGCCAGCCGGCACTGCAGACGGTGTCGGTGCGCGTGGAAGACCGAGCCCGCCTTGAATGGCTCCCGCTCGAGACACTGTGCTACCCGCGGCTGCTCGCGGAGAACCGCCTCGCGTTTTCACTGGCACCCGAAGCAGAGATGATCGGCTGGGACGTGCTGGCCTTGGGGTTGCCTGCGAGCAACGCACCATTCGATGCGGGCCGGTTCACCCAGGAAATCCGGATCGGGGATGGCCTGGTCGACACATGGCTCGAGCGCGGCACGATGGACGGCAGCGACCACCGCCTGCTGCAGTCCCCGCTCGGCTGGGCTGGCCGAAGCGTGATGGCCACGATGTGGTTCGGTACGGGCTCCGCATTGCCCTCGGGGCGGCGCGAACGCCTGCTGGATGAAGCGCGCGAAGCCATCGAGGCGCACTCCCTCACGTCGACGGCCGGCGCCACGTCACCCCATGGCCAGGTGTTGGTCTTGCGGGCGTTGGCCCACCGCGTGGAACCTGCCATGCAACTGCTGACATCGGTGTGGACGCGATGGCGCAAGAGCGCATGGGGGCTGGCCTCGCCGACGCCGAGGGTGTGGAAGACATGAGTCCCTTTTGCACTTGACGCCTCACCTTCCCCGCGGAGGGACCGGTCCGCTTGCTGCCCTCGAAGCGGTGGGAGCGCGCGAGCCGTGCGCCTTGAGCCATGCACCCAATGGCGGCGCGGCTCGGCGAAGCGTGTCCCACAGTACCTGCGCCACCGGTCCGTGCGGGCGGTCATTGCGCCTCATGACCACCAACATCTCGGTGTGAACGGGTAGCTGCGGGCCGGCGATCGACACGAGGCGGCCATCCCGCAACTCTTCGTGGACGAGGAAGTGCGGCATGTGGCCCCACGCCATGCCATGCAGGATCAGTTCTTTCTTCATCATCTGGTCGGGCACCGTGCAGCATGGGGCACCTTCGACGAGGAAGTAGTCCACCTGCGGCGTGTGCCGCGCGCTGCCGCGGATGACGCATTGGGTCAGCGCGCGCATCCGTTGCGGCGTCAAAGGGGTGTCCGCAGGAAACGGCAGGAAACCGGGGGCGACAACCGGCAGGAACTGCACCCTGCCGAGCCGCAGGCATTCGGTGCTGATCTCACCTTGTGGCAGGCCATG
>CBIHPH010000170.1:0-5909 GCA_966212105.1 uncultured Rhizobacter sp.
CGCACATCAAGCCACCCGCGAGGCCGGCTTTGCCGGCCGACCCGGGGTCGCCCCTTGGGGGCAGGAGCGAAGCGACTGGGGGGCCCTTTTATGCCTGCAGGAACTGCATCTGCGTCCCCGCCAATTCGATCACGTCACCGTTCTTGAGGTGCATGGTGTCGCCGACAAGCGGGTTGCCGTTGACGGTGGGACGCACCGCGCCTTCGACATGGGCGAAGACGTAGCCGCCAGGGCGCTTGGTGATGGAGGCCACTTGCACGCCGGGCTTGCCGACGGTGGTGACCACCTTCGTGAGCGCCACTTCGCGGCCCGCGGCAGCACCGTTGAGCACCTTGATCGAACCGGGCAGGACCGGCTGGCTGAGGCCGCCGAAGTTGGAGTTGGGCGCGCTCGTCTGGGCGAAACCATGGCTGTAGGTGGGCGGCGGCATGACCGGCGCGCCCTGCTTCATGATCATGGTTTTTTCGTAGTCACTGCCGTCGTCGACCAGGTACTTGATCTTGTACTTGCCGATCTCGACCGTGTCGTTGTGCGCCAGCAGTTGCTTCTTGATGGCCTTGCCGTTGATGTAGGTGCCGTTGGTGCTGTTGAGGTCTTCGATGAAGACATCGGACCCCACCATTTGCAGCACGCCATGCTCCCCGCTGACCGCGAGGTTGTCGATGACGATGTCGTTATAAGGACGCCTCCCGAGGGTGGTCTTGTCCTTCGTGATTTGCACTTCCTTGATCACCACACCGTCGAGTGATACGACCAGCTTGCCCATGCTTAACCTCTAATCTTGTCTGTTGCACGGCCTGCCATGCAGGCCCATCTGGTGTATTGCGGCTTCACCGGCGGAACGGCCACCAGGACCGCGAAGCGACGCTTTGCCCCCGGACACGAACCAGCACCACCGCGATATTATCCTTCCCCCCGGCGTCGTTTGCGGCGTCGATCAGGGCCACACCTGCGGCTTCAGGCGATTCATGCGTTTGCAGCACCTGCGCGATGCTGTCGTCGTCCAGCATGTCCGACAGGCCGTCGGAACACAGCAGGTACACATCGCCAGGCAGCACATCGTGCAGGTGGGTTTCCAGCAGCACGGTGTCTTCCACCCCCACGGCACGGGTGACGAGGTTCTTGTTGGCCGAGAACGCGGCCTGCTCGGGGGTGATGAGACCAGCGTCGATCTGCTCCTGGAGAAGCGAATGATCGTGCGTGATCTGAACGAGGCGGCCGCCACGGAAGCGGTAGGCGCGTGAATCGCCCACATGCCCCATCAGCAGGCGTCCGTCCCGGAAGGCGCCCACCACGAGGGTGGTGCCCATGCCGGCGTATTGCGGGTTCGAATTCGCGGCGTTGAAGATGGCCCGGTTGGCGTTGTCGACGCAGATGTCCATGGCCCGGCGCACGTCGTTGTCGGATGCGCTGTCGGCGGCTTCCAGCAGCCAACGGCCCAGTTCGGCCTTGATGAACGAGGTGACCATGCCGCTGGCCACCTCGCCGGCGTTGTAGCCACCCATGCCGTCGGCCAACACCACCAGCGCAGAAGGCTCATGGATGGCGACGGAATCCTCGTTGTTGTTGCGGGCGCGTCCGGTGTCGGTGGCACTGAAGTATTCGAGCGTCATCGAAGAGGCGGGCGCGGGGAGGTTCATCGGACCTGGGGTACGGACAGAGATGAGAATTGTGCCTTCATTCGGATCGGTTTATTTTCACCGTGGCATCGAAACCGCTGGAATTGGGGGGTACTTCTGTCGTCGGTTCGGATGATGCCACCGGAAGACCGGCCATCTGGGCAAACGCCGCGGTCAGATCCGCGGCCATCTGCCGGCCGTCGGCATATCTTGATTCGGGCCGCTTTTCCAGTGCCTGCGCCACGATGCGAGCCACCGCCTCCGGGACCTCAGGACGCCAGTTTCTCACGTCCGGTGGCGTTGTATTCGCAATTTCGTACATCAGCGTGGCCATCGAATCGGCCCTGTGAGGCAGTTGTCCAGTCAGCAATTGGTACAGCATCACGCCG
Source organism: uncultured Rhizobacter sp. (assembly GCA_966212105.1). Lineage (GTDB taxonomy): Bacteria > Pseudomonadota > Gammaproteobacteria > Burkholderiales > Burkholderiaceae_C > Rhizobacter. The sequence continues at coordinate 2,009 of CBIHPH010000170.1, forward strand.
AGCGAGTACAGGTCGCTGCGCCCGTCGACCCTCCGACCAGCCATCTGTTCGGGCGACATGAACGAGGGTGTGCCGAGCACCATCCCCGTTCGGGTTCGGCTGGAATCGGCGATGCGCGCGATGCCGAAATCGGTGACCTTCACCAGATCGACGGCCAGATCGATCATGACATTGGCGGGCTTGATGTCGCGGTGGACGACGCCCTGGCTGTGCGCATAACCCAGCGCATCGGCCACGCGGGAGGCAATTCGAACGACGTCTGCCACCGGGAGCAGCTTCTGGGTGTAGCGCTGCAAATCCTCGCCCTTGAGGTACTCCATGGCGATGTAGGCGAGTTCCTGGTCTTCGCCGGCGTCGAAGATGGTCACGATATCGGGGTGCTGCAGCCGCCCGGCGGTTTCGGCCTCGCGGAAGAAGCGTTGGCGTGCCTCAGCGAGTTCGTCGCCGTGAAACTCCTTGCTCAGCGCCATCGTCTTGATGGCGACCAGGCGACCGATCTTGGGGTCCTTGCCGAGGTACACGGCCCCCATGGCCCCGCGGCCGATCTCGCGTTCCACGAGGTAGCGGCCGAGTGTCTTGCCGTCCAGGATGGCGGGCGCTGCCGGCGCAGAGGGCGCCGTGGGCACCGGCGCGGGCCGGGACGCGGTGGCCGCAGGCGCAGCCGCTGCCCGCGGCCGCATCGCCAGCACGCCGAGCATCCAGCCGGCATGCCCCACGGCAAGGGCGACAGCCGCGATCGCGCAGGGAACCGACCAGGGTGAGCGCGCCGCGGCAGCGAGAAGCAGCAAGGCGATCACGCCGCAGGCCGAGGCAAAGACAGCGGTGACTGGGGCCAAGCGCGGCAGTGCCCACCGGAGGTACACCAGCACCGCCACCACGAACCCACAGGTCAGCCCGATGGCGGGCCCTTGCTGGATCCAGAAGAACCTCATGCGCGATCACTCCCCAGGAGCCCTTCGGTGCCCCGTTCAACCACAGAGGAACCGGCGCCAGTTCGAACTCAGGCCGATTCGGATTCCTTGACCACCGATTGTCGGCCAGCGAGGATCTTGCCCAACGCAAGCACCAGCAATGCGCCGCAGATGCCTGCGGCCCATTTGAGCGTATCCGTGGGAACGACCTTCGGGAAGGCGGGCACCGTGTCCGGATTCACGAGGACGGGGTCGGTGACCAGCATGCTGCCGGCGATCCAGCCGAGCAGCATGCCGCCCAGCGTGATGATGATCGGAAAACGATCCATCAGCTTGATGACGAGCTGGCTGCCCCACACGATGATCGGGATGCTGACCAGCAGGCCGAAAATCACGAGCGGCATGGTATGGCCTCCGCCGACATTGCCTGCGGCCCCGGCGATCGCGATGACATTGTCGATGCTCATCACCAGGTCGGCCACGATGACGGTCTTGACCGCGCCCCAGAGCTTGTCGCTGCCCTCGATCTTCGAATGATCGTCGTCATCTTCCGGCAGCAGCAATTTCACACCGATCCATACCAGCAGGATCGCACCGACGATCTTGAGGAACGGGATGGCGAGCAGTTGGAGCGCGAAGAAGATCAGCAGCACGCGCATCACGATGGCGCCCGCCGTACCCCACAGAATGCCGCGGGTGCGCAGGGCCGGCGGCAACTTGCGGCAGGCCAGCGCGATCACCACTGCATTGTCGCCACCCAGCAGGATGTCGATCATGATGATCTGCCCCACTGCGAGCCAGAACGCCGGGGTCATGAACTCCGCCATGGAGATTCCTTCTGAAATTGGGTGAAGCCCCGTCAACCGGGACGTTTCTGAAAGTTTAGAGGCGCGTGGCGGAGCGGTCGCTGCGTGGTACTACGCACATCGCGCCAGAATCGGGGCTTGCTACGCATAAGGTCCGAAGCATGTCATCGAACCTGAGCGGGGTGATATATAGACTGGACTGTCGGCCAGTGCTCCTTGCAGTGGCTTCTCTTACCTCGCTCTGATTATGACCACGCCCGAGTCCCGGAAGATCAAGTGTGCATGCCACGGTTGGCAGAACGAGTCGTTCGTCTGCCAGCACATTGTTGAAACTCTGTCCACGGGTGTACCTGTAGGCTTTCATTGGCCCGTGAACTCTGACAGCCTCCACCCGGATGCGTGGTGCACAGGATGCGAAGAAGCACGGGTGTCAGCGGGCGGTGACTGGACACCGGAGGTTGAGGAGCAGTTGAACATCCAACTGCTCTGCGGCGCGTGCTACGACCGCGCGAAGGAAATCTGGTCCGACGGCCGAAAGTCATCACACTGAACCGACTCAACCGTTCCGTATCCCGCGTGGATGCTGGCCTCTGAGACTTCTTGGGCCATTTGCGTAGCAAGACGCTCAAAAACGAGCAAGGCCGCCCGAAGGCGGCCTTGCATGTCAGGGCGTCAACCCCGGAAGATCAGAGCAGGCCCTTGAGCAGCTTGCCCATCTCCGACGGGTTGCGCGTGACCGTGAAGCCACACTCTTCCATGACGGCCAGCTTCGCGTCGGCGGTGTCCGCGCCGCCGGAGATCAGCGCGCCGGCATGGCCCATGCGCTTGCCCGGAGGGGCGGTGACGCCGGCGATGAAGCCGACGATGGGCTTCTTCATGTTGGCCTTGGCCCAACGGGCCGCTTCGGCTTCATCCGGACCGCCGATTTCGCCGATCATGATCACCGCATCGGTGTCCGGATCGTCGTTGAAGAGGCGCATGACGTCGATGTGCTTGAGGCCGTTGATGGGGTCGCCACCGATGCCGACGGCGCTCGACTGGCCGAGGCCGATCTCGGTGAGCTGTGCCACGGCTTCGTACGTCAGCGTACCCGAGCGGCTCACGACGCCGATGCGGCCCTTGCGATGGATGTGGCCGGGCATGATGCCGATCTTGATTTCATCGGGCGTGATCAGGCCGGGGCAGTTCGGGCCCAGCAGCAGCGTCTTCTTGCCGCCGGCGGCTTCCTTGGCCTTCATCTTGTTGCGCACTTCCAGCATGTCGCGCACGGGAATGCCTTCGGTGATGCAGATGGCCAGGTCGAGGTCGGCTTCCACCGCTTCCCAGATGGCCGCGGCCGCGCCCGCGGGCGGCACGTAGATGACGCTGACGGTGGCGCCGGTCTGCGCCTTGGCGTCCTTGACGCTGGCGTAAATGGGGATGCCTTCGAAGTCTTCGCCGGCCTTCTTCGGGTTCACGCCGGCGACGAAGCAGTTCTTGCCGTTGGCGTAGTCGCGGCAGCCGCGGGTGTGGAACTGGCCGGTCTTGCCGGTGATCCCCTGGGTGATGACCTTGGTGTCTTTGTTGATCAGAATCGACATGCTGTAATCCTTGGTTGCAGCGAGCCGCGCCGTCGTACGGTTGCGTACTTCGAGGCGCCGCCCGCGTTCGCGTATGGTTGGGTCAGCGGGCGGCTTACTTGCCGGCGGCTGCGGCCACGACCTTCTCGGCGGCCTCTGCCATCGTGTCTGCGGCGATGATGGGCAGACCCGAGTCAGCCAGCATCTTCTTGCCGAGGTCTTCGTTGGTGCCCTTCATGCGCACGACCAGCGGCACCGACAGCGACACAGCCTTCGCCGCCGCAATCACGCCTTCCGCGATGACGTCGCAACGCATGATGCCGCCGAAGATGTTGACCAGGATCGCCTTCACGTCCGGGTTCTTCAGCATCAGCTTGAAGGCTTCGGTCACCTTCTCGGTGGTGGCACCGCCGCCCACGTCGAGGAAGTTGGCCGGCTCGCCGCCGAACAGCTTGATGGTGTCCATCGTCGCCATCGCGAGGCCGGCGCCGTTCACCAGGCAGCCGATGTTGCCGTCGAGCTGGATGTAGGCCAGGTCGAACTTGCTGGCTTCGATTTCAGCCGGGTCTTCTTCGTCGAGGTCGCGATAGGCGACGATCTCGGGGTGACGGAACAGCGCGTTGCT
>CBIHPH010000171.1:0-5788 GCA_966212105.1 uncultured Rhizobacter sp.
TCGGCTGCCGGGCCGAGACCCGGCGCGGCCTCGCCAGAGAACAAGATCCCCTGAAACAAAAAGCCCCCCCGGGCGGGAGAGAGAGGGGGGAAAGGGGGCACAGCCCCCACCCCTACACCCCGCAGCTCCGAAACCCAGTAAACCAATCATCCCTCTCGGCCCGCAGGAAGAAGCGGAATTTGCCATGCCGCAACCGCTCGCTCGTGGCGAAGGAGGCCCCGCGCAGTGCCCGATGCGTGCCGAAGGCAGTCTGGGAGTACGAGGCATCCGGCCCAGGCTGGAACCCGGGATAGGGCCGGAAGGTCCCGGCCGTCCACTCCCACACCTGACCCCATCGGAATCCGCGTGATGCCCCCTGGTGGGCCGCGAGCTCCCATTCGGGTTCGGTGGGCAGGCGCCGGCCGGCCCACCGGCACCAGGCGTCGGCCTCATACCAGGAAATGTGCATGGCCGGCTGGCCCATGGGCAAACGCACCGCCTGGCCAAAGCGACGTGCCACCACGCCGTGGCGGAGTTGCTCCACATGGCGTGGCGTGCGACGCTGGTCGCGCTGCACCCAGGACCATCCGTCGGCATGCCACCAGCGCGGTTCGTCGTAGCCACCGTCTTCCACGAATTCGGCGTACTGCGCCCATGTGACCGGCTGGGCGTCGATCTCGAACTCCGGCACCGGCTCCTGCTGAACGGGCCGTTCGTTGTCGAATGAGAATCCGCCCGGATCGCTGCCGAGCCGCCAGACGGCCGCAGGAAACAGGAGCGGAGCGCGCATGGCCACGGCTTCCAGCGCCGGCACGGACGGCATCGACAGGCCGAGGGTCTGGGACAGCACGGCGAGGGCCTCGGCCCGGCGGTCTTCGTGAAACAGCGCCAGGCGGAAGAAGTAGAGGGACGCGTCGTCGGCTCCGGCATGGTCCAGCAGGTCGAGCGTGGTCTCGAGCGTGTCGACGAGGTACTGCCGTATGGTGTCGAGGTCGGGGGTCTGCAGGCGCCATCGCATGCCCGACGGCACGCGGGCAGGGTCGTAGCAGGCATCGCTCGACGGGTCGATGGATGCGAGGCGGGTGGCCCGCGCATCGGCCCACTCTCCCTGGTAGCGTTGCAGGTTGCGCGCGATCCAGTATTCCTGGAACCAGCCGAGGTGCCCCAGCGTCCACAGCGGCGGATCCCCAGGCTGCGGTTCGGCCAGAGGCCCGAGCCGCCACCGTGAATTGGCAAGCACCTGCTCGTTCGCACCGGCCCAGCGGAGCGTGCGGTTGCGCGCATCCATCAACGCGAGTGACAGCAGGTCGCGGCCGGCACGCCGGATCTGTTCGGCGGGAATGGACGGGGCTTCGATGTCGAGCAAGACGGTATGGGCAACGCATGGGGCGATGCCGATGCGCCCATTGTGGCAGGCGCGGCAGTGGCTGCCCGCGCCTCGATCAGGGGGCGACGGCCTTGGCGCCCGTCTGTGCCACGGTGGTGGAAGCTGAGACGGGCAGGTGGCCCCCGGGGGGCACCTGCCCCTTCGACCGGGCAGTGGCCGTCCAGTGGGCCATGGATTTGCCCGATGTGGCGATGATGCGCCGCGCCCAGGCCACTTCGCCGAGCCGGCCGGATTCATCGATCTGGCCCATCCGGCGACGAACGGCATCGCACGACCGGGACGAACCGTTGAGCGCTTCTGACGATGCAAGCGACAGCGCGGCGGCTTCGTCTTGCATCCCCTGCAGGCGCTCGGCAGGCCAACCGACAGCCTTGCCGATTCGAATGGCCGTCGTCAGGTCGATGGTTTTGCGGCCCTGTTGCCACAACGCCTGCGCCCACGCATCGCACCGCTGCCAGCGTTCCGTGTCGCGCACCGCCTCTGCCGTGCATTCTTCCGTGCTGAGGGAGGACATCTTCTGCGACCACCCCTCCCCCTCGCGGGCTGCCACATCGGCCACCACCGCTTCGGTCTCGAGCGCCGGCGTGCCGGCAGGCACGCTGGCCAGCGCCAAGCCAGGCAGGCGCCCGGTGCGGCCGTCGATGGTGCGGGACAAGGACATGCGGTACAGCGCAGCCGACACGGCGCTGGCGTCGCGCTGGAGGCGGGCGCGCTCGAGAACACCGGCCCATGGCATGGCATTGTCCGGGTCGAGTTGCGCCCATTGCTCGGCCGACAGCATCCGGCATGCCGAAGCCGCGTCCTGCGCGCCGTGGGCCCCGCACACGCGCCAGGCCAGACCATAAAGCTCGGGAGATTGGGACGTCAGCGCCAGGCGGGCCAGCGCTTCCCTCGGTGCGCTCGCGTGGGGCTGGGTGACCGCCGTGGCATCGGTCTTCGTCGCCATCACCGGGCACTCCGGCCCGGTGCATCGGGCGGCTTCGTCGATCACCGCCTCGGCGCCCCGGCTTTCCATCGCCAGGGCCAGGCCTTGGGCCAGGGGATCGGGCTTGCCCTTCAGCGCGGCAATGGTCCGCAACCGGGTGGCCTGAACGGACGCCTGGAATTTGGCACGGCGGGCCGGATGGTTCAATTCGCTCTCCGACAAGAGGCCGAGGCCGCACACCTCCATCTGGCCCGGCGGGAACGCGGCCGAAGCCGACGATGCAACAGGTGCTGCCGCCACGGCCTTGGCTGCTGCCGTGGAAGACGGCGGCTTTGCCGATGGTGCGCGTGCGGCGGCATCCCCGGACCGTTCCGAAGGGCCGCTGACAAGCCATGCCAGCCCGGCCACGAGCGCCAGCACCATCCCACCGCCCGCGAGGGCCGCGCCGCGGTTGCGGGCCGCGTCGTCCGGCTCCCGCACGTACAGTTTGCTCACAGGCTTCCCTCCGCGATCGCTTCCTTCACCGCCGACACCTGCCGGCGCGACACCGCCAACCATTCATCGACCGGCGCCACCCGCACCGCCCAGCCTTCGGCCACATCGTCGGTGCCGTCGGGCACCAGCCGCCGTTCGAGCGCCTGCATGGCATTCCGGGCGACCAGGGCGTTCCGGTGCACCCGCAAAAAGCGGGCGCCCAGGCGTTGTTCCAGGTCGGTCAGCGAATCGTCGAGCACGTAGGTGTGGGTGGCGGTGCGCAGCGTCACGTACTTCAGTTCGGCCTTCAGGTACAGCACCTCGGACACCGGCACGCGCATGCGCCGGCCGAGGTCGTTGACGACCAGCATGGGCTCGGTTTCGGCGGCCACCGGCGGGGCCGCGGCCGTGCGCCCGCGCTGCGCCACCCGCTGCAGCGCGGCCTGAAGGCGTTCGCGGCGGACGGGCTTGGTCAGGTAGTCGACTGCATCGAGTTCGAATGCCTGCAAGGCGTGCTCGGCATGGGCCGTGACGAACACGATCGCGGGGGCGCCGGGCTCGCCACGCAGGCGCTGTGCGAAATCCATGCCGTCGAGGCCCGGCATGTGGATGTCGAGCAGCACGACATCGCATTGGCCGGTGGCCAGCCAGGCCATCGCCTGGTCGGCATTGGCGGCCTCGCCCACCACCTCGGCCGGCGGCGCCGTGCATTCCGCCAGCAGCGAACTCAACCGCAGCCGTGCCAGCGTTTCATCGTCCACCACCAAGACGCGCAATCCCATCGTCACAACGGCACCACCATCTGAACCCGAAAAAACTGATTGTCGGAACGAACTTCGAATTGCGCCGTCACATCGTGCATCAGGCGAAGCCGCTCCCTCACGTTGCGCAACGCGATGCCATTGCCTGGCCGCGACGGCTTGCCGGGCATCGTGTTGACGATGTCGATGACCGCGTGGGCCCGCTTCACGCGTGTGCGCACGCGGATCTGACCGCCCTCGGGCGAAGGCTCCACCCCATGCCGAACCGCGTTCTCGACGAGCGGCTGGAGCAGCAGCGGGGGCACGCGGGCCTGCCCGGCGTCCTCATCGAGCTCCCATGTCACTTTCAATCTGTCACCAAATCGCACCTGCTCGATGGCCAGGTACCGTTGTGCCAAGACGACTTCTTCGGCGAGCGTGACGGATTGGCCGCTGTCATTGAGGGCCACCCGGAACAGTTCGGCCAGGTCTTCGAGCAGGGTTTCGGTGCGGCCCGGGTCGAGCCGGGCCAGCGCGATGGCGGTGTTGAGCGTGTTGAACAGGAAGTGCGGGCGGATGCGCGACTGCAGTTCGGCCAGGCGCGCCGTGGTGTCCGCCGGCAGGCGCGCCCGCGCGCGCAGCGTGAGCCAGTAAAAGAGGGCCGCGGCGAGCATCGCTCCGGCCGCAGTGGGCGCCCACCAGCGTACTTCAGTCGCCCCCAGGCTGATTTCTCCCGCGGCCAGCAACAAGTGCGCGCCGGCACCGCCCAGCGCCCCGAGCGCCATGGCCGCGCCCCACTGGGCCCAGCCGGGCAACAGGGCCAGCGGGCGCTTGAGCAGGCACGCCGTGACGAGCCACCCGAGCACGGCGGGCAACGTGCCGCTGGCGGCAAAGGCGAGCTCCGCGGGCGCCTGCGACAAATCCGTGACGATGAACAGCACCGCCGCGCCAATGACCACATGCACGAACAGCACGGCACGCAGCACGACCCCCACATGGCACACGTCGAATGCCGATCGTGCAGCCGGATCGGGCACGAGTGCGGACGCCCCCGGGCCGAAGCCGGTCGTGCCGAACAGGCTGCTGCTCAGGCGCAAATCACCGGGGCGGGTGCTGTCTCGCCAGGCCGAATCGCCCCTGGAAGGAGCGGCGCGGTTCGACGGCGGCGGCGGGGGCGGCGTGGCCATGGGGCGTGCGTGGACGTGACGAAGGAGGAAAGCCGTGGCGGCATAGAATCCGGGCTCCAGCCCCGGACCGTGGCGCATTGTCGCCAACTTGCGTCGGGCGGCCAATCTTTCTCCAGGCGTGTTCCGTCACGCGAGCTCTCTTTCGCCATGTCCTCCAACCAACTCGACAAGAAATCCCAAGCCTGGTCCGCGCTGTTCTCCGAGCCGATGAGCGAGCTGGTCAAGCGGTACACGGCCAGCGTCTTCTTCGACAAGCGCCTGTGGAAGGCCGACATCGCCGGCAGCCTGGCCCATGCGGAGATGCTGCAGGCGCAGGGAATCATCCGCGCCGAAGACCTCGCCGACATCCGCCGGGGCATGGCGCGCATCACCGAGGACATCGAGTCGGGCGCCTTCGAGTGGAAGCTCGATCTGGAAGACGTGCACCTCAACATCGAGGCCCGGCTCACGCAGCTCGTGGGCGACGCGGGCAAGCGCCTGCACACCGGCCGCTCGCGCAACGACCAGGTGGCAACCGATGTGCGCCTGTGGCTGCGTGATGAGATCGACGCGCTGCTGCCCCTGCTGGCCGACATGCAGCGCGCGCTGGTGGAGGTGGCCGACCGCAACGTCGACACCATCCTCCCGGGCTTCACGCACATGCAGGTCGCCCAGCCGGTGAGCTTCGCCCACCACCTGCTGGCCTATGTGGAGATGTTCGCCCGCGATGCCGAACGCCTCGAGGACGTTCGCAAGCGCGTGAACCGCCTGCCGCTCGGCGCTGCAGCCCTGGCCGGCACGAGCTACCCGCTCGACCGCGAGCGCGTGGCCCGGACGCTGGGTTTCGACGGCGTGTGCCAGAACAGCCTCGACGCCGTGAGCGACCGCGATTTCGCGATGGAGTTCTCGTCGTTCGCTGCCATCACGATGGTGCATGTGTCGCGCCTGGCCGAAGAGATCGTGCTGTGGATGAGCCAGAACTTCGGTTTCATCGATCTGGCCGACCGCTACTGCACGGGCAGCTCGATCATGCCGCAAAAACGCAACCCCGACGTGGCCGAACTGGCGCGCGGCAAGAGCGGCCGCGTGGTGGGTCACCTGATGGGCCTGATCACGC
>CBIHPH010000172.1:0-5661 GCA_966212105.1 uncultured Rhizobacter sp.
GTCGCGCACGGAAGAGACTTCCGGGTTGGTGACGATCAGCGCCTCGTCGGCGAAGTGCATTGCCATCAGCGCGCCGGTCTCGATGCCCGCGGGGGAATCGCAGACGATGTAGTCGAACCCCATGTCGGCCAGCTCGGTGAGCACGCGCTCGACGCCGTCCTGGGTCAGGGCTTCCTTGTCGCGCGTCTGGGAGGCTGCCAGCACGAACAGGTTGTCGCACTGCTTGTCCTTGATGAGCGCCTGGTTCAGGTTCGCCTCGTTGTGGATCACGTTGATCAGGTCGTAGACGACGCGGCGTTCGCACCCCATGATGAGGTCGAGGTTGCGCAGGCCGACGTCGAAGTCGATCACCACGGTCTTTTTGCCGGCCAGGGCGAGGCCGGACGAGAAGCTCGCACTGGTAGTGGTCTTGCCCACGCCTCCTTTGCCGGAGGTCACCACGACGATTTTGGCCATCGGTTTGTCGATCCTTGTTGATTGATGCGGTTGTCGTTCAGAGCTTCAGCGCCTCGACCACGAGCCGCTCGCCATCGAGCCGCGCCTGGGCCGGCTTGCCCAGCACGTCGGCGGGCAGCGGGGTTTCGATGGTGCGGTAGGTGCCGGCGATGGAGACGAGCTGGGGCTCCATGCAGATGCTGAAGATGCGCGCCTCGGTATTGCCCTTCGCACCGGCGATGGCACGGCCGCGCAGCGGCGCATAGACATGGATGTGGCCATCGGCGATCACTTCGGCGCCGAAGCTCACGACGGCGAGCACGACCAGGTCGCGCCCCTTGGCATAGACCTGCTGCCCGGACCGAAGCGGCTTGTCGACCACCAGGGCGCCCGACGGAATCACCGGCCAGACCGGCGGCGGCGCCTCCACGGGAGTCGGCGCGGGCGCGGCCGGCCCAGGCTCGCTGGCTGCCGGTCTGGGGGGCGGAGGGGCCTGCGTGAGTGCCGGGGTGTCACCGAGGCCGGCAGCCAGGGCCTGCGCCATCTGATCGGGGTTGCCGCCGAAGACACCGACCGGCTGCAGGCGATGCTGGCGCAGCAGTGCGACGAGCGCATCGAAATCGATCGCCTCCGCCGATTCGCTCAGGGCCTGCAGATCGATGACGACGGGGTCGTGGTCGAACAGGGAAGGAGACGTGCCGAACCGTTCTTCGAGGGCGGACGCGAGCGCGATCACGTCGGTGGACTTCAGCACCAACGCCATCGCCGTCAACGCGGCGCTTTTCAGATCGAAGAGGGCGGAGGAGGAACCGCTGGAAGCTGCAGCCATGAGAACACGTCAAAGGGGCGAAGTGTAACGGGCCCGCGCGCCAAACCCCAATGGCGACGGGAGATTCAGCCGTCGGCCGCGAACGCTGCCGCATCGGCGACCAGATCGGGATCGGGGCGCACGCCGGTGTACAGCACGAATTGCTCCAGCGCCTGCAACGCGATCACATCGCGGCCGGTGATCACGGGCTTGCCCGCCGCACGCGCGGCCACGATCAACGGCGTCTCGGCCGGCACGGCGACCACGTCGAACACCAGCTGGGCACCGTCTACCAGGGCCAGGCTGTAGGCGAGGTCGCCGGCCTCCTCGCCACCGGCCATGCCGATGGGCGTGACGTTGACGAGCAGGTCGGCCGACAGCCCGGCCGTGTCGGGTTGCCATCCGTAGCCGTGCGCGGCGGCAAGCGCACGGCCTGTGGCCTCGTTGCGCGCCACCACCGTGCCGGTGGTCAGGCCGGCATCGCGCAGCGCGCAGGTCACGGCCTTGGCCATGCCGCCGCTGCCGCGCACGGCCACGCGCAGGTTCTTCGGCACCTGGTGGGCGTCGAGCAGGCGGCGCACGGCCAGGTAGTCCGTGTTGTGGCCACGCAGGAACCCATCGTCGTTGACGATGGTGTTGACCGATTGCAGCACCCCGGCCGACGGATCGAGCGCGTCGAGCAGCGGGATGACGGCCTCCTTGAACGGCATGGAGATGGCACAGCCTCGGATGTTGAGCGCCCGGATGCCACCGATGGCCGCCGGCAAGTCCGTGGTGGCGAAGGCCTTGTAGACGTAGTCGAGCTCCAGCGCGTCGTAGAGGAAATTGTGGAAGCGCGTCCCGAAGTTGCCCGGGCGAGCGGACAGGGACATGCACAACCGGGTGGTCTTGCTGAGCGTCTTTCTCATCATGAAGCGGGCCAGGCGGCCGTTTGGAGTGCCTTCGCGGCAGCCTCCAGGGCTGAACGCAGTGGAAGGTCGGGGGAACGTTGCTGCACCCGAGTGATGGCGCACGCCAGACCGAAACGTGCGGCGTCCTGGAACGCCGCGCCCTCGGTCAGCGCGGCCACGGCGCCGGCGACCACGGCGTCACCAGCACCGACGGTGGTGGACACGGGCACGGCCGGCACCGCGGTGTACCACGTGGCATCGGCTGACACGGCCACGGCGCCCTCTGCGCCGAGGGTCACGAGCACATGGCGCACGCCCAAGGCGGCCACCTCGCGCGCGGCGGCGACCACATCGGCCACCGAAGGAAGCGGGCGCGCAGCAAAGGCCTCGAGTTCGCTGCGGTTGGGTTTGACGAGCAAGGGCTGCGAGATCGTGCCGGCCAGGCGCCGCAGCACGATGCCGAGCGCTTCCCCGCCGGTGTCGATGGCGACGCGGGCGCCACAGGCCTGTGCCACGCCCGCGAGCCGCACGAGTGTTTCTGCATCGATGCCCGGCGGCAGGCTGCCGGTCAACAGGCACCAGTCACCGGGACGCAGGCGCGCGCGCAAGGTGCGCCCGAGGGCGGCTTCGGCCATCTGCCGGGTGGCGGGATCGAACGCAATGCCGGGCAGGTCGACGGACGTGGTCTGCTGCCGGGCCATGTCGGTGACCTGGATGTTTTCTCGCGTGGCGCCGGGCACGCGCTCCATGGCATCGATGATGCCGCGGGCCGCCAGCGCCACTTCGAATCGAGCGGCATTGTCGACGCCGAGCCAGCCGCAGGCCGTGACCGGCATGCCGAGCGAGACGAGGCCCGCGGCGACATTGAACCCCTTTCCGCCGGCCTGGATGTGCTCGGCCCGGGCCAGATGGCTCGTCCCGGCGGCGAGGGTGTCGATCCACAGGGTGCGGTCGATCGCCGGGTTCAGCGACACCGTGTGCATCTGGACCGTCATGCGCGATGACGGTGGCGAAGCTGATGGGGAGGACGGGGGTTCATGGGGGCATTCCGGTCCGAAGTGTGGGCACTCTAACCGAAGGCGGCGGTCCCCCATCGGTGTCATCGATTCGCGACGTGCCCGGTCGGATCAGGCCCGTCATATTGCGCCACGGTGTTCCAAAGCGCAGACTGGTGACAGAATCGACGCCCCGCGCCCTCCCCACGACGCCCGGGCTGGCCTTGCGACCCAAGCCAGTCCCTGCACGCCGCGGGGCGTTGCCCACACCACGGCATCGCATTGCCCCGTTTTCGCCGCGAGCGCTCTCACGCCGCGGCTCCCTGGAGAGATCCAATGACCGACGTCACCAAAAAAACCACCGAGCTTTCCCCCGCCGAAGCCGCACTGCGCGATGCGGCTCTCGAGTACCACCGCAGCCCCGTGCGCGGAAAGATCGCCGTGGTGCCCACCAAACCGCTGTCGAACCAGCGTGACCTGTCCCTTGCCTACTCACCCGGCGTCGCCTATGCATGCCTCGCGATCGAAGAGGATCCCTCTCTCGCGGCGGATTTCACCTCGCGCGCCAACCTCGTCGGCGTGGTCACCAACGGCACCGCGGTGCTCGGCCTCGGCGACATCGGGCCGCTGGCCGGCAAGCCGGTCATGGAAGGCAAGGGCTGCCTGTTCCGCAAATTCGCCGGCATCGATGTCTTCGACATCGAACTGGCCGAACGCGACCCCGACAAGCTGATCGAGATCATCGCGTCGCTCGAACCCACGCTGGGCGGGGTGAACCTCGAAGACATCAAGGCCCCCGAATGCTTCTACATCGAACGCCAGCTGCGCGAGCGCATGAAGATTCCCGTCTTCCACGATGACCAGCACGGCACGGCAATCATCTCCGCCGCGGCGCTGCTCAACGGCCTGGAACTGGTGGGCAAGGACATCACCAAGGTGAAGGTCGCCGTCTCCGGCGCCGGTGCCGCGGCCATTGCATGCCTGGACATGATGGTCACGCTCGGCGTCGTGCGCGAGAACGTGTTCGTCTGCGACTCCAAGGGCGTCATCCATGACCAGCGCGGAGACAAGCTCGATGCCTCGAAGCAGCGCTACGCGCAGCGCACCGACGCACGCACGCTGGCCGACGTGGTGCGCGGTGCCGACGTGTTCCTGGGCTGCTCCACGGCCGGCGTGCTGTCGTCCGACATGGTCAAGACCATGGCCGACCGCCCGCTGATCCTCGCGCTCGCGAACCCCGAGCCCGAGATCCGCCCCGAACTCGCGAAGCTTGCTCGCCCGGACTGCCTGATTGCCACCGGCCGGTCGGACTACCCGAACCAGGTCAACAACGTCCTGTGTTTCCCGTACATCTTCCGCGGCGCACTCGACTGCGGCGCCACGCGCATCACCGACGAGATGAAGGTGGCCTGCGTGCGCGAGATCGCTGCACTGGCAAAAGCTGAAATCAGCGCCGAGGTGGCATCGGCCTACGACGGCCGCGAACTGCGTTTCGGTCCCGACTACTTCATCCCGACGCCGTTCGATTCACGGCTGATCCTGCGCATCGCGCCGGCCGTAGCGCTCGCAGCCGCCGAATCGGGCGTGGCGACGCGCCCCATCCAGGACATCGAGGCCTACCGCGAATCGCTGACCCGCTTCGTCACCCACACCGGCATGATCATGCAGCCGGTGTTCCGCGCGGCGCGTGCCCAGCCGAAGCGCATCGTCTACGCCGAAGGCGAGGACGAACGGGTGCTGCGCGCGGTGCAGATCGCGCTCGACGAAAAAGTGGTGCGCCCCATCCTGATCGGCCGCCCGGACATCATTGCCGCACGCATCGAACGTGCAGGCTTGCGGCTGCAACCCGGGCGCGACTTCGAGCTGGTCGATCCGAACGACGATGTGCGCTTCAAGCAGTACTGGGAGGCTTATCACCGCCTGAACGGCCGCAACGGCATCACGCCGGAGCATGCCAAGTCAGTCGTGCGCCGTTCCAACACGGTGATCGCCTCGCTCATGGTGCACCTGGGCGACGCCGACGGCATGCTCTGCGGGCTCGTGGGCCGCTACGACGCCCACTTCGAACATGTGCGCGACATCATCGGCCTGCGCAAAGGTGCCCGCACCTTCGCGGCCATGAACGCCCTGCTGCTCGACAAGTACACGCTGTTCATCGCTGACACCTTCGTCAACGACGATCCTGATGCGGAGCAACTCGCCGACATCGCCGCCATGGCGGTCGAGGAGGTGAAGTACTTCGGCCTGCCGCCGAAGGTGGCCTTCCTGTCCCATTCGATGTATGGCAGCAGCAAGCGCGCCTCTGCGCTGAAGATGCGCGCGGCCCGCGACCTGTTCGTGCAGCGCTGCCCGGACATCGAAGCGGACGGCGAAATCCACGGCGACGCGGCGCTCAGCGAGGAGATGCGCCTGAAGGCACTGCCCTCCTCCACGCTGACCGGCGCGGCCAACGTGCTCGTGCTGCCCAACCTCGATGCCGCGAACATCCTGTTCAACGTGCTGAAGATGACCGGCGGCCAAGGCGTGACGGTGG
>CBIHPH010000173.1:0-5633 GCA_966212105.1 uncultured Rhizobacter sp.
GCGGCCGCCTGCCACATCGAGGACCAGGTGGGCGCCAAGCGCTGCGGCCATCGCCCCGGCAAGGAGATCGTCACCACCGAAGAAATGGTGGACCGGGTGAAGGCAGCGGCCGACGCCCGCTTCGACCCGGATTTCTTCCTGATCGCCCGCACCGACGCGATCCAGGTGCACGGCGTGGATGCGGCGATCGAGCGCGCCGTGCGGTGCGTGCAGGCCGGTGCGGACGGCATCTTCGTCGAGGCCGCAGGCGATCTGCCCACCTACCGCCGCTTCGTCGATGCGGTGAAAGTGCCGGTGCTCGCCAACATCACCGAATTCGGCAAGACGCCGTTGTTCACCGTGGATGAATTGCGCTCCGCGGGATGCGGCATGGTGCTGTACCCGCTGAGCGCCTTCAGGGCGATGAACAAGGCCGCCGAGGCGGTGTATGCGGCGATCCGCCGTGACGGCCATCAGAAGAACGTGATCGGCATGATGCAGACCCGCGAAGAGCTGTACGAACGCATCGGCTATCACGAGTTCGAGGCCCACCTCGACCAGCTGTTCGCGAGCCGCAAGGCCTGATGCCCCTTATTCCAGGAGACGACGACATGTCTGCCAACGCCCCGCCGGCCGCCGGCTTCACGCCCAAGAAGTCCGTCGCCCTCTCCGGCACCACCGCCGGCAACACCGCGCTGTGCACCGTGGGCCGCACCGGCAACGACCTGCACTACCGCGGCTACGACATCCTCGATCTGGCCACGGCCTGCGATTTCGAGGAAGTCGCCCACCTGCTGGTGCACGGCAAGCTGCCCAACGCCATCGAGCTGCGGGCGTACAAGAACAAGCTCAAGGCCCTTCGCGGCCTGCCCGAGGCGCTTCGCCAGGCGCTCGAGCTGCTGCCGGCCGCCACGCATCCCATGGATGTGATGCGCACGGCCGTCTCCACCCTCGGCTGCATGCTGCCCGAAAAAGAAGATCACAACCATCCGGGCGCGCGTGACATCGCCGACCGGTTAATGGCCAGCCTCGGTTCAGCGCTGCTGTACTGGTACCACTTCGCGTTCAACGGCCGGCGCATCGAGGTGCAGACGGACGACGACACCATCGGCGGCCATTTGCTGCACCTGCTGCACGGCCGCCAACCCGACGGGGGATCGGTGAGCGCGATGAACATCTCGCTGAACCTGTACGCTGAACATGAATTCAACGCATCCACCTTCGCTTGCCGCGTGGTTGCAGGCACGGGCAGCGACTTCTACTCCGCCATCACCGCCGGCATCGGCGCCCTGCGCGGCCCGAAACACGGAGGCGCCAACGAAGTGGCGCTGGAAATCCAGAGCCGCTACAGCGACCCGGACGAGGCCGAGGCCGACATCCGCGCCCGCGTGGCGCGCAAGGAAATCGTGATCGGCTTCGGCCATCCGGTGTACACGGTGAGCGACCCGCGCAACCAGGTCATCAAGGAAGTGGCGCGCAACCTTGCCCAGGCCACGGGCAACACGCGGCTGTTCGACATCGCGGAGCGCCTGGAAGCGGTGATGGCCGATGCCAAGAACATGTTTCCCAACCTCGACTGGTTCAGTGCCGTCAGCTATAACTTGATGGGCGTTCCTACCGCGATGTTCACGCCGCTCTTCGTGATCTCCCGCATGAGCGGCTGGAGCGCGCATGTGATCGAGCAGCGCATCGACGGCAAGATCATCCGGCCCAGCGCCAACTACGTGGGGCCGCAAGACCAGGCGTTCGTGCCGCTCGAGGATCGCCCGTAGACAAGAGTTGCTCCCCATGAACACCGCCCACCGCCAACCTCTGCCCGGCACCTCGCTGGACCACTTCGACGCCCGCGCGGCCGTCGAGGCGATCCAGCCCGGCGCCTACGACCGGCTGCCCTACACCTCGCGCGTGCTGGCCGAGAACCTGGTGCGCCGCTGTGAACCGTCGGCGCTCACGGATTCGCTCACCCAGCTGATCGAACGCCGGCGCGACCTCGACTTTCCCTGGTTTCCCGCCCGGGTGGTGTGCCACGACATCCTGGGCCAGACCGCCCTGGTCGACCTGGCGGGCCTGCGCGATGCCATCACGGCCCGGGGCGGCGATGCCTCCCTCGTGAATCCCGTGGTGCCGACGCAACTGGTGGTGGACCACTCCCTGGCGGTGGAATGCGGCGGCTTCGATCCCGACGCGTTCGGGAAAAACCGGGCCATCGAGGAACGCCGCAACGAAGACCGCTTCGATTTCATCAACTGGACGAAAAAAGCGTTCAAGAACGTCGATGTGATCCCGCCCGGCAACGGCATCCTGCACCAGATCAACCTGGAGCACATGTCGCCGGTGGTGCAGGTGACCGACGGCGTGGCCTATCCCGACACGCTCGTCGGCACCGACAGCCACACCCCCATGGTGGATGCGCTCGGGGTCATCGCCATCGGCGTCGGCGGCCTGGAAGCCGAGACCGTGATGCTGGGCCGTGCCTCTTGGATGCGCCTGCCCGACATCGTCGGCGTCAAACTGCGCGGCCGGCCGGGGCCCGGCATCACGGCCACCGACACCGTGCTCGCGCTGACCGAATTCCTCCGAAAGGAAAAGGTCGTCTCCGCCTACCTCGAATTCCATGGGGAAGGTGCTGCCAACCTGACCTTGGCGGACCGCGCGACCATCGCCAACATGGCGCCCGAATTCGGCGCCACTGCCGCGATGTTCGCCATCGACGACCAGACCCTCGCGTACCTGAGGCTCACGGGCCGCGAGGAGTCCCAGGTGGCGCTCGTGGAAACCTATGCGAAGCACACAGGCCTCTGGGCCGACGCCCTCCGGAACGCCGAGTACGAGCGAGTCCTCGAATTCGACCTGTCGACCGTCGTGCGCAACATGGCCGGCCCGAGCAACCCGCACAAGCGGCTGCCCACGGCCGACCTGGCCGCACGCGGCATCGCCGGCCCCTGGAAGGACGAACCCGGCCGTTTGCCGGACGGTGCCGTCATCATCGCCGCCATCACCAGCTGCACGAACACGAGCAACCCGCGCAACATGATTGCCGCCGGGCTGCTCGCCCGCAATGCCAACCGGCGTGGCCTGCTGCGTCAACCCTGGGTGAAAAGCTCCCTCGCACCCGGCTCCAAGGCCGTGACGCTGTACCTCGAAGAGGCCGGCCTGCTGCCCGAACTGGCCAAGCTCGGCTTCGGCGTCGTGGCCTATGCGTGCACGTCATGCAACGGCATGTCCGGCGCCCTCGATCCGGCCATCCAGCAAGAGATCATCGAACGAGATGTCTACGCCACGGCCGTGCTCTCGGGCAACCGCAATTTCGACGGACGCATCCATCCCTATGCGCGGCAGGCCTTCCTGGCCTCGCCGCCGCTGGTCATCGCCTATGCCATCGCAGGCACGATCCGCTTCGACATCGAGAAAGACGTGCTCGGAACAGACGCCGACGGCGCACCGGTCAGACTCCAGGACATCTGGCCCAGCGACGCGGAGATCGACGCCATCGTGGCCTCCAGCGTCAAGCCGGGCCACTTCCGCCAGGTCTACATCCCGATGTTCGAGCGCCGGCCGGACGAGGCCGGGCCGGTGAGCCCGCTGTACGACTGGCGGCCGCACAGCACGTACATCCGCCGGCCACCGTATTGGGAAGGCGCCCTGGCTGGCGAGCGCACACTGGAAGGCATGCGCCCCCTGGCCGTCCTGGGCGACAACATCACCACGGACCACCTGTCTCCGTCCAACGCGATCCTGCCCGACAGCGCGGCCGGCGAATACCTCGCCCGCATGGGACTGCCCGAGGAAGATTTCAACTCCTACGCCACCCACCGAGGCGACCACCTCACCGCACAGCGCGCCACCTTCGCGAACCCCACCCTCAGGAACGAGATGGTGCGGGTCGACGGCCAGATCCAGGCCGGCTCCCTCGCGCGCATCGAACCCGAAGGCCGCGTGACGAGAATGTGGGAAGCCATCGAAACCTACATGGCGCGCAGGCAGCCGCTCATCGTGATCGCCGGCGCCGACTACGGCCAGGGCTCCTCGCGCGACTGGGCTGCCAAAGGCGTGCGCCTGGCCGGCGTGGAGGCCATCGTCGCCGAGGGTTTCGAGCGCATCCACCGCACCAACCTCGTCGGCATGGGCGTTCTCCCGCTGGAATTCAAGCCGGGCGTGAACCGCCTGACCCTCGGCATCGACGGCACCGAGACCTTCGACGTGATCGGCGAACGCACGCCGCGGGCGACGCTGACACTCATCGTGCATCGCAAGAATGGGGAGCGCATGGACGTGCCCGTCACCTGCCGGCTCGACACCGCCGAGGAGGTGTCGATCTACGAGGCCGGCGGCGTGCTGCAGCGCTTCGCGCAAGACTTCCTGGCCACCTCCTCGGCACAAGCCGCATGAGCACCGACATGGCCCCTCCACCCCAGATCAGGATTCCCGCGACCTACATGCGGGGCGGCACCAGCAAGGGCGTCTTCTTTCGCCTGCAGGATCTGCCCCCCGCTGCCCAGTCTCCCGGCGAACTGCGTGACGCACTGCTGCTGCGCGTGCTCGGCAGTCCGGACCCTTATGGCAAGCAGATCGACGGCATGGGCGGCGGGACCTCCAGCACGAGCAAGGCCGTCATCCTGGACCGCAGCCAGAGGCCCGACCACGACATCGACTACCTCTTCGGCCAGGTATCGATCGATTCGCCCTTCGTGGACTGGAGCGGCAACTGCGGCAACCTGTCGGCCGCGGTCGGCGCCTTCGCCATCAGTGCCGGGCTCGTCGACCGCGCACGCGTGCCGCACAACGGCACGGCCACCGTGCGCATCTGGCAGGCCAACATCGGCAAGACCATCATTGCCCACGTGCCCGTCACGAACGGCGAAGTACAGGAAACGGGCAATTTCGAACTCGACGGCGTCGCGTTCCCGGCAGCCGAAGTGCAACTCGAATTCCTGGACCCTGCGGCCGAAGAAGACGGTGCGGGCGGCGCCATGTTCCCCACCGGCAACCTGGTGGACGACCTCGACGTGCCCGGCATCGGCACGTTCCGGGCCACGATGATCAACGCAGGCATCCCCACCATCTTCGTCGATGCCGAGGCCATCGGCTACACGGGAGCGGAACTGCAGGACGACATCAATGGCGACCCGAAGGCCCTGGCGATGTTCGAGGCCGTGCGCGCCCACGGCGCGATTCGCATGGGGCTCATCCGCAGCGTCGAAGAGGCGACCGCCCGCCAGCATACGCCCAAGATCGCATTCGTTGCCAGGCCTGTCGACCACACCGTCTCCAGCGGCAAACCGGTGGCCGCCACCGACGTGGACCTGCTGGTGCGCGCCTTGTCCATGGGCAAACTCCACCACGCCATGATGGGCACTGCGGCCGTGGCCATCGGCACTGCTGCCGCCATTCCCGGCACCCTCGTCAACATCGCCGCCGGCGGCGGCATGCGCCAGACGGTGCGCTTCGGTCACCCGTCCGGCACCCTGCGCGTCGGCGCCGAGGCGGCCCAAGTCAACGGAGAATGGCGCGTCCGCAAAGTCGTCATGAGCCGCAGCGCGCGCGTCCTCATGGAAGGCTGGATAAAAACGCCCCCCAGTCGCTGACGCTCCTGCCCCCGAGGGGCGACCCCGGGTCGGCCGGCAAAGCCGGCCTCGCGGGTGGCTTGATGTGCG
>CBIHPH010000174.1:0-5595 GCA_966212105.1 uncultured Rhizobacter sp.
CGCCAGAACCCGCACCACCGTTGTGCGTTTATGAGGTTCAGCTTGATCCAGGCACCTTCAATGTGCCAAATGTGCGCGACTTCGGGGCGAAAAGGTCGTTCCTGGGGCAACCTCATGGAGGATTGAGCAGGCACAAAAGCTGCAGAACGCATTCAGGAGAAATTCACCCTTCACTGTCTTACGGAGACCCCTTCAATGAAGAAATCGCTCATTTGTCTGTCGGTGCTCGCCTCGTTCATCGGCGCGGTTCATGCGGAGGAAGCCTCCCCCCTCACCGCGAACCTGACGCTGACCACGAAGTACAAGTACCGTGGCCAAGACCAGAGCAACCCCGACAAGACCGTGGCACCGGCCCTCCAGGGCGGATTCGACTTCACCAAGAACGGTTTCTACGTCGGCAACTGGAACTCGAGCGTCGGTCTGGACAACGGCACGAACCTCGAGATGGACCTCTACGGCGGCTACAAGGGCGAGATCACGAAGGACTTCGGCTACGACGTGGGCCTGCTCCGGTATCAAAACCCTCAAGGCGCAATCGGCAACACCACGGAACTCTACGGCGCCATGTCGTGGCGATTCGTGACGGCCAAGCTGTCGTACACGGCGTCGAAGCGCTACTTCGGCTATAGGGAAGCCAGGGGCACCTTGTATGCCGACCTCTCTGCCAACTATGAAGTGGTCAAGGGCGTCACGCTCAATGCCCACTTGGGTGGAACCCGCTTCGCCAATGACGCGGACGACGCCGCAGCTGCCGACGGCAAGCCGCTCGCCAATTACCTCGACTACAAGCTCGGCGCCACGTACGACTTCGGTTCCGGCTTCTCGGCCGCCGCAGCCTTCGTGGGTGCGAACAAGAAGGGCACTTGGGGCGATGCCAACAAGGGTCGGCTGATCCTGTCCGTCACGAAGTCCATGTGATGACCGGCCTGGCCGATTGAAAACAAAGCGGGTATCAAAAGGAGAATTTCCATGAAGATGGTGACTGCCATCGTCAAGCCGTTCAAGCTTGATGAGGTCCGTGAAGCGCTCAGCACCATTGGCGTGCAAGGTATCACCGTGACCGAAGTGAAAGGTTTCGGGCGCCAGAAGGGCCATACCGAGCTGTACCGCGGTGCGGAATACGTGGTTGACTTTCTTCCCAAGGTGAAGATCGAGGCCGCCGTGGACGACGCGCTGATCGATCGCGTGATCGAAGCCATCGAAGGTGCCGCACGCACCGGCAAGATCGGCGACGGCAAGATCTTCGTCTCGCCCCTGGAGCAAGTGGTCCGCATCCGAACCGGTGAAACCGGCAAGGACGCACTCTGACGGTCCCGCGAAAGTCGAACCATGAAGAAACTGATCGCTTCACTTGTCCTGGGCTTGTCGGTCCTGGGTTTTGCCGGGGGTGCCTCCGCGCAGGACGCCGCTGCTTCGGCACCCGTCGCCGCGGCCTCCGCGGCGGCCACGCCCGCGCCTGCCGCAGCACCCGCCGCCTCGGCGGTTGCTGAAGCGGCGTCGGCAGCGCCTGCCGCAACGCCGGTGCCCAACAAGGGCGACGTGGCCTGGATGAGCGTGTCCACGCTGCTCGTCATCATGATGACCGTCCCCGGACTCGCGCTGTTCTACGGCGGCCTGGTGCGCAGCAAGAACATGCTGTCGGTGCTCATGCAGGTGCTCGTGACGTTCTCGTTGATCGTGGTGCTCTGGATGATCTATGGCTACAGCCTGGCGTTCACCGAGGGCAACAAGTTCATCGGTGGTCTCGACCGGCTGTTCCTGAAAGGCCTGTTCGATGCCAAGACCGGTGCATTCCAGGTCGCGGCCACGTTCAGCAAGGGCGTCTACATTCCCGAGATGTTGTTTGCAGCGTTCCAGGCCACGTTCGCCGGCATCACCTGCTGCCTGATCGTCGGTGCGTTCGCCGAGCGCATCAAGTTCTCGGCGGTGCTGCTGTTCATGGTCCTGTGGTTCACGTTCAGCTATGCGCCGATCGCCCACATGGTCTGGTTCTGGATGGGTCCGGATGCCTACTCGGCCGCCTCCGTCGTCGACGAGATGAACGGCAAGGCTGGTTTCCTGTGGCAGATGGGTGCCCTCGACTTCGCGGGCGGCACGGTGGTGCACATCAACGCGGCCGTCGCTGGCCTGGTGGGTGCGTTCGTGATCGGCAAGCGCGTCGGCTACGGCAAGGAAGCGTTCACGCCGCATTCGCTCACGCTCACGATGGTCGGTGCCTCGCTGCTGTGGGTGGGCTGGTTCGGCTTCAACGCCGGCTCCGCCCTCGAAGCAGGCAACAGCGCTGTGCTCGCGTTCATGAACACGTTCGGTGCCACGGCGGCTGCCGTGCTCGCCTGGTGCATCGGTGAAGCGCTGATCAAGGGCAAGGCCTCGATGCTGGGTGCGGCATCGGGCGCCGTGGCCGGCCTCGTCGCGATCACCCCTGCTGCGGGCAACGTCGGCCTGATGGGCGGCCTCGTGATCGGTTTCATCGCCGGTTTCGCCTGCCTGTGGGGTGTCAATGGCCTCAAGCGCCTGCTGGGTGCTGACGATTCCCTGGACGTCTTCGGCGTCCACGGCGTTGGCGGCATCGTCGGTGCGCTGCTGACCGGCGTCTTCAACAACCAGGCGCTCGGCGGCCCGGGTCTTGTCGGCGACTGGGTGACGGCTTCCGTCGTCTCCAACAGCATCGGCGCTCAAGTGTGGATCCAGCTGAAGGCCGTGTTGCTCACCGTCGTCTGGTCCGCCGTGGTCTCGTTCATCGCCTTCAAGGTCGTTGACCTGGTCGTCGGGCTGCGGGTCACGGAAGAAGAAGAACGCGAGGGTCTGGACATCTCGGCCCACGGCGAAACCGCTTACCACAAGTAAGCACTCGCCCCGGCGCCGGGAGGCGCCGGACTGCAGTTGTTAAGGAAAGGCCACCGCGAGGTGGCCTTTCTCATGGGTGCATCTCCGGGTGACTTGCAGGCGCCGCGGTCGCCCCCACATGCCTAGAATCTCCGCATCGACGCGATCTTTTCGGGCTCCCCATGGTTCCACACCTCATCACCGCCCTCAACGGCCCGATCAATGAACTCGAGCAGCGCATTCTCGAGTCGCTGCCGGCCATCGAACGTTGGTTCCGCCTCGAATGGATGGAGCACACCCCGCCGTTCTACACGTCGGTCGACGTGCGAAACGCCGGGTACAAGCTCGCACCGGTCGACACCAATCTCTTTCCCGGCGGCTTCAACAACCTGACGGCCGAGATGCTGCCGCTGGCCGTGCAGGCGGCCATGGCCGCCATCGAGAAAATCTGTCCCGAGGCGAAGAACCTGCTGCTGATTCCTGAAAAGCACACCCGCAACAGCTTCTACCTCGCCAACGTCGCCCGCCTGATGCAGATCTTTCATCAGGCCGGCCTGAACGTGCGCCTGGGCACGCTTGACGAAACCGTCACCTCGCCCACGCCCATCGATCTGCCCGACGGCTCGTCACTCCTGGTCGAGCCGCTCGTGCGCACGCGAGGCCGCCTGGGGTTGAAGGACTTCGACCCCTGCACCATCCTCCTCAACAACGATCTGTCGGCGGGCATACCGAAAGTCCTGGAAGGTCTGCACGAGCAGTATCTGTTGCCGCCGCTGCACGCCGGCTGGGCCGTTCGGCGCAAGACGAACCACTTCCAGGCGTACGAAGAAGTGGCGAAGAAGTTTGCCAAGCTGCTCGGCATGGACCCCTGGCTCATCAACCCGATGTCCGCCGGCTGTGGAGAGATCAACTTCACCACGGGTGCCGGCCATGAAGAACTGGCTGCCCAGGCGGAGGCCTTGCTCGCGAAGATCCGCCGCAAGCACAAGGAATATGGCATCCAGGAAAAGCCGTTCCTCATCGTGAAGGCGGACGCTGGCACGTACGGCATGGGCATCATGACCGTGCGCGACCCCAAGGACCTCGTCGACCTGAACCGCAAGACGCGCAACAAGATGAGCGTCATCAAGGACGGGCAGGAGGTCAGCCAGGTGATCCTGCAGGAAGGTGTGCCTACGTACGAGCGCGTCAACGACGCCGTCGCCGAACCGGTGGTCTACATGATCGATCGTTACGTGGTGGGCGGTTTCTACCGGGTGAATGCGGAACGGGGCGTGGATGAGAACCTCAATTCCCCCGGCGCCGTCTTTGCACCGCTGGCATTCGCGGAATCCAACCAACTGCCCAAGCCGGGTGTCAAACCTGGAGCCAGCGCGCCGAACCGGTTCTACATGTATGGGGTGATTGCGCGGCTGGCCATGCTGGCAGCCAGCTACGAACTCGAAGCCACCGACCCCGATGCGGAGGTCTACGAGTAACGTCATCCTCCGGGCAGACAAAGAAGTTGCTGCGTTGCAACATGGTGCCGGGCGCGCAGGTGCAAAATGGCGACCCCTAATATCCCGAACCCGTGTCGCCTTCGGCGTCGCGGCCGACCGTGACCCAGCCCCGTCCCACTTCCAGCCTGGCCGTCCTCACGCTGGGCGCCATTGGCGTCGTCTATGGCGACATAGGCACGAGCCCGCTCTATGCGTTGAAGGAAATCTTCGCGCACGGGCGGGTTGCGCTCAGTGAGGAAAGCATCCTGGGTGTGCTGTCTCTGGTGTTCTGGACCCTCACGGTCATCGTGGGCCTGAAGTACGTCGCACTGATCCTGCGTGCCGACAACAATGGCGAAGGTGGCCTGATCGCCATGCTGGCGCTGGCGTCCACAGCCGTGGCAGAGCGCCCCGTACTGCGCAATCGCTTGCTGCTGCTCGGGGTGTTCGGAACGGCCGTCTTTTTCGGCGACGGGGTCATCACCCCCGCCATTTCCGTGCTGTCCGCCGTCGAAGGCCTGGAGGTCGCTGCGCCCGGTCTGCACCGATGGGTCGTGCCGGTCACGCTGCTGGTGCTGACGGCGCTCTTTGTCGTGCAGCGGCACGGCACGGCCAGTGTGGGCAAGTTCTTCGGGCCGGTGATGTTCGTGTGGTTCGTGGTGCTGGCCCTGCTGGGCGTGCGCCACATCCTGACCAACCCTGCCGTGCTGTGGGCGTTGAGCCCCACGTATGCGCTCAGTTTCCTGATGGCGCACCCGGGCACATCCTTTGTCGCGCTTGGCGCCCTCGTGTTGTGCGTGACCGGTGCCGAGGCCCTCTATGCGGACATGGGGCATTTCGGCAAGCGGCCCATCCGAATCGCATGGTTCTCGCTCGCCATGCCCGCCCTCGTGCTGAACTACTTCGGCCAGGGCGCGCTCTTGCTGGCCCATCCGGAGAATGTCAACAACCCGTTCTACGAGATGGCCCCGCAATGGGCGCTGTACCCGTTGATCGCCTTGGCCACCTGCGCCACGGTGATCGCCTCGCAGGCGCTGATCACCGCAGCG
Source organism: uncultured Rhizobacter sp. (assembly GCA_966212105.1). Lineage (GTDB taxonomy): Bacteria > Pseudomonadota > Gammaproteobacteria > Burkholderiales > Burkholderiaceae_C > Rhizobacter. The sequence continues at coordinate 5,354 of CBIHPH010000174.1, forward strand.
TTCTCGATCACCAAGCAGGCCATCCAGCTCGGTTATCTGCCTCGGATGTACATCGTGCACACCTCGGTGAAGGAAGCCGGTCAGGTCTATGTGCCGGTCGTCAACTGGGGGCTGTACGTCTTCATCGTGTTTGCCGTGGCCATCTTCGGGTCCAGCGGCAAACTGGCCGGCGCCTATGGCATCGCCGTGACGGTGGACATGCTGATCACCACCACGATGACCTTCTTCGTGATCCGCTATGG
>CBIHPH010000175.1:0-5570 GCA_966212105.1 uncultured Rhizobacter sp.
CCCGCGAGGCCGGCTTTGCCGGCCGACCCGGGGTCGCCCCTCGGGGGCAGGAGCGAAGCGACTGGGGGGCCTATTGTTTTACGGCTTCGACTTGGATCAGGAGCCGAACATCGTCCGGAATGCCAGGCAAGCCGTACTTGACGCCGTACTCGCTGCGCTTGATGGTCGTTTCGAAATCGCCGCCGCAGACTTCGCGCTTGAGCATCGGGCTCATGTAGCAGTTGAAGTTGCTGGCCACCAGCGTGACGGGCTGGGTCTGGCCCGCGAGGGTCAGCTTGCCGGCCACGGACTTCACCTTGTCGCCGTCGAACGTGAACTTGTCGCCCACGAATTTCGCGGTCGGGAATTCGCTGGTGTTGAAGAAGTCCTTGCTCTTCAAATGACCGTCGAACGGTGCGACGCCCGTGTTGATGGACGTGGTGTCGATGGTGACTTCGACTTTGCCGCTCTTGGCGGCCTTGTCGAGCGTGATGACGCCTTCCTTCTTGTCGAAGCGGCCGCGGTTGGTGCTGGTGCCGAAGTGGCGGGCCTCGAAGGTCACGAAGGTGTGGGTGGGTTCGATGCTGTAGGTGAGGCTTTCGGCCTGGGCGGCACCAGTGATGGCGAGCAAGCTTGCGGTGAGAAGCAGGGTCTTGGTGAACATGTGAATCCTTCGTTGAAAAGACTGGCGAGGAACCAGGGGTGAACTGGCGAGGTCGGGTCGGCGTGATGGTGCAAGCCGCCCCACCCCCGCCGGGTTCAGAGCGGAGCGACGCCGGTCAGCGCCAGCTTGAACTTGACTTGCACATCGTTGGCCACCATCGAGGTGTCTTTCCAGTCGCCTTCGCCGATGTTGTAGTCCAGCCGCTTGATGGTGAACGCGCCGGTGGCGGTGGTGGTGGCCCCGGACTGGGCCAGGGTGACCGGCACCACGATGTCCTTCGAGGCTCCCTTGATGGCAAGCTTGCCGGCCACCTCGAATTTGCCGCCACCGACGGCCTTCACGGCCGTGGACTGGAACCTGGCTTGCGGGAAGGCCTTGGTGTTGAACCAGTCGGGCTTGACGACTTCGGCTTCGGTTTCCCGGGCGCCCAGCGAGACGCTCGTGAGGTCGATGGTCAAGCCGATCTTGGCGGCTTCGGCCTTCTTGGGGTCGAATGCCACCTGGGCATCGAACTTCTTGAATTTGCCGTCGACGGGCACGCCCATCTGTCGGCTGGTGAAGGCGATTTCGCTCTGGGCCGGCAGCAGCTGTTGCTGGGCAGCCGCGGGCAGGGCCGCGGAGACGAATGCGCCGGACAAGGCGGCGAAGGCGAGGAGTCTGGAGAAGGTCATGGTGTGCTCAGTGCGGCATGGACGCGAAAAGTTCAATGCCTTCCGCGGGACGGCAACATGCGGGACAACAGGCCGTCACGGTCGACGAACTGGTGTTTCAGCGCGCCGGCGGTGTGCAGCACGACCAGCGTCGCCATGGCATAGGCCAGGTAGCCGTGCCAAGGCTTGATCGCCTCGGACAGCGCCTTGTCGGGCGACACGAAGTCAGGCAGCTGCAGCACGCCGAACAGCACGATCGGGAACCCGGCCGAAGAGCTGTAGGCCCAGCCGACCAGCGGGACGGCAAAAAACAACACGTACAGCAGGAAGTGGGTGCCGTGCGCCGCGATGCGCTGCCAGGCGGGCATCGGCACATCGGCGGGTGGACGATGGGTCAGGCGCCACAGCAGGCGGATGGCCGACAGTGCAAGGATGGTGACCCCGGCCCACTTGTGCCAGTTGAACAGCTTCAGGCGCTGCGGCGAAAACGGCAGGTCGTGCATGTAGACGCCGACACAAAAGACCCCAATGATGCCCAGGGCGAGCAACCAGTGCAGGGTCTTGGCAACCGGGGTGTACTGACCGGGATTCGGGTTCATCGGGTCACCTGTGACGAGGGGGGTGGGCGCGGACACAACGCAATGTAGAGGGTCCGCTCCAGCAACCGTTTCATGTGGCTTGTTGTGACCATTCAAAAAAATCCATGGATGCGGCGCCCTTCACCTTGGAAAGACCGCACGAGCAGGACATGGCCGCCGGCGCGGCCTCACGTCTTCGACTGCGCGGACTCCCATTCGGCCAGCAACCGGGCTTCATGCGTGCGGGCCTCGGCGAGGTGACGCAGCTTCACATGCCCATAGCCGCGAATCTCCTCGGGAACCCGGGCGATGCGCGCGGCCAAGGGCAGGTTGGTGGCGCTCAGGTGCGGCAGCAGGCCCGCGACGCGCGCCTCATAGTCGCGGATCAAGGCGCGTTCGGTGCGGCGTTCCGCGGTGTAGCCGAACACATCGAGTGGCGTGCCGCGCAGTCCCTTGAGCCGCACGAGCAGGTGGAATGCGGCTCGCACCCACGGCCCGAACGACCGTTTCACCAGCTCACCCCGGGCGTTGTGCCGTGAGCCCAGCGGCGGCGCCAGATGATGCCGCAGCGTGTAGTCCCCCTCGAAGCGGTCCTGGATCTGCTTGAGGAATGCCGGATCGGTGTGCAGGCGCGCCACCTCGTATTCGTCCTTGTACGCCATCAGCTTGAACAAGGACCGGGCCACGGCTTCGGTCAATTGATCGCCTCCGACGGCCGCCTCGGCCGCACGAACCCGGTTCACGAACGCGACATAACGGTCGGCCCAGGCCCTGTTCTGGTACTGCGTGAGGAATTCCGCGCGCACGGCAATGGTGTCTTCCAGGCCGGGCTTGCGCACGAAAGTGATCGGCTGGGTGGCGGGTGCCATCAGTGCTTGCACGGCCGCCGGATCATGGGCCAGCCGGCGGCCCCACGCGAAGGCGGCCCGATTCTCCTCAGGGCGCACGCCGTTGAGTTCGATGGCGCGCATCAGGGAGGCGAGTGTCAGGGGCACCCGCCCCATCTGCCATGCATAGCCAAGCATCAACGGGTTCGTATAGATCGAATCGCCAAGCAGTTGAACCGCTGCACGTTCCCCATCGAACCGGCCCACGTGATCAGCGCCCACGGCGTCCGCGATGGCCGCCTCGCAACGGGCCGACGGAAATTGCCAGTCCGGGTTGTGCACGAACGCGGCCGTGGGCGTCGCGTGGGTGTTGAGGGCCACGTACGTGCGCCCCTGCCGCATGGTGGCGAGTGTCTGTCGATCGGCGGCGACGATCGGGTCGCCTGCGATGATCAGGTCCGCCTCGGCCGTGCCCACCTTCGTCGTGTGAATGGCCTCAGGGGTGTCGGCGATCTGGATGTGGCTCCACGTGCTGCCGCCCTTTTGAGCGAGGCCTGCGGCATCCTGCGTGACGACGCCCTTGCCTTCCAGGTGCGCGGCCATGCCGAGCAACTGCCCGATCGTGATCACCCCAGTGCCGCCGATGCCGGCCACGACAATGCCCCAGGCCGATGTGGCGTCCGGCAGCTGCGGCTCGGGCAGTTCAGGCAGCGGGAACGGATCGGGCCGTGGGGCCGCCTTGGGCCCCTTGGGCCGGCCGCCCTCCACGGTCACGAAGCTCGGACAGAACCCATCCAGGCAGGAATAGTCCTTGTTGCAGGTGCTCTGGTTGATGCGGCGCTTGCGGCCGAACACGGTTTCCACCGGTTCCACGCTCAGGCAGTTGCTCTTCGTCGAGCAGTCACCGCATCCTTCGCAGACCAGCTCGTTGATCACCACATGGCGCGCCGGATCGACCAGCGAGCCACGCTTGCGGCGCCGGCGCTTCTCGGTGGCACAGGTCTGATCGTAGATCAGCGCCGTGCAGCCTTCGGTTTCCCGGAGCTGGATCTGCACGGCCTCGAGTTCGCTGCGGGGGTACACCGCCACGCCGGGTGCCAGGCGGTCCTGCACCGCCTCGTACTTGTCCGGCTCGTCGGTCACCACGGCAATGCGCCGCACGCCCTCGGCTTCGAGTTCGCGGGTCATCTCCGGCACGCGCAGCGTGCCATCCACCGGTTGGCCGCCCGTCATGGCCACGGCGTCATTGAACAGGATCTTGTAGGTGATGTTGACCTTGGCAGCGATGCTCTGGCGAATGGCAAGCAGCCCCGAGTGGTAGTAGGTGCCGTCTCCGAGGTTCGCGAACACATGTCGATCCGTCGTGAACGGGGCCTGACCCACCCAGGTGACACCCTCGCCGCCCATCTGCGTGAACGTGGTGGTCTGCCGATCCATCCACAACACCATGTAGTGGCAGCCGATGCCCGCGAGCGCGCGCGAACCTTCGGGGACCTTGGTGCTCGTGTTGTGCGGGCAGCCGCTGCAGTAGAACGGCGTGCGGTCGGTCCCGCTGCCGCTGCCCGCCTCGAGGGCCTGCAGACTGCGCTCCTTGGCATCGATCAACGCGACGCGGGCATCGATGCGGGCGCTGGTGTCGGCATCCACCCCGAGCTTCTTCAACCGGCGGGCAATGGCACGGGCGATGATGGCCGGGGTCAGGTCTGCCTGCGCGCGCAGCAGCCAGTTTCCACTCGGATTGGGCTGGGACCACTCGCCGCCGGTGCGGTCTCCCTCTGCCTCATCGAATTTGCCCAGCACATTGGGCCGCACATCGGGCCGCCAGTTGTACAGCTCCTCCTTCAGCTGGTATTCGATCACCTGGCGCTTTTCCTCGATGACCAGGATTTCCTGCAAGCCCTGTGCGAAGTCACGCGTGATGGTGGCCTCGAGCGGCCACACCACGCCCACCTTGTGAAGGCGGATGCCGAGGCGGCGGCAGTCCGCCTCGGACAGGCCGAGGTCATGCAAGGCCTGGCGCATGTCGTTCCACGCCTTGCCGCTCGCGATCAGGCCCAGGCGGTCGTCCGGCGTGTGGACGATGTTGCGGTTCAAGCGGTTCGCGCGCACGTAAGCGAGCGCGGCATACCACTTGTGGTTCATCAGCCGCGCTTCCTGTTCAAGGGGCGGGTCTGGCCAGCGAATGTGCAGGCCGCCCGGCGGCACCGTGAAATCGTCGGGCAATACGATCTGCACCCGATCCGGGTTCACATCCACCGTGGTCGCCGATTCGACGATCTCCTGGATGGTCTTCATGCCGGCCCACACGCCGGAGAATCGGCTCAGCGCGAACGCGTGAAGTCCCAGGTCGAGGATTTCCTGCACGCTGCTCGGAAAGAACACCGGCAGCCCGCAGGCCTTGAAGATGTGGTCGCTCTGATGGGCGGCGGTGCTGCTTTTGGCGATGTGGTCGTCGCCCGCCACGGCCACCACGCCGCCGTGCTTGGCCGTACCGGCCATGTTGGCGTGCTTGAACACATCGGCGCACCGGTCCACCCCGGGGCCTTTGCCGTACCAGAGGCCGAACACACCGTCGTACTTGCGGGTGGCCGGGTAGAGATCGAGTTGCTGCGTTCCCCACACCGCGGTGGCGCCCAGTTCTTCGTTCACGCCAGGCTGGAAGACGATGCGGTTGGCGGCCAGGTGTTTGCTGGCCTGCCAGAGCGCCTGGTCGTACGTACCGAGCGGCGAGCCGCGGTAACCGCTGATGAAGCCCGCCGTGTTCAACCCGGCCAGCGTGTCCCGCGTTCGCTGCAGCATCGGCAGGCGCACCAGCGCCTGCACGCCGCTCATGAACGCACGCCCTTCGGCGAGCCGATACTTGTCGTCGAGC
>CBIHPH010000176.1:0-5351 GCA_966212105.1 uncultured Rhizobacter sp.
TGACAGCGCGGCGCATGTCATCTGTCATTTTGGTCGACACGCCCTGCAATACCTGAGGCCGCAGGCCCCTTCAGCATTCCTCGCAGCGCGGCGCTGTGTGGCGCGTGAAAGGAACCCCGTCATGAAGTCCCCGACCCTGCTCGCCATGGCCCCCTCCCGGGGCATGCCATCTCGTGTCTCGCGATGAACCCGAAGGCACGCACCGTGTTTCAACGCGTCTTGCCCTGGGTCGCGGGCCTGCTCGTCCTGGCCGGCGGCGGCCTGGGCTGGTGGAAGGCGCATGGCGCCGATGGCGGCGCAGCTTCGGGCCCGGCGGCCAGCGCGCCGGGCGGGGGACGGCGGTTCGGGGGCGCGCGTGCGGTCCAGCCGGTGTCGGTCCAGGCGGCGCGCCGGCAGGACATTCATGTGAAGGTCGATGCGATCGGCAGCATCGTCGCCTCGAACACGGCCGTCGTGCACGCCCAGGTGAGCGGGGTGCTGCAAAGCCTCAAGTTCGATGAAGGCCAGCAGGTGCGGGCCGGGCAGTGGCTTGCGCAGATCGATCCCCGGCCGTTCCAGGCGGCCTTGGCCCAGGCCGAGGGCACGCTGGCGCGCGACACGGCGCAGCTCGAAGGGGCTCGGGTGGATCTGGTGCGCTACCGCGACCTGATGGCCAAGGATGCCATCCCCAAGCAGCAACTCGATACCCAGGCCGCGCTCGTGGCCCAGCTCGAGGGCACCGTCAAGGCCGACCACGGCACGGTGGACAGCGCCCGGCTGCAGCTGTCCTACACGCGGGTCACCGCGCCCATCGCCGGGCGGGTGGGCCTCAAGCAGATCGACCTCGGCAACGTGGCGCAGGCGACGGATGCCAACGGCATCGTCAGGATCACCCAGACGCGCCCGGTCGCGATGGTCTTTGCCGTGCCGGCCACCAACGTGCCGGCCATCGCCGCCCGGCTGCGTGCCCGTGAGACGATCCCGGTCGAGGCCTGGGACCGGGGCGGCAAGAAGCGCCTGGCCCTGGGCGAGGTGGCCTCGGTGGACAATGCGATCGACCCGGCCACCGACACGATCAAGGTCAAGGCGCTCTTTCCCAACGAGGACGACGCGCTGTTCCCGAACCAGGCCGTGAGCGTCGTGCTGCAGCGGGAGACGCTGGCCGATGCGCTCGCGGTGCCGCAGGCCGCGGTGCTGCGGGGATCGCAGGGTTTCTATGTCTATGTGGTCAACGCCGACAACACGGTGAGCACCCGGGTGGTGACACCCGGGGCTGCCGATGGGGGCTGGATGGCCGTGGAGGGTGCGCTGCAAGCCGGTGAGCGCGTCGTGGTCGACGGCACGGACCGGTTGCGCGAAGGGGCCCAGGTCGAGGTGATCGCCTCCGATCCGGCGCTGCGGGCCGGGGCTGCTCCGCCGGCGCAGGCCGCCTCGGCCGGGCACCATCGGATGGACAAGCTGCCGCCCGAGCAGGCCGAGAAGCTCAAGGCCATGAGCCCGGAAGAGCGGAGGGCGTGGTTCAAGGCACGGCGCGAGGCCCCATGAACCCGTCTCGCGTGTTCATCGAGCGCCCGGTCGCCACGTCCTTGCTGATGCTGGCGATCCTGCTGGCCGGGTTGCTGGCTTACCGGCTGATGCCGTTGTCGGCCCTGCCGGAGGTGGACTATCCGACCATCGAGGTGACGACGCTGTATCCGGGGGCGAGCCCGGACGTCATGTCCACCACGGTCACGGCGCCGCTGGAGCGGCAGTTCGGGCAGATGCCCGGACTCAACCAGATGACGAGCAGCAGCTCCGGCGGCGCGTCGATCGTCACGCTGCGTTTCTCGCTCGGCCTGTCGCTCGACGTGGCCGAGCAGGAGGTGCAGGCCGCCATCAATGCCGGCGCCAACCTGCTGCCGGCCGATCTTCCCATGCCGCCGGTCTACAGCAAGGTCAATCCGGCCGATGCGCCGGTGCTGACCATCGCGGTGACCTCGCCATCGCTGCCGTTGATCAAACTGCACGACCTGACCGAGAACCGGCTGGCGCCCAAGCTCTCTCAGGTGGATGGCGTGGGCCTCGTCAGCATGGCCGGTGGCCAGCGCCCGGCCGTGCGCATCCGGGCCGATCCGCAAGCCCTGGCCGCGGTCGGTCTGTCGCTGGACGATGTGCGCACGGCCATCGCCGCGGCCAACGTCAACCAGGCCAAGGGCAGCTTCGACGGACCGCAACGCAGCAGCACCCTCGATGCCAACGACCAGCTCAAGTCGGCCGCCGAGTACAACGAGCTCATCATCGCCTGGAAGAACGGCAACCCGCTGCGGCTCAAGGATGTGGCGACCATCGTCGACGACGCCGAGAACTTGCGGCTGGCAGCATGGGCGGACCGCACGCCGGGCGTGATCCTCAACGTGCAGCGCCAGCCCGGGGCCAACGTGATCGAGACGGTGGACCGGGTCAAGGCCTTGCTGCCCCGGCTGCAGGCATCGATGCCGGCCTCGGTCGATGTGCGGGTGATCGCGGACCGCACCACCACCATCCGCGCGTCGGTGGACGACACCGAATTCGAACTGCTGCTGTCGGTGGCACTCGTGGTGATGGTCATCTTCCTGTTCCTGCGCAGCGGCACGGCCACGCTGATTCCCGCAGCGGCGGTGCCGCTGTCGCTGGTGGGCACCTTCGGTGTCATCTACCTGGCCGGTTTTTCCGTCAACAACCTCACCTTGATGGCCCTCGTGATTTCCACGGGGTTCGTGGTGGACGATGCGATCGTGATGATCGAGAACATCGCACGCTTCGTCGAGGCGGGTGATTCGCCGATGCAGGCGGCGCTCAAGGGATCCAGGCAGATCGGGTTCACGATCATTTCGCTCACGGTCTCGCTGATCGCGGTGCTGATCCCGCTGCTGTTCATGGGCGATGTGGTGGGGCGCTTGTTCCACGAATTCGCCATCACGCTCGCGGTGTCCATCCTCATCTCCGCGTTCGTCTCCCTGACGCTGACGCCGATGATGAGTGCACGGCTCCTTCGGCCCGAGCACGATCGCCGGCACAGCCGGCTTGGCGCCTGGAGCGCACGCGCCTTCGACGGCATGGTGGCCCGGTACGGCCAAGCGCTCACCTGGGTGCTCGACCGGCCGCGCACGACAATGCTGGTCTTCGTCTTGACGCTGGCCTTGACCGGGTTGTTCTATGTCCTCGTGCCCAAGGGCTTCTTCCCGGTGCAGGACACGGGGCTGATCCAGGTGATCACCGAGGCCACGCAGACGACTTCGTTCGACGCCATGTCCACGCGCCAGCAGGCCTTGGCCGACGCCATCCTGAAAGACCCGGATGTGGATCACCTCGCGTCGTTCATCGGCGTGGACGGTGCCAACCCCACGCTGAACACCGGCCGCATGCAGATCACGCTCAAGCCTTTCGCACAGCGCACCGCCACCGCATCCGAGATCATCCGCCGCCTCTCTGGGGCCACCGCGCACGTGCCCGGCATCACCGCCTACATGCAGCCGGTGCAGGACTTGACCATCGAAGACCGGGTTGCCAAGACGCAGTACCAGTTCCTGCTCAGTTCACCGAACCGCAACGACCTCGTGACAAGCACCGGCCGGCTGCTGGAACGGTTGAAGACGCTGCCCGACCTCGCGGACGTCGCGAGCGACCTCCAGGACGACGGCCGGCAGGCCTATGTGCAGATCGACCGCGAGGCCGCCGGGCGCCTGGGCGTCACCGTCGCGGGCATCGACACGGCGCTGTACGACGCCTTCGGGCAGCGGTTGATCTCCACCATCTACACACAGACCAGCCAGTACCGGGTGGTGCTGGAGGCCGCGCCCGGTGCGGGCCGGGGGCTGGACGCCATCGCCGGACTGCACGTGCCTGGCACCACGGTGGGCGCCGACGGCGTGACGACGACGGTGCAGGTGCCGCTCGCCTCGGTGGCGCAGGTGGTGGAACGGCCGGCGGCACTGGCCATCAACCATGTGGCGCAGTTCCCGTCGGCAACCGTGTCGTTCAATCTGGCTCCCGGCGCTTCGCTGGGCCATGCGGTGGACGCCATTCGGAAAGAGGAAGCCGCACTCGACCTGCCGCCTGGTGTCGAGACCAGCTTTCAGGGGGCGGCCGAGGCATTCCGCGCCTCGCTCACGAGCACGATGTTGCTGATCCTCGCGGCCGTGGTCACGATGTACATCGTGCTGGGGGTGCTGTACGAAAGCTTCATCCACCCGGTGACGATCCTCTCCACCTTGCCCTCTGCCGGCCTCGGCGCCTTGCTGGCGCTGCTGCTCGCGGGCCAGGACCTCGGCGTGGTCGGGATCATCGGCATCGTGCTGCTGATCGGCATCGTCAAGAAGAACGCGATCATGATGATCGACTTCGCACTGGATGCCGAGCGGGAGGAGGGCCTGGCGCCGCGCGAAGCCATCCACCAGGCCTGCCTGCTGCGCTTTCGCCCCATCCTGATGACCACGATGGCCGCGCTGATCGGCGCCGTCCCGCTCATGATCGGCACCGGGGCCGGGCATGAGCTCCGCCACCCGCTGGGGGTGACGCTGGCCGGGGGCCTCATCGTGAGCCAGCTTCTCACGCTGTTCACGACGCCGGTGATCTACCTGGGGTTCGCCAACCTGGTGCGGCGCCTGAAGGCGCGGAAGGCAGGCCCCGTCGCCGGTGAACCCGCATGAACATCTCGGCGCCCTTCATTGCGAGGCCGGTCGCCACCACGCTGGTCACGATCGGCGTGGCGCTGGCGGGTGTCCTGGGCTTCGGCTTGCTGCCGATCGCGCCGCTGCCGCAGGTGGACTTTCCCACCATCTCGGTCAGTGCTTCGCTGCCGGGCGCCAGTCCGGACACGATGGCCGCCACGGTGTCCACGCCGCTCGAGCGCGCCCTGGGCAGCATCGCCGGGGTCAACGAGATCACCTCGCGCTCGTCGCTCGGGTCGACCAGCATCACGCTGCAGTTCGACCTGAACCGCGACATCAACGGCGCAGCCCGGGATGTGCAGGCCGCCATCAACGCCGCACGCACGCTGCTGCCCACCGGCATGCCGAGCAACCCGACCTACCGCAAGGTCAACCCCGCGGACGCGCCGATCATGATCGTCGCGCTCACGTCGGCCACGCTGACGCGGGGCCAGATGTACGACACGGCGTCCACCGTGCTGGCACAGCGCCTGTCACAGGTGCAGGGAGTGGGCCAGGTGACGGTGGGCGGCGGGGCGCTGCCCGCGGTGCGCGTGGAACTCGACCCGGACAAACTGGCATCCCAGGGCATCGCGCTGGACGTGGTGCGCACGGCGCTGACCTCGACCAATGCCAGGCGGCCGCTCGGTTCGGTGGAAGACGGCAGCCGCAGCTGGCAGATCGGCGCCAATGACCAGGCCGTGA
>CBIHPH010000177.1:0-5276 GCA_966212105.1 uncultured Rhizobacter sp.
CCGAAGCCAAGACGACCTACGGCATCATCGGCGTGAAGTGCTGGGTGTACCGCGGTGACCGCCTCGCCAATGGCGAAGCCCCTGGCATCGTGACGCCTCCGGGCGCCGAGGAAGATCGCCGTCCGCGCCGCAGCGCACGTCCTGGCGACCGTCCGGGTGCTCCGGGTGGCCGTGGCCGCCCGGGTGGCGACCGTGGTCCCCGTGACGGCGCGGCCGCTGCCGACGGCGCGAAGACCGCCGCCGTCAAGCGCGTGCGCAAGGCCCCGGGCCCTGACGCTGCCGCTGGCGGCGAAGGCAAAGGAGAATAAGCATGCTGCAACCTGCACGCAGAAAATTCCGCAAGGAACAAAAAGGTCGTAACACCGGCGTCGCCACGCGTGGCGCTGCCGTGTCGTTCGGCGACTTCGGCCTGAAGGCCACGGAGCGCGGCCGCATCACGGCTCGCCAGATCGAAGCGGCTCGTCGCGCGATTTCGCGTCACGTGAAGCGCGGCGGCCGCATCTGGATCCGCATCTTCCCGGACAAGCCGATCTCGCAGAAACCCGCCGAAGTCCGGATGGGTAACGGCAAGGGCAACCCCGAGTACTACGTGGCTGAAATCCAGCCGGGCAAGGTGCTCTATGAAATCAACGGCGTGCCTGAAGAGTTGGCTCGTGAGGCGTTCAAGCTGGCTTCGGCCAAGCTGCCGCTGAGCACGGTCTTCGTGTCTCGCCAAGTGGGCTCCTGAGCCCACACGGAGAACGACATGAAAGCATCTGAACTCCGCGCCAAGGACGTCGCCGGCCTCGAAAAGGAAGTCGCCGACCTTCTGAAGGCCCACTTCGGCCTGCGCATGCAAAAGGCCACGCAACAGCTGACGAACCATTCGACGCTGGGCAACACCCGCCGTGACATCGCGCGTGCCAAGACCATTCTGGCCGAGAAGAAGAAGGAGGCCGCGAAATGAGCGCCACGCAAGCCACTGAGAAGAACACGCGCACCTTGATCGGTCGCGTGGTCAGCGACAAGCGCGCGAAGACCATCACGGTTCTGATCGAGCGTCGCACGAAGCACGAGCTGTACGGCAAGATCGTTGCCAAGACCAGCAAGTACCACGCCCACGACGAAAAGGGCGAGTACAAGCTGGGCGACATCGTCGAGATCTCGGAATGCCGTCCGATTTCGAAGACGAAGGCCTGGACGGTCACCCGCCTGGTCGAGAAGGCCCGCGAGGTCTGATCGACGCGGTCCACGGAGCCTGTGGAAGGGTTTCGTGGATCCAGCATTCACACGGCCGGAACGCCGAGCAGTCGGTGTTCCGGCCGTTTTCATTTTTCAGTCGAGGAAAGCACCATGTTGAAAGTTGGCGACAAGCTGCCGGCAGGAACACTGCAGGAATTCATCGAGGTCGAGGGCAACGGATGCTCGCTGGGCCCTAACAGCTTCGACATCGAGAAGTCCATGGCGGGCAAGACCATCGCTGTGTTTGCATTGCCCGGAGCCTTCACTCCCACCTGCTCGGCTCAACATGTTCCGGGCTACGTCAAGTCCGCGGCGGAGCTGAAGGCGGCCGGCGTCGATGAGATCTGGTGCATCTCGGTCAATGATGCGTTCGTCATGGGCGCCTGGGGTCGCGAGCAAAAGGCGGCCGGTGCGGTGCGCATGATGGCCGACGGCAGTGCTGATTTCACCAAGGCCGTGGGCCTGACGCTCGACTTGACGGCTCGTGGCATGGGTGTGCGCTCGCAGCGCTACTCAATGCTCGTGGTAGACGGCGTCGTCCAGGCGCTCAATGTCGAGGCGCCGGGCAAGTTCGAGGTCAGCGACGCCGAGACGATGCTCAAGCAAGCGCGTGAACGCAAGGCTTGATGATTGAGCTTGGGGCGCATGATGCGCCCTGTTCGCGGCGATCGATCGAGAAAAGGCTGTTGACAGCGTTTCCTGATCGAAGCACAATATAAGACTTCGCCGAATTTCTGGCTGCATCAGTTGGGCTGTTGTACCTGCCCCACCAGCGGTGCATGCCGGCCTCGGCTCCGCCCAAACAGTGAGCTCCTCCGGGGTGATCTGACGGGCCCAAGACTGATCGCAGCGGCTTTCATGATGGTCATGAAAGCGTTTGTGGCCAAGTTGGGGACTGAACATGATTCAAATGCAATCGCGGCTTGACGTCGCGGACAACACTGGCGCCAAGTCCGTCATGTGCATCAAGGTGCTCGGCGGTTCCAAGCGTCGTTACGCCGGTATTGGCGACGTCATCAAGGTCAGCGTCAAAGAAGCTGCGCCGCGTGGTCGCGTCAAGAAGGGCGAAATCTACAGCGCCGTGGTTGTGCGCACCGCCAAGGGTGTTCGCCGCCAAGACGGCTCGCTCGTGAAGTTTGATGGCAATGCCGCCGTCCTGCTCAACGCCAAGCTCGAGCCCATCGGCACCCGCATCTTCGGCCCGGTCACGCGTGAGCTGCGCACCGAGCGCTTCATGAAGATCGTGTCGCTGGCCCCTGAGGTTCTCTAATTCGCCGGGCCTGCAGGTCAGCATCGAGCCGGTTGAAGGACAGCTTATGAACAAGATTCGCAAAGGCGACCAAGTCATCGTGTTGACGGGTCGCGACAAAGGCAAGCGTGGCGCGGTCGTGCAGCGCATCGATGACGAGCGCATCGTCGTCGAGGGCGTCAACGTCGTGAAGAAGCACGTCAAGCCGAACCCCATGAAGGGCACGACCGGTGGCGTCGTCGACAAGACCTTGTCGATCCACCAGTCGAACGTCGCCATCTACAACCCGGCGACCGGCAAAGCCGATCGCGTCGGTTTCAAGTTGCTGAGCGACGCCGAGCAGCAGTCCCGCAAGACGAAGGAGAAGGCCGTTCGCGTCTTCAAGTCGAGCGGCGAAGAAATCAAGGCATAAGAGGTCCGTCATGGCTCGTCTGCAACAGTTCTACCGCGACAAAGTGGTGGCCGACCTCACTGCGAAGTTCGGCTACAAGTCCAGCATGGAAGTGCCGCGTCTGACCAAGATCACGCTCAACATGGGTGTGAGCGAGGCGGTGTCGGACAAGAAGGTCATGGAGCACGCCGTGAGCGACCTGACCAAGATCGCCGGCCAGAAGCCCGTGGTCACGAAGTCGAAGAAGGCCATTGCCGGCTTCAAGATTCGTGACGGGGTGCCCATCGGCTGCATGGTCACGCTGCGTGGCGTCCAGATGTATGAATTCCTGGATCGTTTCGTGACGATCGCGCTGCCGCGCGTGCGCGACTTCCGTGGTATCTCCGGCCGTTCGTTCGATGGCCGCGGCAACTACAACATCGGCGTCAAAGAGCAGATCATCTTCCCCGAAATCGAATACGACAAGGTGGATGCGCTGCGTGGTCTGAACATCAGCATCACGACGTCGGCGAAGAGCGACGAGGAGTGCAAGGCACTGCTCGCAGCCTTCAAATTCCCGTTCAAGAACTGAGGCAGCCCATGGCTAAAACTTCCCTCATTCAGCGCGAAGAAAAGCGCGCCCAACTGGTTGCCAAGTACGCCAAGAAGTACGCGGAACTCAAGGGCATTGCAAACGACGCCAAGAAGACCGACGAGGAGCGCTACGCTGCCCGTCTCGAGCTGCAGAAGCTGCCCCGCAATGCGTATCCCACCCGCCAGCGCAACCGCTGCGAATTGACCGGCCGTCCGCGCGGTACGTTCCGCAAGTTCGGCCTGGCCCGGAACAAGATCCGTGAACTCGCCTTCAAGGGCGACATCCCGGGTGTTGTCAAGGCCAGCTGGTAATCGGCACGACGATCAGGAGATTTCCGTATGAGCATGAGTGATCCTATCGCCGATATGCTGACCCGCATCCGCAACGCACAAATGGTCCAGAAGGCCTCCGTGCGGCTGCCGTCGTCGAAGCTGAAGGTGGCCATTGCCCAAGTCCTGAAGGACGAGGGTTACATCGAGAATTTCGCCGTGCGCGGCGAGCCGGCCAAGCCCGAACTCGAAGTTGCGTTGAAGTATTACGCCGGTCGTCCAGTCATCGAGCGCATCGAGCGCGTGAGCCGTCCTGGCCTGCGCATCTACAAAGGTCGCCACGACATCCCGAACGTGATGAACGGTCTCGGCGTGGCCATTGTCACCACGCCCAAGGGTGTGATGACCGACCGCAAAGCCCGCCAGGCCGGCATCGGTGGCGAAGTGCTCTGCTACGTCGCCTAAGGAAGGGGTAGAAAGAATGTCCCGCGTAGGAAAAATGCCGATCGCCCTGCCGCAAGGAGTGGACGTGGCGATCACGGCTGAACAAATCAGTGTCAAGGGTTCGCTCGGCACGCTCGTGCGCCCGGCGAATTCGTTGGTCACGATCAAGAACGAAGGCGGCAAGCTGATGTTCTCGCCGGCCAATGAGTCGGTCGAAGCTGATGCGATGTCCGGCACATACCGTGCGCTGGTGGCCAACATGGTCACCGGTGTCAGCAAGGGATTCGAGAAGAAGCTGACGCTCGTTGGCGTGGGCTTCCGTGCAGCTGCTGCCGGTTCCAAGCTGAACCTGCAGATCGGCTTCTCGCACCCGGTGGCCAAGGACATGCCGGCCGGCGTGTCGGTCGCCTGCCCGAGCCAGACCGAAATCGTGATCAAGGGTTCTGACCGTCAGGTCGTGGGCCAGATCGCTGCCGAAGTCCGTGCGATCCGTCCTCCCGAGCCTTACAAGGGCAAGGGCATTCGCTATGCGGATGAAAAGGTCACGATCAAAGAGACCAAGAAGAAGTAAGGAGCGGATGACATGTTGAACAAGAAAGATCAGCGCGTTCGCCGCTCCCGTCAGACCCGTGCACGCATTGCCAAGCAGCGCGTGGTTCGCCTGACCGTCTTCCGCACGAACCTGCACATCTACGCCAGCATCATCTCTGACGATGGTGCCCGTGTGCTCGCCAGCGCCTCCACCGCAGAAGCCGATGTCCGCAAGGAGCTTGGCGCTGCTGGCAAGGGTGGCAACGTGGCCGCTGCCACGGTGATCGGCAAGCGCATCGCCGAAAAGGCGAAGGCCGCTGGCGTCGAGAAGGTTGCATTTGATCGCGCGGGCTTTGCATACCACGGCCGCATCAAGGCCCTGGCCGATGCCGCCCGTGAAGCCGGTCTGCAGTTCTAAAGGAATTCGAAATGGCAAAGTTTCAACCCCGTGCCCAGGCCGAAGGCAATGACGACGGCCTGAAGGAAAAGATGATCGCGGTGAACCGCGTCACCAAGGTGGTGAAGGGTGGTCGCACGCTGAGCTTCGCTGCGCTGACCGTGGTCGGTGACGGCGATGGCCGCATCGGCATGGGCAAG
>CBIHPH010000178.1:0-5257 GCA_966212105.1 uncultured Rhizobacter sp.
CCCGGCTGCAACGACACCCACGCCCCCCCCCCCCCCCCCCCGGGCGCCGGGCGCCGCCGCCCGACCCGGGGTCGCCCCTTGGGGGCAGGAGCGCGAAGCGCGACTGGGGGGCCTTATTTCACCCGCTGCTTGCCCAATTTGCGAGCCAGCGTCCGGCGGTGCATCCCGAGGCGGCGGGCCGTCTCGGAGATGTTGAACCCGGTTTCAGCCAGGGTCTCGTGGATGCGCTCCCATTCCAGCGTCTTGATGGACGATGTGCGGTTGGTCAGCTCCACTTCGATGTTCCCGGCAGCCCGGCCGAAGGCGGCTTCGATGTCGTCGGTGTTGGATGGCTTGGCGAGGTAGTGGCAGGCGCCGAGCTTGATGGCTTCGACCGCCGTGGCGATGCTGGCGAAGCCGGTCAGCACGACGATCAGCATGTCGGGGTTGTGCGCGTGCAGGGCCTGCACACAAGCCAGACCCGAGGCGAGCCCGTTGAGCTTGAGGTCGACGACGGCGTAGCCAGGCATCTGCGTGGGCAACAGCGCGTTCACTTCCTCCAGGTTCGACGCGTGGGACACGGCGTAGCCGCGACGCTCGAACGATCGGCCCAGCGTGCGGGCAAAGGCCTCGTCGTCCTCGACGATCAGCAATTGGCGTTCAGTCTCCATGGGCTGGATTTTCGTCCAACGCGATGGCCGCGAGCGGAATCGTCAAGGTGACCTCGGCGCCGCCTTCGGGGCGGTTGCGCGCTGCGACATCGCCCCCGAGCGTGCGCGCCACGTTGACGACCAGGAACAGCCCCAGGCCGCCCCCCGGGCGCCCCTTGCTCGACTGGTACGGTTTGCCCACGTGCTTCAGCATCTCGACCATGAAGCCGGGGCCCCGGTCCGTCACGGCCAGCACCAGCGCTTCGCCTTGGCGGGAGGCCATGAGCCCGACCCATTTGGGCGAGGCCTCCAGCGCGTTGTCGAGCACGTTGTCGATCATCTGCTTGACGGCGGAATCGGACACCATCGGCAAGTCTTCGCCGAACCGGTTCTCGTACTCGAATGCCACCACGGGTCGGGTGGCGCGCCAATCCTGAACCAGGTCTTCCAGGAAGTCGCCGATGGTGGTCGCTGCGGAGGATTCGCCCCGCGTTTCCCCGGCGGACAGCAGGATGCCGCTGACAATGGCCTTGCAGCGTTTGAGCTGCGTCTCCATCTCCGTCACCTCGTTGAGCAGTTCCGGATCGGAGGTGAAGTGGGGCAATCGGGCCCAGTCGCCCAGGATGACCGCCAGCGTGGCCAGGGGCGTGCCCAGTTCGTGTGCCGCGCCCGATGCCAGGAGTCCCATGCGCACGATGTGCTCTTCCTCGGCAGCCCGCTGGCGCAGGTCGGCGAGGCGGGCATCGCGCGCCCGAAGAATGCGGCCGATGCGGGACATGAATGTCACGAGCAGCGCGGCGATGAGTGCAAAGCAGATCAGCAAGCCTTGGATGTACGGGCTCGCCACGCCGCGATCGAGGTCCAGCGGCACGGGCAGCGCCCTGGAGAACAGGGCAAGGCCGGCGACGCAGGCCGTGGTGATGATGACCAGGGTCCATACGAAGCCTGATTCGAGCAGCACGGCGCCGAGGGTCACCTGAAGCAGGAACAGGAAGATGAACGGGTTGGTGACCCCTCCGCTGAGGTACAGCTGGGCCGTCAATGCGGCCACATCGACCAGCAGCGCAACGAACAGGCGACTGTTCGCCGCCACGCGGGGCGCCTGCCAGTACAGATGGCTCAGCATGTTGAACGCCGCGAGCCCGCCAAGCACCGTCAGCATCGCCTTGAGCGGCAGCCGGATGCCGAAGCAGTAATGCACGGCCAGGATGGTGATGACCTGCCCCACCACGGCGATCCAGCGCAGCTGGATCAGCTGCTGCATGTTCTTCAGGCCGGTGACGTCGCGAGCCGATTCAAGGGAGCGGAGCATCGTTGTGGTCATGATCGCGGGTGCGCACCGTGTACACCACGGCCCCCGCTGCCATCAGCGCCAGCGCGAACCAGGTGAATGCGTACCCGGCATGGTGATTGCGAAAGGCAATCACGGTCAAGCCACCGACGGGCCCGGCCCCCCCGGATGTGCCCCGCTCGGCATCGATGAAGTAGGGAGCGACGGCGCTCAGGCCACGGGCGGCGGAGATGGCCGCCACATCGCGCGAATGCCAACGGTCAGCGCCGGGATCGTTGCGGCGCAGGAAGCCGCCTCCAGGTTCTGTCAGGCGCAACAACCCGGTGATGGTGACGGGGCCAACCGGTTCACTGGCCCGGCGGCTGGCCCGCTCGCGCAATTCGGGCGGGATGAACCCGCGGTTGACCAGCACCACGGTGCCATCGGCCAGCTTCAGGGGCGTCAGCAGCCAGAAGCCCGCGCCCAATTCGGTGACGGCCTGAACGCGCGTCTCCCGGTCGTGGAGAAAGGTGCCGGTGACGCGCACCCGGCGGTACTCATGGGCAGCGGCCGTCACCTGGGTCCATTCGCCTGGACCCGGTGCATCCACGGCCGCCGCATGCACGCGGCGGTCCACCCGCTCGATCAAATCGAGCTTCCAGGCGCGGCGCTCCACCTGCCACACCCCGAGCGCCACGAAGACGGCACAGGCCAGCGCAGCGCCCAGTGCCAGTGCAATGCGGGCGGCCCCGCGGCCGTGACGCGCCGGAGCGGTCAAGGCATGTGACGCATGTCGTGGGCGGGCATCATGTTGTGGTTGAGGTGGTACATCACCCACAACGAGCCGCTCAATGCAATGACGACGAGCACGAGCGTGAAGATCAGCGCGAGCATGGTCCAGCCGCCTTCGGACTTCGCGTTCATGTGCAGGAAGTACACCATGTGCACCACGATCTGCACCGCGGCGAAGCCGAGGATCACCATCGCGGTGACGCTCGAATCGCTGAAGACCTTGCCCATCACGAGCCAGAACGGAATGGCCGTGAGGATCACCGCGAGCACGAAGCCCGTGACGTAGCTTTTCAGCGTGCCGTGGCTGTGGCCGTCGTCGGCGTGGTGGTGGTGGTCGTTGTGCGCGCTCATGGCAGCACTCCCATCAGGTAGACGAAGGTGAACACGCCGATCCAGATGACATCCAGGAAGTGCCAGAACATGGACAGGCACATCAGGCGGCGGCGGTTCTCGGGGATGAGGCCATGCTTGCCGACCTGGAACATCAAGGTCACGAGCCAGATGATGCCGAAGGCCACGTGCAAGCCGTGGGTGCCCACGAGCGTGAAGAACGACGACAGGAACGCGCTGCGCTGCGGCCCCGCGCCCTCATGGATCAGGTGCGCGAACTCATACAGCTCGAGCCCGAGGAAGCCCGCGCCGAGCACGCCGGTGATGCCGAGCCACACGAGCGTGGCCTTCAGTCGGTCGCGCTGCATTTCGAGCATCGCGAAACCGTAGGTGATGGACGACAGCAGCAGCAGCGACGTGTTGACGGCCACGAGGGGCAGGTCGAACAGGTCAGCACCCGAGGGGCCGGCCGCGTAGTTGCGGCCGAGCACGCCGTACACGGCGAACAGGCAGGCGAAGATGAGGCAATCGCTCATCAGGTACAGCCAGAACCCGAGCAGCGTGCCGTTCTCGGGGTGGTGTTCTTCCGTCAGGTGATAGCGCGGAACGCCGCTCGCGGCGAGGGAGGATGCGGTGTTGTCAAACATGGCCGGCGAGGAGGCGAGAGCGCGCGTTTTCAACGCGGAGGACTTCTTCCGCGGGGATGTGGTAATCGCGCTTGTAGTTGAAGGTGTGAACGATGGTCGCGACCAGCGTAGCCACGAAGGCGACGCCCGCCACCAGCCACATGTGCCAGATCAGCCCGAAGCCGGTCGCGGCGCTCAATGCAGCGATGATGAAGCCGGCCGAGGTGTTCTTGGGCATGTGGATCGGCAGGAAGCCGGTCACCGGACGCTGGTAGCCGTTCGACTTCATGTCGTACCAGGCGTCGTTGTCGTGCACCCGCGGCGTGAAGGCGAAGTTGTAGTCCGGCGGCGGCGAGGCGGTGGCCCATTCGAGCGTGCGGCCATCCCACGGATCCCCCGTCACATCACGCAGCGACTCGCGGCGCATGAAGCTCACCACCAGCTGGATGATGAACGATGCGATGCCAAGCGCGATCAGCACGGCGCCGAACGCGGCGATCTGGAACCAGATCTGCAGCGACGGATCCTCGAAGTGGCTCACGCGGCGCGTGACCCCCATCAGACCGAGCACGTACAGCGGCATGAACGCGACATAGAAGCCGACCAGCCAGAACCAGAACGAGCACTTGCCCCAGAACGGGTCGAGCTTGTAGCCGAAGGCCTTCGGGAACCAGTAGGTGATGCCGGCGAGCAGGCCGAACAGCACGCCGCCGATGATGACGTTGTGGAAGTGGGCGATCAGGAACAGGCTGTTGTGCAGCACGAAGTCGGCCGGCGGCACGGCCAGCAGCACACCCGTCATGCCGCCGATCACGAACGTGACCATGAAGCCGATCGTCCACAACATCGGCAGTTCGAAGCGGATGCGGCCGCGGTACATCGTGAACAGCCAGTTGAAGATCTTCGCCCCGGTGGGGATCGAGATGATCATCGTCGTGATGCCGAAGAACGAGTTGACGCTGGCGCCCGAGCCCATCGTGAAGAAGTGGTGCAGCCAGACCAGGTACGACAGGATGGTGATCACGACGGTGGCATACACCATGGAGGCGTAGCCGAACAGGCGCTTGCTGCAGAAGGTGGACACCACCTCCGAGAAAATGCCGAAGGCCGGCAGGATGAGGATGTACACCTCGGGGTGGCCCCAGATCCAGATGAGGTTCACGTACATCATGGCGTTGCCACCGAGGTCGTTCGTGAAGAAGTTGGTGCCGACGTAGCGATCGAGCGACAACAGCGCGAGCACGGCGGTGAGCACCGGGAAGGCGGCCACGATCAGCACGTTGGTGCACAGCGACGTCCACGTGAAGACCGGCATCTTCATCATCGTCATGCCGGGGGCGCGCATCTTTACGATGGTGGCCAGGAGGTTCACCCCCGATAACAAGGTGCCAACCCCCGCGATCTGCAGGGACCATATGTAGTAATCCACCCCGACGTCCGGACTGGCCAGGATGCCTGAGAGCGGCGGGTACGCGAGCCAGCCGGTGCGAGCGAACTCGCCGACGAACAGCGAGGCCATCACGAGGGCGGCACCGAACGCGGTCATCCAGAAGCTGAAGTTGTTCAGGAACGGGAACGCCACGTCGCGCGCGCCGATCTGCAGCGGCACG
>CBIHPH010000179.1:0-5239 GCA_966212105.1 uncultured Rhizobacter sp.
TGGACCGTTCAGGCAAAATCCCGCCCCATGAACGAGGTCACCCCTATCACGGAGCCTGCGGAGTCGGCTCGATTCGAGGATCTGTTCAGAGAACCCGGCTACGCGCACGATCACCCGATGGCGTTCGCGTTGGCCCGCAAGCAAGATGCCGTCGATGCGCTGCGTGGCCTCTTTGTCGGCACGCCCGCCTTCGTGAAGCTGCGCGTGTGGTGTTTCCTGACGCTCGCCTCGCACCCGCAGGGGCGACTGTCCCGCGAAGATGTCAACCAGCTGTTCCACGCCGTGCTGCCCGAGCCGCTCGACGCCGCGCTCAAGCGCCTGCGCGATCTCGGCCTGCTGGTATGGGACGCCACGGCGCAGGACTACCACCTGTCCCCGCTCGCGCACCAGGTGCAGGCGCTGCTCGCGCCGCTGACCACCGCCCCGCAGGACGATGACGAGCTCTCCGGGCTGCTGGCGCAGGTGGCCGGTGCCCAGCAGCTGGGCCTCATCGATGCGAGCCAGCTGCAGCATCTTCATGCACAGCTCGCGCGGCTGCACGATGAGTTCGCCGATGCCATTGCGAGCGGCTCGGAAGCACGCCTGCGCCAGGCTCAACCGCGCTTCGACCGTGCGCTCGCACTCGTCGACAAGGCCGGCCAGGCACTGTCGGCCATCATCGCCGACCACCATGACAACGCCCGGCTGGAGAAAGCTGCACGCGCCCTGGGCCAGGACCAGGCCCGGCTGCTGTCGATGGCGAGCCAGTTCACCCGGGCACTGCAGCAGGCCGACCGCCTGCGGGTCACGCTCGGCAGCACGGGCCTCACGTCATCGGATGTGCGGCACTGGCTGCAGCACCATCCGGCCTTGCATGAACTGATCGGTGATGCGCTGTCCGTGGGCGTGCGCCCCGTGTTCGTGAGCCAGCACGACCTGGTCGACGTGGCCGAAGGCGAACTCGAACGCGACCGGCCCGATCCGGAGCGCAGCACCGGGTTGCCGCCCGCCGTGCAGGCCGAGGCGGGTTCGCTCGACATCCTCAGTCTGCCGCCCGAACTCGGCCACCTCGTGAACCTGTTCAGCCGCTGGCAGAAGGCGCTGCCGGAGGAGAACGACAAGCCCCGCACCCTGGCCGATGCGGTGCTCAACCGGCGTTTCGCCCATGCGGCCTACCGCATGCAGCTGATGCCGTTGCTCGGTGACCGCCAGGCGGCCGAGCTCAAGAGCCAGACGGGCGACCTGGCGCGTGCGCCGTGGTCCCTCGCATTGACGCCCGTGCTCGTGAAGACCCAGGACGCCGAAGTCGCGCTCATCAGCGAAGGCCATTTCCACCCCCGACCGGCTGCTGCCGGAACCACCTCGATTCCCGAATGAGTGCTCCCCTCGACGACGCCGCCTTGCTGGTGGCCGAATTGCTCGCTCGCCGCTGGTTGCCGCGCCAACACCCCAAGGTGCGGCGTGCGCTGATCGATGCCGACCTCTGGGCCGCGGTGCAGGACCGCCTCGCCCAGGTGGGCCTGCGCCTGATCGACAACGTGCATGCCGACCATGTGGCCGTGGCGCTGCTGCGGCCGGCCGAATCGGCCGTGTTCGGCGAGGCCGGGCTCAACAGCCACAACAACATCGACCTGCCGCGCGATGCCGTGTCCTTGCTGGTGGTGCTGTGGTCGCTCATCATCCTGCCCAAGCGTGAGCGCCAGGCGGCGCGCGCATCGGCCGCCGAATCCACCGGCCAGAACGACATGTTCAAGACCGACCGGCCCTTGCCTTCGGCGGCAAGCGTCAGCGGCGTGGTGTCATACCGCTCGCTGCTCGCCGATTTCGGCGTGCAGCTGGGCAAGAAGACGCGGATGGACGGCAACCTGCGGCGGCTTGCAAACCATGGCTTCATCGTGTTCCGCGGTGATGACATCACCGAAGGTCCGCTGCTCGACCTGCTGCTGGACTACGACACGCTCGCCCCACGCATCCTCGACGGCGCGCTGAGCGACCTGTTGATCCAGGCGCGCGCTTCCGGACCGTCGTCCGATGCGCAGACCGCGCCCGCACCGGACGACGGCATCGCCGAAGAGCTGCTCGACACGGACGAATCACTCAACGACAGACTCCCCGACTGACCCGATGTTCCATCTGCAAAGCCTCGAACTCCTGCACTGGGACTATTGCCAGCGCCTCACCCTCCCGCTCGACGGGGCCATCATCACGGTGGCAGGCCCCAACGGCTCGGGCAAGACCACGCTGCTCGATGCGATGCGCACGCTGCTGGGCCTCGAATGCTCCGGCGGGCGCAGCTACAAGACCTACGCCCGCCATGCCAATGCCGAAAGCGCATGGTTGCGTGCCACGGTAGACAACCGCCCCCAAACACGGCAGGCGAGCAGCCGACCGTTCGCACGCTCCCTGCTGTACATGGACAAAGTCACCCTCGCATGCCGCATCGAGCGCAACAGCGGAGACTGGGTGCGGCGCTACGTCATGGTGGAGGGGGATGTCAGCATCGAGGCGCTCGTTGAACGCGGCGACAAGGATTGGCTCGGCATCGAACACTGGCGCCGCCGCCTCGAAGGCGCGGGCCTCAGCCGCGCCATCGCCCGCGTGCTTGCGCTCGAACAGGGCCAGACCGACCGCCTGTGCGAATACTCTCCCAAGGAGTTGCTGCGCCTCGTCTTCGACGTGTTCGGCGACCAGGACGTGCTCGACCGCTACGAAGAAGCCCGCGGCCACCAGCGGCAGCTGGCGCAGGAAGTGGAAGCGGCCGAGCGTGAACTCGCCCACGGCCGCGCGCAACGCGCCGAGCTGGAGTCCCGTGTCAGTCTGTACCAGCTCTACCGCCACAAGGTGCTCGAACGCGAAACCTTGTCCACCGAGGCCATTCCGGTGCTGGCGTGGTCGGAAGACCGCCAGCAGCTTGCCGGCAAGGTGCGCGAGCTTCACCGCCATCGCCGCGAATTCACCCAGCTGCTGCGGCAGCGCAGCAGCGAGCGTGCCCGGCTGCTCGAATTGCTCGAAGCCCAGGCGCAGGCCGCCAAGCGGGTGGACGCACTGCAAGAGGAGCGCACCGTTGCCAAGCGAACGCTCGATGCGGCGCGCGACGCCGAGCGCCCGCTCGAAGACCTCGTCAAGCGCATCAAGGAGCTTGAGGCCTTGGCCGCGATCGAAGGCGACGCCGCGCAGCTCACCTCACGCGTGGAGGCGCTCGAGGCGCGCAAACAGTCTTTGCATGCGGACTGGCAGCGCCTGAACGACCAGCGGCAAGACGCCGAACGCGCGCTGGCCAACCTGCAGGGCCAGCGCCAGGCGCCGCCGCCGCCCGATGTCACGCGCTTCAAACGCACGCTGACCGAGGCCGGCATCGCGCACCACATGCTGGCCGACGTGATCGAGATCGCCGACGAACGGTGGCGCGCTGCGGCCGAAGGTGTGCTGCGTGGCTCACGCTGGGTGGTGGTGTTGAAGAAGGCCAGCGACGAAGGCAAGGCCATGGCGCTGGCCGAACGCGAGCGCTACCGCCACTACGTGGTGGCCGACTCCGAGGACGCACCCGCGAGCCCGCCTCCCCAGAGCCTGCTGGCCGTGATGAAGTTCAGTGCGGCGGTGCCCCCTTGGCTGCTGCGTCAGCTCTCTCACATCCAGCGCGTGGAAAGCACCGAGGCCGGGGCCCGGCAGGGTGGCGAATGGATCACGCCCCAGGCGTACCACCGCGACGGCCGGGGCGGTCGAAGCGTGTTCGTCGACCCGGGGGACTACCAGTTCGGTGCCGCCGCCGTGGTCTCGCGCCGCCAGTCGATCGAGCAACGCCTGGCGCAACTCGATGACAAGCTGACGACGTTGGCGCAGGAGCAGCATGGCGTGCAACGCCAGCTCAAGGATGCCCAGCAGGCCGCGCAAGGCCACCGCGCCGCACAGGAACTTGCCGCACGCAGCGAGGAGTTTGCCGAGGCGAAGCAGGCGCTGCCCGCGATGGCGCGAGCACGGGCCGATGCCGGCGCCCGCTGGCAGCGGCTCGACCAGGAACACGGCGAGGCCGTCGCCGCGAGTGCGCACAGCCAGAACGCCTACCGCCAGGCCCAGCAACGCCTCCAGCACGACGAACAGCGCGCGGAGCAGCACCAGCGCGAATGGGCGGAACGGTTCACCGAATTGCGTTCCCGTTCCGCCACCTCGCGCGAACACAAGCTGCGGTTCCCCGCGCGCTGGATCGCCCCCGCACAGATCGCCGCCTTGCGCGGCAAGTTCACCAGCGCCACGCAGGCCAGGCTGCGCCTTGCTTCGATCGAAGAGGAACTCGCAGGCGGTCATTGGGAGACCGACGGCAGCGTCGAGGAAAAGCTGACCCTCATGAGTGCTGCCGTCACCTTGCAGGACGAACAACTGGGCCAGCGCAAGGCCAGTAACGAGGCCGCCCGCATCGCGGTCGACAACGCCCGCGCCCGCTACATCGACGTGCTCAAGGCCACCGTTCGCCGCTACCGCAAGAACATCATCGACCTCGGCGAACAGGCGGGCGTGGCCGTCAGCGCCGAGCTGCCGCACCTCGACCAGGACGACGCGGTGCTGCGCCAGGCCGAACTGAGGGTGAACTTCAACTTCGACGGCAAGGGCGAGATCGGCCTGAACGACGGCGAAGCCTCGGGCGGCCAGCAAGTGATCAAGTCGCTGATCCTGCTCGTGGGCCTGATGAAAGACGACGAGACACCGGGCGGATTCGTCTTCATCGACGAACCCTTCGCCCACCTCGACGTGCGCAACATCCAGATCGTCGGGCACTTCCTCAAATCCACCCGTGCCCAATATGTGCTGACGACGCCGATCACCCACAACGTCGAAGTGTTCGAGCCTGCGGACATCACATTGGTGACGTCGAAGAAGGCCAAGGGCGAGCGCTGGGCGCCGCCGATCGGCGTATTGAAAAGGAGCCCCCCAGTCGGCTAGCGCCTCCTGCCCCCGAGGGGCGACCCCGGGTCGGCCGGCAGAGCCGGCCTCGCGGGTGGCTTGATGGGCGGCTTCGCTTCGCTTGCCTTCCTGTCGTGCGCGCTTCAGGGCGTTGCTCGCTTTGCTCGCTCGCCTCTTGCTCTTTTGTGGCTTCGGCGGCAGTCATGGCCATTGGTGCAGTGGGTACCGGCGTTCGCCGGTATGACATGCGGGGGTGCGCAAACGCATGCGAGGGGCCGCAAACACATGCGGGAGGGCCGCAAATACATGCACATGCGGGAGGGCCGCAAACAAATGTCACCCCGGCGAAAGCCGGGGCCCACCG
>CBIHPH010000180.1:0-4987 GCA_966212105.1 uncultured Rhizobacter sp.
TTCGAAGTGGGACTACTCACTCGCCAGCTATCGGGATAGCGTCACGACCACCGGCGCCCTGAGCTATGACTGGCACCCTGCCGGACGCACCGCGCTGACGCTGAGCCTGCTGCGCGACAGCGACGTCGGCAATTCTTCCTTTGAGAATCCCCTGGTCAGCAGCGTGTCGACTGCCACGAAGATCGCAACAACGGCGAAGCTGGACCTTCGCTACGAGCTGACGGGGAAGATCCGCCTGGGCTCCCATCTGCAATATGCACGGCGGAATCTCGACAACTCGCTCACCGAGACGGTACTGGGTAGCACCACGGTTCTACCCCGCCAAGCCGAGGACCGCACCAGCACCGTGGGCTTCAGCGTGAGCTACGCAGCGACCCGCAGCGTGAGCCTCAGTTGCAACATCGCTCACTCGAGCCGCTCGATCAACGACGACAACGTTCAGCCGCTGACCTATCCCTACCGCGACAACACAGCGACCTGCTCGGCGAGCCTGACCCTCAACCCATGACGACCGTTCTTCTCACCGGCGCGACCGGCTACATCGGCTCCCACACCTGGGTGGCTTTGGCGAACGCCGGCTATCGTGTGGTCGGGGTCGACAACTTCTCGAACAGTTCGCCCAAGGTACTGGAGCGGCTGCGCCCGCTGATCGGCGCAGAGCCGGTATTCGAGCAGGTCGACGTGTGCGATCGGCCTGCCCTGCGCGAACTGGTTGGGCGTCACGCGGTGGATGCCGTGGTGCATTTCGCCGCCTACAAGGCCGTGGGCGAGTCGACCCAGAAGCCGCTGGCGTACTACGAGAACAACCTGCTCGGGCTGCTGTCGGTGTGTCAGGCCATGCAGGAGCGCGACCGACACACTCTGGTGTTCAGTTCGTCTGCAACGGTCTACGGCCAACCGGACCGTTTGCCGATACGCGAGGACGCCCCGCTCTCGGCGACCAGCCCCTACGGGCAGACCAAGCTGGTCGGAGAGCAGATCCTGCGCGATCTGGAAGCCTCCGACCCCCGGTGGAACATCGCGCTGCTGCGCTATTTCAACCCGGTGGGCGCACACGAGAGCGGCACGATCGGTGAAGACCCGCGCGGCATACCGAACAACCTCATGCCCTACATCGCGCAGGTGGCAGTTGGCAAGCGGGCACGTCTGCAGGTGTTCGGCAATGACTACCCCACCCCAGACGGTACCGGCGTGCGTGACTACATCCACGTGATGGACCTGGCCGAAGGCCATGTCGCAGCACTGCGATACCTTCTTTCGCAGAAGAAATCGGTCACCGTCAACCTCGGCACCGGCCAGGGCTACAGCGTGCTCGACGTCGTTCAGGCCTACGAGCGCGCCAGCGGGCGCCCCGTCCCATACGACCTCGTTCCGCGCCGCCCGGGCGATGTCTCGGCGTGCTACGCCGATCCGACCCTGGCTGCCGATCTTCTCGAATGGCGGGCGGTACGCGACCTGGACGCGATGTGCGTCGACTCATGGCGCTGGCAAAGCCGCAATCCCAACGGCTTCGAACCCTCCTGATCTTCTCCTCCTTGCATCCATGAACGTCATTCTTCCCGTGGTGATGGCCGGCGGTTCCGGCACCAGGCTCTGGCCGCTCAGCCGCGCGCTGTATCCCAAGCAGTTTCTCGCCCTGACCGGCAAGGAGACACTCTTCCAACAGGCTGTGACGAGGCTGCAGGCGCTGGCGGATGAGCAGACATCCTTGGCTGCACCGTGCGTGGTGGGAAACGAAGAGCACCGGTTCATGGTGCTCGACCAGTTGCGTGAACTCGACTTGACGCCATCGGCCGTGGTGCTCGAACCCGTGGGGCGCAATACGGCACCCGCCATCACATTGGCGGCGCTGCACGCCAAGAGTTCGTCCCCGAACGGCAGTGACGACCCCATTCTGATCATCACGCCGGCCGACCATGTGATCAATGACACCGCAGCCTTCACCGCGGCGCTGAAGACCGCTGTCGGCGCGGCGGCCAACGGCGACATCGTCACGCTGGGCATCGTTCCCGACAAGCCCGAAACCGGCTATGGCTACATCCGGGCACCCGAAGCCGGCGCAGTCAAGGCGGTCGCTGCCTTTGTCGAGAAGCCCCAGCTCCAGACAGCCGAGGACTACCTGAAGACCGGCGGCTACTACTGGAACAGCGGCATGTTCGTCGTGCGTGCCAGCACATGGCTCAAGGCGCTGGCCAAGTTCCGTCCTGACATCGCCGGCGCAACCGAGGCGGCTTGGGCCGCGCGGACGTCGGATGCCGTCTTCATCCGCCCGGGGAAGGCGGAATTTGCAGCCGTGCCGAGCGAATCGATCGACTACGCGGTGATGGAGAAATGCCCGGCCAACCCCGAGGCGGGTTTCCACGTGAAGATGGTTGCGCTGGATGCGGGCTGGTCCGATCTCGGCGCATGGGATGCCGTATGGCAGGTCAGCGAGCGCGACGAACACGGCAACGCCAGCCACGGTGACGCGGTGATCCAGAACAGCCGCAACACGCTGATCCACGCCACGAGCCGGCTGGTCGGCGCCGTGGGCCTCGAGAATGTGGTGATCGTCGAGACGCCCGACGCCGTGCTCGTGGCCGATCGCGATCAGAGCCAGGAAGTCAAGAAGATCGTTGCCGTCCTCGACAAGTCGAAGCGGTCTGAGGGCAGCCTGCATCGCCGCGTGCATCGCCCCTGGGGCTGGTACGACAGCATCGATGCCGGCCCGCGCTTCCAGGTCAAGCGCATCATGGTGAAACCCGGCGCCAGCCTCAGCCTCCAGATGCACCACCACCGCGCCGAACACTGGATCGTCGTCACCGGGACGGCCGAAGTGACCTGCGGGCAGAAGAAGGTCATGCTGACCGAGAACCAGAGCACCTACATTCCGCTGGGCGAAGTACACCGCCTGGCGAATCCGGGACGTGTCCCGCTCGAGATCATCGAGGTGCAGAGCGGAAGCTATCTCGGCGAGGACGACATCGTCCGCTTCGAGGACACCTACGGCAGAGCCTGATGGCGGCGGTTTCGGTCATGGATGAGCCCGCCATGAGCAGTCCGGTCTCGGGGCAGGCGCCCCGCGTGCTGGTGGTGCACAACCAATATCAGCAGCGTGGCGGCGAAGACTCCGTGGTGGAAGCCGAGGTGGCGCTTTTGCGCGCGCATGGTCACGAGGTGCACGAATACCGTCGCACCAATCACGACATCAGCGGCGAAGGCCGCGCGAGCGTCGCCGCTCAGACGATATGGTCCCAGAGGACAGACCGGGAGGTCTCCGACCTGATTGCCCGCGTCCGCCCGGACGTGATGCACGTCCACAACACCTTCCCGCTCATCTCACCGTCCGTCTACTGGGCAAGCCGGCGCGCCGGTGTGCCCATCGTTCAGACCCTCCACAACTTCCGGCTCATCTGCCCTCAGGCGTTGCTGCTGCGGGACGGAAAGGTGTGCGAAGACTGCGTAGGGCGCTTGCCTTGGCGAGGCGTGGTGCACGGCTGCTATCGCGAATCCAGGCTGCAGACCGCCGTCCTCACCGGCATGCTCGGCGTGCATCGGGCCATCGGCACCTGGCAGCGCGGCATTACCCGCTACATCGCGTTGAACGACTTCTGTCGGCGGAAATTCATCGAGGGCGGACTGCCCTCGGACCGCATCGACATCAAGCCGAATTTCGTTGATCTCCCCCCTCCCGCGGAAAACCACCGACAGGGCTTCCTGTTCGTGGGCCGGCTCTCGCAGGAAAAAGGCATCAACGTTCTCGCCGCTGCGGCCGCGCGGTTTGCAGAGGCGGAAATCAGCGTCGCGGGCGGCGGCCCGGAGCAACACGTGCTCAACGGCATCGCCAACATCATTCAGCTCGGGCCCCAAGGGCCTGAAGCGGTCTATGCAGCCATGCAGAAGGCGACGGCGCTGGTGTTGCCCAGCATCTGGTACGAAAACTTTCCCCGGACGCTGGTAGAGGCGTTCGCCTGCGGGCTTCCCGTGATTGCCAGTCGGATCGGAGCGCTCGGCGAGCTCGTGAAGGACGGTGTCACGGGACTGCTCTTCGAACCGGGCAACGGGCACGATCTGGCCGAACGGCTGCGCTGGGCCCAAGCGCACCCCCACGAGATGGCGGTCATGGGCCGCGCCGCGCGCCACGCCTATGAGTCGGAATTGAGTGCTCCTGCCAACTACCAGATCCTCATGGACATCTATCAGCGGGCGCAGCTGCAGTTTCAAAAGGAACGAGGATGAGCACGAGCACCCCCCAACGTCGACGCGTGAGTGTGATTGGCGCCCCCATCGACGCGCTGAACTCAAGGGAGGCGCTTGCGGTGATCGAGTCCTGGGCAGCGCAGCGTTCTTCCCGGTACGTGTGCATTTGCAACGCCCATTCCGTGGTCACCGCCTCCCAGGATGAGCGGTTCATGCGCGTACTCCAGGGGGCCGACCTCGCAACGCCGGACGGCGCGCCTGTGGCTTGGATGATCCGGCGGCAAGGCTACCCCGAACAGCAACGGGTCAGTGGACCCGACCTGATGCTCGACTACTGCGACATGGCGCAGACCACAGGAACATCAGTCTTTCTGTTCGGCAGTGCGCCCGCCACGCTTGCGGCACTGGAGACGGAACTCATACGGCGGTACCCCCGACTCAGGATTGCGGGCACGCTGTCCCCCCCGTTCCGACCACTGAGTGAAGATGAGGATGCGGCTTTGGTGGCGCAGATCAATGCGTCAGGAGCCGGAGTGGTCTTCGTGAGCCTCGGTTGTCCAAAGCAGGAAACCTGGATGGCGGCCCATAGAGGTCGGGTGCAGGGCGTCATGATCGGTGTCGGAGCAGCGTTCGATTTCCATGCGGGAGCGGTCAAGCGCGCCCCCGAGTGGATGCAACGCCATGGCCTTGAATGGCTTCACAGGCTTCTGTCTGAGCCGCGCCGGCTTTGGCGTCGGTACTTCACGACGAATTCCCTGTTCGTCTGGAAGGCGCTCCGGCAGTTGATCGGGAGGGAACCCAAGCGGTT
>CBIHPH010000181.1:0-4891 GCA_966212105.1 uncultured Rhizobacter sp.
CGGTTTGTCGAGATCCCGGCCGTGCTGCGCAGCCGCTCGATCAGCTTCGGTGCGATCTGCTGGAGCGGCAGCACTTCATGCGCCGCCCCGGCGTTGATCGCCTCGCGGGGCATGCCGAACACCACGCAGGTGGCCTCGTCCTGCACGTAGTTGTAGCTGCCGGCGTCGCGCAATTCCTTCATTGCCTTGGCGCCGTCGGCCCCCATGCCGGTCAGCATGATGCCGAGCGCGTTCGGGCCCACCACGCGTGCAGCGGACTTGAACAGCACCTCGACCGAAGGGCGGTGCCGGTTGACGGGTTCGCCTTCGTGCACCCGGGCGATGTAGTTCGCACCGCTTCGCTCCACGCTCAAATGCAGGCCGCCGGGCGCGATGTACGCATGGCCTGGCAGGATGCGTTCGCCGTCCTGCGCTTCCTTGACGCTGATGCGGCACAGGCCGTCGAGCCGCGCGGCGTAGCTGCGCGTGAAGCCCGGCGGCATGTGCTGGGTGATGACGACGGCCGGGCAGTCCGGCGGCAGGTTCATCAGCACTTCTTTCGTCGCCTCCGTGCCGCCCGTGGATGCGCCGATGAAGATGATCTTCTCGGTCGACAGGCGCCCCACGGCAGAGGGGGCCGCAGGACGGGCCGCCGCCTGGCCGGGCGCTGCGGGAGCGGGGGCCGGTGGCTTGCGGATCGTCGCCTTCGCGGCGATGCGCACCTTGTCGGTGATGTCTTCGGCGAGCAGGCGCAGGCCATCGGCGATGCCGATCTTTGGTTTCGCGACGAAGTCCACGGCACCCAGTTCCAGCGCCTTCATCGTCACCTCGGCGCCGCGCTCCGTCAGCGTCGACACCATCACGACGGGCATGGGGCGCAGGCGCATGAGCCGGCTGAGGAAATCGAGGCCGTCCATGCGGGGCATCTCGACGTCGAGCGTGATCACATCGGGGTTGAGTTCGCGGATCATTTCGCGGGCGACCAGCGGATCGGCCGCGGCGCCCACGCACACCATGTCGGCCTGGCGGTTGATGATTTCGGTGAGCAGGCTGCGCACCAGGGCCGAATCGTCCACCACCACCACGCGTGTCTTTGTCATGTTGTCGTGCTCCTTCCTCTCGGATGCAGGCTGGTTGCGGAAGGGGGTTGTCGTCAGAACAGGTCCACGGAACCACCACCGGTGGTGGCGGGCACGGCCTTCTGGGCGGCGGCCCGGTCTTGCGCCAACAGCGAATCGGCGTTGGTGGGCGCCAGGCGCTTGACCATCGCCTTGCCGCTGCCCGGCAGGAAGCAGACCTTGCGCGGGTACACATCGAGAACGTCCTTCGAGACGACGGGGATGTGCTCGGTCTTCAGGTAGTCCATCACGAAGGCGGTGTTGCGTTCGCCCACGTTCATCGTGGTCATGCCGCTGACCACCTGGCCGCCGCCGAACACCTTGGCCTCCATCGTCATGCGGCTCGCCCCGCGCTTCATCATCTCGTTGATGAGCAGTTCCATCGCATACGAGCCGTAGCGGCCCGAGTCGCCGGCGCCCTCGGGCAGCATGAAATGGTTCATCCCGCCCACCTTGGCATGCCGGTCATACAGGCACGCGGCGATGCAAGAGCCGAGCGTCGTCATGATGAGCATGTCCTCGTGGTACACGAAGTATTCGCCCGGCAGGATCTTCACCGCATCGTTCTTGAAATGTGCGTCATAGAAGAAGAACGAGGCCTCTCCCGGTTTGCGGGGCTCGGCCTTGAGCCGATCGAGGCGGGAAACCGGGGCGGTCGAAGTCAGGGCCATGGTGGTTCCGTGCTGGGCAAGAAGGGGAAAGCGCGACGTGGCCGGTGCAAGAGGGCTCAGACGCGCTCATAGATCGTTTTGCCGCGCAGGCGGAACAGATCCTTGGATTCGGTGAAGTTTTCCGAGTGGCCCACGAACAGCAGGCCCTTGGGTTTCATCACCGCGTGGATGCGCTCCAGGACCCGGCGCTGGGTGGGGTTGTCGAAATAAATCATGACGTTGCGGCAGAACACGATGTCGAACGGCTCGCCGAGCGACCAGTGCGGCTCCATCAGGTTGTGGGTGCGGAACTCGATGAGGCGGGCAAGTTCCGGTTTCACCCGGATGGAACCGCTGTTGCTCCCTTTGCCGCGCAGGAAGTGCGCGCGCAATCGCTCGGGTGACAGGCCTCGCGCTTCGGCGGCATAGACGCCACGGCTGGCGGCGGCGAGCACCTTGGTGTCGATGTCACTGGCCAGGATCTTGACCTGGGGGTTCGCGCCCAGCGCCTCGACGCAGGTCATCGCGATGGTGTAGGGCTCCTCGCCGGTCGAGGATGCGTTGCACCAGATCCGCAGGTGCTGGCCTGAACGGGTTTTCAGGTCCTCCAGCAGCGATTCGAAATGATGCTCCTCGCGGAAGAACGACGTCAGGTTCGTCGTCAGGCAGTTGATGAACTCCTGCCATTCCGCCTGGGCCGCGGCGCCCGAGGCACTTTGCAGCCACTGCAGGTAACGGGCGAACGATGTCTGGCCGGTCTCGCGCAGGCGGCGCGACAAGCGGCTGTAGACCATCGCCTGCTTGCCGGCATGCAGGCTGATGCCCGCGCGCTCGTAGATCAGGGCCCGCACGCGCTCGAAGTCGTCCGTGCCGAAGGCGAATTCCTGCTCCATGGCGGGCTGGGCAATGCTGCGCAGGGCGGCCAGTTCGGCAGGAGAGGCAGCGCTCATGAACACTCCATGTGGGTCGTGGAATTGGCCCCGCCACCGGGGCAAGGCACACGAGGTTTATCGGCTGCCAGTCTGCAGACCTTGAGGCGTGCAAAACGGCCAAGATGCGCCAGAATCAGCATCCATCTCTTTCGTCGCATCGGGGACTCCGCTGCTAGACTGACGGCAACAGGCTTCCAACGTGTCCAGTCCCGTTCCCTCCCTCCCACATGGCCCCGCGTCGACCGATCCCGCATCGGCCCGGCTGAACCTTGGAGTGGCGCTGCAACTGCTGTCACAGTCCGGGCACGAGCTGCCCGCATTGGAAAAGGTGGGGTCCACCGCATGGCTCCAAGCCATCGTCGACGCGCTGTGCGATCTCTCCAGTCGCGACCCGCTGACCGGCCTTGCCAACCGCCGGCATTTCGAGGTGGCCCTGGCGCGTGAGATCGACCGGGTGGCGCGGGTCGGCGAGCCGGCGCTCGTGCTGATGGTCGACATCGACCGTTTCAAGGCAGTCAATGACACCCATGGCCATGCGGCCGGCGACCTGGTCATCCAGTTCGTCGCCGAGGCGCTGCAGGAGTGTGTCCGTCCGATGGACACTGTCGCCCGCTTCGGCGGCGAGGAATTCGCGGTGATCCTGCCCAATTGCCCGCCTGCGTTCGGGCAGACCGTGGCCGAACGCATCCGCCGCAAGGTCGAGCAGGGCGTGGTCACCGTGGCCACGCAGCAACAGCTTTCAGTGACCATCAGCATCGGCGGTGCCTACGCACCCCAGTGGGTCCGGTCCTCCGCTCCGTTGTGGATCGAGCGGGCGGACCAGCAGCTCTACCGCGCCAAGACCACGGGCCGCAACCGTGCTTGCCTGGAGCAACCCACGGTGTCGATGGTCAGCGTCGAAGAGAAGGGCATGTTGTTCGGCACTTCGCAATTCCAGGACATCGAATCCACCTCATGAGCATGCCGAACACCACGACCAGCCCCACTGGGGTGCCCGCGGGAATGCGGGCACGCATCTTGGCCGTCACCAGCGGCAAGGGCGGGGTCGGCAAGACGTTCGTGTCCGCCAACCTGGCCGCCGCACTGGTTCGCCAGGGGGAGCGCGTGCTCGTGCTCGATGCCGACCTGGGCCTGGCCAACCTCGACGTCGTGCTCAACCTGTTTCCCAAGATCACCCTGCACGACGTGTTCACCGGCAAGTCGACGCTGGACGAGGCCATCCTCCAGGCGCCGGGCGGTTTTTCCGTGCTGCTGGCCGGCTCCGGGCTCGTCGAGTATTCGCGCCTGACCCCGGAGGTGCGCGACAAGCTGCTCGAGATCATCCAGACGCTGGCTCCCCGCTTCGACCGCATCCTGATCGACACCGGGGCCGGCATCTCCGATGTCGTGCTCTATGCCATCTCGCTCGCGCATGAGGTGCTGGTGGTGGCCACGCCCGAGCCCACCTCGCTCACGGATGCCTACGCCACGATCAAGGTGCTGGCCACCCAGCAGCAGCGCACCTCGCTGTCGCTGGCCGTCAACCAGGTCAGCCGCATCGGGGAGGGCCGGGTGATCCGGGGGCAGTTGCAGCAGGTGGTGGACCGTTTCGTGACGCCCACCATGGCGGATCCGTCCGTGGCGTTCCGCCTCGAGCTCGTCGGTGAAATCCCGAG
Organism: uncultured Rhizobacter sp.; assembly: GCA_966212105.1. Classification (GTDB taxonomy): domain Bacteria; phylum Pseudomonadota; class Gammaproteobacteria; order Burkholderiales; family Burkholderiaceae_C; genus Rhizobacter. The sequence goes on from CBIHPH010000181.1 coordinate 4,335, forward strand.
CGACACCTCGGTGCGCGAGGCCGTTCAAAGGCGCCAGCTGCTGCTCGAAACCTTCCCGGGCAGCGAAGCGGCCAAAGGGGTCAGCGGCATGGCCGCGCGGCTGGCGGCAAGCTGATGCCGGCCGTTCCGTTCGACACGCCCTTCGACTGGGTTGGCGGTGAAGCCGCCGTCCGGGCGCTGGCCGACCGCTTCTACGACCTGATGGACCGGGAGCCCGCCTATGCCGGCATCCGTGCCATGCATCCCGAATCCCTCGACGACTCACGCCAGAAGTTCTTCTGGTTCCTGTGCGGCTGGCTCGGCGGCCCCCAGCACTACGTGGAACGCTTCGGCCACCCCCGCCTGCGCATGCGCCACATGCCTTTCACCATCGGCATCAAGGAGCGCGATCAATGGCTGATGTGCATGAACCAGGCCATGACCGAGCTCGAGATGGACCCGGAACTGGTGGCGCGGCTGAACGACTCCTTCTTCAAGACTGCTGACTTCATGCGGAATAGATAAGGCCCCCCAGTCGCTTCGCTCCTGCCCCCGAGGGGCGACCCCGGGTCGGCCGG
>CBIHPH010000182.1:0-4850 GCA_966212105.1 uncultured Rhizobacter sp.
GTGGCGGCCATCAGCAGGTTCTCGGTGCCGGTGACGGTGACCATGTCGGTGGTGATGCGTGCGCCTTTCAGGCGCTTGGCCCTGGCGACGATGTAGCCGTGCTCGACCGTGATCTCGGCGCCCATGGCCTGCAGGCCCTTGATGTGCTGGTCCACGGGGCGCGAACCGATGGCACAGCCGCCGGGCAGGGAGACGCGTGCCTCGCCGAAGCGGGCGAGCAGCGGGCCCAGCACGAGGATGGACGCACGCATGGTCTTGACCAGTTCGTACGGTGCCTCGCACGCCGTGACGGGCTCGGCCTTCAGCGTGACGACATCGCGGTTCGTACCCTCCTGCTGTGCCGTGACGCCCATGTTGCGCAACAGCTTGAGCGTGGTGCCCACGTCCTGGAGCTGGGGCACGTTCTGCAGCGTGACGGGATCAGCGGTGAGCAGCGCTGCGCAGAGCTCGGGCAGGGCAGCGTTCTTGGCGCCGGAGATGACGACTTCGCCTTGCAGAGAGCGGCCGCCGCGGATGAGGAGTTTGTCCATGAGGGTTCAAAAGCCCCTGGATCACACGACCATCAAGCCCACCGAGGTGCAGGCCTGCCGGCCGCAGTGACCCTGCGGCCGCTTTCAATGGTGGTGGTTGGAGGCCGACGGGGCGGACGAGGCCCATTCGGCAGGGGTGAGCGTCTTCATGGACAAGGCGTGGATTTGCTCGCGCATTCTATCGCCCAGCGCCCGGTAGACCCGCTGATGGCGCGCGACGCGCGTGGCGCCGTCGAACTCCGCCGACACGATGGTGGCGAAGAAATGGCGGCCATCGCCCTCGACATGCAAGTGCTCGCAGTTCAGCCCTTGCGCAATGTAGCGCGCAACTTCGGCGGGGGTGGGATCGGCCATGGGCGCCATTATCGCCGATGCGGGAAAGTGCGGATGCGTCAATGCCGGATCTTGTAGCCGATGCGCAGCAGGTGCAGGCACAAGGCGCACACCACGACGAGGCCGCCGCTGGCCACGGCCAGGCTCGTCCACGGGGAGACGTCGCTTGCGCCGAAGAATCCTCGGCGGAATCCATCGATCATGTAGAAGAACGGGTTCAGGTGGCTGACGCCCTGCCAGAACCCGGGCAGCGACTTCACCGAATAGAAGACGCCTGACAGGAACGTCATCGGCATGACGATGAAGTTCTGGAAGGCGGCGATCTGGTCGAACTTCTCGGCCCACAAGCCGGCCAGCAGGCCCAGGGCGCCCATCATCGCCGCCCCGACCACCGCGAAGGCGAACACCCAGGCGGGCTCCACCAGGGGCAGCGGCGCGAACCACATGGTGACGGCCAGCACACCGGCGCCCACCACCACGCCGCGCACGACCGATGCGCCCACATAGGCAGTGAACCACGCCCAGTGCGACAGGGGCGAGACGAGCAGGAACACGAGGTTGCCGGTGATCTTGCTCTGGATCAGCGAGCTGCTGCTGTTGGCGAACGCGTTCTGGAGCACACCCATCATCACGAGGCCCGGGATCAGGAAACTCGTGTAGCCGACGTCTTCGTAGACTTTCACGTGATCTTCCAGCACGTGGCCGAAGATCAGCAGGTACAGCACCGCGGTCAGCACGGGAGCGGCCACGGTCTGGAAGCTCACCTTCCAGAACCGCAGCATCTCCTTGTAGAGCAGCGTGCGGGTGCCCGCGAACAAGCCGTATGAACTCATCGGGCGCCCCCTGATTCCGATTGCATGATGTCGAGGAACACATCCTCCAGGTCGGCACGGCCGATTTCCAGATCTTCCGGCTTCAGCCCTGCGTCGCGCAGCGCAGCGAGCGCCTGCTCCACCTCGGCGGCGTCGTGCGCCTTGAGCTGCACGATCCGGCCGGTCACCCGCGCCCGGGCGGCGAGCGCAGTCGGCAGCGGTGCATCGAGCTTGAAGCGCAGCATGGTGCTGGCCGTGCCGGCAAGCAGCGCCGTCGTGCGGTCGAGCGCCACGATGCGGCCCTGCTTGAGCATCGCGATGCGGCCGCACAGCGCCTCGGCTTCCTCCAGGTAATGGGTGGTCAGGAGCACCGTGTGGCCCTCCTTGTTCAGCCGGGCGACGAATTGCCACAGCGTCTGGCGCAGCTCCACATCCACCCCGGCGGTGGGCTCATCGAGCACGATGACCGGCGGACGGTGCACGAGCGCCTGGGCCACCAGCACCCGGCGCTTCATGCCGCCTGAGAGCTGCCGCATGTTGGCATGGGCCTTGTCGGCGAGACCCAGGCCGGCGAGCAGTTCGTCGATCCATGCGCCGTTGTTGCGCACGCCGAAGTAGCCGCTCTGGATCACCAGGGTTTCGCGCACGCTGAAGAAGGGGTCGAACACCAGTTCCTGCGGAACAATGCCCAGGCTGCGCCGGGCGGCGGCGTAGTCGGTGACCACGTCGTGCCCGTGGACCAGCACCTTCCCGCCCGATGCCGCCGACAACCCGGCCAGGATGCTGATCAGCGTGGTCTTGCCCGCGCCGTTGGGGCCCAGCAAGCCGAAGAATTCGCCCGGCTCGATGTCGAAGGAAACACCGTCGAGCGCGCGAACGTGGCGGCCGGCGGTGGTGTAGGTCTTGCTGACGTTCTGAAACGAAATGGCAGGCATGGCGCGCGGAATTGTAGGCAGTCCGCGCCATCCTTGCTGGCCGGCGGGACTGTCAAGAGGTGTCACGATGAGGCCGGCATGTCGACGGCCGGTAGTAAACTGCGCCCTTTTTTCCATCTTGGCCTTTCCTGGCGGGCGGTATGGTGCGAGGTTCACAGGGCACACGTTTCACCGGTTCTGCGCTCATTCGCCTGCTTGCTCGGCTGATCGATGCAAGCCCCCCGGAGCCGAAGCAGACCGTCGCAGAGAGGTTGAGCCGCTGGCTCGACTGGACCGATGCCATTTCGCTGTCGGCCGCATTGGACGGCGGTCAGGCCGGAACGCCCAGCCGTGGACAGCGTGCACCGTCGTCCGCGCAAGCCGAAGAACAGGAACTCATCCGTGTGCGAAGCGCCTTGGCTGATGCCGTCGCTGCCAACGGACACATGAACGAGCCCCCGATGGACACCGACTTCTCGCCGTACCGCCGGGATTACGTCGCCAGGCAGCAGGCGATGGAAACGGCCATCGGTGCCTTGCGCAACCGCGTCAGGTCAGCCGTCGCCAACGCATCACCCAACCTGGCCCGGCTTGCGGCGCTGGATGCCATCATGGAACGGGTGCTCGGAGCCCGCGAGCGCACCTTGCTCTCCACCCTGCCCGCGCTGCTGGCAAAGCATCACGCGCGCATGCAGCAGTTGCATCAGGCGACACCGGCAGACGCGCAGGCACCGGATGAACCCGGCAGGCTGCTCCCGGAAGGGGGATGGCAGGCGGTGTTTCTCAAGGACATGCAAGCAGTGCAGCTCGCAGAACTGCACCTCCGGTTGCAACCCGTCGAAGGGCTGCTTGCCGCACTTCGCGCAAGCGAACCCATGCCAACATGAACAGAATCCTTTATCACGCTTCCTTCTTCGCCGGCCTGGCGGTCCTGTGCTGGGTCAGCGCGGGGTATGCGCATTCGAATCCGCTGGCCCTCGTCATGACGGTGCTCGTCGGCGTGTTCTATCTGATGGGCGCGGTGGAACTGCATCGGTTCCAACAGGCCACGTCCACCTTGGCCCGGGCCCTGGCCGGCATGCCCGAGACCCTGCCGAGCCTGGGTTCCTGGCTGAGCCAGTTGCACCCTTCCCTGCAAAACGCAGTGCGTCTGCGCATCGAGGGCGAGCGGGTCGGCCTGCCCGGCCCGACCATGACGCCCTACCTGGCCGGATTTCTCGTCCTGCTCGGGATGCTGGGCACCTTTCTCGGCATGGTGGTCACCCTCAACGGCACCGGAACGGCGCTGGAGACGGCGACCGACCTGCAGGCGATCCGCTCGTCCCTGTCCGCCCCGGTGAAAGGCCTGGGGCTTGCCTTCGGCACGTCGGTCGCCGGAGTGGCCGCCTCGGCGATGCTGGGCCTCATGTCGGCCTTGTCCCGGCACCAGCGGCTGCAAGCCGCCCAGACACTCGACACCGCGATCGCGACCACCTTGCGTGCGTTCTCCATGAACCATCAACGGGAAGCCTCGTTCGCGCTGATGCAGCGCCAGGCCGATGCGATGCCGGAGTTGATCGATCTCCTGCGAACCATGACGGCCACGATGGAACGGCAGGGCCAGACGCTGAACGAGCGCCTGATCGCCAGCCAGGAACACTTCCATGGCAAAGCCGAGGCGGCGTATGCGCAACTGGCTGCGTCCGTCGATCAGTCCTTGAAGACAAGCCTGACCGAAGGGGCCCGCGTCGCCGGGGCGACCATCCAGCCCGTTGTCGAAGCCACCATGGCCGGCATCGCCCGCGAGACGGCCTCCTTGCGGGAGACAGTTTCGCTTGGCGTCCAGCGCCAGCTCGACGAACTGTCGGCCCGCCTGCAAACGGCGACAACCACGATGGCAGACACCTGGCAAGTCGCGCTCGCCGAGCACCGGCACACGAGTGATGCGGTCTCGGAGAACCTGCGTGCGTCGCTCGACCGGTTCTCGGACACGTTTGAGCAACGCTCGGCCTCACTGGTGGACGGCTTGTCCGAAAGAGTGGGCAGCACCTTGACCGGCGTGTCGGACACCTGGCGCGACGCATTGACGCAGCAAGCGCACGTCAACGAAACCTTGTCGACAAAGGCACACCAGGCCTTCACAACGGCGGCAACCACCTTCGAGCAACGGGCAACATCGTTGCTGAGCAGCGTGGACCAGGCCCATGCCGGCCTCCGCGCCGAATTGGCATCGGGCGACCAGCAGCGGCTGGCGGCCTGGGTGCAGGCGCTGGAGTCGATGG
>CBIHPH010000183.1:0-4815 GCA_966212105.1 uncultured Rhizobacter sp.
CACCGACGACATCTACCTGTCGCCGAGCCAGATCCGCCGCTTCAACCTGCACACCGGCGATGCCATCGAAGGCGAGGTGCGCGTACCGAAGGACGGCGAGCGCTACTTTGCGCTGGTCAAGGTCGACCGCGTCAACGGCCTGACCCCGGAGGAAAGCAAGCACAAGATCATGTTCGAGAACCTGACTCCCCTGTTCCCGAAGGAACAGTTCAGGCTCGAACGCGACATCAAGGCCGAGGAAAACATCACCGGCCGCATCATCGACCTCATCGCCCCGCTCGGCAAAGGCCAGCGCGCCCTGCTCGTCGCGCCGCCCAAGAGCGGCAAGACGGTGATGATGCAAAACCTCGCGCACGCGATCACCTCGAACTACCCCGACGTCTACCTCATCGTGCTGCTCGTCGACGAGCGCCCGGAGGAAGTGACCGAAATGCAGCGCACGGTGCGCGGCGAAGTCATCAGCTCCACGTTCGACGAACCGGCTGCACGCCACGTGCAGGTGGCCGAAATGGTGATCGAGCGCGCCAAGCGCCTCGTCGAGATGAAGAAGGACGTGGTCATCCTCCTCGACTCCATCACCCGCCTGGCCCGCGCATACAACAACGTGCTGCCGTCGTCCGGCAAGGTGCTCACCGGTGGTGTCGATTCCAACGCGCTGCAGCGCCCGAAGCGCTTCTTCGGTGCTGCGCGCAACATCGAGGAAGGTGGCTCGCTCACCATCATCGGCACCGCGCTGGTCGACACCGGCAGCCGGATGGATGAAGTGATCTACGAAGAGTTCAAGGGCACCGGCAACTGCGAAATCCATCTGGATCGCCGCATGGCCGAGAAGCGGGTGTACCCATCCATCCTTCTGAACAAATCGGGTACCCGCCGCGAGGAATTGCTGCTGAAGCCTGAAATCCTCCAGAAGACGTGGATCCTGCGCAAGCTGCTGTACTCGATGGACGAAATCGAGGCGATGGAGTTCATCCTCGACAAGATGAAGTCGACGAAGACCAACCTGGACTTCTTCGACATGATGCGGCGCGGCGGCTGACGCCCGCGGCATCGGAGGCCATGCGCACGAAAGTGTGGTGCGTGGCCGCCTCGTGAAGCTATAATCTGCGGTTTCCCGCATTCTGGAAAGTGCACCGAATGGTTCGGTGTGGCTTCCGGGTTCAACAGCGATCAAAGGCATTGCGATGAAAGAAGGCATTCACCCCAACTACCGAGACGTCTGCTTCGTCGACCTCTCGAACGGGTTCAAGTTCGTGACGCGCTCGTGCGCACAAACGAAGGAAACGATCAAGCTCGACGACGGCCGCGAAGTGCCGCTGTTCAAGCTGGAAACCACGAGCGAATCGCACCCCTTCTACACCGGCACGCAAAAGAGCGTGGACTCGCTGGGCGGCCGCGTCGAGAAGTTCCGCAACAAGTTCGCTCACCTCAAGAAGTGATTTTCGAAGCTGCACATGCAGCTTCGATCGGCGCCCCCGCGAGCGCCAAGCAAAGGCAGCCTCGGCTGCCTTTGCCGTTTGTGGGCCGGCGTTCAGTGGTTCGGATTTCTCATCGCCTGCCCCTGCGGCATCATCAGACCTTTGTGACACGCTGACCCCTTGAACTCGCCGAATCCCGCCCTCGTCACCGAACGTGCGGCCTCGCGCCTGCCGCGCGTCGCGCTGTTCCTGCTTTGTGCAGCCTACCTGCTGCCCGGCCTCTTCGGCCGCGACCCCTGGAAAAGCGCCGACATCACCGCCTTCGGTTACATGATGAGCCTCGCCAAGGGCCACGGGTCCTGGTTGACGCCCACGGTGGGTGGCTTGCCCGGGGACGGCGCACTGCTCCCGTACTGGCTGGGTGCCGGCTTCATCGAGTTTCTCGGGCCCTGGGTGGGTGCGCCCCTCGCAGCACGCATTCCATTCGCCCTGCTGCTGGGCCTGGTGATGATGCTGACCTGGTACACCACCTTCCATCTGGCCCGCACCGAGGCGGCACAACCCCTCGCCTTTGCCTTCGGCGGCGAAGCCAAACCTGTGGACTATGCCCGCGCCCTGGCCGATGGCGCCTTGCTCGCGCTGATCGCCTCCCTGGGGCTGCTGCAACTGGGCCACGAAACCACGCCGGAACTGGGCCAGCTGGCCGGTGTGGCGCTGTTCCTCTATGCGCTGGCGGCCAGCCCGTTCCGGGTTGGGTCATCCCGTGCTGCCGTGCTGGTGTCGCTGCCAGTGATGGCAGCCAGCGGCGCACCCACCATCGCCATCGCCTTGGGCATTGCAGGACTCATCCTCTGTGTGCAATCACGGTATGAGGTAGTTCGCAAGCAGGTGCTCTGGCTGCTCGGCGGCATCGTGTTGGCGGCGCTGGCCGCCACGGCCTTCGGAGCGTGGGGCTGGCGGCTGCGTTTCGACCGCTTCGGTTCGCTGACCGCACTGCTGCGCCAACTCATCTGGTTCCTCTGGCCCACCTGGCCCCTGGCGCTTTGGACGCTGTGGCGCTGGCGAAAGCACTTGCGCCGACGTCACATCTCGGTGCCGCTGGCCACGGTGTTGATCTCATTGAGCGCGTTCGTCGCGATGGGCCGCTCCGACCGGGCCCTGATGCTGGCCTTGCCTCCGCTGGCCGTTCTGGCGGCGTTCATTCTGCCCACGCTGCAACGCAGCACGGCCGCAGCGCTCGACTGGTTCTCGGTGTTCTTCTTCACCATCTGCGCACTGTTCGTGTGGGTGATGTACGTGGCCATGCAGACAGGCTGGCCCACGAAACCGGCGGCGAACGTGGCAAAGCTCGCCATCGGCTTCACGCCGACGTTCTCATGGATCGCGCTCGTCCCGGCGCTGCTGGCCTCGGCCGCCTGGCTGTGGCTCGTTCAATGGCGGGCAGGACGCAACCGGCACCCGCTCTGGAAAAGCCTGGTGCTGCCGGCCGGCGGTGTGGCCTTGTGCTGGTTGCTCGCGATGACGCTGTGGCTGCCCGCGCTCGACTATGGGTTGAGTTATCGACCGCTCGTCGCCCGCGTGGCGCAGCATGTGCCCGCCGGCTCGTGCGTGGCGGCGCCCGGCATGAACAGGGCGCTCGTTGTTGCATTGGAATACTTCGGCGGCTACACGGTGGACGCCGTGGGCGACGAACAAAGTTCCGATTGCCCCGTGTTGCTGATCACCGAAAGCCGGATGGACCGCCCCACGGTCAGCGCAGGCTGGACCCTCGTCGCACGCGAAGTGCGGCCCACCGACAACGACACGATCGTCGCCGTCTACAAGCGTACGCGGCTGGCCAGCCGCTGAGGCTGCCTGCCCGTCAGGCAGCAGAGCGCTGTTCCGCGGCGCTCACGGCCTGCGGCGCGGGGAAACGCACACGCGCGGCCGGAAAGATCAGGCTGAACCGCGAACCCTTGCCTGCCTCGCTCTGGATTTCCAGCTCGCCCCCGTGGCGCTGCACCACGTGTTTGACGATCGACAGGCCGAGCCCCGTCCCACCCGTGTCGCGCGATCGACTGCCGTCCACGCGGTAGAACCGTTCAGTCAAACGCGGGATGTGCTCCCGATCCACGCCGATGCCGGTGTCACAGACGGCGATTTCACCCGAACCATCCTCGCGCGTTCGCCAGGTGACGGTGACGCGCCCGCCCTCCGGCGTGTAGCGAACGGCGTTGTTGACGAGGTTGGTCAATGCACTGAGCAATTCCGATTCACTGCCTGCAATCTGCACGGCGCACTCCTCGGGAAAGCAAACGGTGTGTCGACCCGATGACAGCGCCAGCGCGTCGGCCTCGGATTGTCCGAACAACTTGGCAAGGGGCACCCAACGGTCGCTCGGGGGCAAGGGACTGCCTTCCAGCTGCGCCAGCGTGAGCAGGTCGCCCACGAGCATCTGCATGCGCTGGGTTTGCTGTCCCATGAGCAAGAGCACCCGCTTTCGTTCAATCTCACCGAGCGGCAGGCTGTCCAAGGTTTCGATGAAGCCGGCCACCACCGTCAGCGGTGAACGAATCTCGTGCGACACATTGGCCACGAAATCACGGCGCATCGCATCAGCCCGCTCGCGCTGCGTCACGTCCTGAGACAACACGAGCCGCAGGCCTTCGCCATACGCCCGGATCACGATGGACAGCGTGCACCGGCCACGCACATCCGGCACGAGCACCGGCTCGGTCGTGCCCGGCAGGTGCAGCGCCGAGACAAAGCCAGGGGCCCGCACGAGGTTCGTCACCGGTTGCATGCGGTCGCGCTCCGGGTCCAACCCGAAATGATCGGCGGCCACGGAGTTGCACCAGCTGATCTGGTCGTTGGCGTCCAGCAGCAAGATCCCGTTGGGGGAAGCCTCCATCGCCGACAAGAACTGTTCCAGGCGCAACCGTTCCTGCACCGTGGCTCGCTCACGTTGACGGATGGACCGCTCGACGCGGTAGCCGATCTCGCCCCAAAAGCCCGTATCGCGCGGCGCCGTGCCCTCCTGCGAACCTGACAACCAGTGAATCAGGCGATGACCGCGCACTGTATCGACGATTGAGATCACGCCGACTCCCAGGGCACCGCCAACCAGCGCCCCGATCAATGGCGCATGAATCGCGCCGCCCAACGCATATCCCAACAAGGCACCGACGACCATGGCCAGCGCGCTGGCCAGGAAACGGGGAAACAACCAGCTCATTGCGCTCCGCTCGACTGTGTGCGCATCCCGATCAGGCCGACAGCGGTTGGATCTGCTGCGTGAGGCGATAGCCCGCGCCGCGCACCGTCTCGATCATGCCCGCACAACGAACCGGCAGCAGCGCTTCCCGCAGCCGTTTCACGTGCACATCGACCGTGCGCTCTTCGATGAACACATGATCGC
>CBIHPH010000184.1:0-4813 GCA_966212105.1 uncultured Rhizobacter sp.
GCTGACCGTGGTCGGTGACGGCGATGGCCGCATCGGCATGGGCAAGGGCAAGGCGAAGGAAGTTCCGGTCGCCGTGCAGAAGGCCATGGAATCGGCTCGCCGCAACCTGGTGAAGGTTTCGTTGAAGAACGGCACCATCCACCACAAGGTGGTCGGTGAGCACGGTGCATCTCACGTCCTGATGATGCCTGCGCCCGAAGGTACCGGCATCATCGCCGGCGGCCCGATGCGCGCCGTCTTCGAGGTGATGGGCGTGACGGACATCGTTTGCAAGAGCCTCGGTTCGCCGAACCCGTACAACCTCGTTCGCGCCACGCTGAACGCGCTGAAGAACACGCACACCCCGGCTGAAATCGCCGCCAAGCGTGGTCTGACGGTCGAACAAATCCTCGGCTGAGCGGCCCGTCCGGAGAATTGCAATGACTGACAAACAAAACGCCAAGACCGGCGCCACCGTCAAGATCAAGCTGGTGCGCAGCATCGCGGGCACCCGCGAATCGCACCGCGCCACGGTGCGTGGTCTCGGCCTGCGCAAGCTCAACAGCGAGTCTGAACTCGAAGACACGCCCGCTGTTCGCGGCATGATCAACAAGGTCCAGTACCTGGTCAAAGTGCTCTGAACGGAGAAAAGCACATGGAACTCAATACCATCAAACCGGCAGCTGGCGCCAAGCACGCCAGGCGTCGCGTCGGTCGCGGGATCGGTTCGGGCCTGGGCAAGACTTGCGGCCGCGGCCACAAGGGTCAGAAGTCCCGTGCAGGCGGCTTCCACAAGGTTGGTTTCGAAGGCGGTCAGATGCCGCTGCAGCGTCGTCTGCCGAAGCGCGGCTTCAAGTCGGCTTCGCTGAAGTACAACGCCGAGATCACGCTGGCCGACCTGGAAGCGCTGGGCCTCGACGAAGTCGACGTGCTCGTGCTCAAGCAATCGAAGCTGATCGCCGAGATCGCCAAGGTCGTCAAGGTCATCAAGACCGGTGAGCTGACCAAGAAAGTGGTGCTCAAGGGCATCGGCGCCACCGCGGGTGCGAAGGCGGCGATCGAAGCCGTCGGCGGCTCGTTGGCCTAATCGCGTTCCACAGGACCTGCTTCAGTGGCAACCAACCCGAATCAGCTGGCCAAGAGTGGCAAATTCGGCGACCTGCGTCGCCGGCTTGTCTTCTTGGTGCTCGCACTGGTGGTGTATCGCATCGGTGCGCACATCCCCGTGCCCGGCATCGATCCGGTCGCACTGCAGCAGATGTTCAAGGGGCAGCAAGGCGGCATTCTGAGCCTGCTGAACGTGTTCTCGGGCGGTGCGGTGTCCCGTTTCGCGATCTTTGCGCTGGGCATCACGCCGTACATCTCGGCGTCGATCATCATGCAGTTGATGGGCTACGTCGTGCCCAGCATCGAGGCGCTGAAGAAGGAAGGTGAAGCGGGCCGTCGCAAGATCACGAAGTACACGCGATACGGCACGCTGGGCCTTGCGCTCTTCCAGTCGCTGAGCATTGCGATTGCATTGGAAAATTCAGCGAATCTGGTGGCCTCGCCCGGCTTCGGCTTCCGCGTCACGGCGGTCGTGAGCCTGGTGGCCGGCACGATGTTCCTGATGTGGCTCGGTGAGCAGATCACTGAACGCGGCCTCGGCAACGGCATTTCGATTCTGATTTTTGGTGGCATTGCTGCGGGTCTGCCGAGCGCCATCGGCAACTTGTTCGAGCTGGTTCGCACGGGTTCGATGAGCTCGCCAGTGTTCCTGTTCATCGCCGTGCTGGTGGTGGCGGTCACGTATGCGGTGGTCTACGTGGAGCGCGGTCAACGCAAGATCCTCGTGAACTATGCGAAACGCCAGGTGGGCAACAAGGTGTACGGCGGTCAATCGTCGCATCTGCCCCTGAAGCTCAACATGTCAGGTGTGATTCCGCCGATCTTTGCATCGTCGATCATTCTGCTGCCGGCCACGGCCGTGGGTTGGTTTGCCACTGGCGACAGCCTGCGCTGGCTCAAAGACATCGCGGGAATGCTGTCGCCAGGCCAGCCCATCTATGTGATGCTGTATGCCGCCGCGATCGTGTTCTTCTGCTTCTTCTATACGGCGCTGGTGTTCAACAGCCGCGAGACGGCAGACAACCTGAAGAAGAGTGGTGCGTTCATTCCAGGCATTCGACCGGGTGATCAAACCGCACGCCACATCGATCGAATCCTGTCGCGCCTGACTTTGGCGGGCGCGGCGTACATCACGGCGGTCTGCTTGCTGCCCGAGTTCCTCGTCTTGAAGTACAACGTGCCGTTCTACTTCGGCGGCACGTCGCTCCTGATTCTGGTCGTGGTGACGATGGACTTCTGGGCTCAGGTGCAGTCGTATGTGATGAGCCAGCAGTACGAGTCGCTGCTGAAAAAGGCAAGTTTCAAGTCGAGCTGAAGGCAATCGCCTCAGACGACTGTGAGCTGATCGAGTACCGACGACAACGAAGCAATACGCATGGCGAAAGACGACGTCATTCAGATGCAGGGCGAGATTCTTGAGAATCTGCCGAATGCGACGTTTCGTGTGAAGTTGGAAAACGGGCACGTGGTACTGGGTCACATTTCCGGAAAGATGCGGATGCACTACATCCGGATCCTGCCGGGCGACAAGGTCACGGTGGAGTTGACTCCGTACGATCTGAGCCGGGCGCGGATTGTGTTTCGGGCGAAGTGAGCCCCCAGGTGATCCGGTCAGGCGGGGTGCCTGTGGATCACGAGTATTGAATTGTTGAAGCGGTCTGAAAAAGGCCTAGGAGAAGAGCATGAAAGTTGCTGCATCGGTCAAGAAAATGTGCCGGAACTGCAAGGTTATCCGTCGCAAGGGTGTGGTCCGCGTGATCTGTACCGATCCGCGCCACAAGCAGCGCCAAGGCTGATCGCCTTCGACATCGCGAATAGAGGACGCACATGGCACGTATTGCTGGTATCAACATTCCGCCCCAGAAGCACACCGAGATCGGTCTGACCGCCATCTACGGGATTGGCCGCACCACGGCGCAGAAGATCTGCACCCAATGTGGCGTTCCGTTCGATCGCAAGGTCAAGGACCTGACCGACTCTGATCTGGAAAAGATCCGTGAAGAAATCGGTCGCATGACCATCGAGGGCGATCTGCGCCGCGAGATGTCGATCAACATCAAGCGCCTGATGGACCTCGGCTGCTACCGTGGTTTCCGCCACCGCCGTGGCCTGCCCGTTCGTGGCCAACGCACCAAGACGAACGCCCGTACCCGCAAGGGCCCGCGCAAGTCTGGCGTGGTCAAGAAGTGATTTGAGAGAAGGTCGATATGGCTAAAGCACCGAACACCGCCGCTCAACGCGTGCGCAAGAAAGTCCGCAAGAACGTTGCAGACGGCATCGCTCACGTCCACGCATCGTTCAACAACACGATCATCACGATCACCGACCGCCAAGGTGGCGCCTTGTCCTGGGCCTCCAGTGGTGGCCAAGGTTTCAAGGGCTCGCGCAAGTCGACCCCCTTCGCGGCTCAGGTGGCTGCCGAAGTGGCAGGCCGCGCTGCGCAAGAACAGGGCATCAAGAACCTGGACGTCAAGATCAAGGGCCCCGGCCCGGGTCGCGAGTCGTCGGTGCGCGCCCTGGCGTCGCTGGGCATCCGGATCAACTCGATCTCGGACGTGACCCCGGTCCCGCACAACGGCTGCCGTCCGCAAAAGCGTCGTCGCATCTGATCGTTCTGCGTTTACTCGCGCCGGCAATCACCTTGTGTGCTTGCCGGCGGTTTCCGTTGAAGCCGAAAGGTTTCACTAAGCCCACCGTCTGAGCGACCACAACAACACCCGCCAGACTCGCGCGACCTGCCGGCCCGTGCCGGTCATCGCGTCAGATTGAAAAAGGAATTCACGTGGCACGTTATCTCGGCCCCACTGGCAAACTCGCCCGCCGCGAAGGCACCGACCTCTTCCTCAAGAGCGCCCGCCGCCCCATCGGCGACAAAGTCAAGTTCGAAGCGAAGCCCGGCCAGCATGGCCGCACTTCGGGTTCGCGCACCTCGGACTTCGGTCTGCAATTGCGTGAAAAGCAGAAGGTCAAGCGCATGTACGGCGTGCTGGAGCGTCAGTTCCGCCGCTACTTCGCGGAAGCGGAACGCCGCCGTGGCAACACCGGTGCGAACCTGCTCTCCCTCCTGGAGTCGCGCCTTGACAACGTCGTCTACCGCATGGGCTTCGGCTCGACGCGCGCCGAAGGTCGTCAGCTCGTGTCTCACAAGGCCATCACCGTCAATGGCCAGGTCGTCAACATCGCGTCCTACCAAGTCAAGGTGGGCGACGTGGTTGCCGTGCGCGAGAAGGCCAAGAAGCAGCTGCGGATCGTCGATTCGCTGAAGCTGGCGGAATCGCAAGGCATGCCGGCCTGGGTGCAAGTCGACGCCAGCAAGCTCGAAGGCGTGTTCAAGAAGACGCCGGATCGTGACGAATTCGCTTCTGACGTGAAGGAAGCCCTGATCGTCGAACTGTACTCGCGCTGATCTTTGGCGCTGGCCGCGGTTTCGTTGCCTCCCGCAAGGAGGCGGCGGAGCGCGGCCGATTGTGTTTTCCTCGTTCGACAGCGGTGCCAGCTGCCCCGGTTGGTCCCTCAGCCTTATCGGTGTAACGAGCCGAGGGTATTGAAAGAAAGACCTCATGCAAACAAACTTGCTCAAACCCAAAGCCATCAATGTGGAGCCGCTCGGCGGCAACCGCGCCAAGGTCACTCTCGAGCCCTTCGAGCGTGGTTATGGTCACACGTTGGGCAACGCGCTGCGCCGCGTGCTGCTCTCGTCGATGGTTGGGTATGCGCCCACGGAAGT
>CBIHPH010000185.1:0-4764 GCA_966212105.1 uncultured Rhizobacter sp.
GGGGGGGCCCCGCGCGCCGGGGGGGGTGCCCAGCGGGCCCGGGCGGGGCGGGGGGCGGGGGGGCCGCGCGTTGCGCGGCCCTCTGCGCCCCCCGTTCGCACTGGCTTCCGTAGCGTTAACAGGCCCTAGGCACACACCGGAGTACTGCCATGAAAGACACCCACGTTCAGGAAAAGGAAGCCCGCCGCCTGGAAGGCAAGAACAAGAAGCCCGCCGAAAAAGTACCCACTTACCAGGAGCTGCTCGACGAATCGCTCGACGAAACATTCCCGGCCAGCGACCCTATTTCACCCAGCGCCGCGATGCACGCCGATCGGCAGATCGCGACAGCCAAGGACACCACAGACTGGACGCTCAAGCCCGGCCACGGCGACCGCGGCAAGGCCAAGACCGCCAAACCGGCTTCGGCCACCAGGACGAAGGAGCGCGGAAGCGGCGCCGACCTCGCAAGCGAATCGGCCGCCGGTGAGGAAGACCCGGGTGCTGCGGTCGACGCGCCATCCGAGACCGACTGAACCGAACGGCCCGGCCATCACGGCCCCTTCGCCAGCCCGGATCGACGCCGCGGATCGTTGGCACCGAAGAACAGCGTCGTGCCCGAGGACGTCCCGTCCAGCCTTGGCGTACTGCCGATCACGATGGCCGCCACATGGTTGGCCTCCTGCGGCTTGCCCAGGTTGTGGCCCATGGCAACGAGCAGACGCTGGGTGTCCGGGCTGATGGCGAACGGTTCGATGTGGGTGACATCCGGAAGCCACTGCTGGTGAAATCGCGGCGCATCCACCGCCTCCTGCACGTCCATGCCGTAGTCCACCATGTTGAGGATCGTGTGGACCACGGTCGTGATGATGCGGCTGCCGCCTGGCGTGCCAAGCACCATCACCGGCTTGCCGCCACGGGTGACGATGGTGGGGCTCATCGAGCTGAGCGGGCGCTTGCCCGGCGCGATGGCGTTGGCCTCACCCTGCACGAGGCCGTAGGCATTGGGCACCCCGCGCTTGGCGGTGAAGTCGTCCATCTCGTTGTTCAGCAGCACGCCGGTGCCCGCCGCCGTGACCCTGGCACCGAACCATTCATTGAGCGTATAGGTCACCGACACCGCATTGCCGAACCGATCCGCGATGGAGTAGTGCGTGGTGTTGGTCCCTTCATGTGGCGGGACACCCGGACGGATGTTTTTCGAGACGCCCGCTTTCGACGGGTCGATGACCTCGCGCACCTTGGCCGCGTAGCCCTTGTCCAGCAGGCGATCGACGGGGTTGGCCACGAAGTCCGGGTCGCCGAGATAGCTGTTGCGGTCCACATAGGCGTGGCGCATCGCCTCGATCTGGTAGTGCACGGATTGCGCGGACCGGAAACCGAGGTCCTTCAACGGGTAGCCTTCCAGCACATTGAGGATTTCACAGATCACCACGCCACCTGAACTCGGCGGCGGAGCCGAGACGATGCGGTAGCCGCGATAGTCGCATTCGACCGGCTTGCGTTCCAGTGCCGCATAGGCCCTCAGATCGGCATGCCGGATCAATCCGCCGCCCGCCGCGCTGGATGCGGCGATCGCATCGGCCACCGGCCCGCGGTAAAAACCTTCCGCGCCGCGGGAGGCGATCCGGCGGAGCGTCGCGGCAAGGTCCTTTTGCACCAGGCGGTCGCCGGCCCTCGGTACTGCGCCACCCTTGAGGAAAATGGCCGCGGTGGGCGGATCGGCCTTCAACCCGTCGGCCACGGCCTCGAACATCCGCACATCGGCGGCATCGAGCACGAAGCCCTGGTCCGCCAGCCGGATGGCCGGTGCCATCAGGGCCGCACGTTGCTTCGTGCCATACCGCGCGAGTGCCAGCTCCAGGCCGGAGACCGTTCCAGGCACGGCCACCGCCAGGTGCCCCACCGTGCTGCGGCCCTTGACGACGTTGCCGTCGGGCCCGAGGAACATGTCGGCCGTGGCTCCCAGTGGCGCCTTCTCGCGGAAATCGATGAAGGTCTCGCGTCCGTCGGCCAGATGCAGCGTCATGAAGCCGCCGCCCCCCAGATTGCCTGCCGCGGGATAAACCACCGCAAGCGCATAACCCACGGCCACGGCGGCATCCACCGCGTTGCCGCCCTGCGCCAGGACGTCGGCGCCCACCTGGGTGGCGAGGTGCTGGGCCGTGACCACCATGCCGCGCTCGGACGCTGCCGGGGCCACCGATGCGGCCGAAACATCCGTGACATGCAGGAACGCGAAACAGGCAACGAACCACCGGCAGAGCTGGAAGCAGCGCATGGGACCATCCCTCCTGATTCTGTGAACCGGCATCTTAGATGCGTGCTCCGTTCTGGCACCGGAGGGTCTTCAGTTCCGCTCCCGTTTGCCGATACCCAGGAAAAACAATGCGAACAGGGAGCCCTGTGTCCGATTCATCCAAGCCTTCTGGTCCGGGCACGCCCGGCACCATCGTCACCGGGTTCCGCCCGCTCGCGGACGACGTCCGCTGGGATCGCCAGCCGATCTACCGCATCGTGGAAATCCGCCGCGACGGCGATGGTCGTGTGCAAAAACAGGGCTGCATCTGGCACAACGACCTCGACCGGCTCCGCCGCTTCGGTCGCGCCGTGGCCGCCAACACCGCCTCACTCAAGGTGCTGATCACCAACTCTCACGGCGACGTGGTCGAGGAATTGGCCGTTGCGACGCCCGACGAACGCCATGCGGCCTGGCATCGCTGGGAAGGCGTCTCACTGCCTCCGGCACCGCCGGTGCGCAAAGCCAGGCGGGCAGATGATGCCCGCACACGGAGTCCCATCGCCCTGCCGGCTGCGGCACCAGAGTCGGAACCACCGCCTGCCGAGGCGGCACCACAGGGCATCCCGGAGCTGCCGGTGGTCGACCAGGCCGCCGACGTGACGCCCATCCTGTCGGAGCGCCAATCGACCCACCCTTGACCACTGGCCCACCGCATCACCGGCGGGCAAAGACCCTACTGTCGATTTATGGGATGCAAGTCTTCACAAACTTCGGCGAAACTCCCGGAGCGGCCTCCCACACCGCACGGGGAAGATTTCATGAAAACAAGTGCCTTGATCGCCGTCTTGGCCACACTCACAGGCTGTTCGACACAACTCCATCCGGGCGATTTCCCGCAGGATGCCGGAGGCGGCGCCGTCGCAGCCGATGATTTCGCGCGACGCGGCCGTGCGCTGGCCGAAGCCGGCCGACCGGAAGCAGCCCTGCGCGCCTTGAACGAGGCCCTTCGCCTCAACCCGCAACACGCCAAGGCGGTCTACGACCGCGCCGTCATTCACCATGCCGCGGGCCGGTCAGCCGAGGCCATGGCCGACATCGACCGTGCCGTGCTCCTCGATCCGCAGAACACCCGGGCACGCAGCGCGCGGTGCGTGATCCAGGTCACGGCTGAAGCCAACAGCGCCGGTCTGAGAAACTGCTACTTCGCCATGCAGATGTCGGGCCCCGCCGCCGAACCGCAGACCGCCTTGGGCCAGGCGCTGCTGATGCTCGGGCGACCGCGCGAAGCACTCGCCGCATTCGACGACGCGCTCCGAGCCGATCCCGCCTACGCAGAAGCCCGCTACGGCCGAGGCATCGCACGCCAACTCACTGGCGACGCAGCCGGCCGCGCAGACGTCCAGGAGGCGGTGAAGGAGTCTCCCGCGGCAGGGCGAACCTTCGCAGCCGCCTCCACCCCCTGAGGCGCGAGCCGGGCTGGGCCGACTCGCACACTCGGCGTCTTACTTCAGCGCCTTGAAGCGCAGGCGCTTGGGCTTGGCGCCTTCTTCGCCCAGGCGCTTCTTCTTGTCGGCCTCGTACTCCTGGTAGTTGCCATCAAAGAACACCCACTTCGAATCGCCCTCGGCGGCGAGGATGTGGGTGGCGATGCGGTCGAGGAACCAGCGATCGTGGCTGATCACGAGCAGCGAGCCGGCGAATTCGAGCAGGGCATCTTCGAGGGCGCGCAGCGTTTCGACGTCCAGGTCGTTCGACGGTTCGTCCAGCAGCAGCACGTTGCCGCCCGCGATCAGCGTCTTGGCCAGGTGCAGGCGGCCACGTTCACCGCCCGACAGGTTGCCGACGAGCTTTTGCTGGTCGTTGCCCTTGAAGTTGAAGCGGCCGATGTAGGCACGCGACGGCATCACGAACTTGCCGACGGTGAGGTTGTCCAGGCCACCGGAGACGTCTTCCCACACCGTCTTGTTGCTCTCGAGGCTCTCGCGGCTTTGATCGACGAACGCCATCTTGACCGTGGGCCCGATCTTCACGGTACCGCTGTCGGGCTGCTCCTTGCCGGCGATCATGCGGAACAGGGTCGACTTGCCGGCCCCGTTCGGGCCGATGATGCCCACGATGGCACCGGCCGGAATCTTGAAGCTCAGGTCATCGATCAGCACGCGGTCGCCGAAGCTCTTGCTGACGTTGGTGAACTCGATGACCTCATGGCCCAGGCGGTCGGCCACCGGAATGAAGATTTCCTGGGTTTCGTTGCGCTTCTGGTATTCGTAGTCGCTCAGCTCCTCGAAGCGGGCGATACGCGCCTTGCTCTTGGCCTGGCGCCCCTTGGGGTTCTGACGCACCCACTCCAGCTCTTTCTTCATGGCCTTCGTGCGGGCATCTTCCGTTCTCTGTTCCTGCTCGAGACGGGCCTCCTTCTGCTCCAGCCAGGTGCTGTAGTTGCCCTTGTACGGAATGCCTGAGCCGCGGTCGAGTTCGAGAATCCATTCGGCCGCGTTGTCGAGGAAGTAGCGGTCGTGGGTGATGGCCACCACGGTGCCCGG
>CBIHPH010000186.1:0-4684 GCA_966212105.1 uncultured Rhizobacter sp.
AGTTCATCAAGCAGGTGAAGGACAAGAACTCCGGCATCAAGCTGATGGGCTTCGGTCACCGGGTCTACAAGAACTACGACCCGCGTGCCAAGCTGATGCGCGAGACCTGCCACGAAGTGCTCAATGCGCTCGGGCTGCACAACGACCCGCTGTTCAAGCTGGCCATGGCCCTCGAGAAGATCGCCCTGGAAGACGACTACTTCGTGTCGCGCAAGCTGTACCCGAACGTCGATTTCTACTCGGGCATCGTGCAACGCGCCATCGGCATTCCGGTGAGCCTGTTCACGGCCATCTTCGCGTTGGCCCGCACGGTCGGCTGGATTGCCCAGCTCAACGAGATGATCGGCGATCCGGAATACAAGATCGGCCGTCCCCGCCAGTTGTTCAACGGCTCGGCATCGCGCGACGTCAAACCGATCGCACAGCGCTGATCCCGTTTCGGAGGCCGGTCCGGAACGGCCGGACCCTCAAAAACGCAAAGAAACCCCGGCCTTGAGCCGGGGTTTTCGTTATTGAACGCCTAAAATCGGGAATTCTCCTGCCACAGCCAACGGAAAACGCAAGCCATGGGCCGCACGCTGTACGACAAGATCTGGGACGAACACGTCGTCCATACCGAAGAAGACGGCACCGCCGTTCTCTACATTGACCGCCACCTCGTCCATGAGGTCACCAGCCCGCAGGCCTTCGAAGGTCTTGACCAGGCAAATCGCAAGGTGTGGCGCCTGTCGGCCAACCTGGCCGTCAGCGACCACAACGTTCCCACCACCGACCGTTCCCACGGCATTGCCGACCCTGTCTCGCGTTTGCAGGTCGACACGCTGGATGCCAACTGCGATCGCTTCGGCATCACGCAGTTCAAGATGAACGACAAGCGCCAGGGCATTGTTCACGTGATCGGCCCCGAGCAGGGCGCCACGCTGCCCGGCATGACGGTGGTGTGCGGCGATTCACACACGTCCACGCACGGCGCCTTCGGCGCGCTCGCGCATGGCATCGGCACCAGCGAGGTCGAGCACGTCCTGGCCACGCAGACGCTGCTCGCCCGCAAGGCGAAGAACATGCTCGTGAAGGTCGAGGGCGTTCTGCCGGTGGGCTGCAGCGCGAAAGACATCGTGCTCGCCATCATCGGCAAGATCGGCACCGCCGGGGGCACGGGCTACACCATCGAGTTCGCAGGGTCGGCCATTCGTGCCCTCAGCATGGAAGGCCGCATGACCGTGTGCAACATGGCCATCGAGGCGGGCGCCCGCGCCGGCCTGGTGGCCGTCGATGACACCACGCTCCAGTACGTGCGGGGCCGCCCCTTCACCCCCACCGGTGTGGAACTGGAGCAGGCCATGGCCTATTGGCGAACCCTCCATTCCGACGCGGACGCCCGGTTCGATGTGGTCGTCGAACTCGATGCTGCGACCATCCGCCCACAAGTCACCTGGGGCACCTCGCCCGAGATGGTGTTGTCCATCGAAGACCGCGTCCCCGATCCCGAGCGTGAGAAGGACAGCAACAAGCGCAGCGCGATGGAACGCGCACTGCAGTACATGAACCTGGAGCCCAACAAGCCCATCACGGACATCCTGATCGACAAGGTCTTCATCGGTTCGTGCACCAACTCCCGCATCGAGGACATGCGCGAAGCTGCGGACGTGGTGCGCCGCCTCGGTCGCAAGCTGGCATCGAATGTGAAGCTCGCACTGGTGGTGCCGGGCTCGGGCCTCGTCAAGGAGCAGGCCGAACGCGAAGGCCTCGACAAGGTGTTCATCGCCGCCGGATTCGAATGGCGTGAGCCTGGCTGTTCCATGTGCCTCGCGATGAATGCCGACCGGCTCGAGCCGGGCGAGCGGTGCGCATCCACATCCAACCGCAACTTCGAAGGTCGGCAAGGTGCCGGCGGCCGCACGCACCTCGTGAGTCCCGCCATGGCGGCTGCCGCGGCCATCGAGGGCCATTTCGTCGACGTGCGTCGGCTGGCCTGACCACTCTTTCGTGCGCATCCCCCAACGGAGTCTTGCCGTGAAAAAGATTTCAGTCATTCTGTCGACCGGCGTGTGCCCGCAGCCTGATGGTTGCAACACCGCCAGCCGCTTTGGCAAGGGCCTCCGGCAGGTGCTCGACATGCCCCAGGGCAGCACGAAGACCCAGTAAGTACGCGAGTTTCCAAGGACATCATGCAAGCGTTTCGCATCCACAAGGGACTGGTCGTGCCGCTCGACCGCGAGAACGTCGACACCGACGCCATCATCCCGAAGCAGTTCCTGAAGTCGATCAAGAGGTCGGGTTTCGGGCCGAACCTGTTCGACGAATGGCGCTATCTCGACCGCGGCGAGCCCGGCCAGGATCCAGCCACGCGCCAGATCAACCCCGATTTCGTGCTGAACCAGCCCCGCTACCGCGGCGCATCCGTGCTGCTGGCGCGTCAGAACTTCGGCTGCGGCTCCTCACGCGAGCACGCCCCCTGGGCGCTCGATCAGTATGGCTTTCGCGCCATCATCGCGCCCAGCTTTGCCGACATCTTCTTCAACAACAGCTTCAAGAACGGTCTGCTGCCCATCGTGCAGCCCGAGCACGTGGTGGCGAGCCTGTTCGACGAAGTCAACGCCTTCCCCGGTTATGAGCTCACGGTGGATCTGGAGCGCCAGGTGATCGTCAAGCCCGACGGTTCGCAGCTCGCCTTCGAGATCGAGAGCTTTCGAAAGTACTGCCTGCTCAACGGTTTCGACGACATCGGCCTGACCTTGCGTCACGCCGACAAGATCCGCGCCTTCGAAGCCGAGCGCCTGCTGAAGAAGCCGTGGCTTGCCCATTCGCTGTAAACCGTCCCTTGTCCTTGAACTGAAGGAATAGATTCGTGAAGATTGCCATCCTGCCGGGCGACGGCATCGGAACCGAGATCATGGCTGA
The DNA here is from genome assembly GCA_966212105.1 of uncultured Rhizobacter sp. Taxonomy (GTDB): domain Bacteria; phylum Pseudomonadota; class Gammaproteobacteria; order Burkholderiales; family Burkholderiaceae_C; genus Rhizobacter. Next base: position 2,902 of record CBIHPH010000186.1, read on the forward strand.
AGCCGTGAAGGTGCTCGGCTGCCTCGACCTCCGTTTCGAAATGGAAGAGGCCAAGGTGGGCGGGGCGGCCTACGAGGCCCACGGGCATCCGCTGCCGCCGGCCACGCTCGAGCTGGCCAAGGCCGCCGACGCCGTGTTGTTCGGCGCCGTCGGCGACTGGAAGTACGACAAGCTCGACCGCCCGCTGCGCCCGGAACAAGCCATCCTCGGCCTGCGCAAGAATCTCGAACTGTTCGCGAATTTCCGCCCGGCCATCTGTCACGAGGAGCTGACGCACGCCTCGACGCTCAAGCCCGAAGTCGTGGCCGGCCTCGATCTGCTCATCATCCGTGAACTCACCGGGGACGTGTACTTCGGCCAGCCCCGCGGCCGCCGCACGTCACCGGACGGCGCCTTCGCTGGTGCCGACGAGGCATTCGACACCATGCGCTACACGCGCCCGGAGATCGAGCGAATTGCCCACGTGGCCTTCCAGGCCGCCCGCAAGCGCAACAAGAAGGTACTGAGCGTCGACAAGGCGAACGTGCTGGAAACCTTCCAGTTCTGGCGTGACGTGGTCACCGACGTGCATGCCCAGTATCCCGACGTGGCGCTGGAGCACATGTACATCGACAACGCTGCCATGCAGCTCGTGAAAGACCCGAAGCGCCTCGACGTGATCGTCACCGGCAACATGTTCGGCGACATCCTGAGCGATGAAGCGGCCATGCTCACCGGCTCGATCGGCATGCTGCCCTCGGCCTCGCTGAACGCCAGGAACCAGGGTCTGTACGAACCGAGCCATGGCTCGGCCCCCGACATCGCGGGCAAGGACCTGGCCAATCCGCTGGCCACCATCTTGTCGGCAGCCATGATGCTGCGCTTCAGCCTGAACCAGGAACAGGCGGCGCAGCGCATCGAGGCCGCCGTCAAGGCGGTGCTCGCCCAGGGTCTGCGCACAGGCGACATCTACAGTGAAGGCACCCGCAAGGTGGGCACCCGCGAGATGGGTGACGCGGTGGTGGCCGCACTCAAGGCGCAACACTGATCGCGCACAACAGGTTTTCAACTTCGACGACGGGACTTTTCGACATGGCTACGAAATTGGTCGGCCTGGTGGGCTGGCGGGGGATGGTGGGTTCGGTCCTCATGGACCGCATGGCCCAGGAAAACGACTTTGCGCTGATCGAGCCGGTGTTCTTCAGCACCAGCAACGCCGGAGGCAAAGCGCCGTCGTTCGCGAAGAATGAAACCACGCTGAAAGACGCATTCGACATCGATGCACTGAAGCGCTGCGAGATCATCATCACCGCACAAGGCGGCGATTACACGTCCGAAGTGTTTACTAAGCTGCGTGCGGCCGGCTGGAACGGCCACTGGATCGATGCGGCCTCCACCTTGCGCATGAAGGAGGATGCCGTCATCGTCCTCGATCCGGTGAACCTGCCTGTGATCAAGAAGGCGCTGGCCAGCGGCGGGCGCAACTGGATCGGCGGCAACTGCACGGTGAGCTGCATGCTGATGGGCGTCGGCGCCCTCTACAAGGCCGGCCTGGTCGAGTGGATGAGCTCGATGACCTACCAGGCGGCCTCCGGCGGCGGCGCGCAGCACATGCGCGAGCTGCTGACGCAGTTCGGCACGCTCAACGCCTCCGTGCGCGCGCTGCTCGACGACCCGAAGAGCGCGATCCTCGAGATCGACCGCCGCATCGTCGAGACGCAGCGTGCGCTGCCGCCCGAGGCCACCGAGCACTTCGGCGTGCCGCTGGGCGGCTCGCTGATCCCGTGGATCGACAAGGACCTGG
>CBIHPH010000187.1:0-4569 GCA_966212105.1 uncultured Rhizobacter sp.
GGCGCACAAGGTGACTCGGCTGCCGGGCCGAGTCCCGGCGCGGCCTCGCCAGAGAGCAAGCCCCGCGGCAAGCGAACAAAACCCGAGACGCCTGTCAGCGACCGCCAACGGCAAGAGGCACCTGCCCGAGGAACGCCCGCACAGCCGCCTTGGGATCAGCCGCCTGCGTGACCGCACTCACCACGGCAACCGAATCCACGCCGCAAGCCCACACATCCACCGCCCGCGCAAGGTCAATACCGCCGATGGCAACCACCGGATAAGCGGGCTGGTAACGCGACGTCCACTCCGCCAGCTGCAAGAGCCCCACCGGCTCATACCGCATCGCTTTCAACGTGGTGGGATAGACGGGCCCGATCGCCACATACGATGGCGATACAGCATGCGCTCTGGCCATTTCGGCCGGCGTATGAGAGCTGACCCCCAACCGCAGGCCGGCACGCCGTAGCGCGCCGAGGTCAACCGTTTCCAGGTCTTCCTGGCCGAGATGCACTCCGAAGGCTCCGGCCCCGATGGCCAGGCGCCAGTGATCGTTGATGATGACTTGTGCACCTGGCACGGCACGCCCGGCTGCCACGGCACGGGCCACCTCGGCACGCAATGCCGCGTCGTCCAGCGTGCCGGCCTTGACGCGCAGCTGCACGGTGCGCACCCCCCAATCGAGCAGGCGTTCCACCCATTCGGCATCGGGCACGACGGGGTAAAAGCCCATCGGGGCCGCCATCGGCAGGAAGGGTTCGGCCGGCGCAGGTGGCATCGACACGGTCTCGTTGACCGCCCAATGCAATGCGGGCAGGTGGGCGCTGTCGGCCTGGGCAGCCGCATGCGTGTGGGGACGGCCCAAGCCATGCTGACGGGCCTGGGCGATCCCGGCGGTCACCCGCACCTTGGCCTCCGCGGCCGCGTCGAACACATCCCAGCCCGAGGCCAGCATGCCGGCCATCACCGCCGAGAACACGCACCCGGTGCCGTGGGCAGGCACGGGCAACCGTGGGCCCGACAGCAGCGCCGTGCGCTGACCGTCGGTCACCCGGTCCACGCTGAGCTCACCCTCCCCATGCCCGCCCTTGAGAACGACGGCCTCCCGGCACATCGCGCGCAATGCGGGCAGGTTCACGGGTGCATCGCCGAGCAGCGCCATGGCCTCGGGCAGGTTGGGCGTGATGACGTGTGCGTGGCGCAACAGGTCGTGCAGGGCCGAGAGGAAGACCCCCTGTTCTTCCTGATGGGCAGTTTTCCCGTTCGAGCCCGCAAGCACCGGATCGACCACCACGGGACAGCGGCGGGCCGCGACGAACGCCGTCACTTCCCTCAGCACCGCGGTGGAGCCGGTCATGCCGACCTTGATCGCCATCGGTTCACCGTCGTGCAACACGGCCTGCAGCGCCTCCCGCACGAGTCGAGCGTCGACGGGCTCGACATGGCGAAGACCGGAAGAATTCTGGATGGTCAATGCGGTGATGACGCTTGCGCCATCGAGCCCCATCGCGGCCCAGGCCGCCAGGTCGGCCGTGATGCCGGCCCCATGCACCGGGTCGTGCCCGGCGATCGTCAGCAGATAACCCATCGAGAAGCTTTCAGGAGGTGTGCCAGAACGGCTGGCCCACCGTGGGTGTGGAGGCTTGCGCGGTCTGGCGGGCGGCCATGGGCGTGGCCTCGAATGCGAGCCGGCCGGCCTGCGTCGCATCGGCGAACGCACGCGCCATGCGCACCGGATCGCCCGCCTCGGCCACGGCGGTGTTCAGCAACACGGCATCGAATCCCATCTCCATGACCTGGGCCGCGTGGGACGGTCGGCCCAGTCCCGCATCGACCACGAGCACCGCGTCGGGCAGCCGTGCGCGCAAGGTTTCGAGCGCGTATGGGTTCAACGGCCCGCGCCCGGTGCCGATGGGAGCGGCCCACGGCATGATCGCGGCCACCCCGGCATCCTGCAGGCGGCGGGCGACGACGAGGTCGTCGGTCGTGTAGGCAAACACCTGGAAGCCCGACTTCACGAGCAGGGCGGCGGCCTCCACGGTGCCGAACGGGTCAGGCTGCAAGGTGTAGTCGTCACCCACCACTTCGAGCTTGATCCACGGGGTGCCGAAGATCTCGCGGGCCATCTCGGCCAGCGTGACGGCCTCTTGCACCGAATGGCAGCCGGCGGTGTTGGGCAGCACATGGCACCCGAGCGCGCGCACCCGCTGCCAGAAGGCGTTGCCTCCGCCCAGCTCGGGCTGCAGCCGCCGCAGGCCGACGGTCAGCACCTGCGTGCCACACGCCGCAACGGCATCGGACAGCACCTGCAGCGAGGGATACCGTGCGGTGCCAAGCAGCAACCGGCTTTGCAGCGTGCAGCCGCCGACGTTCCAGGGCATCGTGTTCATCGCTTCAACCTCCAGTGACGGGCACGATCACGTCGATGCAATCGCCCTCGGCCAGCTCGCGCCCGGCCCATTGCGTTCGCGGCACGAAGCCGCAGTTGATGGCACAGGCCATCGCGGCGCCGAGGTCGTGGCCTTCGGCCACGAGCAGCTCGGCAAGCGTCACCGCGTCGGTGTCGACGGCGCGGCCATTGAGGTGCACACGGCGGGTCATGGCGACAAGGTCCGCACGAGGTCGTCCACCAGGGCCGGTGCACAGAGGTAGCCATGGCGATAGAGCCCATTGAGCTCCCACACTCCACCGGTGCACCTCAGCACCGGGCGGTGATCATCGAGCGCCGGACGCAGGCTCGCGGCGATCTGCACGACACGCGCCTCGCCGAAGGCCGGATGAAGGCTGTACAAGGCGCTGCCCAGTTCCAGCACCGAGCGCACGGTGGCAGGGCCGTCATCCTCGCTTTCGAGTTCGGTGGCACCTACGACGAAGCGGTGATTCGGCCGGGGCGCGATGTAGATCTGGTAGCGCGGATGCATCAGCCGCACGGGCCGCTGCAGTTCGACCCCTTGGCATTCGACAGTCAGCACTTCGCCTCGCACACCACGCAGACTCGGCCATGCGGACCGCGCTCCGAGGCCCCGCGCATCGATCACCACATCGGCCTCGCAACCGCCTTCGGTGGTTTGCAACAGGCCCGATGCGAGTGACGTCACGTCCCGCCCGGCGTGCCATTCGACATCCACGCGGTCGAGGGCCAGCGTCAATGCAGCCAGCAGTTCGTCATTGGCAAGCTGGCCGTCGCCCACCAGGTGCAGGCCCTGTTCGAACCGCCCGGCGAGCGCAGGCTCGAGGGCCGCCAATCCGGCCCGGTCCATCGGCCGCACGAGGCTGTGGTGCTGTGCATCGAGCTTTTGCCGCAGCACCTGCCCGAAGTGCTCGAGCGTGCCACGATCGGCCGGATGCGCGATGACGAGCGTGCCTTCGCGCCGGTGGTACACGGCCTGCCCGGTGTCTTGCCGGAGGTCGGCCAGCCACGCCGGCCACAATGCCATCGCCCGCTGCGCGAGGTCGAACACCACCTCGTCCGACGACACCCGCTCGGCCAGCGGCGACAGCATCGCCGCCGCCACATGCGACGCGGAACGCCGGTCGTCGCGCGCGCTGCGGTCGAACAGGCTCACGCGCCATCCGGCGCGCGCCAGGCGCCATGCAATCAGGCGGCCGGCGAGACCGGCGCCGGCTATGGCCACATGGGGCATCGCAGGTCCCCGGTCAGAGGTAGATTTCGCTGCCGCGCTCGCGGAACTCGGTGGCCTTCTCGTCGAGTGCCTGGCGCACTTCGGCGATGGGTACGGTCGGCCGCGCGGGCGGGTTCATCTTCGCGAATTCGCGCACCTCCTGCGAGATCTTCATCGAGCAGAACTTCGGCCCGCACATCGAGCAGAAGTGCGCGTGCTTGGCGGCGTCCTTGGGCAGCGTCTCGTCGTGGAAGGCGCGTGCGGTGTCGGGGTCCAGGCCCAGGTTGAACTGGTCCTGCCAGCGGAATTCGAAGCGCGCGGCGCTCAACGCGTCGTCGCGCGCCCGCGCGCCCGGGTGGCCCTTGGCCACGTCGGCCGCGTGCGCGGCGATGCGGTAGGCGATGAGCCCGGCCTTCACGTCGTCGCGGTCCGGCAGCCCCAGGTGTTCCTTGGGCGTGACGTAGCAGAGCATGGCCGTGCCCATCCAGCCGATCATCGCGGCGCCGATGGCGCTGGCGATGTGGTCGTGGCCGGGCGCGATGTCGATGGTCAGCGGGCCCAGCGTGTAGAACGGTGCTTCGCCGCAGTGCTTCAGCTGCTCGGCCATGTTGGCCTGGATCAGGTGCATCGGCACGTGGCCGGGCCCTTCGATCATCGTCTGCACGTCGTGCCGCCAGGCGATCTGCGTCAATTCACCCAGCGTGCGCAATTCGGCGAATTGCGCCTCGTCATTGGCGTCGGAGAGGCTGCCGGGGCGCAAGCCGTCACCCAATGAGAAGGTGACGTCATACGCTTTCATGATTTCGCAGATCTCTTCGAAATGCGTGTAGAGAAAGTTCTCGCGGTGGTGGGCAATGCACCATTTGGCCAGGATCGAGCCCCCGCGCGAGACGATGCCCGTACGCCGTTTGGCCGTCATCGGAATGAAGGGCAGGCGCACGCCGGCGTGGATGGTGAAGTAGTCGAC
>CBIHPH010000188.1:0-4521 GCA_966212105.1 uncultured Rhizobacter sp.
CAGCACGACCTGTTCCACGTCTACACGGTGGACCAGCACATCCTGATGGTGCTGCGCAACGTGCGCCGCTTCTTCATCGCCGAGCATGCCCACGAATACCCGTTCTGCTCGCAACTGGCCGCGAGCTTCGACAAGCCGTGGCTCCTGTACATCGCCGCCCTCTTCCATGACGTGGCCAAAGGCCGAGGCGGCGACCACTCCGAACTCGGCGCCGCCGAGGTCCGCCGCTTCTGCCGCGATCACCGCATCGACAAGGAAGACACCTCGCTCGTCGAGTTCCTGGTGGCCGGGCACCTGACCATGTCCCGCATCGCCCAGAAAGAGGATTTGAGCGATCCCGAGGTCATCCACAACTTTGCCCGCCTGCTGGGCAGCGAACGGCGCCTGACCGCGCTGTATCTGCTGACCGTGGCCGACATCCGCGGCACGAGCCCGAAGGTGTGGAATGCCTGGAAGGGCAAGCTGCTCGAAGATCTGTACCGCCTGACCTTGCGGGCGCTGGGCGGTGCCCGGCCCAACCTGGATGCCGACATCGAGAACCGCAAGCAAGACGCCCGGCACACGCTGAACCTGCACTCGGTGCTCCCGGGCAGCGAACAGCCTTTGTGGGACACGCTGGAACTGAGCTACTTCGCGCGGCACGATGCCAGCGAGATCGCCTGGCATGCCCGCTCGCTGTGCCGGCACGTGCAGACCACCGAACCGGTGGTGCGCGCACGGCTGTCCTCAGCGGGAGAAGGTTTGCAGGTGCTCGTGTACTCGCCCGACCGCCAGGACCTCTTCGCCCGCATCTGCGGGTATTTCGATGGTGCCGGATTCAACATCCTCGAGGCGAAGATCCACACGACGCGCGCCGGGTACGCACTCGACACCTTCCAGGTCATCAGCCCGCAGCTCGATCACCCCTACCGCGACCTCATCTCGCTCGTCGAGACACAGGCCACCATCGCGTTGAAGGACGAAGGCGCCCTGCCCCAGCCCAACCGGGGGCGCTTGTCGCGGCGCGTGAAATCCTTCCCGGTCACGCCGCGCGTCACGCTGCGCCCCGACGAACGGGCGCAACGCTGGATCCTGGGCGTGTCCACGAGCGACCGCTCCGGGCTGCTGTTCTCCATTGCACGGGTGCTCGCCCGGCACCGCATCAACCTGCAACTGGCCAAGATCGTCACGCTGGGCGAGCGGGTGGAAGACATCTTCCTCATCGACGGTCCGGCCCTGCAGCAAAACCGCGCCCAGATCGAGATCGAGACCGAACTGCTGGATGTGATCAGCGACTGATCACGCGGCGGCCGGCCGCTCGCAACGGTTCTTGTAGAACTTCAGGATCGTGCGTGCGGTGTCCCCCACCAGATAGCGTGCCCACGGGCCAGCATACCAATTGAAGGTGGTGGTGACGTTCGTGCCCACGTCCACCGTGAGACGGGTGCCGGTGCCCTCGGGCGTGAGCGTGTACGAGGTGCGGGTGAGATCGAAATGCTGGCCGCCGATGGCGATGTGGTCATCGAGCGACCCGGCGGGGAAGGAATCAGGCGCGAAGTTGTAGCGCCATGCGATATGCCGCCCGGGCTCCCATGCCGTGATGACTTCCTCGAACCGAACACCACGCTGCCACACCAGCTGCCGGGTGCCGCCCACCCGCCCCTCCAGCGTGCGTGCCTCGATCGGGAACGGCACGCCGATGCGGTAGGCCACCCCTTCACGCAATTCCTCGGGCTGGATGCCCGTGGGGAAGTTGATGTGCTGCCACACCACCTCCGGCGAGGCCTCGATGTGGATCGACTCTACCGTGGTGAGCCGCAGTGTGGGCGGCGTGACCTCGCTTTCGGCCGAGGCCGCCAACAGCGGCAGCACCAGCGCGAACGACATCACCTTCGACCAGTGGCCACCGCTGAAGGCCCCCACGATGGCACCGACGAGCGCACCCACGACCGCCAACACCAGGAACAGCGGCGCGGCCATCACGATGCAGATGACGCCCTCACGCAGCAAAGCGCCCGCGATGAACACGAACAACCCCACGGACAGCTGCGAGAGCACGGTCGCCGTGGCCCACCCTCCAAGGCGCCGGCGAAGCGACAAGTAGCCCACCATCACACCGATGGCAAGAGGCGCACCGACAAGGAAGGAGATGCGCATGAGCCCGCCCGTGGTGCGCCCCAGCGCCTGGTGGATGGCCACGCCATAGAGGCCTCCGAGCCCCATCACGAGAATGGCAGCGAGACACCACATGCATGCGGCGACAAGACCGGTGCGACGTCGAGGTTGAGCACGCTCGCCGGCCCCGGCGGAAGGTTCGGTCATGTCACGGTTTCGAAATGGCGGATTCGCCGGGCTGCAAATGCTCGTCGAGGAAGGCCTCAAGTGCCTTGAAGAACGCAAGGCGATCAGTGTAGCGACTCAGCTGATGGTCACCCTGGTCGAATTCGATGAAACGGTGCGGCTTGTTCGCCCGGCGCAGCGCCTTGGCCATGGTCTGGCTCTGGTCCACCGGCACCACACGGTCGGATGTGCCGTGCGCCAGCAGCACCGGCACCTGGATCTGACCCGCATGCCGCGCCGGAGACGTGGCACGCAAACGCTCGCGATCTCCCCAGGCCTTGCCCACCATCTGTTCCATCGCTTCACGCCCGAGCACGTAATCGCTGTAGTAAGCGATCAGGTCCGGCAGGTCTGAGACCCCTGCAAAACTGACCGCGCACCTGTACAGCGCAGGCGTTTTCACCACGCCCATCAACGCCGCATACCCACCATAGCTCGCCCCCACGATGCACACCCGAGCCGGGTCGGCAATGCGCCTGGCGACCGCCCAGTGCACCGCGTCGGTCAGATCGTCCTGCATCTCGAGGCCCCATCGCTTGAGGCCGGCGGAGACAAAGGCGTGACCGTAACCGTCCGAGCCTCGGAAGTTCACCTGGAGCACGGCATACCCCCGATCCGCGAGGAATTCGGTCCAGGCGTCGAAGTCCGTGTCGTCCCGGCCGTGCGGGCCACCGTGAGGCAGCAGCACCATCGGCAGCGTGGCGCCGCCATCCTCCACGCGGCGTCCACGAGGCATCGTCAGGTAGGCATTGAGGGGCAGGCCGTCGCGCGCCTGGATGGTCGCGGCCTTCTTGCCCGCCAGCGTGGCGGGGTCCAGCTGGGGATACCTGGCGCCCAGCTCAGACAATTCACCCGTGCGCCGGTCACCCAGGTAGTAGATGCCCGGCTTGCCGTTGCCACTCGAATGCACGATGTACCGCTGGCCATCCAGGCTCACTTGCAGCAGCCGATTGTCCCGGTCCGGCAGGCCGGCGTCCACCGCCCGCATCTGGGCGCGCCAGGCAGAATTCCAAAGCTCCGGCCGGGCGGCAGCGCCGTCGCCCTCGGTATCGTCGGCACGCACGCCGATCACCTCTCCGGTGCCGGGCAGGCGGATCAGGTGCCCCGACACATCCAAGGTGGGGTGGCTGTACCGCAGCGACCGTGGCAAGGCCGGGTCATCCAGCCGCACCGAGAAGACGGCCCGTCGTCCCTCATGGTAGGCGCGCACATAGAGCTCCTGCGGATCGGTGCCGAAACCGAGGGGCACGATGGCGTCCTCCAATGCGGTCCAGCTCCATGCGGTGCGCCAATTCTTTCCATCCGGATCGCAGACCCGGACCTCCTGGGTACTGCCCGTGTTGCGGACGCCGACCCGCACCCGGTGCCGACCATCGGTGAGCCAGGTGTACGTGTCGCGCTCCGGTGACTTGACCGTCGTGCTTGCCCCGGTGGTCACATCCACCCGACGCACCGCGGGCAGCACGCTGTCGGGTTCACTCAGCGCCAGCAACACATGCCGGCCGTCCTCGGGCATCCAGTCCACCACATCGTCCTGGATCTGCTGGGTGACCGAACGACCGAACAGCCCGCCGCTCGAATTTTGATTTCGGACCAGGGACAACAGGCCCGTGCCATCGGACTTGATCGACAGCAACCGGGTTTCCGTCGTTCCGACGTAACCCCGTCTTGCGGCGAATGCGACCGACACCAGCAGACGTTCATTGCCGACCCAACGCACCCAGCGGATTCGGAACCGCTCGTTGTCATTGACCAATACCTGGGTCAGCGCCTCACCGTCGACCGGCCGAGTCACCAGCACGGTGCGATCGCCATGGTTTTGAAGGGCTGCCAACTGGCGACCGTCGGGCGACAAGGTCACATGAGAGAGCTGCGGCAGGCTGGCGAACCATTCGACCGGGCGCCTGGAGGCGGTGTCCGCCTGGATGGAGGGCGCCAGAAAGGCCAGGGCGACGACAGCGCCCATGCGGGCGCCCCATCGGCGCCAGGAAAGCGCATTCATTCGAGATCGTTGCCGACGCTGGACGGTCGGTCTTGTTGTTGAGCGGGCGCGCAGTATCGCCGACGATGGCCAAAGCACCGCAACGACAGGTGCAGGCAAAACCAGCTCGCCACGCTTCCCTCACACCGCCGAGGTCATCTGCGAAAACCCGATCAACGGCCGCGGTGGGGCCCCGCGTTCGCCGGGGGGGCCGCGTGCCC
>CBIHPH010000189.1:0-4445 GCA_966212105.1 uncultured Rhizobacter sp.
TCGTGGAAGAACTTGCCGATGATGCCGCCCATGAAGCCGATCGGCAGGAACACGGCCACGATCGACATCGTGGTGGCCAGCACGGCCAGGCCGATCTCGTTCGTGCCGTCGAGCGCCGCCTGATGCGCGCTCTTGCCCATCTGCACGTGCCGCACGATGTTCTCGCGCACGACGATCGCGTCATCGATCAGCAGTCCCACGCAGAGGCTGAGCGCCATCATCGTGATGTTGTTGATGGTGAAGCCGAATGCGTACATGAACAGGAAGGTGCCGATCAGCGCGATGGGCAGCGTGAGACCGGTGATCACCGTGGAGCGCCACGAGTTCAGGAACAGGAACACGATCAGCACGGTCAGAAGCGCCCCTTCGAACAGCGTGCGCTTGACGTTGGCCACGGACACCCGGATGGGCCGGGAGTTGTCGCGGATCACCTCCAGCTTGATGCCCGGCGGTGTGACGTCCTGGGCTTCACGAAGTGCATTCATCAGGCCGTCGACCACTGCGATGGTGTTCTCGCCCTGGGACTTCTGCACCGCGAGCAGCACCGTGCGCTGCCCGTTGTAGAGCGCCAGGCTCTCGATTTCCTGTGGGCCGTCCACCACCTCGGCCACCTGCGACAGCCGAATGGGGGCGCCACTCTTGCGGGCCACGACGATGTCGCGGAAGTCTTCCGGCCGCTTCATGCGGGCGTTGATCTGCACGACCCGCTCCTGCTCGAGCGAGCGGATGGCCCCCATCGGGAGCTCCTGGTTCTCGCTGCGCACCGCGGCGAGCACCTGTTCCACGCTGACGCCGAGCGCTTCCATCGCCTGCGGGCGCAGGTACAGGTTGATCTGGCGGGCACTGCCGCCCACGACAGCGACCGAGCCCACGCCGCGCACGTTTTCCAGGCGCTTTTGAAGCACCTGGGTGCCCCAGTTCGTCAGCTCCTGCGCGGTTTTCGTGCCCTCGGGAGACAGCAGCGCCACGTTGAAGATGGGCATGCTTTGCGGATCGAAACGGGAAACGCGCGGTTCCTTGACCTCGTCGCGCAGCAGCGGGCGGATCAGGGCGACTTTCTCGCGCACGTCCTCGGCTGCCTTGCGGCCGTCCACATCGAGGTTGAATTCGACGATGACGACCGATGTGCCTTCGTACGAACGCGAGTACAGCGCGTTGATGCCGGCCACCGTGTTGACCGCTTCTTCCACCCGCTTTGTCACCTCGCTTTCGACGATCTCCGGTGAGGCTCCCGGGTAGTCCATCGTCACGACGACGGTGGGAAAGTCGACGTTCGGGAATTGGTCGACGGCCAGGCGCTGGTAGCTGAACAAGCCCAGCACCACGAAGGCGAGCATGACCATCGTGGCCATGACGGGGTTGCCGATCGAGACACGGGTGAACCACATCGGGCGTCTCCCGTCAGCGGGCGGCCGAGGCCGCTGGCGCCGATGCGCCTGCCGTCGCGGCGAGGCGGGCCGCGGTGCCGCCACGAACCGCACCCACGCTGCTGCGCAGCACCAAGGCGCCGTCGACCAGGCCGCTGGTCACTTCCACAACGGCTTCCCGCTGGCCACCCACCTCGGCCTCGCCGCGCCCGCCGAGCGTCACCACCCGCTCGATGATCTTGCCGTTGTCGAACACGAACACGTACGGCCGCGGCTGGTCGACCCGCACGGCACTGACCGGTACGGCAAGCGCCTTGCGCCGATCCAGCTCGATGCTGCCATTGGCGAACAGCCCCTGGCGCAAGCCGGGGCGGGGGGTGAGGGCGAGGTAGACCATCACCGAACGGGTGCCCGTCTGCGTACTGGGATTGATGCGTGCGACCTTCGCTTCCACGGAGTCGGCCAGGCCATCCACCTGCAGCCGCGCCCTGTGGCCCACCTGGACCGCCCCCACATCCTCAGGCGCCACGGCGGCCTCCAGCTCGATGCGCGAGAGGTCGACGATCTCGACCACACGTCCGTCGATCGCCACGCGCTCGCCGGGTTGCGCGAGGCGCTGCGACACCGTGCCGGTGATGGGTGCCACGAGCCGGGTGTCGACGACCGATTTGCGTGCCAGGTCCACGGCGGCCACGGCCGCGCGGTACGAGGCCTGCGCGGCCGCCTGGTTCGAGATGGAGGTTTCGAGGCCGGTGGACGAGATGAACCCCTGGGCCACGAGCGCCCGGTTGTTGTCGAGGGCGCGCTGCGCGATGTCGAGCTGGGCCCGCGACGATTCCGCGGTCTGGGCCGCCTGCTGCACGCGGAGGTCGACCTCGGCGGTGTCGAGCTGACCGATGACCTGGCCGGCCTTGACCGCGTCACCTTCGCGCACCGTGAGCGTCTTCAGCTCGGCAGCCACCTTGGCCTTCACGATGGCGGTGTCCACGGCCTTCAGGCCGCCGGACACGTTCAGCGTGCGGGCGAGTTCAAGCTGCGTTGCGGGCACGACATCGGATGGCGCCAATTCGAGCATGGCCGGGGCCCGCGATGCGGTGCTTGTGGCGCTGGCGAGCTTGCGCGCATGGAGTGACCGGAGCACGAACAGACTCAGGACGAGGATCAGCGCAAGGGCAATCAACCACGGCAGCCGGCGTTTCATCATGGATGGGTGTCTGAGGGAAGGGGATCGCGCAACTGCAGTCCGCGCAGAACGATGTCGATCTGCGCTTCGATGACCTGGTACGGCTCGATCGTGTTCACGGCCATGGGACAGGCGCCGAACGAATGCTTGTGCAGAGCCAGGAAAATCAACGGGGCGATCAGCACGTGGGTGACCTCGGGCGGGGAGACCTTGCGGAACTCGCCGCTGTCCACCCCCCGCTGGATCGTCTTCGAGATCAACTCCCGTGCTGGCAGAATGACTTCGCGGGTGTAGAACTCCGCAATCTCGGGGAAATTGCGCGCCTCCGACATCATGATCTTGTGAATGCCCCCGGCCGGTGTTGCGCCCACCTGTTCCCACCAGGTGCGCAACAGGGTGGACAGCAGTTCCGATGTGGGGCCTTCGAAGCCTTCGGCGATGTTCCGGCCGTCGGCGAGAATGCGCGACAGGTTATGCCGGATCACCGCCTTGAGCAGTTCTTCCTTGCTCGGGTAATACAGATACAGCGTGCCCTTCGATACCCCGGCAAGTGCAGCCACCTCTTCAGAGCGGGTGGCAGCAAAGCCTTTCTCGACGAACAACGCCAGGGCGGCATCCAGGAGTTCCTGTGGGCGGGCTTCCTTGCGGCGTTGGCGTGCGGGCAGGGCGGAGGGTGACGACGTGGGCATGGCAGTACTGACTGATCGGTCAGTAATGTAGCCGTCAGATTGCAAAGGGGTCAAGAATGGCACCAGACCTTCATCGGGCAATGGCCGCACGGTAAAGAAGCGTGAACTGACGTGCAGTTTCCCGAGCGCGCAGGCATGCTGCGCGCGTCGCTATCATCCGGCGTCGAATTTTCTGCGAGGAACTGGTTTGGACTTACTTTTATGGGTCAAGGCGGCGATCATGGGGATCGTCGAGGGTTTGACAGAGTTTTTGCCCATCTCGAGCACCGGCCACCTGATACTCACCGGCTCACTGCTTGATTTCACTGGAGACACCGTCAAGGTGTTCGAGATCGCGATCCAGACGGGGGCGATGATTGCCGTCATCTGGGAATACCGCGAGCGCATGGTCAGCACGTTCGCGGGCATACGCAGCGAGGCCGTGGCCCAGCGCTTCGCCCTGAACCTGATCATCGCATTCATTCCCGCGGGCATCGTCGGCTTTCTCTTCAACAAGGCCATCAAGGCGCACCTCTTCCATCCGGTGCCGGTGGCCGTCGCCTTCATCGTCGGCGGTCTCGTGATTTTGTGGGTGGAGCGACGCCACCGCCGCCTCTACGGCGAGCGGGACCTCGAAGGCACGCGCCACGCCCGCATCGAAACGGTGGACGACATGACCCCGCTCGACGCCCTGAAGGTGGGCATGCTGCAATGCCTGGGTCTGATCCCGGGCACCAGCCGCTCCGGCTCCATCATCATCGGCTCCCTCGTGCTTGGCTTTTCGCGCAAGGCCGCCACGGAGTTCAGCTTCTTCCTGGGCATCCTGACGCTGACGGCCGCTGGCGCTTACTCCATCTGGAAAGAGCGCAGCCTGCTGCATTGGGGGGATGTGCCCATCTTCCTGATCGGCAACGTGTTCGCGTTTGTCAGCGCGCTGATCTGCATCCGATGGCTGATCCGGTATGTGTCTTCTCACGACTTCACGGTGTTCGCTTGGTACCGGATTGCGTTCGGGTTGATTGTGTTGGCTACGGCTTGGACCGGCATGGTCACGTGGGCGGCATGATTTGACGGGGGGGGCCGCCACCCCCTTTTGTACGCCGGGGCCCACTGTTTCGCTTGGCGCGGAGCCTGTTCTCTGGCGAGGCCGCGCCGGGTCTCGGCCCGGCAGCCGACTTCCCTTTCTTGTCGCGCCAAGAAAGGGAAGCCAAAGAAGGCGCTTGGAAC
>CBIHPH010000190.1:0-4356 GCA_966212105.1 uncultured Rhizobacter sp.
CTCACGAAGAGTTGCTTCGCCACGCAGCACAGATGTCAAACGCCACCGACCTTCGCTCCGCCAAGCGCATGTATCCGCGCCGGCGGCTCCTTGTCGCCGGCTCGCTCATGCTGGCCGCGCTGGCGGCGGGCGGCTATGCCATCCGACGAATGAAGAATGCCGGTGGTTGTGGACACGCCGTCGGTCCTCAGTCGTACTCACGCCTGAGTGACCTGCACATCAGGCAGCCGCTGATTCATTTCGCATCACGAGGTCGGCTAGCAAGGCGCGATCTCCTCACAGGGGTGGAGACGGTGTTGTCGGCCCATGGCTTCGAAGATGCACCCAGTGTGGTCAGGTCGGCGGACGGGCGCTGGCTGAGCTACAGCGGCACGCTGGAGGATTTGCGGCGCACGCAGTACTGGCTGTACGACCTGCACACAGGTCAGGACCGGCTGGTGCTGGAAACACCTGCGTGGGGTGGGTCCACCCCCGTGTTTTCTCCAGATGGGCAGCATTTGGCGATCTCGGCCAATTACGACAGCCGATGGCCCGATGCCGGCATGGCGGGCACCTATGTCATCGACACGGCGACGCTGCGGGTTCATCGGCTCGGCATTCCCGCGGAGGCGCCACCTACCGCTGCGTGGACCATGCCGGAATGGTCGGCCGATGGTCGGCGGCTATTGCTCATGACCCGCGACTTTCGCGACGGTACCGAGCGCCCCGCGCGAGTACCGCAGCTGGAGCCCCGGCGCGTCCGTCTCGGTGACCATGGAAGGGCGATGGGTGGAAGCGCCGAATCACGCGCCAGGGCATGACGAGTGGCTCTTGAACGGTGTCGCCGTGCCGATCTTCGAGCAGCGCATGCTGCAGGGCCAGGGTGGCCATGTGCCCTCGGCCTCACCCGGCGGTGCATGGACCGTGCAGGTGGTAGAGAGCGATGGAGAGGCAGCACTGGAGTTCACCGACAAGGCCGGCAATGTGCGCCGGGTGGATGCAGGCTCCTATGACCAGTGCGAAGGCTTTGGGATCCACCTCATCGGCTGGATTGATGAAGGGCATCTGGTGTACCGCAAGCCAGGCCTTTTGACGCTCGTGGCCGAACCCGCGACGGGGCGCGTAGCCCAGCTATTCAGCGGAGATGGCGATCAGGGCTTTCTGTTTGGTTGGTAGTCGGAAGCGCCCGTAGATTGCCTCGCGGGCGAAGGACCGCCGGATTCCGGTCTGCGTGAGTAGCGCGTTCGAGAGGTCAAGGCGGCCCAGCCCCGCCCTGCCGCGTCGTCACGATGCCGCCACCGGCGCGCCGTAGACGACGCCGCGCCCGACGGTGCTCATGTAGACCACCCCTTCCATGTTCATGTCGCCGGCGATGAACTGCCCGTTGCCCGGTCCGCCGAACTGGTGGGCGTCGTCGTTGATGCGGATCCAGCTCGCGCCCGCGTCGATCGAGCGGTAGATGCCGCGCTTGCCGCCGTCGACCGAGCCCCAGATGAACACGGTGGGATAACTCGCACCGCTCATCGTCTTGCCGAAGCCGACCGCGCCGCAGTACGTCACCTTGGCCACCTTGCTGAACGACGCACCGGAATTCGTCGAACGCGCCAGCCCGCCGCCCTTCAACCCCACCCACACATCGCCCTCGCGGCCGGGCGCCGCGCGGATCAGGGGCGCGCCCCCGTTGTCCAGTGCGCCGGCCGCGGCGAAGCTGGCGCCGCCGTTGGTGCTCACGAGCATCCGGCCGGCCCCCGGGTCGTAGGCGTAGAACTTGTTCGCGTTGACCGGGTCGGCCTCGGGGCGCGCACCGTTGCTGCCCAGGCCCGTCACCGTCGTCCAGGTCGGCGAGGCGTTCGTGAAATCGGTGGAGCGGTAGGTGACGTTGGAACCGTCGGTGTGCAGCAGCGTGCTCCCGTCGGCCGACAGCGCGACCAGGTTGGTCGTCGCCTGCGCCGGCACCTGCGTCCAGGTGAGGCCGGTGTCGGCCGAACGGAAGATCTTGTTGGCGCCTGCGCGCACCACCACCGAGGTCTTCGCCGGCGCCACCGCCAGGCCGGGTGTCGAGGTCAGGCGGGGCGTCTGGACGGGCGCGTAGGCGTCGATGTCGGTGTGACGGAATCCGCCGTAGTCGCCGATGGTCGTCAGCAGCGGCCCGCCGGGCACGCTCACCAGCCCGAGCGGCACCGTTTCCTCGAGGCCGCGCACGGCGAAGGACCAGGTGGCCGGTGTCGCATCGATGTTCTTCGTGCGGTAGACGCCGTTGCCGGAGGTCACCCACGCCGACTTGGTGTCGAACGGGTCGAACTCGATGCTGCTCGCCCAGTGGATCGAGTTCTCTCCGATCCAGGAGACGCCGTCGGTGTCGAGCGTGAAGCCGCGCTGCACCACGTCGACCCAGCTGCTGCCACCGTTGGTGCTGAGGAAGAAGTGATCGCCCCAGTTGCTGCCCTGCGCCGCCCAGGTGTTGATCGTGCAGACGAGCACACGCTGGGGGTTGTTCGGATCGACCGTCACGCCGGAGAAGGCGCTCTTGAAGCCCGGCGTCACGTTCGTCCAGCTGCCGGCGGCGACGTTGTACTTCCACACCGCGCCATCGTCCATCGGCTCGCGTGGGTTCAGGCTGTCGGAGCCGGGATGCGGGCCGCCGCCGTTCGCGTAGGTGATGAAGAGGTTGCCGTCGCCGGCGAGCACGGCGCGCTGCGGCATGAAGTTGGCCGGCGCGTTGGCCACCGGCGTGAACGTGGCGCCGCCGTCGTCGCTGCGGTAGAGGTTCGCGCCCACCGAGCCGAAGCGCGACACGCCGACGAAGATGCGCCGCGCCGCGCCGCTCGAGACGCTGGTCGGGTCGAGCAGCACGAAGCTGATGCCGTTCTCGTTGGGCGTGGTGGTCACCGGCAGCGAGGCGAGGCGCGTGAAGCTCGCGCCCGCATCGGTGCTCCTGAACAGGCCGTTGTTGCGCGAGCCGGCATACAGCACGTTGCTGTTGCCCGGGTCCACCTGCAGCTTCTCGCCGTTGCTGCGGCCCATGCCGTTGCCGTTGACGCGGAACTGCGCGCTGACGTCGGTGATGCGCGAGAAGGTGGCGCCGTAGTCGGTGGAGCGCATCACGACGGTCTTGCCGTTGCTGAAGTACGGCGTGCCGGCCAGCACGTACAGCACCGCCGAGTCCTTCGGGTCGAGTGCGAGCGACTCGGTGCCCATCAGGCCGACGTCGTCTTCGGACACGAAGTCGAGCAGCGGCACCCAGCGGCCGGTGGCGGCGTTCCAGCGGTATGCGCCGCCGACGTCGGTGCGGGCATAGAACAGGTTCTGCTGCGTGCGGCTCGCGATCACGCCGGTGACGTAACCGCCACCGCCCATCGCGACGTTGCCCCAGCGATAGGTGTTGCGCGGAGGGGGAGGCGGCGGCGGAGGCGGGGGAGGCGGCGGCGTCCCGGCCCCCGCCGCCGGGGCGGGGGCCGGGGGCGTGTCACCGCCACCACCGCCACCACCGCCTCCGCAGGCCGTGAACAACCCGGAGAGGGTCGCCAGTCCGGCCGAGCGTCGCGTCACTTTCATCATGTCGGGCTTCATCGATCGCCATGCGGCGAGGGTGGGTGGTGTCGTCTTTGCAGGCCGACGGTACGTGCCCACCGGGCGCGAATCACGATGGATTCATGATGGTTCGATGACTGGTGTAACGCCCCGTGTCCGAACGAGCAGCGGTTCGTGCCCTCCTCTCTCCGATAGCCCATGTCGAATCGACTTCCTTTCATTCGTCGTCAAACTACGGGCGCCGCAGAGAGTTGCGCCGACCGTTCAACCCCACAGGAGTCAAGCCATGGCCTACATCGACGGATTCGTGATCGCAGTTCCCACCGCCAACAAGCAAGAGTTCATCGAGCACGCGCGACATTTCGACGCGTTGTTCATCGAGCTGGGTGCCCTGCGTGTGATCGAAGGGTGGGGCGACGACGTGCCCGACGGCAAGGTCACCGATTTCCGCCGCGCGGTCCAGGCGACGGCCGAGGAAACCGTGGCCTTTTCGTGGGTCGAGTGGCCGGACAAGGCCACGCGCGACGCTGCGATGAAGAAGATGAAGGAAGACCCACGCATGGACCCGTCCACACCCGGCAACCCGCCCATGCCGTTCGACGGCAAGCGCATGATCTTTGGCGGCTTCGAGCAGGTGGTCGAAGTCAAGGCTTGAGCGGCGGCCTCACCTTCACGCGCTCCTCAGCCCGCCTGAGTGACCTCCGTGACGAAGTCGCCGTACCTGCGCAGCGGGCGACCCAGAATCTCCTCCAGGCGGGCCACCGTGCCTTCGGTGCCCTGCATGCCGATCTTCTGGATGCCCGACATCATCAGGCGCATGTCATAGGCGAACCACGACGGGCTGAA
>CBIHPH010000191.1:0-4302 GCA_966212105.1 uncultured Rhizobacter sp.
TGAAGCTTTCGCCGCCTTCGAGCGAGAAGCGCTTCTGGCCGACGTACTTGGTGTGGAGGTAGCGCTCGAGGCCTTCGGCAGCGGTCAGGCGCTCGAGGATGTTGGTCTTCTCCTCGGCCGAGAACGTGGGCTTCGAGCGGATCGATTCGAGCCGCTGCTGCCACCAGCGCTTTTCAGCCGGGTCGGTGATGTGCATGTACTCGGCGCCGATGGAGCCGCAGTAGGTTTCACGCAAGGCCTGCACGATCTCGCGCAGCGTCATCTGGTCCGCTTTGGAGAAATACGTGTTCGTGGCGCTGAACGTGATGTCCATGTCCGCCTCGGTGAGGTCGTAGAACGCCGGCTCGAGCTCGGGGATCTTCGGACGCTCCTGGCGCTTGAGCGGGTCGAGGTCGGCCCAGCGCGAACCGAGGAACCGGTAGGCGGCGATCAGGGACTGGACGTGGACTTGCTTGCGGGCGACTGCGAGGTCGGCCCCGCTGGCCTTGTTGCCGAAGGCGTTGGCCTTGGCCCGTTGGGCAAAGGATTCGACGACCGGGGCGTGAGCAACGTCGCGAGAGGCCGAACCATCGACGGCCGGGACGTTCTGGAGGGCGTCGAAGTAATCGCGCCAGTTGTCGGGCACGGAGCCCGGGTTGTCGAGGTAGGCCTCATACATCTCTTCGACGTAAGGCGCATTACCCCCGAACAGGTACGAGTTCGACCTGTATTCCTGCATCATTTTCGCTCACCTTTCACACCGGTTTCCAGTGTTGTAGTGGGTTGATAAACCTTCCGCGTTACGGCTGCACCGGTTTGCGGATTGCGACCCGCCTCGCTTTTTGACGGCAAGGGGACGGGAAGGACCTGTTGAGTCTGGACAAATAATGTAACACCGTCCAGCGGCAACCCGGCATTTTCCACGCAATCCAAATCGCGCAGATCTGCACAATGGCGGCTTTTGCGCCACATTCATTTCATGTCTCGTCGCATCATCTACATCCATCCTGACGCGCCCTTGAAGCCGGCCGAGGGCGCCACTTGCAATGGGTGCGGGATCTGCTGCCTCGCAGAGCCGTGCCCGGTCGGCATGCTCATCAGTCGAACGCGACGGGGGCCATGCGTGGCCCTGCTTTGGGATGCGAATCAACGGCTCTACCGCTGCGGCGTCGTCACGGAGCCGGCACGGTTCATTGGATCGGCCTGGATCGCCCGATGGGCCGCCCGTTTCGCGCCGCGATGGATCGCCGCCGGCAGCGGATGCGATTGCGATCTGGATCCGCATCAAGGCGACTGACGGCCGACCAACAGGGATCAGGCCAAGGCGAGGCGTGCTCGCGCCGCCCGGTACTCGGCAGCGAGCCGTTCGATCAGGACCCCGGCCGGCACCACTTGCCTGATGTGGCCGATGCCCTGCCCGCAGCCCCAGATGTCTTTCCAAGCCTTCTTCGATGCCGCGCCTGCGAAGTCCATGGTGCTGACGTCACCTAGGGCGAGGTTGTCCGGATCGAGCCCCGCGGCCACGATGGAGCCCTTCAGGTAGTTGCCATGCACGCCGGTGAAGAGGTTGCTGTAGACGATGTCGTCGCTTGTGCTGTCGATGATCATCTGCTTGTAGCCGTCCACAGCGCGAGCCTCTTCGGTGGCGATGAATGCCGAGCCGATGTACGCGAAGTCCGCCCCCATGGCCTGGGCTGCAAGCACCGCCCCTCCGCTTGCAATGGCGCCACTGAGCGCAATGGGGCCGTCGAACCATTCGCGCAGCTCCTGGATGAGCGCGAACGGGCTTTTCACGCCCGCATGCCCGCCTGCACCGGCTGCGACGGCAATCAGGCCGTCTGCGCCCTTGTCGATCGCTTTCCTCGCAAAGGTGTTGTTGATGATGTCGTGCAGCACCACCCCGCCCCACCCATGCACCGCATCGTTCACATCGGTGCGTGCGCCGAGCGACGTGATGACGATGGGCACCTTGTACTTCGCGCAGACGGCGAGGTCGTGCTCGAGCCTGTCATTGCTCTTGTGGACGATCTGGTTGACCGCGAACGGTGCCGCCGGCCGGTCCGGATGAGCACGGTTGTGAGCGGCCAATGCTTCCGTGATTTCCGAAAGCCATGCATCGAGCTGTTCGGCGGGCCGGGCGTTCAATGCGGGCATCGAACCCACGACCCCGGCCTTGCACTGGGCGATCACGAGCTTCGGATTGCTGATGATGAAGAGCGGCGAGCCAATGATGGGCAGCGGCAGATGCTGAAGCACGGACGGCAGTGACATGGACTCTCCCCGATGAAGCTCAGAACGACTCGAGCGCGAGCGCGGTGACGCTGTCGCCTCCACCGAGAATGGCCGCACGCAGGCCGCTGGTGCGGGTCAGGATGTGCTCCGCGTAGAAATGCGCCGTGGCCACCTTGGCCTGCAGGAACGATGCATCGCCCTCGCCTTTGGACAGTCGCTCCTCCGCCACCAGCAATGCGCGGGCAAGCTGCCAGCCGGCCACCGTGTTGCCCGCGAGCATCAGGTACGGCACCGAACCGGCGAAAACCGCATTCGGCCTCGTCTTGCCGTGATCCACGACAAACTCAACGACATCGAGCAGTGCCATGCGTGCTTCGGACAAGGCCTTGAGCATGGCCCGCGCAGCAGCGCTGTCGCGCCTGGCAAGTTCGGCTTCCGTCGCCTGGATGAGATCCGCGACGGCCCGAACCGCCTGGCCTCCATCACGAAGCGTCTTGCGGCTCACGAGGTCGTTCGCCTGGATCGCGGTGGTGCCTTCGTAGATGGTCAGGATCCTGGCATCGCGGTAGTACTGCGCCGCGCCGGTCTCCTCGATGAAACCCATGCCGCCATGCACTTGCACGCCCAGGCTGGTGACTTCGAGGCTCATTTCGGTGCTGTATCCCTTGACCAGGGGCACCATGAATTCATGGAACGCCTGGTTCTGCCTGCGTGTTTCGGCATCGGGATGGGCATGCCTCACATCGTTCGCGGCCGCCGCCGCGAACGCCATCGCGCGGCAGCCCTCCGTCAAGGCGCGCATGGTCATCAGCATGCGGCGCACGTCGGGGTGGTGAATGATCGCGGCGCTGCCGGGCAGTGATCCGTCCACGGGGCGCGATTGCACCCGCTCACGCGCATACTGCACCGCCTTCTGATAGGCGCGCTCGGCCACGGCAATGCCCTGCAGGCCCACCGCGTAGCGCGCGGCGTTCATCATGATGAACATGTATTCGAGGCCGCGGTTCTCCTCCCCGATGAGTTCGCCAACGGCGCCACCGTGATCGCCAAACTGCAGCACGGCCGTGGGGCTGGCCTTGATGCCCATCTTGTGCTCGATGCTCACGCAGTGCACATCGTTGCGCTCACCCGGCGTACCGTCGGAACGAAGGCGGAACTTCGGCACGAGAAAGAGGCTGATCCCCTTGACCCCCTCCGGCGCCCCAACCACCCTTGCGAGCACCAGGTGGAGGATGTTGGAGGCCATGTCGTGCTCACCGTACGTGATGAAGATCTTCGTACCGAAGAGCTTGTACGTGCCGTCGGCCTGCGGTTCGGCGCGGGTGCGCACGAGGGCCAGATCCGAACCGGCCTGCGGCTCGGTGAGATTCATCGAGCCGGTCCATTCACCCGAGATCATCTTCGGCAGATACTTTTCCTGCTGCTCGCGCGTTCCCGCCGTGAGCAGTGCCTCGATGGCGCCGTCGGTGAGCAGCGGGCACAGCGCAAAGCTCAGGTTTGCGCTGTTGAGCATCTCCGAACAGGCCGCACCGATGGTCTTCGGCAACCCCTGCCCACCGAACTCGACCGGATGCTGCAACCCCTGCCAGCCCGCCGCGCCGAACTGGTGGAAGGCCTCCTTGAAGCCCGGCGTGGTCGTGACGGCGCCGTCCTTCCAGAACGACGGATTCCTGTCGCCCTCGATGTTCAGCGGCGCCAGCACGCCCTCATTGAATCTGGCGCATTCCTCCAGCACGGCCTGCGCCGTCTCGGGCCCCGCATCCTCGAACCCCGGAAGCTTCGCGATGGCCTCCAGGCCGGCGAGTTCCCGCATGCAAAACAGCATGTCCTTGACCGGGGCGACATAGCTCATGGCAACTCCTGGGTGCGTGATGTGATTCGGGCGAAAAAAAAGCCCGTCGGCCTTGGGATTCGGCGAACGGGCTGTGGGTTTCAGCGCAGCAGATCAGGCTGACAGCGCCTTGACCAGTTCAGGCACCGCAGTGAACAGATCGGCCTCGAGCCCGTAGTCGGCGACGCTGAAGATCGGCGCCTCCGGGTCCTTGTTGATCGCGACGATCACCTTGGAATCCTTCATGCCGGCCAGGTGCT
>CBIHPH010000192.1:0-4289 GCA_966212105.1 uncultured Rhizobacter sp.
GGTGATCGACGGCATTGCGTTCCAGACCAACATCCTCGCGCTCAATGCGGCGGTGGAAGCCGCACGCGCGGGTGAGCAGGGACGCGGTTTCGCCGTGGTCGCCGGCGAAGTGCGCGCCCTGGCGCAACGCAGCGCCGAAGCCGCCAAGGAGATCAAGGCGCTGATCGGCACGAGCGTCGACAAGGTCGAAACGGGTTCCAAGCTCGTGGCCGACGCGGGGCAGACAATGGGCGAGATCGTCGCGTCCGTCCAGAGGGTGTCGGCGATCATCGGCGAAATCACGGCCTCGTCGAGCGAACAGTCCAGCGGCATCGAGCAGGTCAATACCGCGGTCACCCAACTCGATCACATGACGCAGCAAAACGCCGCACTGGTCGAGGAAAGCAGCGCCGCGGCAGAAAGCCTTCGCGACCAGGCGAACCGCCTGTCAGAGGTGGTCGGCGCGTTCAAGCTGCGCTGAGCGCGGCCGGGCTGCTGAGCCGGGACGCTGCAGGCGGTCTGGGGCACAATGGCGCCCCATTCCTGACCTCCAGGACCGGCTCGCTCGACAAGGAAGACATCTGTGCGCGATCTCTGGCGCGGCAACGTGACCATCGGCAAAGCCCTGCTCATCTGCATTGCGCTGGGATACGTCTCGAGTTTTCCCTTGGGACAGCTGGTCATCTGGCTGGGCTCGCCACCGCCGGTCATCATCACGGCGATGCTCGTCACGGTCGCCGCCTTGGCCATCACCGGCATGAGCAGCATCGGCCTGTGGCGCAGCACCACGAAGCAAACCGCAAGCGATACCTTGAAGGTGATCGGCAAGATCGCTTCGGTGACCGTGTCGGCGTCGGTGGTGCTGGGAGCTGTCCTGGTGCTGGGCATCGGCATCCTGAGCCTGGCGGGCGAAGGGTTCCTGTCGGGCCTGATGGTCTGGCTCCTTTACCTCAAGTGGCATTGAGCGCGGTGCCCCCTGGCGTCATATCCGTGTCATGAGCGGCTTTGATCATCGCGGCATCCTGACGCCACGATCAAAGCGCCATTCCGATGCACCTGCCCCCTCCCGTCCACCCTTCCTCCGCGCGCTTCGCGTGTCCGCCGGAAGCTGCCACGGACACGGCCGTCACGCCGCCGTCAAATGACAGGCTGCCGGCCGGCCTCGACATCGAACGCGACTTGCTGCGGCAATTGAGCCGGCCGGCCCCACTGCGCCTGCTCCTGCACGTCGCCATCGAATGGGCATGGATCGTGGGCGCCACCGTGCTGGCGCTTCATGTCGACACAGTCTGGATGACCCTTGCAGCCATCGCATTCATCGCAACGCGCCAGAACGCCTTGCTGATGCTGATGCACGAGTTCGCGCACCGCAAGTTCAGTCGCACCCGGCCCGGCCTCAACGACGCGCTGGGCGACTTCCTGGCAGCCATCCCGCTCTTCGTCACGATCCACGGCTTTCGACGCGATCACCTGCAGCACCATCGCGCGCCGTCCACGACGCGGGACCCCAACTGGATGGCCTCCATTCGGCGCGAACGCTATCGCTTTCCAAAAACACGCCTTCAGATGGCCTGGTTGCTCGTGCTGCACTGCCTCGGTGTCTTCACGTTCCAAGATGCCAAGAGCTACCTGTTCGAGGCCGGCATGGCGGTGAACACACCCCGCGCCACCCAGCTCCGTCAGGCGGCTGTGGCCCTGTTGGTGATTGGCGTCGCGTCCGCGTTCCAGCTGTGGACGGTCCTTGCGCTCTACTGGCTCCTGCCCATCTTGACGGTACTGATGGCGCTGCTGTACCTGCGCGACGTGGCAGAACATTTCGCCCTTCCCCGTCCGGGCATCGAAGCGGCGCGCACCGTGCTCGCGGGACCGATCGACAGATTCCTGATCGCCCCGCATGGGGTGAACTTTCATACCGAGCACCACCTCTACCCGTCAGTGCCGTTTTGCCGGATGCGGCAGCTGCATGAAACGCTGCGCGACCGGCCCGAATTCAAGAACCAGGCTGTCGTGACGCGCGGCTACTTCCGCGAGCTGTTCGCTCAATTGGCCCACGGACACCGCGCTGGACTCAGCTGACCCATGGGCGGGTTCCGCGCCGCAGACAGTTGCGCCAGTTGAACGCAGACGTCACTGTCATGTCACATGCGACTTCGATGATCACGGTTTACGCACGCCGATGATCAACAGCACATGCCGACGCACCCGCACCTTCCGGTTCATTCGTTTCCACGCACTTCTTCTGTACCCGGGGATTTGTCATGAACCCGGTCGTGACGCCGCCATTGCGCGACCGACTGCCCGCCGCCCTGCAGATCGATCGCGACCTGTTGCTGCGGCTGAGCCGGCCGGCGCCCCTGCGCCTGCTCCTGCAGGTGTCCATCGAATGGGCGTGGATCGTCGCCACCATTGCACTCGCCTTGCACTTCGATCACATGGCGATGACCGTGGCGGCGGTGGCATTCATCGGCACACGCCAACATGCGCTGCTCATGCTGATGCATGAGTTCTCTCACCGTCAGTTCAGCCGCACGCGCCCCGGCCTGAACGATGCGCTGGGCGACTTCCTGACGGCGATTCCCTTCTTCATCACGATCCACGGGTTTCGCCGCGACCACCTGCAGCACCATCGCGCGCCGTCCACGGCGATGGATCCCAATTGGGTGTCCTCGAGGCGGCGCGAGCGCTTCCATTTTCCGAAGTCGCGCCCACGCATGATGTGGTTGCTCGTGTTGCACTGCCTTGGAGTCTTCGCCTACCAGGACTTCAAGACCTACCTGTTCGAAGCCGGCATGGCGGTGAACACGCCGCGCGCCACTCGGCTCCGTCAGGCTGTCGTGGCCCTGCTGGTCGTCGGCGTTGCCTCCGTGTTCGAGCTGTGGACGACCCTCGCGCTCTACTGGTTCCTGCCTGGGTTCACGGTCATGTTGGCCCTGCTGTACCTGCGCGATGTAGGAGAACATTTCGCCATGCCCAGGCCGGGCATCGAAGCGTCGCGCACCGTTCTCGTCGGCCCGCTCGAAAGGTTCCTGGTCGCCCCTCACGCGGTCGGGTTCCACGCCGAACACCACTTGTACCCATCGGTGCCATTTTGTCGGCTGCGCCAGTTGCACGAAGCATTGCGCGATCGGCCAGCCTACAAGACCCTCGCCGTGGTGACACACGGGTACTTTGGGGGGCTGCTCGCTGAAACCGCCGTCGGACATGACACTTGATCGGTTCTGACATTGCCCGGCGACGCACTGATCGTGGGACGGCTGCTCCCACCATCTGTGAATAGCGATTACGCAATACGAGGCAGGAACCGCCGCAGGTCCCCTTCACCGATGGGCTTGGTCAGGAGGAAATCGATGCCGGCGCATTCGGCCTCGTCGCGGTCGGCGGGAGCCGAACTGCCGGTCACGGCGATGATGACCAGCTGCGTGCCCACCCGCTGGCGAAGCTCGCGCGCCACTTCGCTGCCCCGGATACCGGGCAAGCCGAGATCGAGCAGCACACAATCGGGAGCGAAGTCTTCGAGCGCGCTGATGGCAGCCTCACCGCTGGAGGCCCCTCGCACGAGGTAGCCGTCGGACTCGAGCAGCATCGTCAATGTGTCGCGCACGTCGGCTTCGTCTTCGACGATCAACACGCGCACCTCTTCACGGGAGCTGGGCATGGAACATAACCCCGGAAACCTTGTCGAGCGCCCATCTTATGCTGTTCAACGCCGCTCACGGGCGGGAAAGAACCCGCAACGCGCCTACCGAAGGCGGTTTCCCCACAGGCGCCGCAGCGACCGGCCGAATCCGAACAGCGCAATCCATGGCAGCGCCGCGAACTCCAGCATCAAGACCAGGCCGAACACCCACCCGAGCAGATCGCTCCCGGTCGCCTTCGCGAGCATCAGCATGCTCACCGGGAACCCGAGCGCCAGGACGGTGAGCAGCACGGCCATGCCCTCGTGGGGTTGCCCCAGGCGGATCTCCGAGCCGGGTTGGACCGGCACATCCGCCACCGCAGGCATCCGAAACCAGCCAATCTGATCGGGCTGCCAACGAACACCACGGGCTTTCCCAGCGCGACAAGGCGCGTTGACGGCCAGCGGCGATGCCGCGACCAGGCTGGCGTGCAGAATGCGCATCAGAATCGGCCTCCGGACGAGAAGATGGACTCCTCTCATTGTTGAAGTCTTCTGCTTCAAGCAAATTGCGCTTGGGGCTGCGCGTGTTTCATTTGTTGAGGCCCCCCAGTCGCTTCGCTCCTGCCCCCGAGGGGCGCCACGGGTCGCCCGGCGGAGCCGGGCTCGCGTGTGGCTTGATGGGCGGCTTCGC
>CBIHPH010000193.1:0-4217 GCA_966212105.1 uncultured Rhizobacter sp.
CATATTGCCCGAGAGGCGAAGCGATCTGCGGGCGGTATTTCAGCAGCCTGCTAGATGCGCAGGAGCAAAGCGAGACCAAGCCCCGCTCGCCCGGCAATCAGGTGCAATGAAACGTGCACTCGCAGGTCTTGGAAACGGGAACCGCAGATGCGGCCCCGGCATGGAAGACATGCCTCATCGGCGCTGGGCAATGCCGGCATGAATGCGCGGATTGCCTTCGCTCCAGAACACCTTCTGTGTGATGGCACAGATCTTCCAACCCTGCGCCTCCCGGCGCAGCTCGAACAGGTAGAGGCAATGGGTGTGCAAGGTCTGGCCGTCGGCCGCCCGTCGGAAGATGACGGCCGAGACCTTGGCCTTGGCCGCATCACCGCACCATTCGACTTCGTGGTTGGCAAAGAGATGGTGGGTTTCGAGCGGCCCGAGCGCCTCTCGCCGCAAGTCCACGAAGCGGGTACGGCTCATCGTCTCAGGCGGGGTGCCGCGCAGGTCCGAGTAGTCGGTGTAGATGTCCTCGGCCAGGCAGTCCGTCATCTCGTGCCATTGTTTGGTGTCGAAACAATTGGCGAATCGGTTGAGCAGGCGCAGGATGGCGAGTTCGTCGATGGCGATCACGGGCAGGTTCTCCAGCGAGGATGTGGTGCGGCGCTCCACCTGCTTGCGCGCTCAGCGAAACGCAGGTGCCAGCGCAGGTGGATGGGCGCCACCGGTCATGCGGCGCGTCGCGATGGCAAAGAGCAAGGCGAGGCCGGCGGCCAGCAGCCAGAACGCATCGTGGTGGCCGAGGTTGCTCAGCCACCGGTAGCTCATCAAGCCGAAGCCACCGCCCGAAGCTTCACCGAGCGCAGTGCTGATCGACAGCACGCTGTAGGCGACAGCGCGGTTGTCCTGGCCGATCAGGCCCAGCAGCAGAACATCCACGCGCGGCACGAAAATCATTTCGGCAAGCGAGAACAAGACGACGAAGACGATGGCCCCTTCGTAGCCCGGCACCAGGTAGGCGGCCACAAAGGCGATCAGGTAAATCGCATAGGACATCTGCACTGCAACAAAGGGACGGCCGGCGTGGAGGCGCTCCGACACCCGCGTGACGCCGAGTTGCAGCGTGATCACCAGCAACGCGTTGAGCGTGTAGAGCCAGCCGAGCCGGCCGGGAGATTGCAGCGTGCCGGACACATGCAGGGCCAGCACGTTGAACAGCTGCCCGTACAAGAACCAGCCGAAGTAGTTCACGAGGAGGAACGGCCGCATCCCGGGCAGTTTGAAGACGTGCCAATACGTGCGCCAGGAGGGCGCCGCCCGCACGGCGGGCGGCGTAATGCTCTTCCCGAATGTCATGCCCGTGACCAGGCCGGCGATCAGGTACACGGCCGCCACCCCGTACGTGACACAGGGGTACAGATGGCGGTCAACCAGCCACAGCGCCAACGGCGCGCCCACCGCCGAAGAAACGTTGACGGCCACATTCAAGACAGAGAACATCGTGGCCCGGCTTTCGACATGGTCACTCGCGAACGCCGCCAGCTGCTTGCTCGCAAGCGCGTTGACGGAGATGCCGACACCGGCGAGCAGCAATGCCGCGACAGTGAGGAAGAGGCCGTGCCCGGCATGCAGGCCGCTGAAACCCAGCGCGGCAAGGCCGCAGCCGAGCAGCACAGACCACCGCGGCGAGATGCGATCGAGCCACGGGGCCAACGGAACCTTGGCCACCTTGCTGGCACAGGTGAAGGCGCTCACCAGGAGGGCGATCTGCCCTGCGCTGAAACCCTGGGTGTCGAGGATGACGACGAGTGACGAGAGCATGCCGAAATAGCCCACGCTCGTCATGAAGTAGTGACCGACGACACCGGTCATGCCCGAAGTGGGGTTTGCGGGACCCATGGCGGCAGCCCTCGCCATCAGGCCGTGGCGACATCGAGGATGTCTTCCTTGTAGTCGGCCACGAGGGTGATGAGGCGCCGCTCGATGTCCGTCTCGGAGCGGATGCTGACGCCATGGATGGCATCGACACTGTTCGGGTAGAGCACCAGGGTGTTGGGCCGGTAGGGAACCACCTTCACCGGCTCGACGTGCTCGGGGTCGATGTCGTAGCGGAGGCCTGCGCTGGTTGACGATTCATCGTTCATGCCGATCAGGTACCGCTGTCGCTTGTAGCGGTACAGCACGAGGTCGCCGCCGCGCGATGCGTCGTCCGGCCTGCGCATGTAGAAGAGGCCGGCATAGAGTTTGAAGAGCTTGTCGATGTGCGGCCCGCGCACCGTGGAATTGCCTTGGCGGTTGCCGGAGTTGATGACGAACGTCGCATCGAGCAGGACGTCGTGACTGGCAAAGCTGTCGACCTTGCGCAGGCCCACGTTGCGGGGATCGCGCAACGATTCAAAGACGGCTTCGCCCAGCGTATTGATGTAGTAGTCCCGGAACTTGTCGAGAACGGCCATGTAGAACGCTTGCGATGCATGGATGCGGGCGAACTCCTTGGCGACCGGTGCGTAGTCACCGGCCAGCACTTCCGAGGCGAAGCGGTTGTAGCGGAAGTTCTCGTATCGGTTCTTGCCTGCAGTGAAGTCGGCCGCCGGAGGGAAGGCGTCGGAGAGACGGGCATAGGCGGTTTCCTCCAAGGCGTGGGGGACCACGATGTGGATGAAGGGGCTGACTTCGATCTTTGCCTTGACGATGCTGTCGATCAGGGAAAACATGTGGCGCTCCTGCGGAAGATGGAGTGAAAGGACGGCACGCGAGATCGGCCGTCAGCCGGCCCGAATCACGTCCCGAACCGTGCGCAAGCTCTGCGAGAGCAACTCGGTCTCGATGGGCAGCGGGGGCATGAGCTTGAGCGTGCGGGCGTCGCCCCCGCAGGCCTCGATCAGGATGCCGCGCTCGCGGCACCGATCGAGCACGGCACACGCGGCGTCCCTGCTTTTCATCACCATGCCCCGCAGCAGACCTCGACCACGAACCTGCAGGCCCAGGTCTTCCTGCAGTTGCAGGCAGAAGCTGTCGAGCTCCGCCCGGTTCTCGGCGATCCGGCGTTGAAACTCGGCATCGCAGAACAAGTCGATGGCATTGGCCGCCGACGCCACGCCGAGGCAGTTGCCGCGGAAGGTGCCGCTGTTCTCACCCGGGTCGAGCACATCGAGCTCTTTTCGCACCATCACGAGCGACAGCGGCAGCCCCATGCCCGAGAGGCTTTTGGACAGGCAGATGATGTCGGGCCAGCTGTGGCCGAGTGCAGGAAAACTGAAGTATTCGCCGGTGCGGCCGACGCCGGCCTGGATCTCGTCGACGATGCTGACAATGCCGAATTCGCGGCAAAGCGCCAGGACCCCTTCGTACCAGGCCGGCGTGCAATGGTGGCAGCCGCCCTCGGCCTGGATCGTCTCGAACACCAATGCGGCAGGCAGCGCCGCACCGCCGCTCGCATCTTCGAACTGCTTGCGGTAGAGCGTCAGGTAATCGAAGTCGGCGCCGAGGTAGCCGTCGTAGAACAGCCGCGTGACGTTGGGCAGGTCGGCATAGGCCGACCGGCGCTTGGCGAGGTTGCCGGTGATCGACAGGGCGTTCTGTGTCAGGCCGTGGAACGCGTTGGTGAAGGCGGCCAACTCGCGCCGGCCCGTGGCACGGCGGGCATATTTGATCGCAGCTTCCATCGCCAGCGTGCCGGCGGGTGGGCTGAAATAGTAGCGATAGCGGCCACGCACCGCGTCGGGCAGCAGGCGCTGCTCCATGCGTTCGATGAACCGCCGCTTGCTCTCGGTGTGGTAGTCGAGGCCGTGCACCAGGCCGTCCGCCTCCAGGTACGCCATCAGCTGGCGTTTGAGCACGGGATGGTTGTGCCCGAAGTTCGCGACGCCGGCTGAGGAAAACAGATCGACATGCGCCCTGCCCTCCTGGTCGGTGAGAACCGCACCTCGTGCGGTGGTGAGCACCTTGCCCAGGGCGCTCCCATAGACATTGACGCGGGATTCAGTCGACATGGTTCACCGCCTCCACGGTCGGAACGACGAATCGGCTCTCCAGTTCGGCGAGGATCGACAGCGAACCGCGTCCGAACAACGAGGTCCTGGTGTGCACGCGGTACGCCGGTTCGTGCTGCTCGAGGTGGCGGTCGGCGAGGTGCAGGTAATGCCAGTGCAGCCGTGGATAGACGTGATGGGCCAGATGGCGCGAGTCGGTGCACGGGCTGATGAAGTAGCGCATCAAGACCGCCGCAAGGCCGC
>CBIHPH010000194.1:0-4208 GCA_966212105.1 uncultured Rhizobacter sp.
GTGCTGTACGCGCTGTCCGAGTGCGCCACGGACACGGCCGTGGGGTACTCGACCGACAGCGCCAGCGCCAGATTGCCCGGCACATCCGTCGCGGTGAAGATCGGCTGATCAGCAAGCTTCGTTTCAGAGTGAGCGGTAAACGCAACAGCCGCGAGCAGCATGAAGACCGCTTGCCGCAATGCTCTCGAAAGGCAGGGATGGGTACGCATACGGGTGAGCATGATGTGGCTGCTCCCTGTGGTTACGGGGTGAGGGTGGCCTGAAAGTACGCTTGCGTGCCGCGCGGGCCGTCGACGCGTATGGTCAAGCGATAGATGACCGGAAGGGATGAACTGCTGGCATTGTTCGAACTGTTGCCGCCGTAACCCAGATCAGATGCGCTGCCCGCGTCATTGGTGTTAGCTCCCAAGGCGCAATGAGCCGCGCCGAGATCAGCCTCCAACCCCTCGCTGTCGCACAGCCGGTCCAGGACATACCGGACTTTCACCTGCTGATCGTCGATCTTGATGTCGTTCGTCGCGGATCCGACCGCAGCGAAGACGCTTTCGTCTTTGCTCAGCAAGGCAATAGGAATGCCCTGCGCATTGGTCGGAAGGATCTTCGCGCTGTAGTTGATCGCCGGCATGTTCGCCCTGCGCGCCTGCACCGTGCCAAGCTGCCCGCCCTCGGATAGGAGGGTCCTCACTTGAAGCATGGCCCGTTCGCCCTGATTGGTGAGATCGCGCTTGAACGCCAGGTTGCCCGCGTTGAACAGCGAGGTGTTGAACGATCTCACGAGGGCCACCGATGCCACGAGCATGATGACCAGCGCGATCAACACGAAGACGAGCACCACGCCATGCTGCCGGCCACCTTGGCGAGGCGGCTGTCCGGGGTCAAGAAACTGGGCTTCTTTCATATCGTCAGCATGTTGCGCAACGGGATGGTGACTTCCACGGCCCGATGTCGCTGCCGGCGCTCGTCGTCGCTCAGCTCGCGGGTGAACTTGAGCCCCTCACCTTCCAGGTCATCGAACAAATCGATGGACTTGGGCGCCACAAAGCGCCTGTCGTCATCGCCCGAACGACGCGCGTTGGGGTCCGCGAGGCGATCCGACTCGATCAGCGAGGAACGCAGAATGAGCCCGATGCGCACCGCAACGATGTTCTTCAGGTTGGCGAGCGACGCTGCGCTGCCATTGAGGAGCGTGTGGATCTCATAGTCCCCCGCGCCCGGATCCACCCAGTCGTCGACCCGGTGGTCACTGTCGGTATCGACACCGTAGAGTGCGCGGATTTGCACGACACCCTCCGCGAGGGGAACCGTCGCGTCACCAGCAGCGATCTGCAGCAGGTCGTAGGTGACCAGCGTGGCGTTCGCGTCCACTCCGAACATCTGGAAGAGCGGCGGGTTGTCGTCGTCCGCGTTGCCCAACTTGATGGCGTAGGTGGTGTCCGAACCTCCGGCGAAATTCGCGAGGCCGACTGTGGCGCCTGCCGTGCTGTAGTAGCGGCCTGCCAGCGTCAGAGTGGTCTCGGGAGGCCCCGTGAAGCTGCCATGCACCTGCTGGAGCATGCAGCCGACATTCGCTTGGGCGACCAGAAGCAGGTCATTCTTGGCCCAGCCCAGAGTGTTGTGCATCGAGAACCGGTCGGCCTCGATCGTTCCTGCAACGACAGGTTGCCCTGTCTCGCCGATGCCGCCCGACCCCGTCATGACGATCAGGGCATCAGAAGCCGTGTCATCTGCACCCTTGGCAATCAGCACGGGGGCAACGCCCAGTTGCGCGGGCACATCCTGGAAGGGCGCCGGGAAAGGGTTGAGCCGGGGCAGGATCTGCGTGTTGTCCCGCGAAACATTCATGCGGCAGCCGAACACCTCCGCCCAGCGCTGCGCGTAGCCCGAACCTGCGCTGCGGATGGCACGATTGAGCACATAGGTCGCGTAGGCGGCCGTCTGGTTCGCATCGTTGACCGAGGTGGTGGTGCGCTTGGAACCCTCGCTATGCGTCATCACATTGGCCACGGCCAGCGTAAGGACCAGGGCAATGGCCATGGCCACCAGCAGTTCGACCAGCGACAAGCCGATCTCGTCTCGATGAGCAGGACAGGAGATGCGCCTGGTCATGAAGGGTTCACCACTTGCGTGACGTAGCGGTTCTCGCTCCCCTTGGGCGCCTTGGGCGGCCGCCACGTGATGGTGATTTGCGTGATCACGCCCGGCTCCACCTCTTCGACGGTGGCCTCGCCATTGGGCAGCCCGCCCACCTCAGGGTTGCTCACCTTCTCCTGCCAGGCCTTGAGGTCGTCGGGCTCCAGTCGCTCCACCCACATCTTGGCCACCAGCTCGTCGGCCAGCAGGGCGGCGCGGTTGGTGTCCTCGGCACTCACCGAAAACTGGATGGCCTGCGTCTGCAGGCCGACGAGACCCAAAATGCCGATCGAAAAGATGAGGAGCGAGGTCAGCACCTCGATGAGGCTCATGCCGGCCTGATGGCGGCGCATTGCTTTCATGGTTTGCACCCCTGTGGCGACTCGGAGGAAAGCTTCATCGTCGGCTCGCACATGCGGACCTGGCCGCCGAGCGTCACCTGGACGCTGAGCGGGCGGTCGGCGCCTTCTGCACTGACCGTGTATTCGATGAGCTGCTGTACCTCGCAGTTGGCACCCTCGACGCCCGGACCGGTGTTCCCCACCAGCCGCCCAGCGGAGTTGAAGCAGATGGACGCCGGCCCTTCGATCGTCGCGCCGCGCGTCAAGTCGGACAGGGCGCCCCCCTGAACGAATTCGTGGTCCTCATCGGCGCGCGGCACCGTATGGATCGCCCAGTTCGCACCATTGGCGGCCGCTGCCGAGTCCAAGCCGGGCTCTTCGCTGGTCAGCGAGAACACGGTCTGCCGGTTGCGGCGCACAGCCTCGGCCTGCGCGGTACGCAAGCCGTTCTGCAGGGCTTCGGAAGCGCTGCGCACGCTGGCATTGCGGATGGCCGTGGTGATGAACGGCACGGCAAGCCCCAGAAGAATGGCCAGCAGCGCAAGGGTGACCATCAACTCGATGAGCGTGAAACCGAACTTGGCCGAGCGGCGCATCCGCCCGGGTGCCCGCCGGCTCAGCACGTCTGACCCTTCTTGAGGATCCACCGCGAGCCGCAGTTGCCCCACGGCGTCGTGCTGGTGCGCGTGTCCTGCTCGTTTACGGTGTAGGTGAAACCGGCCGTCATGCCACCGCCTGTGGCCTGAAGCGTGTAGGTGGTCGGCTCCATCTCCGAACAGCTGACCACGAAGTCGCCCACGGTGCGTTGCGCCTCGGGCAAGCTGCATGGGCTCTTGAAATCACCGGAATCTTCGTATGTCCGGCGATCCTGGAAGTGCCGCTCCATGTTGCCGCGGAACGTGGCGAGCGCGTTGGTCGCGTCGACCAACTGTCCGCGCAGGATGTAGTCGCGGTAGCTGGGCAGAGCAATGCCCGCCAGGATGGCGATGATGCCGACGACGATCATCACCTCGATCAGCGTGAAGCCACTTGCGCGGCAACAGGCGGGAAACTGGGCGCGTGTAGCGCAGGGTTTTCTCATGCGGAAAATTCTGCAACCCCGCATTCACGTGCCACGCGCCGTTTGTCTGGCGCCCGGTGCCGCCAGTCCTCAGCGAGGCAAGTCGCTCGACCCCATGAGGTACTCGTCCACAGCGCGCGCGGCCTGCCGTCCCTCGCGTATGGCCCAGACCACCAGCGACTGCCCTCGGCGCATGTCCCCCGCGGCGAACACCTTGTCCACGTTCGTGCGATAGCCCCCCGTGAACTCGGTAGTGGCGCGCGCGTTGCCTCGTGCATCCTTTTCCACGCCGAAGGCCTCGAGCACCGTGCCGACGGGCGAGACGAAACCCATGGCGAGCAGCACCAGGTCGGCAGGGAGCACCTGTTCACTGCCAGGCACTTCGACCATCTTTGCGCCCTGCCACTCCACGCGCACCGCCTTCAAAGCCTTGACCTTGCCCTTCTCCCGGCCCTCGCCCGCGATGAACTCCTTGGTGGCGATGGCGAACTGGCGCTCGCAGCCTTCCTCATGGCTGGACGAGGTGCGTAGCTTGACCGGCCAGTAAGGCCACACCAGCGGCTTGTTCTCGTGCTCCGGCGGCATGGGGAGAAGTTCGAACTGGGTCACGCTCGCCGCACCATGGCGGTTGCTGGTACCCACGCAGTCGCTGCCGGTGTCGCCGCCGCCGATCACGA
>CBIHPH010000195.1:0-4114 GCA_966212105.1 uncultured Rhizobacter sp.
CGCGAGTCGGTGCACGGGCTGATGAAGTAGCGCATCAAGACCGCCGCAAGGCCGCTGTAGGTGGTTCGCGGCGTCACCGCGCAATCGTGCAGCAGGCGGGAGTGCCTGTTGCCTTCGGCGAACCAGCGGTGCTCGGCCAGCAGGGACCACCATGAGAACAGCGGGTACACAACGCCCAGCGCGAGCAGCCATGCCACGCAGGCCCACCCGCCGAACCTGGCATCGAGCGCGGCCAGGGCCAGGCCCTGCAACCCCAGGCGAATGAGCGGCTCGGCGCCGTGGCCCAGGGCATGGCGGTAGAGCCGGGCGGTCTCCGCCAGACCGGCCGGCGTGACCGGATGCAGCAGGAACGCCCGAAATCGCTGGCGTGGGAGACCCGGCACGAATCCAATGGCGCGCAGCCGCTGGATGTTGGGGTCGTCTTCCGTGTTGGCTTGGGGATGATGTTCAACGCAATGCCCCTGGAAGCGCGTGCGCGAATTGCCCTTGAACAGCCAGAAGTTTCCCAGCCAGTCGGCGATCCGCCATTGCAGTTGCTTGCGGTGGCCGAACCCGAGGTGCAGCGCCGTGTGCCCGATTTCCTGCAAGGCTCGAAAGCGTCCGGCGATGACGGGTGCCGCGAGCACGGCGCCGAGGGCAGGCGGCAGCCCGTCTGCGAGCACGAGACCCAGGCCGATTTCGAGCCAGGCGCAGGCCATAGCGATCACTTGGAACCAGGGGTCGGAAGGACGCACCAATGCAGCAATGTCCCGCTGCGCGATGCATCGCGCAGCCTCGACCTGGTTGCGGTAGCGCGCCCATTCAATGGCTCGAAGCGTCAGGATCGCCGCAAGAAGGAACATGGCGGTGTTCATCATCGCGCCACGCTCGCCATCAGCTCATCCACGCCAGACATGTCGCGGCTCATCATCTGGTGGGTGGTGATGAGTTCCAGCGAAAAGCCGTGGGCATCGAAGACTTCGCGGTACATGGAGAAGTCGTGCTTGAGAAAGGAGTCCCGCGCGCGCTCCATCTCGGCCACCAGGAAAGCGGCTTCTTCCGGCGGCAGCTTCTTCAGCAGATGGGCCACCACCTCCACGAAGATGACCGAATGCAGGCTTTCGTCCGCGTTGTGCATGTGCACGAGCTCACGGTTGCTGGCGCGGATCTCCGATGACTTCGACAACACCTCGAGGAAGGCGTTCACGCTGACCTCGGCCACAGCGGCATAGGCCAGCTGGACCAGCCGGCGTTGCCATTCCGCCCCGCATTCAGCCTGGCGGGCAAGCAGTTCGCGCACGGTGATGGAGCGCACGAACGGTGCTTCGACAAAGCTGCGGCCCAGCGCCTCCTTGAGCGCCAATCGGTGGAAGTAGGTGTGGTATCGCTCGTCCACCGCGGTCTGCATCAGCGCCAGTTCCATCGTGAGTGGCAGGTCACCGTCCCGGCAGAGCCAGTCGATGGCCGGGTTGGCGATGTACTCCTCGGCATCGATGGTGCGGCGGTTGTATTGAATCCACAGGCTGAGGGCGAGCTCGGCGCGCTCCTCTTCGTTCAATGCCGAGAGACTTTCCTGAGAGACGGGCAAGGCCGAGAGAGGGTAGTCGTGGCCGGGCCCGTCCTCGAAGGCGGGCGCCCAGTGAACCACGGAAGCCACCCGCGGCCAGGCCTCCACGATGCGCTCGACGGGGGCGCTCATGGCGCGGCCTCCTCGATCAGCTCGATGCAGTCGTCCAGATCGATGCTGTTGCGCGGCGAAGGCGGGAACACGTTGACCAGCGCCATCTTCAGGAGTTTGCCCAGGCGCTCGGCGATCAAGGGCTCCTTGTAGTGCTCGGCCACCTGCTCCCGGGTGATGAGCGCCGTGGGCGGGAAGAAGATCGACTTCACCGGGGCGATCACCGTGGAATCCCAGGCGTTGATGGACTGACCTCCCAGCGGTGCACGGCCCGAGAAAATGGAATACGGCAGCATGCCCAGGGCCAGGCAGTACTTGGTCAGAAGCACGTTGGCCACCTCCGTGAGGCGTTCGAAAATCACGCAGCGGGCTCCGGCCTCGTGGGCCGCGTCGATCATCCGGCGGTATGACGCGACCTCCAGCGCGCTCACGCCATAGGTCTGGTTGCTGTTCTTTTGCGGCATGTACCCGAGGTGGATGGCCGGCACGAGACCGGCGTCGCCGATGACGTCCACCATCCACAGGTCATCCAGCGAGCCGAATTCCAGCTTGACGATCTCGGCGCCGTTGGCCTTGTAGCGGTCGATGACGTCGTGCACCTGATCGGTGGACAGCCCATCGGGGATGTCGGCCATCAGCATCGGCGGGACGATGCCGTGCTCGTTCCGGTCCATCTCGGCGCGCAGTTCGGCGATCAGCCGGGGCAGGAGGTCCAGGGCCTGGGCGGCGGTTTCTTCATTCAATTGGGTCGAGTCACGGCCCAGGTGGGTCATGAAGTAGGAATCACCCACCATGACGCATTCGACCGCATCGGTGGCCGTCTCGGCGATGCACCGGGCCGTCGCACGGTATTCATAGTCGCGATAGAGGTTGACTTTGATGCCGGGTCGGAAGGGATTGGCGAAACGGGCTTGGATGAAGCGTTCGATGGTCATTTCCTAACTCCTCAGAAGTCTTTCGAGGTGGATGAGCGAAGCGGTCAGGCGCTGTGGCGGCTCTGCCGTGAAGCACAGCCGGAACCAGTTCTTGTAGGCCGCTCCGAAATAACTGCCTTCGACGACACCGATGCCGGCATCGATGATCTGGTGAGGCGTGACGCCCGAAACAGGCGGCAGGAAGGCGAAGAAGCCACCGTCCGGGGAGGTGCCGATGCCGTCGAGGACCGAGCGGTAGATCTCGCGGTTCTCCGCGTACCTGCTCTGCCGCTCGCCAATGAGCGAGGGCGTGCTCAGGTACTCATGCACGATCGCCTGGGAATAGCTGTTGAGCGTGTAGCTGGAGTAGCGGTAGAGCTCGCTGATGCGGCCGATGCGCTCGGGCTGGCCGTGCACGAAACCCAACCGGAGCCCCGGCACGCCCAGAAGCTTGCTGAAGGTGAAGGCATTGAGCACGCGGGGGCCCTGGTAGACGGCAGGCAGGCTTGGCATGCCGGCGCCGGGCACGTCGTCACGGGTGAATCCGAAGTACGCGTGATCCACGACCAAGGTGCAGTCCCACGCGTCGCACAGGCGCACGAGCGACGCCACGAACGCAGGCGAGAACAGGTTGCCAGCCGGGTTGGCCGGGTTGGCGAGGTAGATCACCGACGACGCGGCGCCCAGCCGCTGGCGCACCGCATCGAGCATGCGGTCCTCGCTGAAGACACCCTCCCGATCGAGCGTGGGAATTTCATCGAGCTCGCCGCCGCTGTGCTCGACCACGCCGGGCAGGTACATCCAATAGGGCGACAGCGCATGCACCTTGGGCCGGCCGGCGCGGATCGCCTCCTTCAAGGCGAGCCAGAGCGCATTGGTGCCACCGTTGGCGAGAGCGATCTGGCCGTCGTGCGAGCCCGCCCCGAGGAAAAGCTCGCCAATGCGTGCCAGCAACGGTGCTTCGCCACCTTCGTTCGAATGCACCTGCGGCTCGATGATCGGCTTGAAGCCGTCCCGCATGTCACGCAAGGGGTTCGGGTTGCTGTAGAGCTTGCCCTGGTGCAGGTGGTAGACGTCGCCCTGCAACTGCGACAGCTGTCGACGGATGTCCTGGAATACGTCCATCAGTCCTGCTCCACCACCATGGATTCGACGATGCGCCTGCCCAGCATGTCGATGCGCTGCCGCACCGTGCTTGTGTCCTCGCCGGTGACGATGTAGGTGAGCAGGTAGTCGCCCGATTTCCGCGCCGCGTCATTCATGCCATAGAGGCTGGGAGACTCGCGCAGCTCGGCAATCCAGTCATGGCCCCGCGGCACGTCGATGGCTTTGACGCGCCCGCGGCGCGGCGGGATCACCAGCCAGCCCGCGGGCTGAGAAACGGGCGACAGGCCGCCTTCCAGCGATGGCTTCGGCAGGGAGAGTTCGGCAGCGTACAACGCGCGATCCAGGTTGATGCCAGTGGCGATCTCGGCCGACTTGACCACACGCACGCCGCCGGGGCGGCACGCCACTTCACAAAAGGTCCAACGCGGACCGTCGA
>CBIHPH010000196.1:0-4027 GCA_966212105.1 uncultured Rhizobacter sp.
TCGCGCACCTTGGTCGCGGCCCCATCGTCGACGATCACCGCGCCACGCATCTGCAGGTGGTCGGCCATCCATTGCTTGCGCGCGGCCATCTTCGCAGTGGAGGCCGTCAGAGCGGTACCGATGGCTTCGCCGGCGGCCAGCCGCAAGAGAACGTCGGGCTCGCGGCCCCAGGCAATCACCGTGGATGCGCCACTGCGCGCGGCCCGCTTGGCCGCGAGAATCTTCGTGATCATGCCGCCGCGGCCGAGGCTCGATCCTGCGCCGCCGGCCATCAGCTCCAGCTCGGGCAGGCCGGCCTGGGCCTCATGGATGAACGTCGCATCGGGGTTCTTGCGCGGGTCGGCCGAATACAGGCCCTTCTGGTCCGTGAGGATCACCAGCGCATCGGCTTCGATCAGGTTGGCCACCAGGGCGCCGAGCGTATCGTTGTCACCAAACTTGATCTCGTCGGTGACCACGGTGTCGTTCTCATTGATCACCGGCACGACATTCAGGCGCAGCAAAGCCAACAGCGTGGCCCGCGCATTCAGGTAGCGCTCACGGTCGGCCAGATCGGCGTGGGTGAGCAACACCTGTGCACTGCCCATGCCGAAGGTGCGCAGCTGCGTCTCGTAGATCTGCGCGAGCCCCATCTGCCCGACGGCAGCCGCGGCCTGCAGCTCGTGGAGTTCCTTCGGGCGGGTGCTCCAGCCCAGGCGTTTCATGCCCTCGGCGATGGCACCGCTCGACACCATCACCACCTCGCGCCCTTGCTGGGCCAAGGCGGCCATCTGCCGGCACCATGTGCCGATGGCCTCTGCATCGACGCCCCGGCCGTCGTCCGTCACGAGGCTCGAGCCGACCTTGACGACGATGCGCCGCGCGTTCTTGAAGGCGTCAGTCATGGGACGAAGCAGGAAGGGCCCTGGGATCGGCGCCATCGGCCGCGTCATCGAAGCGCGGGTCCGGATCGTTCGGGACCACGTTCTTCAATTTGGAGACATGCTCGTAGATCGCATGGATCAGGCCTTCGCAGCCCTCCCGGGTCAATGCCGAGATCTGGAACACCGGCCCCTTCCATTTGAAGCGCTTGACGAAGTCCTTCACGCGCTTCTCGCGCTCATCCTCGGGCACCATGTCGAGCTTGTTCAGCACGAGCCAGCGCGGCTTCTGATGGAGTTGCTCGTCGTACTTCTTCAGCTCACCGACGATGGCCTTGGCCTGCGCAACCGGGTCCACGCTCTCGTCGAACGGTGCCATGTCCACGAGGTGCAGCAACAGGTGCGTGCGCTGCAGGTGGCGCAGGAACAAATGGCCGAGGCCGGCACCTTCCGATGCGCCCTCGATCAACCCGGGAATGTCGGCCACCACGAAGCTCTGCTCGGCCGCCACGCGCACGACGCCAAGGTTCGGATGCAGCGTGGTGAATGGGTAATCGGCGATCTTGGGACGAGCGTTCGAGATGGCGGAGATGAGCGTGGACTTGCCCGCATTGGGCATGCCGAGCAGCCCCACGTCCGCAAGCACGCGCATCTCAAGCTTGAGCTTGAAGGCCTGGCCGGGCCACCCGGGTGTCTTCTGGCGGGGCGCGCGGTTCGTGCTCGTCTTGAAGTGCATGTTGCCGAAGCCACCATCACCGCCTTTGGCGAGCAGCACTTTCTCATCGGGCACCAGCAGCTCGGCAATCACATTGCCGGTCTCGACGTCGGTGATGATGGTGCCCATCGGCATGCGCAGCACGATGTCCTCGGCGGCGGCGCCGAACTGGTCGGAACCCCGTCCGTTCTCGCCGCGGCGGGCCTCGTGACGCCGGGCATAGCGGTAATCAATCAGCGTGTTGAGGTTGCGGTCGCCCACGGCGTACACGCTGCCGCCGCGTCCGCCGTCGCCACCGTTCGGGCCGCCGAACGGCAGGAACTTCTCGCGGCGAAAGCTCATGCAGCCGTTGCCGCCATCGCCTGCGACGACATCGATGGTGGCTTCGTCAACGAATTTCATGGCTGTTTCCACACGCGGAGCCTCGGTGGCATCCGCTCAATGAAGAAAGGGGTCCGGCCGCACATCCTAAGCGAGGCTGCCCAAAAAAGAAGCCCCGGCGAACCGGGGCTTCGTTCGATCAGGAGTGAAGCGAAGCTGCAGCGCAGCCCCGGTTTCACGCCTTGATGCTGACGGTGCGGCGGTTGGCCGAACCCTTGACCGCGAACTCGACGGTGCCATCGACCAGCGCGAACAGCGTGTGGTCCTTGCCGATGCCGACGTTGACGCCCGGGTGGAACTGCGTGCCACGTTGACGGACGATGATCGAGCCGGCCGAAATGGCTTGGCCGCCGAACGCTTTCACGCCCAGCATCTTCGGTTGAGAGTCGCGGCCGTTCCGTGTGGAACCGCCGCCCTTTTTCTGTGCCATGGTTTAACTCCTGGAAAATCGGGGTTGGGCCAGACTCAGGCGTTGACGGCGCTGATCTGAAGCTCGGTGTAGGCCTGACGGTGGCCTTGCCGCTTCTGATAGTGCTTGCGGCGACGCATCTTGAAGATGCGCACCTTGTCATGCCTGCCTTGGGCCACCACAGTGGCCACCACGGTTGCGCCTGCTACCAAGGGAGTCCCGACCTTCAGATCGGCACCGGCTCCAACAGCCAGCACCTGGTCGATCGTGATCTCTTGGCCAACGTCCGCAGCAATCTGTTCGACTTTGATTTTTTCGCCGGCAGCAACCTTGTATTGCTTGCCACCGGTTTTGATGAGCGCGTACATATCAGCCTTTCAATGAATCGGCACCAGACACCCGAAGACGCCATGGAGCCGCCCTGCTTGACACGCAGAGCCAGAAATTCTAGCACGGCGGCGCCAACACCTGCCAGAAATTTGTGCAACCCGGGCGACACCGCAAGGAACAGCCCGGCTTGTCGAGGTATCGGCTTGGAAGGCGGCCGGGTCTTCCTATAATTTGCGATCGCCAATTGAGCCTAACGTGCAGCCGCCCTCCCCCTCCCCCTCCGAAGATCCATCCGGCCACGCCGCTTTCATTGCGGCGGAGATGCGCGAGGTGGATGCCGTCATCCGACTCCGGCTCGCCTCGGAAGTCGTCCTGATCAACCAGATCTCGCACTACATCATCAGTGCCGGCGGCAAGCGACTGCGGCCGATGCTGGTGCTGCTGTTCGCCAATGCGCTCGGCTTCCAGGGGCGAGAACGCTACGAACTCGCCGCCACCGTCGAATTCATCCATACCGCCACGCTGCTGCACGACGACGTGGTCGATGAATCCGACCTGCGCCGCGGCCGCCAGACC
The DNA here is from genome assembly GCA_966212105.1 of uncultured Rhizobacter sp. Lineage (GTDB taxonomy): Bacteria > Pseudomonadota > Gammaproteobacteria > Burkholderiales > Burkholderiaceae_C > Rhizobacter. Next base: position 3,272 of record CBIHPH010000196.1, read on the forward strand.
GCCAATGCGCTGTTCGGCAACGCCGCGAGCGTGCTCGTCGGCGACTTCCTCTACTCGCGCGCGTTCCAGATGATGGTCTCGGTCAACCGCATGCGGGTGCTCGAAGTGCTGGCCGATGCCACGAACGTGATCGCCGAAGGCGAAGTGCTGCAGCTGATGAACATGCACGATGCCGACCTGGCCGTCGACGACTACCTGAAAGTCATTCGCTTCAAGACCGCCAAGCTCTTCGAAGCGAGCGCGCGGCTGGGCGCCGTGCTGGCCAGCGCGAGCCCGGAGGTCGAAGAGGCCTGTGCGTCGTATGGTCGCTCGCTCGGCACCGCATTCCAGCTCGTGGATGACCTGCTCGACTACGAAGGCTCCACATCGCAGCTCGGCAAGAACGTGGGCGACGACCTGCGCGAAGGCAAGCCCACCCTGCCGCTGCTCGTCGCCATGGAGCGCGCCGAACCGCAAGAGCGCGCCCTCATCCGCCACGCTATCGAACACGGCGAAGTCACCCGCCTGGCCGAGATCGTGGACATCGTGCGGCGCACTGGCGCCCTCGACGCCACCCGCGATGCAGCGCGACAGGAAGCCGAGAAGGCACGCGTGAGCTTGTCGGTGCTCCCGGCTTCCCCTCACCGGGAAGCTCTGATAGAATTTTGTGTTCGGTCGGTTGACCGCTCTTCCTGAATCAGTCGAGCGACTCACAAGAACGAAAAAACGGGGTGTAGCTTAGCCTGGTAGAGCGCTACGTTCGGGACGTAGAGGCCG
>CBIHPH010000197.1:0-3734 GCA_966212105.1 uncultured Rhizobacter sp.
GCACGACCACTGTCTCCAGCTCCACCGTGACCGTACGAGACACGGCCGTGCCGGCTCGCCTCAGCTCGCTTCGCATCGGCCCGGCCGCCACACCTCGTCGTCCCGGCGAAAGCCGGGACCCATTGCCCCAGTGGGCACCGGCTTTCGCCGGTGTGACAGGAGAGCGAGAGGCGAGCGAGCAAAGCGAGCAACGCCCCGCAGCGCGCGCGACAGGAAGGCAAGCGCAGCGAAGCCGCAGATCAAGCCACACGCGAGCCCGGCTCCGCCGGGCGACCCGTGGCTCCCCCTCGGGGGGATCGGCGCGCCAGCGCCGTAGGGGGCTCAACAAAAACCCGGCCGAAGCCGGGTTTGAACCTCAGGGCTTGGCGCCCGTGGGGAACGGCCAGGCAGCGGCCGGGCTCAGCGCGGTCTTCGCAGCGGGAGCTGCAGCCGGCTTGGCAGCAGGCGCAGGCGCGGGAGCAGCAGCGGGCTTGGCCGCTGCTTTCTTCGCAGGCTTCTTGGCAGCGGCCTTCTTCGCAGGGGCAGCAGCAGCCTTCTTCGCAGGGGCCTTCTTGGCAGCAGCCTTCTTGGCAGGCGCCTTCTTGGCCGCGGCCTTCTTGGCCGGTGCGGCCTTCTTGGCTGCAACCTTCTTGGCCGGTGCGGCCTTCTTCGCAACGACCTTCTTCGCCGCGACCTTCTTCGCCGGCGCAGCCTTCTTCGCTGCGGCCTTCTTGGCCGGTGCCGCCTTCTTGGCGACGACCTTCTTCGCAGCCGCGACCTTCTTGGCCGGCGCCTTCTTCGCCGCCGCCTTCTTGGCCGGAACGGCCTTCTTCGCGACGACCTTCTTCGCCGGTGCGGCCTTTTTCGCCGTGACTTTCTTGGCCGGAGCCTTCTTTGCAGTTGCCATTACATTTCTCCTTGATCAAGTTGAAAAAACACTGCCCTGCATCGGCGGAGGTGCCGACACCAGCCAGCTATCCATCACCCGATGGTCTGCCCAGGAGGGGCGCCCCAGTGCGATGAATGGTGGTGCGCATCGAAGGCCGCCGCTTCTGCGTCGGTCGGCCTCGATCCGCGGATCTTGATCCTTCTCACATGACCTGTTGCTGCTTGGCCCAGCCAGCGAACGTCAGTCCCAAGAGAGTGCGCCACCGGATTGATACTCGATGACGCGCGTCTCGAAGAAATTGCGCTCCTTTTTCAGGTCGATCATTTCGCTCATCCACGGGAACGGGTTTTCCTCGTTCGGGAAGAGCTCTTCCAAACCGATTTGCTGTGCACGCCGGTTGGCGATGTACCGCAAATATCCTTTGAACATGGAAGCGTTCAGACCCAGCACGCCACGCGGCATGGTGTCTTCGGCATAGCGGTATTCCAACTCCACGGCGTGGAGGAACAGCGCCTTGATCTCGGCCTTGAACTCCGCCGTCCAGAGGTGCGGGTTCTCGAGCTTGAGCTGGTTGATGAGGTCGATGCCGAAATTGCAGTGCATCGATTCGTCGCGCAGGATGTACTGGTACTGCTCGGCGGCGCCCGTCATCTTGTTCTGGCGGCCCAGCGCGAGGATCTGCGTGAAGCCGACGTAGAAGAACAGGCCTTCCATCAGGCAAGCAAACACGATGATCGAGCGCAGCAGCTTCTGGTCGTTTTCCAGCGTGCCGGTGTGGAACGTCGGGTCGTTGATGACTTCGATGAACGGGATCAGGAACTGGTCCTTGTCGCGGATCGACGGGATCTCGTTGTAGGCGTTGAAGATCTCGCGCTCGTCCAGGCCCAGCGATTCCACGATGTACTGGTAGGCGTGCGTGTGGATCGCTTCCTCGAACGCCTGGCGCAGCAGGAACTGGCGGCACTCGGGCGCCGTGATGTGGCGGTAGGTGCCCAGGGTGATGTTGTTGGCGGCCAGCGAGTCGGCGGTGACGAAGAAGCCGAGGTTGCGCTTGATGATGCGGCGCTCGTCTTCGGTCAGGCCGTTCGGGTCTTTCCACAGCGCGATGTCGCGCGACATGTTGACCTCTTGCGGCATCCAGTGGTTGGCACAGGTGGCGAGGTACTTCTCCCAAGCCCACTTGTACTTGAACGGGACCAACTGGTTGACGTCGGTCTGGCCGTTGATGATGCGCTTGTCGGAGACCTTCACGCGGCGCGCGGCGGGCGCGGCACCGGAGGTTGATGCGGTCGTGGTCACGGGCGCCTGGATCGCCGCGGCGGTTTGCAGCGCCGGCGTGCCGAACTCGGAAGACGACTCGTCACGCGCTTGAACCGATGGATTCGGCACGACGCCCGTCTTGTGAGTGATCGAGGGTTGGAGGTCTTCTTCCCAAACCAGCATATTGAAAATTCCCGTACGTTTGAATTATGAGAGTGTTGCGTTGGAACACCCCGCACTTATTGACCTCTCCGCCGCTTCGCTGTTGCGGCGTCGCATCGCTATCGATGCGACGCATGCGATGCCGACGTGCGTTCGATCGCGAGGCACATGCTCATCGCTTCACGATCGGAACGCGTGCTGATGTTCACTGGCAGGCTTCGCAACCCGGGTCGTCGATGGCGCAGAACTTCACGTCGGTTGCCGCTTCGACAACAGGTGCGGCCGGCACCGCTTGTGCCACCGGCGCTGACAGCTTGGCGCCTGAATCGGAACCGCTCGAGACCGCGTTCATCTGGCCGGCCTTGATCGTCGACTTCTCGGCATGCGTGGCGCCCACCGTGCGGAGGTAGTACGTGGTCTTCAAGCCGCGGAGCCAGGCGAGCTTGTAGGTTTCATCGAGCTTCTTGCCCGAGGCTCCGGCCATGTAGATGTTGAGCGACTGAGCCTGGTCAATCCACTTCTGGCGGCGTGCCGCGGCCTCGACGAGCCACTGCGTCTCGATCTCGAAGGCCGTGGCATACAGCTCCTTCAGATCTTCGGGCACGCGATCGATGCGGCGCAGTGAACCGTCGAAGTGCTTGAGGTCCATGACCATCACGTCGTCCCAGAGGCCAAGCTTCTTGAGGTCGCGAACCAGGTATTCGTTCACGATCGTGAACTCACCCGACAGGTTGGACTTGACCGACAGGTTGCCGAACGACGGCTCGATGGACGCACTGACACCGATGATGTTCGAGATGGTGGCCGTGGGCGCAATGGCAACGCAGTTGGAGTTGCGCATGCCGTATTGGCCGATGCGGTTGCGCAGCCCATCCCAGTCGAGCGACATGCTGCGGTCCACATCGACATAGCCGCCACGCTGCTCGGCGAGCAGGTTGATGGAATCGATCGGCAGGATGCCGCGGTCCCACAGCGATCCACGGTACGTGGAGTAGCGGCCACGCTCTTCTGCCAATTCGGTCGATGCCCAATATGCGTAGTAGCACACGGCTTCCATCGAGCGGTCGGCAAACTCCACGGCGGCTTGCGAGGCGTACGGCACACGCAGTTCGTGCAGCGAATCCTGGAAGCCCATGATGCCCAGGCCGACCGGGCGGTGGCGCAGGTTGGAATCGCGGGCCTTCTTGACGGCGTAGTAGTTGATGTCGATCACGTTGTCGAGCATGCGCATCGCCGTGGCGATGGTCTTTTTCAGCTTGGCATGATCAAGCTGGCCGTCCTTGACGTGCTGAACGAGGTTGACCGAACCGAGGTTGCACACGGCAATTTCAGTTTCGTTCGTGTTGAGCGTGATCTCGGTGCACAGGTTGCTCGAGTGCACGACGCCGACATGCTGCTGCGGCGAGCGCACGTTGCAGGCGTCCTTGAACGTGATCCAGGGATG
>CBIHPH010000198.1:0-3639 GCA_966212105.1 uncultured Rhizobacter sp.
TCGGGGGCGCGGGGTCAGGCCCCACCAGGCCGTTTGGGTTGTGCTAAGGGTGTTTGTGGGCCGCTCACCGCGGGGGGGCGCGCCCCCGGGGGCCGCCCACCAGCGGTCCCCTTCCCCTCTTGCGCGGAGCGCCCATGGACGACATCTTCGGCATTCCCGTTCAGGCCCTCTTGGGGCAACTGCTCCTCGGGCTCGTCAACGGCTCCTTCTACGCCATGCTGAGCCTCGGCCTGGCCGTGATCTTCGGTTTGCTCGGCATCGTGAACTTCGCCCACGGCGCGCTGTACATGATCGGCGCGTACGTCGCCTGGCTGAGCCTCGAGAAATTCGGCCTCAACTACTGGCTGGCGCTCGTGTTGTCGCCACTCATCGTGGGCGCCCTCGGCGTGCTGATCGAACGCACGCTGCTGCACCGCCTCTACCGGCTCGATCCGCTCTACGGACTGCTTCTCACCTTCGGCCTGGCACTGATCGCCGAAGGCGTGTTCCGCGAACAATTCGGCGTCTCCGGCCAGCAATACCCCGTGCCCGAACTGCTGCAGGGCGCGACCGACCTCGGGTTCATGGTGCTGCCCAACTACCGGGCATGGGTCGTCGGGGCCTCGCTGGCGGTATGCCTCGGCACATGGTTCCTCGTCGAGAAGACGCGGCTCGGCTCCACCCTGCGTGCCGGCACCGAGAACCCGGCGCTCGTGCAGGCCTTCGGCATCAACGTGCCGGTGATGGTGACGCTCACCTATGCCGCCGGCGCCGCACTGGCCGCGCTGGCCGGGGTGCTGGCCGCCCCGGTGATCCAGATCACCCCGCTGATGGGCTCGAACCTGATCATCGTCGTGTTCGCCGTGGTCGTGATCGGCGGCATGGGCTCCATCCTCGGCTCCATCCTGACGGGCCTCATGCTCGGTGTCATCGAAGGCCTGACCAAGGTGTTCTACCCCGAAGCGTCGAACATCGTCGTGTTCGTCATCATGGCCATCGTGCTGATGATTCGCCCGGCCGGCCTGTTCGGCAAGGAGAAGTGACATGCCCCTGGCCACCACCCGCCCCTCCTCCACTCCCACGCACGCCATGAGAACGAACCTGTCGATCCTCACCGGTCCACGCGTCTGGATCGCCGTTTTCGTGCTGCTGCTGATCGCCCCGTTCATCGGGCTCTACCCCGTCTTCATGATGAAGGCGATGTGTTTCGCCATCTTCGCGTGCGCATTCAATCTGTTGCTCGGCTTCACCGGCCTCTTGTCCTTCGGTCACGCCGCCTTCATGGGCTCGGCCGCCTACGCCACGGGCTGGCTCGTGCGCAATGCCGGCTGGGGCCCGGAGCTGGGCCTGCTTGCCGGCCTGGCTGTGGGTGCGGCGCTGGGGCTGGTGGTCGGCCTCATCGCGATCCGCCGCCAAGGCATTTACTTCGCGATGATCACGCTCGCGATGGCCCAGATGGTGTACTTCGTCTGCCTGCAAGCACCTTTCACCGGCGGCGAGGACGGCCTCCAGGGCGTGCCGCGCGGCAAGCTCTTCGGCCTCATCCCGCTGGGCGACGACCTGACCATGTACTTCGTCGTGCTCGCGGTGTTCGCGGCGGTATTCCTCGCCATCGTGCGCATCGTTCATTCGCCGTACGGCCAAGTGCTCAAGGCCATCCGCGAGAACGAGCCGCGTGCCGTCTCCCTGGGCTACGACGTCGACCGGTACAAGCTGCTCGCCTTCGTGCTTTCCACCGCCATCGCAGGTCTCGCGGGATCCTTGAAAACCCTGGTGCTTGGCTTCGCCACCTTGTCCGACGTGCACTGGTCGCTGTCCGGCGAAGTCGTGTTGATGACCCTCCTCGGCGGCATGGGCACCTTCGCGGGCCCCGTGACCGGCGCCTTCACCATCATCGGTCTCCAGAACTTCCTGGCCGACCGGGTCGGCTCCTGGATCACCGTGATCATCGGCGCCATCTTCGTGGTGTGCGTGATCGCTTTCCGCAAGGGCATCGTCGGCGAACTGCTGGCCTTTCAACGGCGACGCCAGGAGCGTTGAAAGCCCACTTTCATGAGAAATGCAACCGTTCCGGCACGCAAGGGTTTCACCGGAATAGAGGAAACGATCGAATAAAGCACACTTCACGTCCCTCACATTTGGAGATTTTTTTCATGCAATTGTCGATTCCGATGCTGCGCCGCTCCGTCGGCAGCCTGTTGATGGCGGCCGTTCTGGCCCCGTTCACGGTCGCGTGCGCCCAGGCTCCGGCCGCCCCCGCAGCCCCCGCTGCGGCGGCCAAGAAGCCGGTCGTCGTCGTGGTCGCCACCGGGGGCACCATTGCGGGCGCCGGCGCATCCTCGGCCAACAGCGCCATCTACCAGGCGGCGAAAGTGCCGGTCGACAAGCTGATCGCCGGCCTGCCCGAGCTGGCCGATGTGGCTGAAGTGCGTGGCCAGCAAGCCTTCCAGATCGCCTCGGAAAGCTTCACCAACGAGAAGCTCCTGAGCCTTGGCAAGACCGTCTCCGCGCTCGTGAAAGACCCGTCGGTCGACGGCGTCGTCATCACCCACGGCACCGACACGCTCGAAGAAACGTCGTTCTTCCTCAACCTCGTCATCCATTCCGACAAGCCCGTCGTCGTGGTAGGGTCCATGCGTCCGGGCACCGCGATGTCGGCCGACGGCGCGCTGAACCTCTACGACGCCGTCGTCCTGGCCGCCACGCCGTCCGCACGCGGCAAGGGCGTGTTCGTCATGATGAACGACGAAATCCTGTCCGGGCGTGACGCCGCCAAGCGCGTCAACATCAAGACCAACGCGTTCGGCAGCCAATGGGGCCCGCTCGGCATGGTGGTCGAACGCAAGGCGTACTGGTTCCGTGCGCCCGTCAAGCGCCAGACGACGAAGTCCGAGTTCGACATCGACACCATCACGTCATTGCCTGAAGTGGCCATCGTTTACGGATCCGGCAACATGGGCACGACCGCCGTGCAGGCCGCCGTCAAATCGGGCGTGAAGGCCATCGTCCACGCCGGCACCGGCAACGGCTCGGTGCCTGACTATGGCGTCGAAGGCCTCAAGGCCGCCCGCGCAGCAGGCATCCAGATCATCCGGTCCTCGCGCATCGCCGACGGCTTCGTGTTGCGCAACGGCGAACAGCCCGACGACAAGTACGACTGGGTGGTTGCACACGACCTGAACCCTCAGAAGGCGAAGATCCTCGCAGCGCTCGCGCTGACGAAGACCACGTCTTCGGCTGAACTGCAGCGGATGTTCTGGGAGTATTAAAGCCCCCTACGGCGCTTTCGCGCCGGTCCCCCCGAGATGCTATGGAGAGGACCACCAAGGTCCACCACGTTGTTTTAAAACGGGTGTTCCATAGTTCATCTCGCAGGGGGTGCGGAAATGAAATCGACCCAGGCAGTCCTCGAAGGCAAGGATACGGCGACTGAGCCGGCGCTGTACATCAGCTTCGAACTTGGCGACAAGGCATGGAAGTTGACGTATTCCGATGGGCGACGCCGTCCGGGACGGTTCAGCATCGCTGCAGGCGATCAAGCGGCGGTGCTCGCGTGCATCGAGCGTGCCAAGGCGCGGTGCTGTCTGCAGACGCCGGTGCCGGTGTACTCATGCTATGAGGCTGGCCGCGACGGCTGGTGGTTGCACCGCTGGCTCAAGC
>CBIHPH010000199.1:0-3371 GCA_966212105.1 uncultured Rhizobacter sp.
CGGGAATGACACCGATCAAGTTCACGCCGAGCGTCACCCAGTCAAACAGCTCCACAGGCTTGCCGTCGGCGTACTTGTCGACCACGTTCACGACATCCATTACCGTGTCGATGAACGCCATGATGTTGCCTAGCACCGGCAGGCTGCCTGCGACCGTTTTCAATCGCTCCAGCGTCACGTAGCCGTCGCTGATGTTGCGCAACCAAAGATCGAACTGCGCGGCCCCTGCACCGATGTCTTCCCGGGCGAACGTGTTGAGCGGGCCCACCGCGGTCTGCCGCGTGAGTGTTGCAGGTTCGGCCTGCGCTGCTTCGGTCATGGGTCGTCTTGTCGAGGCGACGCCCTGTGAGCGCCGCCGGTCGCAGCCGGAACAGCGCTGCAGTCACGTGTTCTTGCAGGCTCGAAACGACGAGCCACAAGCCGAATCGGTGGGGACCTCACGCGATGGAACGCGGCGGTCCACCGGTTCACGATCGCAAGGAATTCAACACCGGAGAGGCTGCGGTCGATGGCGGGCTTGTGTTCTTGTCCCGTCCTCCCTGAGGCAGCCGGCGGGGATCATAGAGGCCGACGTGGCGATCCACCCGGATGCGTCACAAGTCATTACCTTGTGGGCGCACTACGCGATCAGCAGTGATGGAGGGCAATCCCTAGGTGGCATGCCGAATCAGCAATTCATGCACATTTGTGGGAGTTCCCTTGAGGTCCAACGGCAAGCCCGTGCAGCTCGGCTTGCCTCAGGCAGCCGTCAGGACTGCGACCTCCATTGCGCAACGCCGCAGAACACGCGCTCGCGTGCATCAGGCTTCACTGCGCCGACGCAGGCGGCGCCAGAGCCTCCGCAGGCGTTCGACAAGGTGGCGAGCCGCCCGCAGGGCGATCGAGCGTCGCACCGACTCGGTGATCCGCGCCTTGGTGGCGCGCCACCATGCCCACGCCCGGGCGAACCACGGGAATGTCATGAGCTGCGTCTCGGTGAGCAGGAACAGGCGCCCGACCAGGGCCGTCCCGAGCAGCTTGGCCAGCACGATCACGGTGATGCCGAGCGTGGCTTTGCCGGCATGAATCAGCCACAGCGCAGCGAGTTTGACGGGGAACAGGGCCAGGGCCGGCACGAGGAACAGCACCAGCGCCACGGCGGGACGCACCCGGCGGATCACGGCTTCGACGCGGGCAATCGGAGGCCAGCGGCCGATGCGCGCAGCAACGGCGGTGAGCGGTCGCCAGCCCCATTCCTCAATGAACAGCACGGCGGCCGCGAGCGTCAGCAGCGCCGTCCGCAAGGCGCGCAGCAGCCCACGCAGCAGCCATCCCATCATTCAGGCGCCATGACCGGTGATGAGCGCCTTGTCGACAGGACGCGAGGTGGGCGGGATGGTCGGGGGAATCACTTCGGCATGATCAGCCGGCCGCTCAAACCGTGTCACGCAGTTCGCGGCGCAGGATCTTGCCCACCGGCGACTTGGGCAGATCGGCGCGGAACTCCACCACCTTCGGCCGCTTGTATCCGGTCATGTTGGTCTCGCAATAGGCGCGAACGTCGGCTTCGGTGATCGCGGGATCGCTCCGAACGATCACGAGCTTGACGGCTTCACCGGCCTTCGCATCGGGCACGCCGACGGCCGCACATTCGAGGATGCCCGGCATCTGCGTCACGACGTCTTCCACCTCGTTCGGGTACACGTTGAAGCCACTGACCAGGATCATGTCCTTCTTGCGGTCGACGATCTTGATGTGGCCCGTGGCATCGACCGTGCCGATGTCGCCCGTGCGGAAGAAGCCGTCGGCGGTCATGGCCCGCGCCGTTTCGTCCGCACGCTGCCAGTAGCCCGCCATGACCTGCGGGCCACGCACCGCGATCTCGCCAGGCATGCCTTGCGGAACCTCGGAGCCGTCCTCGTCGAGCAATGCAATCTCGGTGTCGGGCAGCGGGAAGCCGATGTTGCCGCTGTAGGCGGTGCTGTCGACCGGGTTGCAGCAGACGATGGGCGAGGTCTCGGAAAGACCGTATCCCTCGACGATGGGACAGCCCGTCTTTTCCAGCCAAAGCTTTGCCGTGGCGCTCTGCACGGCCATGCCGCCGCCGATGGAAACCAGCAGGCTGCTCCAGTCCACCGTGTTGAACTCCGGATGATTGGCCATGGCACCGAACAGGGTGTTGACCGCCGGGAAGCTGTGGAACTTGATGCCCCGGAGTTCCTTGAACACGGCAGGCAAGTCGCGCGGGTTCGGGATCAGCACGTTGCAGCCCCCGGTGCGCATGCCAAGCATGATGTTCACGGTGAAGCCGAAGATGTGATAAATCGGCAGCGCGCAGACGGTGGTGACCTGCTCGTTCGCCGGCACCTTTTTCAGCGCGGGTTGGTACCAGGCCTCCGATTGCAGCGTGTTGGCCACCAGGTTGCGGTGCAAGAGGACGGCCCCTTTGCTGACGCCGGTGGTTCCTCCCGTGTACTGCAGCACGGCGACGTCGTCGGGCCCGACGATCGGCGGACGCAGGCTGCCCTGGCGCCCTTGCGACAGCGCATCGTTGAACTTGACGGCATGCGGCAAGTCGTAGGCCGGCACCATCTTCCTCACGTAGCGGACGACGCTGTTGACGATCAAGGACATCGGGAAGCCGAGCAAGTCGCCCATCGATGCGACGATCACCTTCTTGGCGGGCACGTGTTCAGCCACCTGGGCCAGCGTGGCGGCGAAGTTCTCGAGGATCACGATGCCCTTGGCGCCGGAGTCCTTGAGCTGATGTTCCAGCTCGCGCGGGGTGTAGAGCGGGTTCACGTTCACCACCACGCAGCCGGCGCGCAGAATGCCGGCGAGCGCCACGGGGTACTGGGGCACGTTGGGCATCATCACCGCAACGCGGTCGCCCTTGGCGAAGCCTTGCGACTGCAGGTAAGCGGCAAACGCACGCGACAGGTCATCGACCTGGCCGAAGCTGATCGGCTTGCGCATGAAGCGGTAAGCCGCCCGGTCCCGGTACTTCTTGAAGCTTTCATCCAGCAACGCCACCAGCGAGCTGTATTGCCCGACGTCGATGTGCTGCGCCACACCGCTCGGGTAATGCTTCAACCAGGTCTTTTCCATTGATTCAGCCCTTCGACATGCATGCGCGATTCTGGTTGGAAAAATACGAAACCGATCACCGGGTTTTCATCCCGATGACCCGAGCATTCCTGCCGGTGTCGTTCATTCGATGGCCTTCACCATCTCCTCTACGACTTTCTTGGCGTCGCCGAACACCATCATCGTCTTGTCCATGTAGAACAACTCGTTGTCGAGGCCGGCGTACCCCGCGGCCATCGAGCGCTTGTTGACGATGACGGTCTTGGCCTTGTAGGCCTCCAGGATCGGCATGCCGTAGATCGGGC
>CBIHPH010000200.1:0-3330 GCA_966212105.1 uncultured Rhizobacter sp.
ACGACCTTTGGGTTATGAGCCCAACGAGCTACCAGACTGCTCCACCCCGCGACTGAGCCTGTGACTATAGCACAGGTTTTGAGAAGTGGTCACTCATTTGAAGAATCGTTTTCGTGTCAGCACGAGGGCAATGTAGTAACCGCCCGCCGCGTAGGCCAGGAGCACGGCGATCGGAAGCCACGGCTGCGCCGGCCATTCACCAATGATCAGAGGTCGCACGAGCGCCACGGCATGTGTGAGCGGCAGCACTTGCGCCAGCCATTGAAGCGGCACGGGCATTTGTCCAATCGGGAAGTACACGCCGGACAGGAACGTCATCGGCGTCATCACGAGGGTGAAGTAGTAGGTGAAGAAGTCATACCCCCGGGCCAGTGCATTGAACACGAGTGCGATCGCTGCGAACGTGAGCCCCACGAGCCATAGCACCGGCAGCGCAAGCAGCATCGACGGTTGCCTGCTGATCCCGAGCAGGAACAGCACCACCAGGATGGCCGCCACCGTGAACATCGACTTGATCGCTGCCCACAGCAGCTCGGCGAAAACGATGTCGTCGAGAGCCACCGGCGCGTTCATGATGCTTTCCCAGGTCTTCTGGACCTCCATGCGGGAGTAGGCCGAATACAACGCCTCGAACGTCGCAGCCAACGCGCAGCTGACGGCCAGGCTGCCGGACGCAAGGTAGACGATGTAGGGCAGACCTTCAACCCGGCCAATCATCGTTCCCAACCCGTAGCCGAAGGCCACGAGCGTGATCAGCGGCTCGGCGATGTTGCCGATGACACTCGGGACGGCAAGCTTGCGCCAGACGAGCAGGTTGCGAAGCACCACTGGCCAGAAGCCACGGGTGAGTCGGGGGATGCCGTACATCGAAAGGTACATGGGCGAAGCTTTCAATCGTCCCTGATCTGGCGGCCGGTGAGCTTGAGGAACAGATCCTCGAGGTTGGCCGGGCGGTGCAGCACACGCAGGTTCTGGCATGCGCCCAATGCCTGCAGCAGAGGGCCCGGGTCGCTCAAGTAAAAGAACACCGTTTCGCCGCGGGTCTCCACGCGCTGGGCCCAATGGGCATGGCTCGCCGCGAGCCCCGACGCCCCGTCGCCATACACCTCGACCACGTCGCGCTCAAGATGCGATGCGATCAAGCCCCGTGGCGTGCCTTCGGCAATCTTGCGGCCATGGTCCAGCACGATCAGGCGGTCGCACAGGCGCTCTGCCTCATCCATGAAATGGGTGGTCAGCAAGATCGACTTGCCCTGCTGCAGCAGCTTCTGAAGCCGCTCCCACATCACGTGGCGCGCCTGCGGGTCCAACCCGGTCGTCGGTTCGTCGAGCAGCAGCAGTTGCGGATCGTTGATCAACGCGCGCCCGAGGCTGAGGCGCCGCTTCATGCCGCCGGACAGCTCCCCCGGCCTCGCCTGCGCTCTGGATTGGAGTGCGGCAAATTCGAGCAGCTTCGGGATGCGTTCCTCGATCACCGCATTCGGGACCCCGAAATAGCGGCCGTAGACCCGAAGGTTCTCCGCACAGGTGAAATCGGGGTCCAGACTGTCGAACTGGGTCACGACGCCCATGCGCTTCTTCGCCTCGCGCACGCGGGCAGGAATGGGCAGGCCGAACGCCTCGATGTGCCCCCCATCCGGGCCGACAAGGCCCAGGCACATCCGGATGGTGGTGGTCTTGCCCGCGCCATTCGGACCGATCACGCCCAGGCACTCGCCCGGCTGAATCTCGAGGGACAGGTCATCGACGACGGTGTGGTCGCCGAAGGCCTTGCGGAGGCGGGCGATGCGAAAAATCGGTGCAGGCATTGAGACGAAGTGTGCCAAAGGAACGCGCATTGCGCCGCCGGCGCACCGTTCGCCCTCACCGGCGTGTCCGCCGGGCGCAGAAGCAAAAAGGGCCAGCAACTGCTGGCCCTTTGGAGCTCGATCCCGCCGGGGGATCACTCGGCGGCGGTAGTTTCCGCCTCAGCTTCGGTGGGTTCCGGACGATCGACCAGCTCGACGAAAGCCATGGGGGCGTTATCGCCCACGCGGAACCCCATCTTCAGGATGCGGGTGTAGCCGCCCGGACGAGCCTTGTAGCGCGGGCCCAGTTCGTTGAACAGCTTCGTCACGACGTCGCGGTCACGGGTGCGGTCAAAAGCCAGGCGGCGGTTGGCCAGCGTCGGCTCCTTGGCCAGCGTGATCAGCGGTTCGACGACGCGGCGCAGTTCCTTGGCCTTCGGGACGGTGGTCTTGATGGCTTCGTGCGTGAGCAGCGAGTTCGTCATGTTGCGCAGCATCGCCAGGCGGTGCGACGACGTGCGGTTGAGTTTGCGGAGGCCATTACGGTGGCGCATGGTGCATGTCCTTCTGAATTTGAAACCGGCACCCGTATCAGGTACGGCCGGGGCACCGGATGGCTCAGCGCCATCCTGGAAAACGACCCCACCGAGGCGGGGCCGAACGACGAATTATCGCTTATCGAGACCTTGCGGCGGCCAGTTCTCGAGTCGGGCGCCGAGGGTCAGACCGCGCGAAGCCAGCACTTCCTTGATCTCGTTCAACGACTTGCGGCCGAGGTTCGGGGTCTTGAGAAGCTCGGTTTCCGTGCGCTGGATCAGGTCGCCGATGTAATAGATGTTCTCGGCCTTCAGGCAGTTGGCCGAACGCACCGTCAACTCGAGTTCGTCGACCGGACGCAGCAGGATCGGATCGAACTGCGTGCTGCGTTGAGCCGGTTGGTCGAAGGCGGCGATCTCGCTGCCTTCCAGCTGCGCAAACACAGCGAGCTGCTCGACCAGGATCTTGGCCGATGCGCGAATCGCCTCTTCCGGCGTGATGGCGCCGTTGGTGACGATTTCCATCACGAGCTTGTCCAGGTCGGTGCGCTGCTCGACGCGAGCGCTTTCAACCGTGTAGCTCACGCGGGAAACCGGCGAGAACGAAGCATCCAGCACGATGCGGCCGATCGACTTGGTGGGCTCGTCGCCGAAGCGGCGCATGTTGCCCGGCACGTAGCCGCGGCCCTTCTCGACCTTGATCTGCATGTCGAGCTTGCCGCCTTGCGCCAAGTGGGCAATGACGTGGTCCGGGTTGATGATCTCGACGTCGTGGGGCGTCTGGATGTCACCGGCCGTGACCGGGCCTTCGCCTTCCTTGCGCAGCACCAGCGTCACTTCATCGCGGTTGTGCAGGCGGAACACCACACCCTTGAGGTTCAGCATGATGTGAACCACGTCTTCCTGCACACCATCAATGGTGGAGTACTCGTGCAGCACACCTGCGATGGTCACTTCCGTGGGCGCATACCCAACCATCGACGAGAGCAGCACGCGGCGCAGCGCGT
>CBIHPH010000201.1:0-3292 GCA_966212105.1 uncultured Rhizobacter sp.
CCCGGCGGAGCCGGGCTCGCGTGTGGCTTGATGGGCGGCTTCGCTTTGCTCGCCTGCCTGTCGCTCGCGCTTCGGGGCGTTGCTCGCTTTGCTCGCTTGCCCCCTCTCCTCTCTTGTCACACCGGCGAACGCCGGTGCCTACCGGTGCAGTGGGTCCTGGCTTTCGCCAGGACGACGAGGTGCGGGCCTTGTTTTGGCGGGAGTTCTGACCGCTGTTGGGCGGATCGGGTCGGGCGGAAGGCGCACACACTCAAGACACTTGGTGTGTCGCCGATAAAAGCGGCTCAGGGACACGGAATTCCACCATCATGTTTGTTCTCATCGGTTACGCAGTCGCCCTGGGGTGCATCTTCGGTGCGTACATCATTCACGGCGGCAACATCACCGTGATCATCCATGCGCTGCCTACCGAACTGATGGCCATCCTCGGGGGCGCGCTCGGCGCGTTCGTCGTGAACAACCAGCCGAAGGTGCTCAAGGGCACCTTGACCGCCTTGCCCACGCTGCTCAAGGGCTCGAAGTATTCGAAGGCGCGCTACATGGAGCTGCTCGCGCTCCTGTACGACATCTTGCAGAAGGCGCGCAAGGAGGGCTTGATGTCCATCGAGAAAGACGTCGATGCCCCGCATGAAAGCGCCGTCTTCAAGAAGTACGCCACCGTCGGCAACGATCACCACGTGGTCGAGTTCGTCACCGATTACCTGCGCATGATGGTCTCGGGCAACCTGAACGCCCACGAGATCGAAAGCCTGATGGACAGCGAGATCGACACCCACCACCATGAGGCGCATGCGGTGGTCGCGGCCATCGCCCGGCTGGCCGGCGCCTTGCCGGCCTTCGGCATCGTGGCCGCAGTGCTCGGTGTGGTCAACACGATGGGTTCGGTGGGGCAGCCGCCGGCCATCCTCGGGGCCATGATCGGCTCGGCACTCGTCGGCACGTTCCTCGGGATCTTGATGGCCTACGGCATCGTCGAGCCGCTCGGGGGCCTGCTGGAGCAGAAGAACGATGAATCCCACAAGGAGCTGCAGTGCATCAAGACCACGCTGCTCGCCAGCATGCAAGGGTATGCGCCGCAGGTGGCGGTGGAGTTCGGCCGGAAGGTGCTCTACTCCACCGAGCGCCCCACCTTCTCCGAACTCGAAGGCCATGTGAAGGGCAAGAAGTGATGCCCTGCCCTCGCCCAACCCCGGAGGCAGCCCATGGCCGGTGATTCCAAGAAGCTCCAGCCCATCATCATCAAGCGGGTGAAAAAGGGGGGCCATGGCGCCCATGGCGGTGCATGGAAGATCGCCTACGCCGACTTCGTGACCGCGATGATGGCCTTCTTCCTGCTGATGTGGCTGCTGGGCTCCACGACCGAGGGCGACAAGAAAGGCATTGCCGATTACTTCCAGTCTCCGCTGAAGGTCGCGCTGCTGAGCGGCGGCAGCGGCTCGGGGGATTCCTCCCACGTCATCAAGGGCGGAGGCACCGATTTGAGCCGCTCCGGCGGCCAGGTCAAGCGCGGCGATGTCGACAAGAGCCGCAGCACCATCAACCTCGCCGCCATGAAGGCCGAACAAGCCCAGGCCGAGGCCGCCAAGCTCGAGGCCGTGCGCGAACAGGTCAAGCGGGTCATCGACAACCATCCGAAGCTGTCGAACATGAAATCGCAGATCCTTCTGGACATGACGAAAGACGGGCTGCGCATCCAGATCGTCGACGACCAGAACCGGCCCATGTTCGACAGCGGCAGTGCGGTGGTGAAGCCCTACATGCGCGAGCTGCTGCGCGAAATCGGCGGCGTGCTCAACGACGTGCCCAACCGGCTCACCCTGGAAGGCCATACCGACGCCACGCCGTTCGGCAACGGAGCCCATGGCTACAGCAACTGGGAGCTCTCGGCCGACCGTGCGAACGCCTCCCGCCGAGAACTGCTCGCCGGCGGCCTGCCTGACGAACGCGTGCTGCGGGTGCAGGGCCTGGCGTCGAGCACCCCGTTCGACAAGGACGATCCGCAAAGCCCGTCGAACCGCCGCATCAGCATCATCGTGATGAACCGCGAAGCCGAAGACCGATTCTTCCATTCCGAACGCGCGGCAAACGAGGAAAGTGTCACACCTCAGACCAAAACCAATGCCCCGAGCGACAACCCGCGGGCAGAACCCTCAATATCTGCCCCGAGCACCCGATAACCCCTGCGGACACCAGTGAGGCCCAGCCATGAGCACGGACATGAAATTTCTGATCGTCGATGACTTCTCGACCATGCGGCGCATCGTGCGCGGCCTGCTCAAGGAGATCGGCTACAACAACGCGGAAGAAGCCGAAGACGGCGCAGTCGCGTTGAACATGTTGAAGAGCGCGAAGTTCGACTTCGTCGTCTCCGACATCAACATGCCCAACATGAACGGCTTCGAGCTGCTTGCCGCGGTCAAGGCCGACGCCAGCCTGAAGCACCTGCCCGTGCTGATGGTGACGGCCGAGGCCCGCAAGGAGGACATCGTTCGCGCCGCGCAGGATGGCGCGGCGGGCTACATCGTCAAGCCCTTCACCAAAGCCACGCTGGAAGAGAAGGTCCAGAAAATCATGCAAAAACTCGCCACGGCAGCCTGAGGACATCCATCATGAAAATGGAAACGATGGCGAACCTGTCGCCCGCTGGTGCCTCGCCCGAGGTCTTCCAGCAACTCGGTGTCATCACGCGCCAGTTGCACGACGCCCTCACCCAACTGGGCGTCATGCCCAAGCTCGCCAACTGCGCCGAGGGCCTGCCCGATGCGCGCAGCCGCCTGAACTACATCGCCGAAAAGACCGGCGCGGCCGCCAACAAGGTATTGAACTCGGTCGACCAGGCCAAGGCCGAACACGCCACGATCTCCGCGGACACCCGCCGCATGGCCGAGGCCATCGTGGCCGACCCGGTCAAGGCCGTGGCCACCGGCTCGGTGATGAATTTCGTCGGCGACGTCGAGGCGGCCACCGCACGCATCGACCAACACCTCACCGACATCATGATGGCCCAGGACTTCCACGACCTCACCGGCCAGGTGGTCGCCAAGGTGGTGGCGCTCGCGGCCGACCTGGAAGACAGTCTGGTCAAGCTGCTCGTGCAGGCCGCGCCCCCGGAGGCCCAGAAGGTGGTGGAACATGCCAACGTCCTCAACGGCCCGGTGGTGAATCCCGAAGGGCGCACCGACGTGGTCTCGAACCAGGGCGAGGTGGACGATCTGCTGGCCAGCCTGGGGTTCTGACAGGCCCCCCAGTCGGCTGGCGCCTCCTGCCCCCGAGGGGCGACCCCGGGTCGGCC